>NZ_JAKSYG010000067.1 GCF_022829725.1 Methylobacterium sp. E-005 | reverse complement strand
CCGCGGCTATCTCAGCTGCTGACGCCATCGCCGCCGACATCCGCAACATCATCCGCGAACGCTTTACCACTCAGGGGAAAGGACACTGACCCATGCCCGTCACCCCGATTACACCCGCCCAGACCGACGCCCTGGCGAAGCTGCCTAACAGCGCCATTGAAGCCGGCTGCATGGCGGCATGGGAAGTTTCACGCCCCTTCATTGCGCGCGAGTTCTGCGGTGGGAAGGATCCCGGCACTTGGGCCGAGCAAGAGGAGTCCCTTCGCGATATCAGCCGGCAGGAAGTCCACGCCGCATATCAGGCGATCCAAGCCGCTACTCGTACTGGCAGCGACGCCCTGGCGAAGCTCGCAGAGATCCCGGCCGTAGGGAGTGAGGAAAGGGATAAATGGGTAGACGCAGCTTACGCGAACATCTTGCAAGACGGGGCGGCTAGTTGGGTGGATCACGTCAATGATGAGGCCATCCTCACCCTCATGTCAGAAGCACGGAAGCAGGGACAGAGGGATGCATTAGGAGCTGGCGAAACAGCCATGTCGCAGGCTGCCGTTGACGTGCTGGCGGAGCGCCGCCGGCAGGTCGAGGCCGAGGCGTTCACCCGGCTGCATGATGAGCAGCACAATGACGGCGGCGAGATATGCAGGGCTGCTTGCTCTTACGCTTATGAGGCTGGGCGCACCCGCCAGCAGCGTTCAGACTGCGAAGGCAGCGCGCCGCCGATGTGGCCCTGGGATCTGTCGTGGTGGAAACCGACCACGCCCCGCCGCGACCTGGTGAAAGCCGGCGCCCTGGTGCTCGCCGAGATCGAACGCCTAGACCGCGCCTCCCTCGCGACGGGAGGCGCCCGTCATGGCTGAGACGACCGGCATCTCCTGGTGCGACCGGACGTGGTCGCCGTGGATCGGCTGCACCAAGGTCAGCCCGGCATGCGACGGCTGCTACGCTGCGTACCTGATGGACACACGCCTTGGCCGCGTCCAGTGGGGCCCGCACGGCGAGCGCAAGCGGACCAGCGAGTCCTACTGGCGCAACCTCGCGAAATGGGACCGGGAGGCGCGGGCGGCCGGGCGCACGATCAGCGTGTTCCCGTCGCTCTGCGATCCCTGGGACAACGCGGCGGATCCCGGCATCCGGCGCGAGTGGTTCGCCGTGATGCGGGAGACACCGAACCTCCTGCATCTGCTCCTGTCGAAGCGCCCGCAGAACGCGGTCGCAATGGCGGAGGCGGCCGGCGGGTTGCCGGTGAACGCCGCTATCGGGGCCACGTGCGAGAACCAGGAGGTCGCGAACCGGAACGTCCGACATCTGCTCGACGCGGCGCGCGATCTACGCCCGGCCTTCAGCTTCGTCTCGGCCGAGCCGCTCCTCGGGCCCATCGACTTCACCCGGATCGTCTACGGCAAGGCCGGCGATCTCACGGTGGTCCGCAATGCTCTGAAGGCCTCCGACATCGAGCGGATCGACTGGGTGATCACGGGCGGAGAGACTGACCAGGGCAAGCACCGAGCCCGCCCCACGGCCACGACGTGGCTCCGGCAGATCCGGGACGCCTGTGCGGCCGCCGGCGTGCCCTATCACCACAAGCAGAACGGGGAATGGCAGGGCGGCATCACGGCCCGCGATGGCGAGCCTGGGCAATTCGCTCTGCACTGGGCCGAGGCTCCGGGCCGATGGAGCTACCTCGATCACGGGCCGCGCCAGTTCGCGCAGTTCGGCGCCGACGCCCGCATGACGCGCGTCGGCAAGAAGGCCGCCGGCCGCCTCCTCGACGGGGTGGAGCACAACGGCATGCCTGAGATAACCGCGATGGGAGAAACTCTATGAGCGATGCGCCGAGAGAAGCTCGATCCTTCGAGGCCATTCGCCGAGAAGATCTAGAGCGGCTTGCGCAGATAGCTGTCGCTTCGTTCGAGGACCTATTTGACCGCCGCGAGGCTTCACGCGTCTACCGCGGGCGCTTGCGGCTGCTGTGCTTGTGCCAGGGCGCAGCGCTGCATCTGCGCGACGGCTCGCGCGGGATCCACGACTTCGACATTTGGGGCTTCTTCGAACCCCATCCTGATCGAGCCTTTCCGCCACGCTGGACCCCGGAGGCTGACTTCGGACTTTCCCGCTTCGGCAAGAGTCCAGGCGATCAGGAGCACGAAGGGCGCAAAGTCGACGTCTGGGGGCGATCCATCGAGTTCCGGCCTGACGAAAATGCCATCACTGCGGTGCGCCGGTGGATCAGCTCAGGTGGTGGCCGAAGCCCTGGGTTCATCCGCCGGCGGCCGGTGATCGTCATCTCGCCGGGACCGGATTTCGGAACCTGGATCTGGCCGGACATCGAACGGTGGAGCGGTGGCGATGCTTGATCAGCAGCTGCAGTCGCTCGCCCCGGCCGACGCGCTCGACATCGTGGGGGCGGCATGAGCGCGATCAGCGCTGAGGCGCACCTCGACAAGATCCGGCAGGCCGTCATCCGAAGCCGCATCTATCGCGTGGACAACGACGCCCTTCGAAGTGCGCCGAGCGACGTGCTCGACGGATGGGCCTTCGCACGCGAGGTTCAGCCGCTCGTCGATCGCGGCATCCTCGCCACCGTTCCAGTCGAACTGGCAGACCAGACGCTCGGCAACGCCGTGTCTTGGTGCTTCACCGACAAGGGGATGCAGTTGGCGAGCAGTTGGCTTGGCGATCGGCGTGCGCCCGATACCGGGAGGGCGGCATGAGCGCGAACCGCATGTCCTACAGTCCCGAGTGGGGCGCCCTGCTGCTGGGCATCATCTGGGTGCTCGGCAGCGCCGCGATGTTCTGCCGGACCGACGATCCTGGCTACGTCATGTCGCTTGGATGCGGCGGCTACATTGTCCTGAACGCTATTGACCTGCTGACGATGCGGTGGGGGCGAACATGAGCGCCGCCGCCCTCGCCACTCGTGACCTGTTCGGCGTGCCGTTCGCCGACACCATCGCCCGCTCGGCCAACCTGTCCCGGTGCGGTGCCTACCGATTCACGCTGACCCGAACTTGGTCGAGCGAGGGCGGCCACGTCTGCTTCATCGGGCTGAACCCGAGCACCGCCGACCACCGGCAGGACGATCCGACGGTGTGCCGCTGGATCCACTTCGCCCGGTCCTGGGGTTACGGCGGCTTCACTGCGGTCAACCTCTACCCGCTGCGCACCTCGTCGCCGGCCGAATGCCGCGCCTGGGCCCAGTACATGGACGACGGCCCGGACTGGTACGCGCGCGACCGGATCCACTTCGACAACCTGCCGATCCTCGTGCGCGAGGCGAAGGCGGCTGCGCTGGTGGTGGCCTGCTGGGGCGCCGGATCCTGGGATCCCGAGTTCGTCGACCACGTGCTCGAGGAGATCACCACCGGTGAGGTGCCATGGCCGGACGTGCATTGCTTCGGACCAACAGCCGATGGCGCGCCGATGCACCCGATGGCGAGGGGGCGGTCGCGGATCCCGGACCATGCGCGGCCCGTGCTGTGGAAGGAAGGTTCGCGATGAGCGAGCACGACGCAGTCAACCACCCGAAGCACTACACCTCCCACCCGTCGGGCGTGGAGTGCATCACGGTCACCGAGCACATGGGCTTTAACGTCGGCAACGCCGTGAAGTACCTCTGGCGGGCTGGTCTGAAATCGCCAGGCGCCCTGGAGGATCTGCGAAAAGCGCGATGGTACGTCGACCGGGAGATCGCCCGGCTGACCGCGGAGAAGGAGCGGGGAGGGGGCAGTGCCGCGTAGCGTTCGTGCATCAGAGGAAGGGAAGGGGAGAGCCGTACCGCTGCCCGCAAGCCGACTGCTGACGCTGCCCGAGGCGGCGGCCTATTGCCGGCTGTCGGCGCCGGCCTTCGAGCGGGCGTGCCCTGTCACACCGCTCTCACTGTCGCCGGACGAGCGGCTCGACAAGCGGCTCCTGCGCTACGACCGCAAGGCGCTCGACCGGTGGCTCGACGGCTTGTCCGGGCTGACCGACGATGTCGCCGATTCGACCGACTGGGGCGCGAAGGTGTTTGGGTGACGACACGACACAAGATCGCGGGCGTGAAGCGGTTCTGGTCCGCGAAGGCTGGAAAGACCTATTACTACCACCGAGCAAGCGGCGCGCGGATCCACTCCGAGCCGGGCACCGCCGCTTTCGTCACCGAGGTCGACCGGCTGAATCAGGCCTGGAAGGCGAAGACGGTCGCCAAGAACACGCTTGGCCACCTCATCTCCGAATATCGAAAGACCCCGGAGTACATCCGCCTCAAGCCTATCACGAAAAGGGACTACGAGCGTGTGCTGATTATGTTCGAGAAAGCCGGCGGGATGCCGCTCTCTGCGATCACGCGCGCCCAGATCTTCACATGGCGGAATCAGGCTTTCGCCAAGCACAAGCGCCGCTTCGCGAACTACGTGGTGCAGGTCCTGTCTCGCATGCTCGGGGTCGGGGTAAACCTCGGGCTGCTGGAGACGAACCCGGCGCTGCGCGTGGACAAGATCCGCAAAGCCACGGGCGAGACGAACCGGAACAGGCCATGGACGAGCGACGAGCGCGAGGCGGTGCTCGCCGCGGCGCCGATCCAGCTGAAGGCGCCGCTCGCATTCATGCGCTACCTCGGCGCCCGGTTGGGCGATGTGCGCACGATGCCGGCCGCGTCCTATCAGGACGGGATGATCACGTTCCGGACCGGGAAAGGCGACGTCGAGGTGTGCGTCCCATGCCCGATGCCGCTCGCTGTGATCCTCGACCAGCGGCTCCCGAGTCGGACGCATCTGTTCGTGACATCCGAGGGAACGCCTTGGACGGACGGCGGCTGGAATGCGTCGTGGCGCAAGCTGCGCACGAGGCTTGAGGAGGCGGGGAAGGTCCGGCCCGGCCTGACGGCGCACGGGCTACGACACAGCGTCGCGACGGACCTACGCGAGTTGGGCAAAACCGATCGGGAGATCGCCGACATCCTCGGTCAGCGGACGACCTATGCCACGCCGGTTTATCACCGGACCGCGGACATGAAGCGCTCAAATGCCCGCGTGATGGGCGAACTGCACGGGGGGCAGCCCGAGGACGGGTCCGCATGAGCACGGCAAACCCGAAAGCCTACATCCAGACCTTCACATCAAAGGACCGCAGCTACTGCTACTTCCGGCCGACGCCTGAGATGCGCGCTCGCGGAATGCGGCGGACGAGGCTGGTCAGCGACGATCCGGTAGCAGAAGCGGCCCGGCTACTCGAAGAGGCTATGCAGACGGAGCCCAATACCGCGCGCCGCTTCGAAAGACACATCAGGATCATCTACCGGAAGGCGCTGCGCCGAGCTCAGGAGCGCGGCATCGCGTTCGCCATCGACTTCGAGGACGTAGCTGCCGCGCTGACGCGATCGAACCTTCGGTGCGAGGTTACAGGCTTGCCGTTCAGGATGGAGACGGAACACGACGGCTACCGTCAGCCATGGCGGCCGAGCATCGACCGCATTCGCGCTTCGGGCGGCTATACGGCCGACAATATCCGCATCGTCTGCGTGGCCGTGAATACGGCGATGGCGGACTGGGGAGAAGACGTGTTTTGGGCTGTCGTACACGCCGCTCGGCGAAAGAGGCCGCCGAAGACCGTTCCGGCTAAACGGCAAACCGAATAGGCAAACCTGTCAAAATTTACGGGGCTGCCTGTCTAACTGTTTGATTTAGGTGGCTGGGGGACCTGGATTCGAACCAGGACTAGAGGAGTCAGAGTCCACCGTTCTACCGTTAAACTATCCCCCAATCGGCCGTAGGCCGTGTCCGTCCGTCATCGTGACGGCCTTGGACCGGCCGCGCTGCATCCAGCGGCGTCAGGCGTGGGCGGTCAGATAGGCGGATTGGCTGCGCAGGTCAACCGCTCTTCTTTGGTTGACGGGGGATCGGCAGGCGCCGTAACGGTCAAATCGCGGATGCCGTCGGGAAGGGTGGCCGAGTGGTTTAAGGCAGCGGTCTTGAAAACCGCCGTGGGGGCAACTCCACCGTGGGTTCGAATCCCACCCCTTCCGCCAGCTTTCGTTGTTTTCGCACGCAAATTCGGCGCGGGTCGCGTTTTACCCCACCATTTACCCCACCAGCTGACGGGTTTGATGGCCAAAGAGATCCCGAGCGTCGCCGACCTACGCCGCAAATCCGAGGTGTCGGACGACGAGATCGAGGCTGCGAGTGCGGCCTACCTCGCGGACGAATCGGCCCCGCCCTTCGCCTTCAAGTCCGGCCACACCATCGACGTCGCCAAGGCGATCGAGATGCACCCGCAGGCCAAGGCGCTGCTGGCCGACGAGAAGACCAAGCCGGGCCTGCGCCGCACGATGGTGAAGACCGCCGTGATCCTGGGCTTCCCGGTCCAGGGATGAGCGAGCCCATCGGTCTCGAGGCCGGCAGGCGGCACTGGTTCTACGACAGCAAGGCCTTGGTTGCGCTGTTCTGCCTTCTGTCGATGATAGTCATCGGTTGGCAGGTCAGTCGCTTCGAAGGCTTTGAACCGATTTTCACGTGCGGCAGCCGCGAGGGGATCGACGAAGAGGTGTTCTCTTCCGGTATGAAGGCATGCATGGCCGACGCACAGACGCAGGCGGCACAAGCCCGCTGCATGCACGTCGTCTACGTGCTGGCGTGTACCGACGAGAGATGGCGTTGAGCGGCCCTGAGACCGAAGTGCATCGCGAGCAGCTGCGCAAGCGCCTGGTGGTGCGCCTGGGCGGCTTCATCCAGGGCATCGGCTTGAGCGTTCTTGAGGCGCAGGAGATCGTTGAGCGCGCGATCGCCGACGACCCGGCGGCGTCCGCCGAGGACATCGAGGCGAAGGCCCGGGCCTGGATGCTGATCGCGCTCGCATGATCGACGACGCCGACCCGGTCCTCGATGCCGTCGATGCGCTGCGGGCTGCCGGCATCGCTGTGGCGCCGATCGGCGACGACCTGGAGCGTTGGCAGATCGGGGATCTTATCTTCTCGGATGTTGACGTACTGCAGCTGGCCGAGAGCCGCGGGTTGGTCGAGGCGGCATAAATCGCCGATGCCGGAGATTCCCGCCCCTCGCGGCGCCCGGCCGCGCCACGACATCCGCCCGCGCGTGCTGGCGACTCTCACACCCGAGCCATCGACCGCCACCGAGATCGCAGAGCGCGCCGGATTGCCAGGGCGGGAGCGAACCCTGCACGCCGCCCGTGCGCTAATGCGCCTGGAGGAAGACGGGCTCGCCGTCAGGGGCGGGACGCCGCAGGCGCCGCGCTGGAGTTCGGCAGCGGCCGGTCCCGCCTCTGGATGATCCGCGCCCGGTCCCGAAGAGTGACCTCGTGCGTGGGCCACTCCAGGCACGCCGCATCGAACGCCGCGATCGCTACCGGCAGAGGATAGATCGTGGCGAGGTGCAGCTCGATACCGCCGCCAGACTCCTTCCAGACCTCGATGGTGTAGGGCACACTTGGTGGCACCGGCGGAACCTGCTTCACCGGTTGCGGCAGCGTGATTGCGGCGAGGCAGAGGTGCTCGTACTTCCGCGCGGGCGGAGCTCCGGGCGGGCGCTGATAGCGGCACGAGGCCGTGGCCTGCCCCCTGAAAAGTGGTCCTCCCTGAGGTATGGCTTTGAGCCATGTGGAGGATGTCGTCATGGGACGGAAGAAGCATACGGCTGAAGAGATCGTTGCTAAGCTGCGGCAGGTCGATGTCTTGATCTCGCAGGGT
>NZ_JAKSYG010000061.1 GCF_022829725.1 Methylobacterium sp. E-005 | reverse complement strand
CGTCCAGCTCCACAATGGTTCTGCGCCCGAAGATGTCCACCGACACCCTCAATCGGCCCGTCCGATCATCGATAGCCTCAACGTTGCCGTTGAAAGACGCCAATGCGCCATCCTTGACACGAACTACGCCGCCAATCTCGTAGACCATGCTAAGCGCGCTTGCGTCATCGCCTCCGAAGCCGGTGATGCAGTCTGCGAAATTCTGCAAATCCTCAGGGCTGATCGTCATGTGCCCGCCGCCTGGACGCTGGACAACGCCTGAGCGACCGTAGCCCGTCAGATCGTCATAGACGCCGGGATGGCTTTCGACGTGACGCAACTCCTGCCAGTCCTTCACGCCGACAAAGATCAGCCTACGCAGGACCGGGATCAGGGCAAGCCGGACTTTGCCGATTTCCGACACTAGCCGGATCGCCTCACGGGCTTCAAAGACCGGCGTGCCGGAAGCAGTGATCTGCTCGGTCGCCTTAGTCGCCCATCGCGGTAGCGTTCGGATCACGTACCATGTCCGGCTGTGATCCACCTCAAATCGATCCTGACGCTCTCTGGCAGCCATATAGGCGCCGGCCCTGACAGACTGCATGTTGACGGCGACAGCCCGCTTGACGGCCTTCTTACGCGATCTCTCGCGAGCTTTCTCACGACGGAGGGCGCGGCGCTGCTTGTTGGTCATCGCTTGGTGCCCTTCGCGGTGTCAGCCCAATCGGACATGTCTCCGACGCGGTGGTCGATGAAGCCGAAAGCGTGAGTATCGTGGCGCTTCTCGTTCAGCCGGAAACAAACGAAGCCTGTCCCTCGATAGGCGCGCATGCTGTAATCGCGCTTCTGAGGCTTGCGAATGGGCCTGCCGCTAGGGTGCTTGCCCTTCATATCGCGCTCTCCTCAGTGGATTTGGATTTGATAGCGGCTTCACGATCACGAAGCTCAGATTGAGCACGGAGACGGTCTGCGTGGACGGTGCTCATGATTGACCACCTGCCGCCCTCTCGGCGGCCTCGCGGGCTAACCGCGCGGATCGGCGGGCGGCCAGTTCGTCAAGGAAGCCCGGCGTAAATGAGCGAGGTGCTGGCCTAGGGTCATGCACGTCATCGCTTGGGAGCAACGCTGCCTTCAACATTTTTGCAACGACATCCTCACCCGGCCTAGACACCGGAGGTGCTGCTTTCGGCCTCGTGGCTTTGGGGCGGCCAACTTCTGCCGAGAGCAAGATACGAAGCTCACGCTCTTCCATCCGCATCTGGCAGAACATCTCCGTGGCTGCCTTAGCCAATTCCGGCGCCTGCGGCGGGAACGCCGTATTCGCCCATTTGAACTGAGCCTTGTTCCAAGCCCGGCAGGCTCGGCTCACCGCCTCAAAGGGCAGGTGGTCAACAGCATCCACAAAGTTCGCGAGGGTGGCCGCGAAGGTATCCCGGTCTAGGCTGCGGAGTTGTGAGAACCCGAAAGCGAAGCCATGCAGCTTGTCTTCCAGGGCTGACCGCTCTCCGGGCTGAAGGGCATCCAGAACGATCTCTCGCCGGCCCTCCAACCAAACCCGCTCCTCATCCGTAGGCGCGGCGAGTGGGAAAATCATGTACCGTCCCGGTGTCACCTCGGTCAGGCCACGGTTCATCCCGTCGAGCCGCTGGCGAGCCACGGCTGGCATCGGCGGAATCATCACGTTGGCCGGTCGGGAAGGGTTGGAGGTCCAGGTCGAAGGAAGGTTCACGGCTACGCTCCATCTGACGGGCGGCGGCTTTCTCGTGGGCTAGGGCGGTAAGGCCGGAGACGCGCTGACCGGGCGGGGGACGGCTCGGCGGGGTCGCTGGGCGCTGCGGCAGCTCGTCGTTCCACCGATCGCCGTTCAGCCACGTCGCCGGATGCGGTACGTATCGGGGATCAAGCATCCAGCCAGTCAGACGAGCGCAACCGGCGATGATCACATCGAAGGGCGTCTCATCGGCGCGCCAGATGCGGTCAAGCGCTTCGAAAGCTTTTTTCTTGGCGGTGCGGCGAGGGTAGGCATCCCAGAACAGTTCGCGGTAGTTCGGTGGCCAAAGATGCTTGCGCTCGCGCTCAGAAGAACCCGAACGTAGTGAGGGATCTGAGTTATTTCCTTTTTCTAATTTGTCCCGCTCCTGTCCCGCTCCTGTCCCGCCAGTGTCCCCCTTGGTGTCCCGCTTGGTGTCCCGCCCCTTATCGGATTTGGGCTGAATTTCATCGTAATAACAGATTGTTATGACGGTCGGCTCTGTCCCGCTATCGCGCTTGAGCATGTCCCGCTTTTCGAGCCGACCGATGAAGCGGTCGACACGCGACTTCGACCACTGCCAAAGATCAGCCAGGAACCGGATTGAGTGGCACGTCTGGCCGCGCTCAAGAGACACGACCTCATTGCCTACGCGCCGGTCATGCGCGGCATAGGCCGCCTGTCCAACTAGCCAGACGTAAGCCTGAGCCTCTGTGAATGGCTCATATGCGAACGCGGGGTTGTTCCAGATGTCACGCCTGACGGCGTAGGTGCCACAGTCGCTCATGACAGCCATTCCTCGGGCGTCCGCGCGCCCTTGCTGCGATTACAGGGCTTGCAGGCGACGCAGAGATTGTTCGGCTCATTTTCGCCGCCGCGGCTGTACGGAACGACGTGGTCGATCTCGAACGGGCCGTTGAAATCCCCACAGTAGGCGCAGACGAGGCCATCGCGCTCAATGACTGCGTTCTTGATGGCGACCCAATCGGACGGCAATTCGCGCTGAGGCTTGCCGAAATACTCACGCTGAGCGGCCAGCGTCTGCTGGCGGGCAATCTCGGCATGAGTGTCCGGCACGTCATACCGATCCCTGCCAAGCGCGATCACATGCCCATCGCTCGCAAGCCCGGCCAGCGCCGCTGAGACTTGCTTGACTGATAGACCTGTGCGCCGATGGAGCGACCGCTCGGTCTCCATGACCGGGCCACTTTTCTCCATCACGCGAAGCATCAGCACCGTGTAGACGAGCGCTTCGTTCGGCTGCATCAGCGAGAGCGTGACACCCAACTTGAGCGGGTCACAGCGAAACCAAGGGGGCTTACCACCCATAGCGGTCTAAGCCTCCTTGTTGGGGTTGGATTTGACAGCGGTATCAGCCACTTCCTGCCAGTCACGGCAGCCAAGACCCCAAAGGCTCTCTCGGCCGTGGGCCGGCTCACCTTGACGGATGATGTACTTGACGTGGAGAAACTGCTCGCCGACGCCTAAGATCTGAATGATCGTCAAACCGCAGCCATCATCGCCGACGATTTGTGTTCCGATCGTCCAGCCGCGTTCTCGGCAAATCTCTGCGGGGCTGCGCGGATCCCTAAGGGTGCCTCGGATCATGCGGTCACCTCAAACAGCAGCTTCGGTTCTGTGGGGTGCATGTCGACGCGGGGGCGGCTTGACCGTGACCACGACTTCCCGCCGCGTTCGCCGATTAAGCGCCATCCTGAGGCCAGCAGAGTCGTGCCTGGCTCAGACTTTAGGATGTACGTGCCGATCTGGCGGTAGCCGAGGGCGAAGCCAGCACGAGCTGCGGCGCCGTACAGGAACGAGCAGGCGTTGCGCGTGCCATCTGTGCAGAGGCGTGTGACCTCAAGCGTCAGGCCGTCGTCACGATGCCGGCTGACCGGGCGCCCGACTATGACGACGCCCACGATCTCGCTGTCGTTCGCGCAGCCGATGGAGAACTTGTGGCCGACGACCGGTGCATGGTGACGATGATGCCGCGCCACGAACACGTTGGCTTCGTCCAATCCGATGGGAAGGGCGCGAAGGGTCATGCCCGCCCTCCCCGCTCGTTCGCATCGGAGCGCAGAACAGCCCTGAAAGCGTTCTGATGATCCCTGACGGCTCGGAGAGTGCGAAGAGCAGCATCCAAAGTTGGAAGGCTCGACGTAATGCAGCCCGTGTCCGGCGGAACGGATCGGCCGGCGTTGATCGCTGCGTTGCGCTGCCGGATCTGCGCCTCACGGCTCAGGTAGATGGCCTCGACCTCGCGGATTTGCTGGTCGATAGTAGGAGGTGGCTCGGCGCTCATGCCTCCCTCCGCACGATGAGGCTGTCAGAAGAGGAAGGGGCTGCCGAGCAAGGACGCTGGGACCGCATCGGGCCGCTAAACCGCGTCAGCTCGACCACCACGTCGTCGGAGGTGCCGTGCCAGTGCAGGCGCGTCTCTTCCGCATCTCTGTCGTTGCTGATGACGCCGTGGGTCTGAATGAGGTCGGAGACCGCCGCTACTGCGTTGTCGAGATCCATCTTCGACGAGGCCGGCAGCCACATCGTCAGCACGTACCCCGTGCCGATCCGGCCAGGACGCTGCTGCGCGAGAAGCCAGCCTGCCGCTGTGAGCCACCGGGTATACGCCGGGCTCAACCGAATACCCCCGCCGCCCTTGCGAAGAGCCCAGACGTCGTTGGACGAGGGCGGGACCGGCAGGCGCAGCACCACCCGGTCGACCGCCTTGCGCTCATGCTGCTCTGCGATCTTGATCGCGACCATGGAGGCTCCGGTTAGAAGGGGCTTGGCGAGGGGCAGTGGCTGCGAACAAGCGCGGCGACATGCTCTTCAGGCGTACGACCAGCCTCTCGGGCTGCGTGGCGAAGCGAGAGCGCCACGTCTTCCGGCAGCGTGATCGTGTGCGGCTCAATCAGTTCAACGGACTGACGCTTGCCGGGGAGGCGGCGGATCAGGCCTCGGGCCTCAAGCTGCATCAGCAGCCGATGGACGGTCGATTTAGCTGAGACACCAAGATCAGCGGCCATCTCTTCATAGGTCGGTACGCGGCCGTGCTGCGCCCGGAATGCTCGAACGACAGCGAGCAGTTCTACCGCCCGTGTCGTGAGACCGAAGATGCGGGCGTCGCCTACTGCGCCCGCACTCATCGCGTCACCTTCGCGGACGAACCCGCGCCCTGTCCCACGTCGCCCATACCGCTCGGGCTAATGATTTGATCAGGCGTCCCATCATCCCCCCGGATTGCTGCTGTCTCAGCCTCTAGGCGCTCACTGTAAGCGTCGAGGCGGTCGCACAGCTTGTTAATATTCAGCCAGTCATGCAGGCCCACCGTGACATCCGGCGACCTGCCGACGACACCGCGGACCCAGGTAGCCGAGCGGCCAAGCGCGTCGCCTATTGACTTGTATGCCCCCATACGAGAACCGATCGCTTTTTCGCGCTTAAGCACGAGAGCGAACAGCGGTTGTCGGGCAAGCTCTCTGGCCTGTTCGACGGTCGTCATACGACGCGATCCTGATTTTGACAGCATCTCGGCAAAATCCCATGCGACATAAGCGGCATAGGAGGGCGATGATGTTGCGAAAGGACAGAACTGTTACGCACGAAAACGCTCAAAACAGCGCGCCGTCCTGGCAAGAGTATTTGGACGCGCTTAGCCGAGAGGGCGATCGCTACCGGCCTGCAAGCCTGCGCAAAGCCCTTGAGAAACGCGATCGGCAGGGCTGCAACCCTATCGACCGCAAGGAGCAGAAGTGATGCCGAAGGGGTCATGCGGACGCCTTCGGCCACTCGACTTGCCAAAGACGGCGAGCCGCAGTCAGAGGCGGCAAGTCATAAGGCAGGATCAACGATTGAGCGGCGAGATCAGCGCGCTTAATGCCATCCTGCACTGTCCGACGATCAAAGCCTCCGCATCTTTTCCCAATAGCAGCGAGGCTCAGTTCGGTTCGGTATCGGCGCAGCAGCCAGAACAGCAGATGGCGGGCCTTCGACCGGTCCCCATGGCCCCGATAGTCGGCCGTGCCATCCTTTCGAAGATCCTTCGCGCCAATTCCCGAGACAACGGAAACGCGCTCCAACATCTTGCATTGGCGCTCTTTCGTGCGCTGACCCAGCCGCGGATTGATGATGTAATAAGCCTGACTGTAACACACCCCCAGTTCATCGGCGATCTCGCGATACGAGAACCCAGAACGATGGAGTCGCTCAGCGAAGGCATTGCCCTTTGGCTTGCGAGGTGTCGCCGCGTTATGCCAGCCAGAACGCATGAGGCCGTTCTTCGGCAAGACGTGCTGCCCGTAGCGATGAGCCGTGCAAAAGCTGACGCCAAGCGCGATGCGGATTTGGCGATAGCTAGCGCCCTCCCTCCGCATCTCCGCAATCCTAGCTTTGATTGCATCAGGGACACCGTTCTTGCGGTACAATCCGCTCAAAAGTTTCTGCGGTCTCACCAGATCACGGGAGACAACTGGCATTACGGGCGGGCCGCGATGCAGGATCGGGCGCAGAGCCTCTATGGTCTGGTAGCCAGCCATCTATGCGCGCTCCTTCTGCGAAGCTTCCGCGAAATCACACAGCTCGTTCAGACGGCGGGCGAGATGTCGGATGCGATCGACCTTGGCCGTCGTCGTGTTGCGGTGCCGGCCGTTCGGGCTCTGCGTCGTCACGTCGATGCGGCCGTGGAGGACGTAGAACCGGATCTGCCCGCCGCCCTCGGTCTCAAAGACCGTCTTGAACGTGGTATCCGTGGTGTCGGTGAAGGCCGTCATCTAGGCGGCCCCCTTGTCTATAATTGCGCCGCCCAGCAGGTTCGTCAGGGCGATGGCGAGCGGCTTGGCGCAGACCCAAGCGTTCTCCTTCATCATGCCGTGCAGCGCATGCGGCATGTGCTCGACAATAGCCTCGGCCATCTCTTCGGCTGCACGGTTCTTGATGTCAGTGTCGAGCTTGGTCGCCTTAGCCTCGGCGATCTCGGCAACGACAGCGACCTGTCTTGCCGGCTCTGCTTTGGCGACCTGCAAAAGGGCCGATTGATTATCGGCAAGCCCCGCTTCGCGCGCGGCTTCCTTAGCCTCCGGCGTAATCGAAGCCACCTGCACGGCTCGCCGAACTTCGCGCTGACCGAGACCGAGATCCCTCGCGACAGCCGAAGCCTCGCCAGGACGCCCCTCTCGCCGAGTTTCGGACAACTTGTCCGAAACTGTAATTTCGCGAAGTCGGACCCACTCGGCGACGTGCTCCGCTCTCTCTTGCACCGTCAGCTCAGTTCGATGCAGGTTCTCAGCGATCTCCTGCTTGCGAGCCTCGACCTCATCTATTTCTGCGACCAGCGTGTCGATGGTCTCCCAACCAAGACGCTTAGCAGCGGCCAGCCGGGTAGCACCGGCCACAAGTACTGGAACACCAGCAATCTCGCGGCCGTCTATGACCATCTCTTCGACCACGCGGACCGATATCGGCGTAAGAAGGCCAGCAGCCGCAAGGGACTCAGCCATCATGGCGATGGATGGCTCGGATACCGCGCGCAGACGATCACCAACATGGATGACATCGACGCCAATCGGCTCGACTTCACGAATTTTCTGCGCGCGGGCCATGACTTATCGACTCCGCTGGTAGGTTTCGACCGCAGGCAGCTCGCCAGTAGACAGGCACTTGGCGATCGTCTGCCGCTTGCATCGCAGGTTCCACGCCCGGATGATCAGTTCCATCGCGACGCGGGGATCGGAACGACGCCGCCGCTTGTCATCAAGCAAGCGGTTACGAACGACAAAAACAGGATCGTCGCTGTTGAGGTTGTCGCCCGTCAGCAGAGCGTCGATGAACGCGGAAGGCTGATCTCCCTCGACGTGAACGCCCAGCGCATCGCGAATGTGATGAAGAGCGACAGCGATAAGCGACTTCGAATACAGCCGTCCGGCCTTCGCGGAAGACGTTACTTTGGCCGCCAAAGCGAGGCTAGCCTGCTTTCTACCAACGTAATCCTGAAGCTGCTGCTTTGTTGGTCGGCGGCTGGAATGTGTCGCGTGCTTCGGGATCTCGCCGTAACGTTCAATCTGCCAGAGATAGGCAGCAATCGCAGCGATGTTGTTGCCGTCCTCAATGCCAGCCATCGTCAGAAAATCGCCCGGCGTTCGGGTGATCTGATTGCTGTCGATGGTCTGCCGTGTCTCCCGCTCCATGCCATAGGCGAGCAGCGTAACGATCGGCATGTCGGCGACGATGCAGGCAGCAAGACGGTGCTGGCCGTCGTTGAGATCACCGTCGCGGGAGACTACGATTGTTTCGCCGTTAGCCTCCCAGCGGCCTTCGCGGATGTCACGAGCAATTGTCTCAATCTGCGCGGCTTTAGGCGTGCGATTATCAGGATTGCGATCAAGCAAGAGATTAGCAAGATCCGGCGTGATCTCGACCATCACAGCGAACGGGCCGTTCCGCTCAAACCGCTGGCTAAGATTTTCGAGAATGAGCCGCGCGGACATAACTGGATCTGCTGGACGCACTACGCTTGGACTGATGGCGCCTTGGGTGTGGCGCGCGCCGCCATTTTGATGTATTGGTTGCATCGCATTGTCCTCACGGCGGCCTGCTTCGGCGGTGCCGCCGTTTTTTATGACCGGCGCCTTGGCGTCCGGGCCGAAGAGCGTCGCCAGATCGGCGAGGGAATGCAGGCGCGGGATCACGCGAACGCCCGGATCGCGCCACACAGGATCAGCACAGCCGCAGCCGGAATGACCGGGGCATTGATGTGCGACCACCGGCAGGCAGTCCAAACCGTCGCTATGGCTGCAGAGGCAAGCCAGAGCTTGAGGATGATGAGGGCGAATGCTGTCATCATGCTGCGGCTCCAGAAAGACGCTTGGCAGCCGCCTGCTCGCGCCGCTGGCCGGAAGCCATGACGGCAGCGAGAAAGTCGTTCGGCGTAACCGCGCCATTTGTGGTTTTCGCGATGCGCTGTTGCATCGTCGGTCGCGGGATCCGTTGGCCATACCGCCACTTGCGGACAGCCCACTCAGACACGTCAGGCCCGAGAAGCTTGGCGAAGCCCTCGTCGGTCAGCGACTTCTCGCGGATGAAGGCATCGAGCTGCATGCCAAAAGGTATATGCCCATGATGGGCACAACGTCAATCGGCAAATGTGCCCACCTTGTGCTCGTTACAGCCGCGCCCAGGCTGGGCACCAAGTGCCTTATGGCGAACAATCTCTCGAAGCTGCGCAACGATCGCGGCTGGTCTCAAGAATTTCTGGCCGAGCGTATGGGGACAACGCGCAATCAGCTCGCCAAGCTGGAGGGCGGCGCGCGCCGGCTATCCAATGTCTGGATAGAGCGTGCTGCACGCGCGTTCGGCGTCGACCCCGGCGCGCTCGTCACGAGCATGGAGGGCGTACCGATCGTCGGTGATGTCGGCGCAGGCGGCCGCATTACTTACAATGGCGAAGAGCAGGGCGGCCACGAGATGGCGGACCGGCCGCCAGAGGCGAGCGAGGGCACTGTTGCCGTGAGGGTGCAGGGTGATTCGATGCCGGGCGTGGCCGAGGATAACTGGCTGATCTACTACGACGAACGGGTGCGCGGTTTCCCAGATGACTGGCTGGGCAAAGTTTGCGTCGTCTGGCTGCCCGACGATCGTGTTTTTGTAAAACGGGTCTTCAAGGGGCGAGATCCTGGCGCATTCGATCTTGTCTCGACGGGATCATACGCTCCACTCCGCGATGAAGAGATCGCTTGGTCGGCGCGCGTGATCTGGATCAAACCTCGCTAGAACGGCAATTCGTCCTCGTCGCCGGGAACGCGGCCGATCTTCACGAGGATCTCGGGCGTGTCGTACTCGCCCATCTCGACGTCCGCTGATCGCGAGATGGCCCAAGCACCGACTGCAATGCCGTCAGCGACGAGGCGCTGAGCCATCGCCTTCGCGGCTTCTGCCGTACCGCACTGACGAATCCTATCCCCGTCAATCCGACCGCTTTTCGTTCGCACGAACGGCTGGACGATGTGCTGCATGCTGTAAGCCAAGGCGCTACTCCCTGTTTGCAACTTCAGGGTAGAACGAAAAGCGAACATCGCAAGTGGCGTGTGCCCAGCCTGTGGATGAGTGTGGATAGAGCGGTTCCGATAAATATGCGGTTTGTGCCCATTATGGGCTTGCAACACGTGCCCACATAGGGCACAACAAGGACATCAGCAGCAGCCGCCACGGAGCGCCGCCGATGTCCAGCCACCTCGCCGCCATTGACCTCTACCTCGCCACCGCGCCGCTGCCGGTAGCCGTCACCTTCATCACTCTCGGCATGCTCACAATCGGTCTTGGGCCGTTCGTCCCGGTCTGGATTGCTGAGCACGTCGCTGCTGCTCGGCGTGGGGAGGCGTGAATGCGCGCCTTCAACGACATCGCACCCTACAGTGTCGGTCAGGCTGGTCGCGGCTACGCAGTTTTCCGCTCGGGCCAGATCATTGAGAGCGGCTTTGACTGCCGCGGCGATGCTGTGTGCTTCGCTCATGACCAACTCGACGACGAAGAGGCTGCCGACGAGGCAGAGCGCGAAGAGACGCGTCGCATCGAAGCTGAGATGCGGGCTGATGAGGCTGCGCTTCTCGCTGAGATCGGGGAGGCGGCGTGATGGGCACCGCTCTCGTTAGTGTCCTAGGCTATAGTCTCGCAGTCGCGATGTTCGTCACCGGCATCAGTATGTTCACCGGAGCAT
>NZ_JAKSYG010000056.1 GCF_022829725.1 Methylobacterium sp. E-005 | reverse complement strand
TCGTTGCCCTTGTCGCGATGATGGTCCCTACCCGTGCCATCGCGCATGAACAGAAGGAGTTCGGTCCGTGGAACGGGCCAACTTAATCCGCCGCCCTTGTCGCCGTCCTGTCCGGTGGTAGCCGAGCCGAACGCGCAGATGTTCTTCACGTAGTCGGCGTGGCCGGGGCAGTCCACGTTCGCGTAGTGCCGGTTCTGCGTCTCGTACTCGACGTGCGCCGTCGAGATCGTTATCCCGCGCGACTGCTCCTCAGGCGCCTTGTCGATCTCGTCGTAGGCCGTGAACGTCCCGCCGCCCGTCTCAGCCAGCACCTTCGTGATCGCCGCCGTCAAAGACGTCTTGCCGTGATCGACGTGGCCGATCGTCCCGATGTTGCAGTGCGGCTTGGTGCGGGAGAACTTTTCCTTGCCCATGATTCCCATTCCTGCGGCGGGACCACGCGGGGCCCCGGATCCTGATCGGCCGCCCCGAACTCGGACAGGGGCGCAAAACGCGGTCCGCTTAGAGGGTCGGCCGGCTTGGATCAAGGTCCGGCACGCGGCGGGGCCCTGCGGCCGCACCAACTGTCAAGCCGCGCTGCCGCGTCTTGAACGGCGTTTTATCAATCTCCAGAAATCGACTGGACACTTTCGAGCCACAGTGTGGCATCGGAGGCATAGCGGGAATTGTGCCGCCGAGCTTAACTGCGCTCAACAACGCACAAGCTTGGATCCCGCCATCATGATGAAGAAGCTCCTCCTCGCCAGCGCCGCCACGGCCCTGATGGCGACGGCCGCCTCGGCCGCCGACCTGCCGCGCCGCGCCGCGCCGCCGCCGGTCTTCACGCCGGTGCCGGTCTTCACCTGGACGGGCTTCTACGCCGGTCTCGAGTCGGCCTACACCTTCACCGACCGCGAGCGCATCACCACCGCGGGCGTCCTGCCGGGTAACGCCGCCAACGTAGCGCTCGGCCGCCGCCCGGCCCTGACCTCGACCTCGCAGGACGGCTTCGCCAATATCGGCGGCACCGCCGGCTACAACTACCAGTTCACGCCGGGCTCCGGCATCGTGGTCGGCATCGCCAACAGCATCGACTGGACCGACATCACCAAGAACCGGGTCGTGCTCGGCACCGGTAACGTCGCCGGCGGCCCGCCGAACCTCAGCCAGTTCCGCCAGAGCCTCGACTGGCTCGGCACCCTCACGGGCCGCGCCGGCTACGCGTTCGACCGGGTCCTGGTCTACGGGATGGGCGGTCTCGCCTACGGCAACGTGTTCCACGATGCCAACTTCTACACCCCGGGCGGCGCCCTGCAGTTCGCCGGCCGCTACGACGACTTCAAGACCGGCTTCGCGTATGGCGGCGGCATCGAGTTCGCGCTGCCCACCGACAGCTTCCTGAACACCTTCGCGCTCGGCCGCTACCTCGGCATCAAGTACGACGCCATCACGGTGAAGGCCGAGTACCTGCACTACGATCTCGGCAGCCAGAGCGTGCTGGTCGCCGCCATCCCGGGCGTCGGCACCGGCTCCTACATCTCGCGCTTCCGCACCGAGGGCAGCATCGTCCGCGCTGGCTTCAACTATAAGTTCGGCGGCTTCTAGTCTTTGCCTAAGGCCCGGGCCAATGGTCCCGGGCGGTTTCGAGGGGCGCGTGCCGGATCCGGCCCGCGCCCTTTTTCATGACGGTGCGGCACGTCGCGTGAAGCACCAACGCTTTCCCGGGTGCATGCAGCGCGAGCGGATTGCGACCCGGGAGCCAGCACACGACATCGCGAAGCGTCGATCCGGATCGACCTGAGCCGCCGACGCGGCGTTTTGTGCTGAATCCCGGATCCGGTTCCGCTTCGCTCCACCGGGCCGGGAAGGGCGCGCGTCAGGCACCCGCCCCGACGGATGCCCCGGGCATGCCGCGCTCAGCAGGCGCGCAGATGCACCACCAGCCGCTCGGCGCCGGCCTCCGGCGCCCCGACGTTGAGGATTCGAACATCCGCCGCGACCGGCACCGCCCGGGCCAGCCGCACGGCGAGGTCGCCGTCCTCCGCCCGACCCCTTGCGGCCAAACGCTGCATCAGGATCTCGGGCGGCGCCGTGATCTCAACGACGCTCACAGGCAGTCCGGCGGCGCGGGCCTGAGCCACGACGCGCCGGGACACGTTACAGACCACCACATGGCCCGCCGCCGCCAGACGGCCGGCCTCCGCCGGGATGGCGTAGCCGAGACCGTGGGCGCGCCAGTGCAGGGTGAAGCGGCCCGCCGCGCAGCCCTCCGCGAAGGCGGCCGCGTCGATCTCGTCATTGTCCTCGTCCGCCGAGGGGGGACGCGTCACGAGGCGGCGCGGGAACACGTAGCGGGGATCCCCCGCCAAGGCCTCCCGCGCCAGCCGGATCAGCGTGTCTTTGCCGGCGCCGCTCGGACCGACCACCAGGACGAGGCAGCCCGCCATCAGGACACCCGCCGGCCGGTGCGCCAGACTTCACGGACCACCGGCACGCCCTCGGCGAGTTGCACCCGGACGAGGTCGGCCCGCAGGCCCGGCACCAGGGCACCCCGGTCGGTCAGGCCGGTGGCGCGGGCCGGGTTCGCCGTTACGGTCGCGAGCGCCTCCGGCAGGGTGATGGCGGGCGCCTGCTCGGGCAGCAGGAAGGCCGCCATCAGCAGGCTTGCCGGCACGTAATCCGAGGACAGGATGTCGAGATGGCCCGCCTCGGCCAGCGCCAGGGCGGCGACGTTGCCCGAATGCGAGCCGCCGCGGATCAGGTTCGGCGCACCCATCATCACGGTGAGGCCCTGGCCATGTGCGGCCTCGGCCGCCTCCAGGGTGGTGGGGAATTCGGCGAGCCGCACGCCCTCCCCGACCGCGAGTTCGACATCCGCCAGGGTGGTGTCGTCGTGGCTCGCGAGCGGGATGTTCATCTCGCGGGCGAAGTGGACGAGGGCCGGGCGGTTCTTCGCATTGAGCGCGCGCCCGTCGCGGATCTTGCGCTCGGTGTTGGCGCGGATCTCCTCCATGGGCCGGCCGCCGCGGGTCGCGTAGGTGTAGTACTTGTCCATGTCGCGGAACTGCCGCTGGCCAGGCGTGTGGTCCATCAGCGAGATCAGGCCGACGGCATAGCGGGCCGCGAAATTCGCCACCGTGTCGAGCACGTCCAGGGAGGGCAGTTCGCAGCGCAGATGCGTGAAGTGCTCGGCCCGGAACAGGTCCTGGGACCGGGCCGTGGCGATGGCACCCGCGAGCTGGTCCAGCTCCGAGCCGAGGCCGCTGCCGTCCGGATCGCTACCGGCGCGCAGCGAATCGAACACCGTGGTGATGCCCGAGGCGGTGATCTGCGCGTCGTAGGCCAGGACCGCGCCGAGCGGGTGCCAGCGGACCTTCGGGCGCGGTGCATAGTGGCTCTCAAGGTGATCGGTGTGCAGCTCGATCAGGCCGGGGATCAGGTGATCGCCGCCGAAATCGCGGCCGCGGGCGGGCGGGCGTCCCTCGCCGATCTCGGCGATCGCCCCATCCGACACCGCGAGCCAGCCGTGCTGGACCCGGTCGGGCAGGACCAGGGTCGCGTTCTCGATGATGAAATCGTCCATCGTGTCGATCCTCAGGCTGCCCGGGCTCGCGGCGCGAAATGGGTGACGTCGACCACCCGGGTCGCCACAGCATCGCGCATCTCGCTGTCGTGGAAGATGCCGAGCACGCCGGCGCCACCGTTCAGCTTCTCCCGGACCAGTTCGGCCACCACGGCGCGGTTCTGCGCGTCGAGGGAGGCAGTCGGCTCGTCGAGGAGCAGCAGCGGCCGATCGGCGATCAGGCCCCGGGCGATGTTGACCCGCTGCTGCTCGCCGCCCGAGAAGGTCGCGGGCGGCAGGCTCCAGAGCCGCTCCGGCAGGTTGAGCCGGTCGAGCAGATCTTTTCCGCGCGCACGCGCCGCCGCTGGGTCGAGACCGCCCTCGCGGCCCGCCGCCTCGACCACGTCGAGGGCCGAGACCCGCGGGATCACCCGCAGGAATTGCGACACATAGGCGATCACCCGCGCCCGCAGCCCCAGCATCACCCGCGGATCGGCCCACACCACGTCCACCACGGCTTCGCCGTCGCGGACCAGGATCGTGCCCCCGTCGCAGCGGTAATTGCCGTAGGCCATCTTGAGGAGCGAGGATTTGCCGGCTCCGGACGGTCCGCCGAGCACGACGCATTCGCCGGGTCCGACGGAAAAACTGACATCGCCCACCACCGGCAGCACCACCCCGCCGCGCAGGTGCAGGGTGAAGCTCTTGGCGACGTCCTGGAAGGTGAGGAGCGCATTCATGCGGCGAGCACCGAGGAGACGAGGAGCTGGGTGTAGGCGTGCTCGGGATCGTCGAGCACCCGGTCGGTCAGGCCGGTCTCGATGACGCGGCCGGCCCGCATCACGGCGATCCGGTGCGACAGCAGCCGCGCCACCGCGAGGTCGTGGGTCACGATGATCACCGCGAGCCCGAGCTCCGCCGAGAGCCGCCGGATCAGGTCGAGGAGCCGGGCCTGGACCGAGACGTCGAGGCCGGAGGTCGGCTCGTCCATCAGCACGAGGCGCGGGCCCGTGACGAGGTTGCGGGCGATCTGCAGGCGCTGGCGCATGCCGCCCGAGAACTGGCTCGGCGGGTCGTCGACCCGTCCGGCATCGATCTCCACCCGGCCGAGCCAGTCGATGGCCTGTGCGCGGATCCGGCCGTAATGGCGCTCGCCGAGCCCCATCAGCCGCTCGCCGACATTGCCGCCGGCCGAGACCGCCATGCGCAGGCCCTTCGTGGCGTCCTGGCGGACGAAGCCCCAGTCCGTGCGCATCAGCGCCCGGCGCTGGGCCTCGCTCAGCCCGGCGAGGTCGCGCAGCACGCCATCCCGCATCCGGTAGGAGACGGTCCCGGAATCCGGCGCCAGCTCGGTGGCGATCAGGGAGAGCAGCGTCGACTTGCCGGAGCCCGATTCGCCCACGATCGCCAGCACCTCGCCGGGGACGAGGTCGAACGACACGTCGGCGCAGGCGAGGCGGTTCCCGTAGCGCTTGGTCAGGCCGCGGACCTCGATCAGGTTTTCGGTCATCGGGTCACCTCTTCGGCGCCGGGCAGGAACGGGGGATCGAGCCGGAAGCTGTAGCCGTAGCGCTCGAAGCCGAGGCGCTCGTAGAAGACATGCGCCGGCTTGGCGTCGACGTTCGACGACAGGGCGAGCTTGTAGCAGCCCCGCGCCTGGGCGAGGCGGAACGCCTCCTGCATCATCGCCCGGCCGAGACCGCCGCCGCGATGGCCGGACGCAACCACGACGCTCTCGACCAGCGCCGAGGGCATGCCCCAATGGGCGATGTTGTCGAGGATGATGAGGCAGAAGGTGCCGACGATCGCGCCACCGGCCTCGGCCACGTAGAGCCCGTAATCGGGATAGGCCGTCTCGAGCCGGTCGAGCAGCGCCTCGGCCTGCTCCAGGGTCGCCACCCGCCCGCTGTTCAGCTCGCCGTAGAGGTCGAGGACGGTTGGGAGGTCGGGCTTCCCGGCCCGGCGGACCGTGAGGCCGATCATATCGCGTCCCCCGTGCCGACATGGCCGTCCGCGCGGCGCCCCTCACAATGGTCGGTGTCCGAGCAGACGAACATCCGCTTTCCGGCATCGTCGAGCAGCACCTCGTCGAGATAGACGCCCTCGGCGCCGCACAGCGCACAGGGGTGCGTGAATTCCTGCACCCGGAACGGGTGGTCCTCGAAATCGAGGCTGCGCACCCGGGTATAGGGCGGCACCGCGTAGATCCGCCGCTCGCGGCCCGCGCCGAACAGCTGGAGGGCGGGGCAATCGTCCATCTTGGGATTGTCGAATTTCGGCGTCGGCGACGGGTCCATCACGTAGCGGCCGGCCACCTCGACCGGGTAGGCGTAGGTGGTGGCGATGTGCCCGTGCCGGCTGATGTCCTCGTAGAGCTTCACGTGCATGGCGCCGTATTCGGCGAGCGCGTGGAGCTGGCGGGTCTCGGTCTCGCGCGGTTCGAGGTAGCGCAGGGGCTCGGGGATCGGCACCTGATAGACCAGGGTCTGGCCCTCGGTGAGCGGGGTCTCGGGGATGCGGTGGCGGGTCTGGATGACCGTCGCCTCGGTTGTGCGGGTGGTGGTGGCGACGCCGGAGGTCTTGGCGAAGAAGCGACGGATCGAGACCGCGTTGGTGGTGTCGTCGGCGCCCTGGTCGATGACCTTGAGCACGTCCGACCGGCCGAGGATCGCGGCGGTGACCTGCACGCCGCCGGTGCCCCAGCCGTAGGGCATCGGCATCTCACGGGAGGCGAAGGGCACCTGATAGCCCGGCACCGCGATCCCCTTCAGGATCGCCCGGCGGATCATCCGCTTCGTGCCCTCGTCGAGATAGGCGAAGTTGTAGCCGGACGCGCCAACGTCACTCTCCTCCCCCTTGCGGGGAGGAGCCGGAGGTGGGGGTGGTGCAGGATTGAACTCGGCGGTGCCTTCTGCCCCACCCCTGACCCCTCCCCTCAAGGGGGAGGGGAAATGGCCCGATGGCTCGGGCATCGCTGTCGCGCTCATTCCGCGGCCTCCTGCATCTCGACGGAGTCCGACTTCCGCTCGAACTCGGTGCGTAGCCGGCGAACCAGTTCCAGCTCGGCCTGGAAGTCGACATAGTGGGGCAGCTTCAGGTGCTCGACGAAGCCGGTCGCCTGGAGGCTGTCGCAATGGGCCAGGACGAATTCCTGATCCTGGGCCGGGCTCGTCACCGGCTCGCCGAGTTCCTCGGCGCGCAACGCCCGGTCGACCAGCGCCATCGCCATGGCCTTGCGCTCGCTCTGGCCGAAGCTCAGCCCGTAGCCCCGGGTGAACTGAGGCGGCGCCGCCCCCGTACCCTTGAACTGGTTGACCATCTGGCACTCGGTGAGCCGCACCCGGCCGAGCGGCACCGCGAAGCCCAACTCCTCGGGCACGAACTCCACGGCCACCTCGCCGACCCGGATCTCGCCGACGAACGGGTGGGTGCGCCCGTAGCCGCGCTGGGTCGAGTAGCCGAGGCCGAGCACGAAACCCTCGTCGCCCCGGGCGAGCGCCTGGAGGCGCAGCGCCCGGTCGGCGGGGTAATCCACCGGCTCGCGGGTCAGGTCGCCCACGGGAGCGCCCTCGTCCGGCGGCGAGGCCTCGATCAGCCCGTCCTGGGCGAGCAGATCGGTGACCCGCGGACAGGTCGCGGCATCGGCATGGGGCTCGGCCTCGGCGGCGGGGGCGGTGGCGCCCTCGGCCGCCAGCGTGAAATCGATCAGCCGGTGCGTGTAGTCGAAGGTCGGCCCGAGCACCTGCCCGCCCGGCAGGTCCTTGAAGGTCGCCGAGACCCGGCGGGCCACCGTCATGGCACCGGTCTCGAGCGGCACGGAGGCGCCGAAGCGCGGCAGCGTCGTCCGGTAGGCGCGCACGAGGAACACCGCCTCGACCACATCACCGCGGGCCTGCTTGAGGGCGAGCGCCGCGAGGTCGGGGTCGTAGAGCGAGCCCTCGATCATCACCCGATCGACCAGAAGCGCCATCTGCTCGCGGATCTGCGCCACGGACAGCTCCGGTACGGATGGGTCACCCCGGCGCGCCTCGGCGAGGAGCTGGTGGGCGTTGTCGATGGCGGCCTCGCCGCCCTTCACGGCCACGTACATGGGTCAGGCCTCCGTCACGACGGTGGAGCGCGGCAGCCCGGCGACGCGGCCGGGGGCGGTCAGGATCAGGTCGACGCCGAGGGGAAAGCCCGCACGGTTCTCGGCGAGCTGGGCGACGAAGCCCTCCGGCAGCGGCGCCAGCGCGACGCGGGCGGTGCCGCGGATGCCGGGCCCGGTGAGGCACAGCCCCTCCCCCGCGGTGATCGTCTCGAGGGCGAACACCAGGGTCGTGGACGTGTCGGGATAGGCCGGCGTACCGGGGGCAAAGGCACCGAGGGGCGGGCAGCGGGCCGGATCGCTGATCAGCGCGAAGGCGGCCTCGGCCGGATCCTCCGTGAGGGGCGCGCCGGTGTGGAAGCGCAGATAGGCGGCGACCGCGGGCGCCGCCGCGAGGCCGGCATCGAGCCAGACCGGCGTGTCGGCGTCGGTCAGGGTGAGCGCGACGGCGGCGAGTTCCGGCGTCAGCGGCGCGGGCGGGGTCAGGCCCGGAGTCAGCGGCCGGGGCAGACCCGGCCGGGCGAGGGCATCCATCACGGCGCGGAACGTGGCCTGCGCGTCGTGCACCGGATCGGCGAAACCGGGTGCGAGCATGCTCAATCCTCCCCGCGGGCGACGGTCAGGAACTCGACCCGGGTGGCGGCGGTCCGCCGCGCCGCCTGTCGGCGCTCCGCCTCCGCCCGGGTGGCGGCCTCCGCCAGGGCCGCCTCGACGCGGTCACGCTGCGCCGGGTCCTGCCAGAGGGCATCGAGGATCGCGGCGAGGCGCGCCTTCGTCCGGTCGCGCCCGAGGTGGTAGGCGAAGCCGGTCGGCCCATCCGCCAGACGGATCGCGGCCCGGGTGACGCTGACCTCGCCGAGATTGAACGGGCGCCCGTCGCCGCCGATCCGGCCGGTGGCCATCACGAGGCCGGTCTCGGGCGGGCGCAGATCCTCGGATAGCGGGGCATCGAGGCGCGCCAGGGCGGCTTCGAGTTCGCTCCGACTCGCATCGGCGCAGAGCGCCATCACGGCCTGCCGGGCCGCGATTCCGGGACCGGGCTCGGGTCCCGCTGGGTTGGGGGTCATCGCGAATCCCTCCGTCGCCTCGTTGTATAGATCTATAGACAACTGGCGCCCGCCGGACAAATGAAGTTTGGATGACAGGATGGATGCAGAGGCACAGGCGCCCGGCCTCGTCCGGGGCGAAGGGCTGACGGCGTGGCGGCAGATCGCCGACACCCTCACGACCGACATCGCGGCGGGGCTTTACGAGCCCGGCCAGCAGCTCCCCACCGAGGCGGCGCTCGCGGCGCGCTTCGCGGTGAACCGGCACACCGTCCGCCGGGCGCTCGCGGCGCTGGCCGAGGGCGGCCTCGTGCGCGCCAGCCAGGGCCGGGGCACCTTCGTGGAGGAGGCGCCGCTGGCCTACCCGATCGGGCCGCGCACCCGCTTCTCGGAGATCGTCGCCGGGGCCGGCCGGGAGGCCTGGGGCGATCTCATCGCGTCGGCCACCGTGGCGGCCGCGCCCGAGCAGGCGGTGGCGCTGGCCATCGCACCCGGTGCGCCGGTGCTGGAATTGCTGACTGTCCACCGGGCGGACGACGCGCCGCTCTCCACCGCGCTGACCTGGCTGCCGCTGCCGCGCTTCGCCGGCTTCGCCGAGGCCTATGCCGAGCGGGGCTCGATCACCCGGGCGCTCGCGGCCTGCGGCGTCCACGATTACACCCGGCTCTCGACGCGCATCCGCGCCCGCCCGGCCGACGCCCAGGAGGCGGGGCGGCTCGATATCGCGCCGGGGCGGGTGGTGCTGGCGGTGTCGAGCGTCAACGTCGACCCCGCGGGCGTGCCGATCCAGGCGAACCGCACCCTGTTCGCCGCCGACCGGGTGGAGTTGGTGATCGCCAGCTGAGGGCCGGAGCGTCAGCAGATCAGGTTTCCAAAGGGCGTGGCCCTTTGGTGGGGTGTCGGGGTGAAACCCCCGACGAACGGATCTTCGACCCCCGGAAGGGGGTCGAAGAT
>NZ_JAKSYG010000051.1 GCF_022829725.1 Methylobacterium sp. E-005 | reverse complement strand
CCCTGCGAGATCAAGACATCGACCTGCCGCAGCTTAGCAACGATCTCTTCAGCCGTATGCTTCTTCCGTCCCATGACGACATCCTCCACATGGCTCAAAGCCATACCTCAGGGAGGACCACTTTTCAGGGGGCAGGCCAGCCTGATGAGCGGGACCGATTGGCGCATCGAAGACGCAAACACCATCGTGTGCGGCAGCGGCAGCGACAAGGGGCTTTGGGAGGCCACGTTCGGCCGCCTCGTCGGCCAACACGTCGTAGACGTAGCGATGTTCGGGCGATTGCCCGAGATTCTGATCTCGCTCTCGGATGGCCGTCACGTCGCGTCGTTCTCGATCGTCGAGGGCGATCCCGAGTGGGCGCTGTTTGGCCGGCGTAATTGCGAAGAAATCACAGTTGGGTGCTAGGCCGGCGTGATCACTGGAGACCCAGCAAGTTCTGCTTAGGCGGAGAGCGAGCCGTGCTCCGTTGTGACGAAGAGGACGTTCCACATCTGACCCAACTCGAACGCCTCCAACGACACAAGGGTTTTTGGTAGCGGACATGCTCGGGCGGGCAGGCTCGGCTACTCACGTCGATCGCCGACCCTGGGAACCGCGGTCAGGCGGTCATGAAGGCCGCAAGCTCCTCCGACGTGCCTTGGGGAAACGTCTGCCGCAGATGGTCCAGAAAGGCGGATACGCGGGCGCTGAGAAGGCGACGTGTCGGGTAGAGCGTCCATAGCGCCGTGGGGGGCAGATCGACGTCGCCCCAATGGGTGAGGTTGCCCGCTGCTATATCTTGGCTGATCAGTGAGTAGGGAAGCGCTGCAGCGCCAACGCCAGCTCGCACCGCATCCCGGACCATGATGGGCGAGGATAGCCGAAGGATCGGCTCGAAGGCGATATGCGACCGCCCGCCATCCTTTATCACGGTCCACCCATTGCCGCCGCCTGCGCCACGCATCACCGCCCGCACGGTCTCGCCGTCGTTCGGGCGGACGAGGCGAGGGCTTGCTGCAACCACAAGCCGGTCGCGCAGGAAAGCCCGCCCGACCAGGCCCTCGTTGGTTTTCGGATTGACCCGGATCACGAGGTCATACCCTTCCTCGATCATATCCACTTCCCGATCGTCGGTCGTGACCTCCAATTGGACTTCCGGGTAGCGCAGGGCGAACTCGGCCGCGATCCGACCCATCGCTATCTGCGAGAAGAGCAACGGTGCGCTGATGCGCAGGCGACCGCGGGGCGTTCCACCGCCCAAGGCGATCACGGCCGCCGTATCGTCGAGTTCACTGAGCAAGGCATAGGTTCGCTCGAACAGCGCCCGGCCTTCCTCGGTCAGCTTGATTGTGCGCCCGCCCCGCTCGAACAGACGCAGGCTTAGGGCTTCCTCCAATTCCGTGACACGGCGCGACAGCGTGGCCTTAGGACGTCCGGCGGCGCGCGAGGCTTTGCCGAAGCCGCCATGCTTCGCGACCAGGGTGAAGTCAGCGAGGGCAAGAAGGTCCATGCGTTCCACTCACGAGACAGATCGTTCAGATATAACGCCTATCAGCATCATTATGGATCGCCCATTTGGGTCTCAGCCAAACGGCTCAGCCAAAGGAGCAGACCAATGACCATCCTCGTTACCGGTGCCACCGGCCGCGTCGGCCGCAATGTTGTCGAGCAGCTCACCAAGCGCGGCGCGAGCGTGCGCGTCCTCACCCGCGATCCGGCAAAGACCATTTTCAACGGCGATGTGGAGGTGGCGAAAGGCGACCTTCTCGACTTCGACGCCCTGCGGAACGCCTTCAACGGGGTCCGCACGCTATTTCTGCTGAATGCAGTGACGGGTGACGAGTTCACCCAGGCGATCATCGCCCTGAACGCCGCTCGCGCCGCAGGAATCGAACGGGTTGTCTACCTGTCGGTGTTCGACGCCGACCGCGCCGTCAACGTCCCGCACTTCGCGGTGAAGTTCGGGGCCGAGCGCATGCTGGAGGCGATGGGCTTCAGCGCTACGATCTTGCGCCCGAGCTACTTCATCGACAACGAGGTCATGATCAAGGACGTGATCATGAACTACAACGTCTACCCCATGCCGATTGGATCGAAGGGCGTCGCCATGGTCGATGCACGCGATATCGCCGAGGTCGCTGCGATCGAACTGATCCGCCGCGACCAAGCACCGGGCAAGCTACCGATCGAGACCATCAACCTCGTGGGTCCTGACACGCTGACCGGCGCGGACGCGGCGGCGATCTGGACCGAGGTCCTGGGCCGCCCGGTGGCTTATGGCGGCGACGATCCGAGTGGGTTCGAGGCGAACATGGCGACGTTCATGCCGAAGTGGATGGCCTACGAGATGCGCCTGATGGCCGAGCGCTATGTCAGCGACGGCATGATCCCGGAGGCGGGCGACCGCGAGCGGCTGACCGGCATCCTCGGCCGCCCGCTGCACACCTACCGTGACTTCGCCGCCGCGCTGGTTGGCTAGGTAACAGCGACTGCCAGGGCAGTTGTCTCCCTTGCGGCAATGCTTAGCGCGGGCGAGGCTCCAACCTCGCCTCAAGCCCCTACGCTGCTGCTTTGAGTTCCGCCACTACTGGCTGATGTCAGCTTCCTCTTGGTGCTACCCGGAACGGGTCAGACTGACTTCCACCCCAAGCGGCCGATCCGCAAACGACCCATGGCAGCCGTTCAGACGACATTTGGCATAATCTGAAAGCGGACGTTTGTCAGACCTCCGAAAACCTCGACTTTAGCACTCACCGGAAGGCCGCTTAACGCCCGTGCGCAGACCTGCATCAATCTGCTTAACGCCATAAGATTCCAGTCGATCAACCTTATGAGCACCAATGACCACGGCTTGCAGGAAGGGTTCATTAGGACTCCGTTGATACAACCCAAGGGTGTATCGATTGGTTCGGCCGCGCTTCCCAGTCGAACAGGCGAGTGAGTAGGTGGTCGTGATCCTAGCCAACGAAGCAGACCGGCTGACTGCCCTGCGCCATCTCGCGATTATGGACACGCCGAACGAGGCGCACTTCGACGCCGTCTGCCGTCTGGCGCGCGATCTGTTCGCGGTTCCGATCGCCCTCATCTCGCTGGTCGAGGAAGACCGGCAATGGTTTAAGGCCAAATGCGGTACCGACCTCGACGGTACGAAGCGAAGTATCGCTTTCTGCAACTACACCATCCTCTCCGACGACGTGCTCATCGTCGAGGATGTGCCGCGCGACCCACGCTTCGCCGGGAACCCGATGGTGCAGGGCGAGCAAGCCATACGGTTCTGCGCCGGGGCACCGTTGATACTTCGGCCGGGCATCCATGTCGGAGCGCTCTGTATCAAGGACACGGTGGCGCGCACCTTCTTGCCTGAGCAGATCCGTCAGCTTCGCGATCTGGCCGAAATCGTCGTCGCACACCTTCGCTTGCATGAGACGCAACGGGGCCACGAGGCTGAGATCGCCGAGCGCATGTGCGTCGAGCGGCGGCTGCGGGCCGCGGCTGAGTTTCAGGCCATCGCCGAAGAGACAGCTCGCCTCGGCCATTGGCGCATCGACGTGGCCGGGCGGACGATCGCCTGGTCAGCGGGCATCGCGGGCATCTTCGGTCGCAATGTGGGTCTCGCCGTGCTCGCTCTCGAAGAGCATCTCGGCTTCTACCATTCCGACGATCGCGCGGCGGTGCGCACGCGCATTGAGGCGGCGATGGCAGACACGAGCGACCTGCCGCGCGGCGGCTACGAACACCGTTCGCGCGTACTGAGACCGGATGGCGAGGTGCGGTACGTATCCGTGTGTGGCGTCGCTGAGCGGGACGAGGCGGGTCAGGTCGTTTCGTTGCATGGCGTGTGCCTCGATGTGACCGATCTGACCCGCTCAGAACGGGAGCTTCGCGACACGGGGGCGTTGCTGCGCGCGACCTTGGAGGCGATGGACCAGGGCCTCCTGATGACTGACGCCGACGATCGCGTCCGCGTGCACAATGGCCGCGTCGCCGCGATGATGGGCGTGCCCGAGAGCCTGCTCTACGACGGTGCGCTTTTCCAGGCCGTGCGGAGTTATCAGATCGAGCACGGCGAATTCGTCGGCCTGCCGGATCGCCTCAAGCGATGGCTTGAGTTCGGCCAAGCGGAGATGCGCGTCAACGACTACGAACGCCAGCGTCCGAACGGCACCGTGCTTGAAGTGCGCACGCTGCCGGTGTCGACGGGGGGGCTGGTGCGCACCTTCACCGACGTGACCACTCGGCGCAGCGCAGAGAGGGCGCTGCGCGAGAGCGAGGCTCACCTTCGTGTCAGCCAGGAACGTCTCGCGCTTGCCCTCGACAGCGGTGAAGATTGCCTGTTCGACTGGGATCTCGCGAAAGGCAGCCTATGGGTAACGGAACGGTGGCGGCACAAGCTCGGACTTGTCGGCGAACTGGCTCAGCCCACCCTATCGGCCTGGATCGCCGCGATCCACCCCGAGGACCGTGAACAAGTCGCTGACGTCACGCGCGCGCACCTCAAAAGTCTGACCCCCTCGCTCGAATGCGAATACCGCGTGCGCCGCGCCGACGGATTCATCTTCTGGGTACTGGCTCGCGCCCGCGTGGCCAGCCGCACGCTGGACGGGCAAGCTGCGCGGCTGGTCGGCACGCTGATCGATATCTCGCAGCGCAAGGAGGCCGAGGCGCGCATCGAGCACATGGCGCTGCACGACGCGCTGACCGGCCTGCCGAACCGCAACCTATTCCGTAAGCGTCTTGACGACGCTCTGCACCAAGCAGCCCGCGCGCCCAACCGATGTGCCGTGCTCGCGCTCGACCTGGACAGGTTCAAGGCTGTCAACGACACCTACGGCCACATGACTGGGGACCGTATCCTGAGCCTTGTGGCCGAGCGCCTTCATGCGATCGTGCGCGAGTCGGACACCGTGGCACGGTTCGGCGGCGACGAGTTTGCGGTGATCCTATCCAATATCGACGGCGGGGAGGCGACAGCACAGATCTGCGCGCGCATCATCGTAGCCGTGGGTGAGCCGTTCCTTCTCGACAGCAGGGTGATCGGCATCAGTATCGGCTTCGCCCTTTTGTCGGGCGATCGAGCGACAGCCGAAGAGGTATTCAAGCGCGCCGACATGGCGCTATTCGAAGCCAAGGCCGCAGGCCGCAACACCTACCGGATGTTCGAGGCTGAGGCGCACGCACGCGCTGCCACACGAAGCTCGCTCGCCCTCGACATGAAGGAGGCGATCCGCCGGGGTGATTTCTTTCTCGTCTACCAGCCGATTATCGATGTGACCGTCGAGGCGGTGGCGAGCTTCGAGGCGCTGATACGATGGCAGCATCCCGAGTACGGGCTCATCTCGCCCGGCGATTTTATCTCGATCGCCGAGGAGACCGGCCTTATCGTGCCGCTCGGGGCCTGGGCGCTGAACGAGGCCTGCCGCGAGGCGCTGAACTGGCCTGCATCCGTGCGCGTGAGCGTCAACATCTCGACATTGCAGTTCCGCCACGGCTTGGAGGAGACGGTCATCGCTGCGCTGGCCGGTAGCGGGCTGGCCCCAGGGCGATTGAAGCTGGAGGTGACCGAGAGCCTGCTGGCACAGGACCCGGAGCAGGCGGTGGCGGTTCTTCATCGCCTACGCGCGCTCGGAGTCCGCATAGCCCTCGACGACTTCGGGACAGGGTACTCCAGTTTAAGCTATCTGCGCCGCTTTCCCTTCGACAAGATCAAGATCGACAGATCTTTCATCCGCGACATCGCCGACCCGGACGCGGCGGCAATCGTGCGGGCGGTGGTGGGTATCGGTGAGCGGCTTGGCATGGGTATCGTCGCCGAGGGCGTCGAGACCGTCGAGCAGCTTGAGCTTGTACGCCGAGAGGGGTGCATGGAGATGCAGGGCTATCTGTTCAGCGAGCCGCTGTCTGTTCCCGAGGCACGCGCATTCGCCGACGCTCGACACGAGCAGGTAGCAGCCTGACAGAAAGCCGATGTACTATTTAGTTGGTTAGCGGAACAACAAACCGGCGCAATTTGCAATTCGATGGGATCGTCGCTTGTCTTAGCCATTTATATTCTTCGCAACGCGATCTCATATGGCGGCGCACTGTGAAAGCGTCGACATTTTGTAAATGTTCGTCATCGGCTACAGCGGTGGGTGATCCCGGTGATGTTCAACGGTGTCGACTAGCAAAGCAAGCCAGTTCAGCGCCGGCAAGCTGTCACCACCGCATTGCGGCTGCTCATACCGGTTGGATAGTCAAAAAGCAGACGTTCCAAGGGGCCGCAAGAGGGCGTAAGCGGTCCCGACAGCCATGTCCGCTCATAAGCATCTGGCTGCCGGAAGCGGACGGACTGGAAACCACCCAACCCAGCCAAACGGACCGTCGTCGGAGCTTCTCCAAAGCGGCCGTTAGATGCCGATGTCACCGATGGCCAGTTTGCGATCTCGCTCCGCCATTTCGGCCTCGTCGCCGGGAAACAGCATCTGTACGCTGTCGGTAGCGGCCCGTTCTTGAACTTGCTCAACGAACGGCCGTAGCCCTTCCTCATAAGCGTAAAATGCGGCGGCATGGTTGTCCGGATGCCGCGCCAGGGCGTCGGCCAGCCTTCCCGCGCCGATGATAGCCATCGAACCACCGAGGCCTGCGAACGGGGACACGCAGTAGCCGGCGTCACCGACGAGAGTGATGCGCCCGTGCGTCCAAGTCGGCATCTTGATCTGGCTGATCCGGTCAAAATAGAAGTCGTTGTCCTCGCCCATACGGGCGAGCATGTCCGGCACCTTCCACTCCAGACCGGAAAAATGTTCCCTGATCATGCGACGTTGCTGATCCTTGTTGCGGTAATCGTACTCGATCTCGCCGGCCGTGCGGAACCCAAAGCCGATATCCGTGCGATCGTCATAGCCGTTCAGCATCGCCATCCGCCCAGGAACGGCAAAGACCTCCGAGCTGTTCGGTTTGAGCAGTCCGGTGTCTGGTACCACTTTGAGGTAAAAATACCCGCCCATGAAATGAGTGAACTGCTCACCATCGCCGAACACGAGCTTGCGCGTATTGGATCGGTTTCCATCGCAACCACATATCAGTGCGAATTCCTGCTGGCTGCCGTCGCTGAACGTCACCGACACCGCCTCCGGACGCTCCTCGATTGCCACGATCGAGCGGTTGAACCGCAGTTCCACATCGTCCTCGATCGCGTCCGACAGTACATCCAACAGATCGTCCCGGTGGATCTCGTAGCGCGGCCCCGCCTCATCGTCGGGGTGGTGGGCCATTTCGCCCAGCGATGCATTTTTCGCATCCTTAAAGGCGAAGCGTCGAGGCGGAAGCGCTCTGGCCCGAACAGCGTCCATCAGCCTCATGCGAGTCAGAATGGCGATTGTCTCGCCCTCGATGTCGACGGGCGTCCCGCCGCGCCGCAGGCCCGGTGCGACCTCCACCACTGTGACGCAGTATCCAAGCCGGTTCAGCCAGAATGCTGTCGCCAAGCCGGCGAAACCTGCGCCGCTGACGAGTACGGATCGCGACCCGGTGCAGGAGGCACGGGACATCACGGTTGACGTAGGCATGCCGTCACCTCAAAATAATCTCGATACAAAACTATACCGAGTATATTTTTTCGTGCAGGAACAGGCAAGCCCCCCGCTGGATAGGCGCACACGGAAGCGGCTGGCGACGCGCCAAGCCATCTCCGATGCGGCCACGCGCCTGTTCATGGAGCACGGCTTCGATCAGGTGACGGTCGACGAGATCGCGGAGGCCGCCGATGTCGGCCGCATGACCGTGTTCAATCATTTTCCCCATAAGGAGGACATGTTCTTCGACCGCGAGGACGAGGTTCGTGAAATGGTGTCCGCGGCCATCCACGGGCGGGACGAGGGAGCGAGCCCCGTCACGGCGCTGCGCTTGCTCGCTCACCGCTGTATCGAGGATCGGAACCCGCTCCTTCCGCTTTTTGGTGCGCCGCTGAGGTTCGTGGCGACGGCGCTAGCGAGCGAAGCGCTGAAGGCGCGCGCCCGTCAGATGTCCAGCGAGTTCACGAACGTTCTGGCAGCGATGCTGGCAAGGTCGGTCGATCGACCGGCGGACGATCCCGTTGCGCATCTGTTGGCGGGCTTGCTCGTAGCTACGTGGAGCGTGGCATTCTTCGAAGGATATAACGTGGCTGACACGGGCGGCGACGCCGCGGCCGCCGGTCGAGTGTTTCTACCTCTCATCGATCGAGGTTTCCTGGCCGCCGCAGCTGCGGCAGCGGGAACACCCTATGTCGAAGCGGGCCCACACCGTCGATGAAGGCGGGCATTCATCGGTTGTTTGCGTGAGGTGCGATCAAAAATCTCATCGCCCACGTCACGCTCGTTTAACCAAAAGCTCCATACATCGCCCCGTGCCGTTGCGGCACGTGGAGACGTCTGCGGTGCCGCTGTTCGACACCAACCTACGCGCCTTGATGGCGGCCATCGACAAGTCCCGGGCTCGGATCGAGTTCACCCCCGATGGGACCGTTCTCGCCGCCAACGACCTGTTCCTCGGTTTGATGGGCTACAGCTTCACAGAGGTGAAGGGCCAGCATCACACGCTGTTCGTCCCGGTCGCCGAGCGTGACGGCGAGGAATACCGCACGTTCTGGGATGCCCTGCGTCGTGGTGAGGCACAGACACGCGAGTTCAAACGCATCGCCAAGGACGGTCGTGCCGTCTGGATCCAGGCCACGTACAATCCCGTGCTCGACCGCGGCGGGCGCGTCACCCGGATCGTCAAATTCGCCACCGACATCACCGCGCAGGTCCAGCGCAACATCGATCACGATGGACAGCTCGATGCCTTGCACCGCTCGCAGGCGGTGATCGAGTTCGCCCTCGATGGTACCATTTTGACCGCCAACCAAAACTTTCTCGACGCCGTCGGCTATCGCCTGGACGAGATTCAGGGACGCCATCACAGCCTGTTCGTGGATGCCGCCGAGCGGGCCGACGCGGCATACCGTGCCTTCTGGGACCGTCTTGGACGAGGCGAGTTCGCCGCCGGCGAGTTCCGACGCATCGCGAAGGGTGGTCGCGAGGTGTGGATCCAGGCGACCTACAACCCGATCCGGGATCGAGTTGGCACGCCGGTGAAGGTCGTCAAATTCGCCACCGACGTCACAACCCAGAAGCTGCAGACCACCGACGCGATGGGCCAGCTCGCCGCTGTCAACCGGTCCCAGGCGGTGATCCAGTTCGCCCCTGACGGGACGGTGCTCGACGCCAACGCGAACTTCCTCGAGGCGGTCGGCTATCGGATCGAGGAGATCCGCGGACAGCGCCACGCCATGTTCGTTGAGCCCGGCTACGCGCAGACGCCAGACTACGTGGCATTCTGGGACCGGTTGCGAGCCGGTGAGTTCGCCACCGGCATGTTCCAGCGCTTCGGCAAGGGCAGTCGTCCAGTCTGGATCCAGGCGAGCTACAACCCGATCTTCGATCCGAACGGACGGCTGACTAAGATCGTCAAGTACGCGACCGACGTCACTGCCAACATGGAGGCACGCTCGTTGGCGGTCGAGGCGGCGGAACGAACCCTCGACAACGTCCAGGCCGTCACCGATGCCGCCGAGACCATGAACGCGGCCGCACTAGAGATCTCGTCCAGCATGGCGCAGTCGAAATCGGTCGTCGACGACATCCACGGCCGCGCCAGCGAGGCGAATGCCGCGACAGACCGCCTGCAGGCTGCGGCCGGAGCGATGGGCGGCGTCGGCGCAGTCATCGCGGGCATCGCCCAGCAGATCAACCTGCTGGCCTTGAACGCGACGATTGAGGCGGCCCGCGCTGGTGCGGCGGGCAAGGGCTTCGCGGTGGTTGCCACCGAGGTGAAGGAGTTGGCTGGTCAGGCAGCTGCCGCCACAGCGCAAATCAGCGGAGAGGTCGCCGGTATGCAAGCCGTATCCGCCGAGGTGGCGACCGGCCTGACGACCATCACCGCGGCGATCGCGACGATCAGCGCGCACGTCGATGGCGTGAGCGGCTCCATGGACGAACAGGCGCGCGCGACGGGGGATATCCTGTCCAGCATGCGACAGGCGGCTGGCGGCGTATCGAGCATCAGCATGAGCCTGGACAATTGGACCGTCGGCATGGAGGAGCGGCGCAACGAGCGCCGGACCCGCGTTCTCATGCCGGCCAGCATCCAAGTGCCTGACCGCGGGCCTATCGCGTGCTCGATTCGTGATCTCTCGGACGGTGGTGCGCGGCTCCATGTGCGGATGCACGCTCAGGTTCCAGAGCGGTTCGATCTGACCATCGATGCCGACGGGCGGCGCTTTAGCTGTGAGATCCGGCATCGCTCCGGGACCTGCATCAACGTGCAGTTTCGCTCCGCTATCCCAGTTGGGATAAAACGCATGGCGTGATGGTACGGCGAGAGCGACTTGCTTGGCTTCGCCCTCGACGGATCAGGCGACGCGCTGCTCCCTCGCTTCCCCGGTGAATTCGCTGGCCGCCGCTAGGCCTGACTGCGGCAGTGCGAGTTCGACGTCGGCCAATCGAGCATCACCCGGCATGTGGCTTGGCACCTCCGCGCTAGGTACAAGCGAGATCAACCGCGCCGTTCCGCATATCGCGCGACCGATCAGGTGTCGGGATGCTTTGCCGAGGCCGAGACAATCGCGGGCTCAGAAACGATCTGTCAGCCAAATTTGGCCATGGATGGCGCGCCTCAATCGACGACCTGCCATCGAGGGACCGACGCCGAAATGCGAACGCTTGTCTATGCCGACGGTGGGTGCGATCCGAACCCTGGGCCTGGTGGTTGGGGCGTCGTCATTGCGGCTCAGGACGGCACCGTCGAATTGTGCGGCGGGGATCCGACTAGCACGACCAACAACCGCATGGAGCTGACGGCCGCGATCAAGGGGCTCGAACATTTCCCGGCCGGTGCCGCGATCGAGATGCGATGCGACAGTCAGTACGTCGTCAAATCGGTGACCGAGTGGATGCGCGGCTGGAAAGCGAAGGGCTGGCGCACGACGACAGGCGAGGTGAAGAACGTCGACCTGATGAAGCGCCTCGACGAACTGAACGCCGCGCGCGACGTGAAATGGACTTGGGTCCGGGGCCATGCCGGTGACCGCCTCAACGAGCGCGCGGACGCTCTCGTCCACCGGGGTCGTCGGGAAGCGAAGCTCGGCAAACCCGAGTCTTCGACCCGGGCAGCCGCTGATCAGGCCGCCATTGCCGCACCGCCTGTGCCGAGCCAAGGTGCCGTCTTGCGCGTCGATCTCGCCCTGGGCCTTCAGATCAGTCGTGCCGCAAAGGCGGCCGGCATCACGCCCGACGCTTTGATCGACGACGCGATCCGTTTCTACCTCGCGTTGGGACCCGACGCAGTCGAACGTCTGCGATCAAGCTACGGGCAGAGCGAAGACCCAGTGTGACGTCTTCCTGGCGGTGCATCGAGCAATTTTGCTCCCGAGTCTTAGACGTGCCAATATCTCGGGCGCATGTAGCGGTTAGGTGCTGCGGGCCGCGGGCGAGCCCGTATGTGGAGCTGCCCATGTCGCACGACAGCCTGGATCGACGCCAATCCATTGCGTGCGTGTTTCAGCGTTCGGCCTCCCGATGTCTGTCAATTGGCCATCAGAGCATCGCTGTGCCGGGCCTGATCGCTTCTCGAGCCTTCGCAATCTTTACAAACGGAACGATCGTGAAGCTCGTTCAACCTTTTGGAACGACGTTCCTCGGGAGCGGCGATCTCAATCGCTCCGGCTTGCGGAGCGGCTGAACGGACGCTAGCCCAGCCATCCAGGCATCACCTTCGCCGTACGTCGCATATGTCTTCAGATTCTGACGTCATCGTCCCGATCGCCGATCTGCCCGCGTGGATCGTGCAGCAGGTGATTGAGACGAACGATGGCGGTCGCGTCATCGCCGGGATCGGCCAAAGCCTCGTTGCGGCGGGTATGCCGTTGCGGCTCATGGGCTTCGGCACACCGTCGCTGAGTGTCGAACACCGCGGCGTTTTTCTATCCTGGCGGCCGGGTTCTGCGGTCGAGCGTGTGTTCGCGCCCCACGGCGACGTTGCGTTCGAGCGCACGCCGATCAGCGCCGCGCTGGATGCGGAGCGGTACTTCGTACGTTGGGATCTCGCGCGTGGCGAGGGGTGCGCCGAACTGCCGATCTTGGAACGCTTACGGATGGAGGGCTGTACCGAGTACCTGCTCGACATCGTCGGGTTTCCGCCCGGCACAGGTCTGCGTGGTGTCGGGCTGTTCTACGTGACAGATCGGCCGGGAGGCTTCACCGAGGCGGACCTCGTGATCCTGCGCAGCCTGCGAGACGTCTCCAGCTTGGCGGTTTTCCGCTTCTCGCTCTCGTACGCTTTGACCAACCTGCTCGATGCCTATGTCGGAACCCGAACCGCGGCGCACGTTCTGAACGGCCGGGTGTGTCGTGGCGAAGGAGAGTTGATCTCGGCAGCGATCCTCATGGTCGATTTGAAGGGGTTCACCAGCCTCGCGGATCGCGAAGATCCTCATCGTTTGGTCGGCTGGCTCGACGAGCACCTCGACGCCTTGGGCTGCGACGTTGGACGGTACGGTGGTGACATCTTCAAATTCACCGGCGATGGATTCATCGCGGCATTCCGCGCGGAGAATGCCGCTACGCCGTGTGAAGCCTGTCGCGGTGCCCTGGCTGCCGCACGCGCGGGTCTCGCCCGCAACAGAGCGTTGGCGGCGCAGCGGCAGGCCGCGGGTGAGCCCTGGCTCCCGGCGGACCTGGCGCTTCACTACGGACACGTCGTCTACGGCAACATCGGAACGGCCGATAGGCTGGACTTCACGGCCATCGGCCGTGCCGTGAACGAGGCGAGTCGCATCGAAGCCCTATGCGACGAGACCGGTCGCAACCTATTGATCTCCGACAGTTTTGCTCGCCGATGTGAAGACGACCTTCTCGATCTCGGCGCTTTTCCATTGCGCGGCGTGACCGGCACCCGACGATTGTGGACGGTGTCCGAGGCATAGAGCGTCTATGTTGCGCGACGGCAGCCATGACATTGCGCGTCGATCGCCATCGATCTTCGCGCCTTTGAAGCACACAGCCTCAGCCAACGGTGCCCCCGGAATAGGTCCGAGTGCCTGGATTGCAATCGGACCGCTGCCAATGCCCCGCTGCAACGGCATCGGAGCGCCGGGGGCACGTCTGCTTCGCTCTGCGCCGTTTCCAGTGCGTTGGCCTGACATCCTGGGGAGCGAGGGGGCACCTACGCGTACGATACGCATCCGCCGATCGGTGGTGGCGATCCCCTGTGATCCAGCGAGTTTCCACTCAGCGGTCTATGAGGATACTCCTGCCCTACCCACCGGGCACGTCACGCTTACGCCCTGCGGAAAACGAGACTTCGTCCCGATCGCCAGAACCACAGCGGGGATCGTAGAGAGGACGCCCCTCGGCGCGGTTCGCACGGATCCGTTCACGCAGTTGCACGGCGCGTTCGGCGATGGCTGATGCGTCGCATATGCGACACGGGCCTCCGCGACCGGCGGCAAGGCATGTATTCGGTCGCTGGCACGTCCGACGAATCATCTCTTGGAGCATAGGCTTACCGCCTGGATGTGGCCACCGTGCCACGAGGCAAGCCACCCAAGCCGCCGAAGCCCGGGTACGACGGTCCAATTTCGGGTGTCCGTCGTACCTGTCGTCACTCGGTCGGACCGGCCACTGTCACAGCCTCGTCGACGCCATCGGTCTTGCCGGCGAGGCCTGGAACCTCATCGAGTTGACGCAAGCTGGTGAAGCGGCCCCGCTCCTCACGATACCGTACGATCTCAAAACCGTGGCCTTTGAGGGCCGGCACCTTGTCGAGGTCATCGGCCGTCGCCGTATTCAGATCAATCTTAACATCTTCCCCGACCTGAAGGACGGGGATTTTCGGAGATCGTAAGAACTCGTCCAGTTGACACTTCAACGGGTTGCTGATGCAAACCCTCTACGTCCAGCAACGGTGTGTTCCACCGCCGTCGAATGTTGATCGCCGCGTTGGTGTCTGCGTGATCGGTGTGGCCGCAATCGATGCAGACGAAGCGCGCTTGGCTCTCGCGGCTTCTCGCATCGACCACACCGCATGCCGCGCAGGTCTGCGACGTGAACCGGGCAGGCACGCTCACGACTTGCCCGCCTCTCTCCTCCATCTTGTAGGTCAGGATCGTCGCGAACTGATGCCAGCCCGCATTGAGGATCACCCGGTTCAACCCGGCTTTCTGCCGCACATTGCGGCCGGGTTCGGCCACTGTACCCCGCGCGCTGGCGGTTATCCCGCGCGTGTTCAGGTCTTCGAGCACGGCCACGCCGTACCGCCGAGCGATGTCGAGGGCGGCGCGGTGGTGGAAGTCGCGCCGGATGCGCGCCTGCCGGGCCTGGAGCCGGGCGACGCGAGCCTGTGCGCGGCGACGGCGGTTCGATCCGCGCTTCCGGCGGGCGACGACGCGCTGGGTTCGGCGCTTGGCGAACTCGATCTGCTCCAGGCTCGCGGGCATCGTGATCGTCGCGCCCGTGGACAGGGCGAGCGTGGTGGCGACGCCGCGATCGATGCCGACCACCTCGGCGCTCGGGGCGGTCGCCTCGTGTGCGACCTCGCAGGTGAAGGCGACGTGCCAGCCGAGCACGTCGAGGGAGACGGTGACGTTCTTCACGACGCCGCGCATCGGATGGCTATCGCGATACTTCACCCAGCCGATCTTCGGCAGGCGCACGGCCGACCAGTTCGCATTGAGCCTCCGCGTCGCAACTTCTCGGCCGGGGAACCGGAACGTGTCGTCCACGCTGCGGCGTCGGGGCCGCGGGAAGCTCGCCCGACCCGCGAAGAAGTTCTGGAACGCCCGGTCGAGGTCGCGCAGGGCCTGCTGCTGGCAGGACACGTAGACGGCGCGCACCCAGTCGAACTCAGCGCGGAGTCGAGTTAGATCGGCGGCCTAGGCATTGTACCCGAGCGGGTGCTTCCGACCCCAGGTCGCGCGCTGCTCCAGGGCGAGGTTGTAGGTCAGGCGGCAGACGCCCGCGAATTGCCGGAACAGGGCCTCCTGCTCGGGCAGCGGTTCCAGCTTGTAGCGGAAGCCACGGGCGATCATCCTCGGACCGTACAAGTCGGTCTGAGGAGTCGCAACATGGGAGTTCGCAGAGGACGGCACGTCGTTTTTGCACTCCACGCGCACTTGGTCTTCATCACCAAATACCGTCGCGACGTGCTGTCCGCGCTCGCGATCGGCGACCTCCGCGTGATCTTCGCCAAAGTCTGTCGCGACTTCGAAGCCGAGCTTGTCGAGTGCTCGGGCGAGGACGACCACGTCCATCTGCTGGTGACCTATCCACCGAAGGTCAGCCTGTCGAAGCTCGTCAACAGCCTAAAGGGCTTGTCGAGCCGCAAGCTTCGGGACACGCGCCCCGAGATTACCGGCCGCTACCACCAAGGCGCGCTCTGGACCCCGAGCTACTTCGTCGCCTCGTGCGGCGGCGCGCCGTTGTCCATCATCGCGGAGTACGTCCGGAATCAGCGAGCCGAAGCGACCGCCGGCCGCTGTCGCTTACCTGCCCGGCCTGAACGGCGGGGTTTCTCGCAAGAAGACCGATGACAATTTGCATCTTTGGCCTCGGCAGCTCATTGCGGACGCGTGAGATTATGACGCCTACCGGGCTAGAATGATTACAATTACAAAGTATTTGCTGAAATCCTATTGGCGTGAGGCTCGCTTAGCTACGGTTACGGTGGTCGTGGCGACGGTGATCGGTGCGGTCACGGCAATCGCGGCCCCTTACCTGTTCTCACGTGCCATCGATGAACTCACCAAAGCTGTCGATCGCGCCGACATCATGCAAAGCTTGATGGCCTACGCGCTTCTGTTCGGATGCGCGAAGGCCTTCGCATACGGCGCACGCTTCATGATCTTTCTCTGTGCGGAGCGCATGGCCTTCATCGCGAATACCGCTTTCTTCGCGCGCTTATTGCATAAGACGCCCGCCTTCTTTCTGGAGCACAACGCAGCTGAGATCGGCACAGCGCGCCAGCAGGGAACGCACACCCTCAACATCGTCACGCAGCTCGGCCTCGGCGGTATCCTCCCCGGGTGCGTGCAGATTGCCTTCAGCGTCGCTCTGTTGGGCAAGCTGGTGAGCTGGGACATCGCGCTTGTCGTTTTAGTCTACGGGGTCATCGTGGTCGCGCTCGATTATATTCGGATCGGTCGCGTGCAGCCCGCTCTCGATAAGGCGATGAGTCAAAGCCAAGCGAACGCGCATCTCATCGGCAATGCCATCGCTGTGATCGATACGTTGCGACAGACGCGCGGCGAGCGCTGGATCACCGAGCGGTTCACCGCAAGCGCTTTCGAGACCTTCGCCAATTGGCGGCGCTATGCTTTGGTAAGCAGCGCTTTCTGTGGAGTCCTCGGGGTTGCGGCTGCGCTGCAATTGGCCGTCACGTTCCTGATCCTCGTCCCACGCTACGAGAGCGGCCTCGTCTCGATCGGCGGCATCGTGCTGTTCAACACGCTGCTGGTCCAGCTCAACGAGCCGTTCCACCTGATTGGCATGGCGATCAAGGAGACGGTCGAAGCAGCTGCTCGCTTTCGTCCCCTGGCGGCGATGTGGACGGCCCCAGAGGAGCGGGACCCGGAAGATCCCCTGCCCTATCGCCCAACCCAGGGCATCCTGGCGTTCGAGGGCGTCGCCTTTCGCTATCCGAACGGACGGGGCGTATGCGACGTTTCCTTCGTCGCCCGACGTGGAACACCGACCTTCCTCACCGGTGAAACTGGATCGGGCAAGTCGACCGTCGTACGTCTGATGTTGAAGGGATTGCAGCCGATCGAAGGACGCATCCTGGCCGACGGAACAGATCTCGCCCGCGTCACGAGCGATGCCTGGTTCGCCCATGTCGGCGTCGTCCCACAGGATGTGGCCCTGCTGAACGACACGCTCTCCACCAACATCGTGCTGGGTCGTTCGTTTGATGCAAATCGCCTGCGCCAAGCCACCACTCAGGCGTCCATCCTGTCGCGCATCGAGGCGATGCCGGAAGGGTTCGATACCATGGTGGGCGAACGGGGTCTCAAGTTGTCCGGCGGCGAGCGTCAACGCATCGCCATCGCCCGTGCGCTTTACGGGGAGCCGGCGATCCTCGTTCTCGATGAGGCGAGCTCAGCTCTCGACGAAGAGACCGAGCGACAGATCATGGACGGTCTGCGGGACCTCGCGGATCGCTTGACGATCATAGCCGTTACGCACCGCACCTCGATCATACGTCCCGGCGATCAAGTCCTCCGCATGTAGGCCCAGCCGGGCGATTTGGAGAAGCCCGAATAGAATCCTTCTGATATCTATAAAATTTCGATCTTTCGGCGTAGAAAATGGATGGATCTCTGCTGCTTAAATTAAACAAAGTTATTAATATAACTCACTGAGGTGCAGATATCTCGACGTTCCATCGGAAAATGTCCGATCTTCAGGGGCGCTTCAGGCAGCATTGCGCCTCATGTCGAAATTTGCTCGGAAGCGCCTGCCATGGCTTCGCCGAACGGCCGGATGGTTTCATTCCTCGCGGCGGTAGCTCGAGATCGTCGGTACTCGGCGAGTGGACGATGCGCCGGTACACCCTCTCCCTAACTGATACGGCACCTTTGAACTTCATTAGATCAATGACAATGTACGTTCACTCATATTGTGTCTCATAAAGCACAGACTCATCACCTATCCGTGATTAGAAGCGATCGACCGATAATCGAACCGTCGTTCGAGGTGGTTTAGAGTCTTTATAATGTCAAATGGTTGGATTTCCCATTCCGATGGCGGGATGAAATTCCATGCGCTGGGATTCATTCTGTCAACGACTTGCGCAGTTTGCTGGGCTGGCATCGCCGTGGCCCAGCAAACTGCAGCCACAGACGTGGAGTTGTCCGAACTCAGTGTCATGGGCGAGACGAGCGGGCGCACTCTGAACGGCGATCTGTACGGGCGCGGTGGTGCCGCGGGTGCTGTCCCTGGGTACGTCGCCAGCCGCAGCACGGTCGGCACGAAGACGGATACGCCGATCGTCGAGACCGCGCAGTCGGTCTCCGTCATCGGTCGGCGGCAGATCGAGGATCAGAATGCCCTGACGATCAACCAAGCGCTGCGCTATACGCCGAGCGTCACCACCGAGCAGCGGGGCGGCGCTGGCTCGACGCGACTGGAGCAGTTCTACATCCGCGGCTTCACCGCGCCGCTCTTCCTCGACAACATGGCCCTGCCTGGCAACCGCGATGCCTTCCCGACCGTCGATCCCTACCGTCTGGAGCGCGTCGACATCATCAAGGGGCCTGCTTCAGTCCTCTACGGGCAATCCGGTCCGGGCGGCATCGTCAATCTCGTCTCGAAGGTGCCCCAGTTCGTTCGCCATGGCGAAGTCTTCCTGCAGGGCGGCGGCTTCAGCGAGGTCCGCGGCGGCTTCGATGTCGGCGGCCCGATCGCGTCGGACATTCCGGGGCTTGCCGACCAGTTCGCCTACCGGGTCATCGGGCTCGGCTGGAACGGCGACGGGCCCGCGGTGACCACCAAGGTCGAGCGTGCGTTCATCAGCCCAAGCATCACGTGGCGGCCCTCCACCGACACGTCGCTCACGATCATCGGCAACTACCAGCGGGATCCGTTCTCAGGCTTCTACGGCGGCTTCCCGGCCGTCGGCACGATCTTCGCGCGCAACTTTGGCAACGGCATCTTCGGTCGGCTGCCGGTGAACTTCTACGACGGCGATCGCAACATCGAGCGCTCCGATCGCACACAAGCCTCGGTGGAGTACCTGTTCGACCAGCGCTTCGGTGAGAACCTGCGCTTCCATTCGGCCGGACGCTACCTGCGCTCGAACGGCGACTATCGCAGCGTGTTCACGACCTTCGGCGACGTCAACGGCCCGTACACGAGCGGACCGATCATCGGTCGCTCTGTCGGCGGCACCCAGGTCGACATCGAAGCCTACACGATGGACAACAACTTCATCGCTGACTTCGATACCGGTCCGATCGCCCACACGGCGCTGCTCGGCGTCGATCATCGGACTTTCAGCACGCGGTCGGTCACCGGCCCGTTCCCGGCAACGACGAGCTTGAATGCGCTTGCCCCCGACCATGACCTGCCAATCCGGTTCCCGGCATTCACATCGACGTCGCGGATCGACGCGCAGCAGACCGGCGTGTACTTCCAAGATCAGGCGAAGGTCGACGGCTTCATCCTGACGCTCGGCGGCCGCTACGACACGGCCCGTCAAACCGGCCCGACCCGCACCTTCTCCCCGACGAACAGCCTAGCTATCCAGGACGTGCCGGCTGAAGCCTTCACCGGCCGCGCCAGCCTGCTCTACCTGTTCGACAGCGGTGTAGCCCCGTATGTCTCCTACAGTGAGGCGTTCGAACCGATCGTCACCGGACGCATCTTCGACCGGTCCTTTGGGACCGCCGGCCGCATTCCAGACCCGATCTCCAGCAACCAGTACGAAGCAGGTATCAAGTACCAGCCCCCCGGCACCGACATCCTGCTGACCACCGCCGTCTTTGACATCCGCCGTTCGAATGCGACCACCACCGATCCAAACAATCCCGGTTTCGTCGTGCAGACCGGAGAGGTCGGCGTACAAGGCATCGAGTTCGAGGCGCGGGCGACCATCGCTGAGGGTCTCAGCTTGATCGGAGGCTTCTCGCTCCTCGACATCCGCAACGTCCGCGACACCGGCTTCACCACGAACGACCTTACCCGCCGACAGGTGCCGCTCCAGGGACTACGGCCGGTGCAGGTTCCCGACACGACCGCCTCGCTGTTCGTCGACTACCGCTTCACCGAGGGCCCACTGTTCGGCCTCGGCCTCGGCGGAGGCGTGCGCTATCTCGGACCGTCATGGGGCGACCCGGCCAACACCTTCCAGGTTCCAGAGAGCGTGCTGGTCGACGCCGTCGTCTCCTACGACATGAAGCACTTCGATCCGCGGCTGACCGGACTGACGGCGCAGCTCAACGTGCAGAACCTGCTCGATGAGCGCTACGTCACCGGCTGCTTCACCTACTCGGGTTGCTATTACGGCCTACCGCGCACGGTCTATGCGACCCTACGCTATCGCTGGTGAGGTTCGCGCTATGGGCAAGACCTTCCGGCAGTCGATGGCGTGGCTGCACGCTTGGTCCGGCCTCGTCGTTGGCTGGATCCTGTTCGCCGTCTTCGTGACCGGCACGGCGAGCTACTACCGGACCGAAATCTCGCAGTGGATGAGGCCCGAACTCCGGTACGGCCGGACGTTCGGCTCTGCGGAGCTGGCGGCGGCGGCCGATCGTGGTGTCTCTTATCTGCAAGCGCATGCGGGAGGTGCGCGAACGTGGTTCATCACGCTACCTCGGCCCGAGATGCCGGTGCTGGAACTGTTCTGGCGAACGGGTCCCGGCCGCCCCCCGGGCCACATCCTGCTCGATCCAGACACCGGTGCGCTGGCTGCGGTGCGGGACACGCGGGGCGGAGACTTCCTCTACCGCTTCCACTTCGAACTTAGCCTTCCACCGCTTTGGGGGCGCTGGATCGTCGGCATCTGCGCGATGATCATGCTGGTCGCACTGATCTCGGGCGTCATCACGCACCGGCGCATCTTCATCGATTTCTTCACGTTCCGGCGGCGTGCCGATCAGCGCGGCTGGCTCGACGTCCACAACGTCACGGGTGTTGTTGCCCTGCCGTTCCACCTGATGATCACATACACGGGGCTTATCACCTTATCGTTCATGTACATGCCGTGGGGCTTGAAGGCGGCCTACCAGGGTGACACGCAGCGGTATTACGTCGAGTCGGGCCAGATCACCGCACCGCGTCCTCCGACGGGATCCGTCGGCACTCTCGCACCCGTTGGGCTCATGGTCGTGCAAGCGACCGCTCGGATTGCCCAGCCGCTGGAGCGACTCACGATCGTCAACCCGAGGGACGCGAACTCCACTGTCGTGGCCGTGTTTGAGGAGCCGCACGGCCTATCGCACCAGCATCCGCAGATCGCCTTCGACGGTACCACCGGTGAGATCGTCGAGATCCGCGCGGGCGACTTAGGGCCAGCGACCGCGACCTTCACAACGATGGTCGGCCTGCACGAGGCGCATTTTGCCGGCCCGGCGCTACGAGTGCTGTTCTTCCTCTCGGGCTTGTCAGGCTGCGCCATGGTGGCCACAGGTCTCGTGCTCTGGTCGGTGGCACGGCTACCCAAGAAGGCTGCCGCGTCGCCGATACCGTTGGGCCACCGGCTCGTCCACGCTCTCAACGTTGGGACCGTAGCCGGACTGCCGATCGCGGTGGCGTGCTACCTCCTGGCCAATCGCCTGCTGCCCGCCGCGATGCCTGCCCGTTCCGACGTCGAAGTACAGGCTTTCTTCGCCGGGTGGTTGCTGACCGCCCTTCCAGCTTTGTTCCTCGCTCCTCGTCGAGCATGGATCATCGCGTTGGCAACGGCTGCCGCTGGATTTCTAGCGGTCCCGATCATCGACGGCGTGACGACAGACCACCATCTTTTCGCGAGCTTGAAAGAAGGCGATACGGTATTTGTAGCTTTTGATACTATTAGCTTCTGCGTCGCAGCAGGGTTCGGGTTTGCTGCTTACGCTCTCACTAAACGCCGAGTTGCCTCAGGGCGACTTGAGAAAGACGCGTTGCGGGTGGGCGTCGGAACACAATCGTCGATCTAGATGTTCGGTCCCGTTGTGCGGCCTCAGAACGCTAAGATTTACTGACCGTACGCTCGGTGGCAGACCGCGCAGCGGCAAGCGATTGATCAGGCTGGATTCGGACGCGCCGCCATGACGGCCATCGCGATTGCGACCCGGAACGTTTTTTCGTGCGGCCCTGACCGCCTCGCGATGTCCTCGGGGCTAACCGCCGAAGCCACGGCAGCGGCGATGTCGAGGCGGTGGCCGCTGGCGAACTCGTAAGGACCCACTGATGGATTGTGCATGTAGGCATCGATTGCGGCTACGATCTCCTGGCTGCTGATGCGGCCGACCCTGCGTAGGTCGGCAACAGTCGGTGGTGCGGCGATCATCGTTGGGGGTCGAGCCTCAAAGTGTTGTCGATCGCGATGTCGATGCACCGCCACGCGACAAACCCGTGCTGCGTGTCTTCTGCAACCTTGAATAGGAAGCAGGAACCGGCGACACAGCTCAAAACAGAGTTGTAGGGTGTCGCCATGGCTCGGGGAGGATGGTGCGGATTTCCGCCGCTGATGGTGGCCCTCGCCTGTACGGGGCCGGCCCAGGCGCAAGTTTCGCCGGTCGACATCTTCGGGACTCTGATCGGTGCCGCCCAGGCGCAGGCGGCGCGCGAGGCTTGGGCACGGCTGTCGAGCTCAGATCGCTCCTGCCTCGATCGTGCCCTCGCCCGCCAGAATGCCGACATCGCCAGTTTGGCCCAGCGCGGCATCGGCCCGGACGATGGCCGGTTGAGCGGGGTGTTCGCGCAATGCCGACGCTTCACCGAACCGAATCTCAAGCGCGGTTACAGCTGCACGGTGCCGGACGATAGCGGATGGTCGATCACGACGACCTGCAACCAGACGTTCGCTTACCGAAATGGAGATGGCCGCATCCAACCCGTCGAACCGCGGGAGGCGATCGACCTTCATTTCTCGGGCACCCGGATTATCGTCGCCGATGTCGAGACCGGCGAGGCGCGTGAGACGCGCCGGGCTCGCGCGGAAGCGCAGGGACGCGCCGAGCAGCTTCAGGTGCTCAAAGGATCGTTGGCGACCTATCAGCGGGACCCCTCCCCTGTCGTCCGGTCCGAGATCGCTCGGATCCAGAGCCGCATCGATCAGCAGCTCGGCGCGCGCACCGGGCCATCCGCGCCCGATACCGAAGTGATCCAACGCGAGATCGGTGGGTTGGCCGCACTGTCTCAGGGCGAGACCCTGCGCATGGCCGCCCTCGATCGGATGAGTGGCCTGCGCGCGCAGGCTGAAGCCCGAACGAAGACCGATGTGCCCGACGGCCTGCGCAAGCGTCTGGCCGACTTGCGTAAGGACGCCGTATCGGTCTCCGAGTTACCTCGGGCGGCCGCGCCGATGAAGACGGTGGGTCCGATGCGCGATCTCGGGCCCTCGTTTGATTGCGACCGGGCGAATACGCCCCTCCCCACCTTGATCTGCGAGGATGCCGGCCTGCGGCGCGTCGATCTCGACATGGCCCGGGCGTTCTACGCGCTCCGTCAGCTTCACCCAGAGGCCGCTGCCGAACTCAAGGAAGCCTCGAACGACCTCGTGAAGCGCACGCTCACCGCTTGTCGCATCCCGGAGACCGGCAAGGTTATGGCGGCCGTTCGGAAGGCCATCCCCTGTATCTCCGCAACCTACCAGCGTCAGCGGGATGCGTGGTCCGCCCGCGTCGCTCGTGAGGGGCCGCCCTCGGCCCGACAGGAGATCGCCCGGTCGCTCGAGGAGCATATCCGCCTGCAGGAGGCGCTGCGTAACGCTGGCTATCTCCCCGGCGACGCGACCGCGGACGGCGTCTACGGCGGTGTAACGCGCAAAGCGCTCGTCGCGTTCGCCGAGGCCGAAGGTATGGCCGCCGATGGTTTCCTCGGCGATGGGCTCGCCGCCAAGCTGGGGCGCGGTTCGACCTCAGCGCAGAGCGTCTCCCTGGTCACCGATCCAAGCCTCCCGGCGCGCATCGACGCCGTCGGACGGCGCTACGAGAGCTACCTCGCGGATCTCGGCGTCGAGGAGCGGGATCGCAGCGCGCGCCTGCAGGCGCAGCGTCAGATTGACGAGCAGCGAAAGCGCGTCGAAGCTCTCTTGGCCGGCCCCGTCCCGGAGGACCTCCGGCCGGAACTCGCCGTGTTGGTCCAGCAGTTCGATGTGGCCGCGCCGAAGGATTTGCCAAAGGCGGCCGAAGCGCTTCAGCAGCGCTTCTCCCAGATCGAGCCACGGGTGCGAGAGGCCGAAGCGATCCAGCGTGCGGTCACCGACAGGAACCGCTTCCTCGTGGATGGCGACCCTGGCGATCTCTTGCTGCTGTACAACAGCTCGCCGCGCGCGGTCGCCGTCGTGCGCGGTCTCGACGGCAACCTCGTGTTCGATCCCGAGCGCACCGTCGCATGCGCGGTGCCGGAAGCGCCGGCCGACCGCATCGCCCTGGAGCAGCTGGTCGCCAAGGCGCGTAGCCTCGGTGCACCGGTCAAGGAGACGCTGCCTCCGTGCAGCGGAGCGCAGCAGCAGAGTGCCGACCTCGTCGTCTTCGAGCGCGGCGCTTTACGCACGCAGGTTGGTCTGTTCCAGACCATCGCCTCTGCCGTCGACACGGGCGTGTTCACCCTCGGCGGCACGGTGCCGAAGTCGGACATCGAGGCCGCACGCCAGGCGGAAGGGATCCGCGCGGCCGAGTCCGAGAGCGAAGTCACGCGCGGAACCTCGGATGGCTTGGCCGTGCTTGCCTTCGGTCCCGGATCCCGCACGGTTTGCCGGATCGCGGCCGGGGACAAGAGCCTGCACGATCAGCTCCTGCAACCCTACGAGGCCTTGCTGACGGCGGAGCTACGCGGCGTGACGACGACGGTGACCGCGAACGCCGACGGGGCCTTCCTGTCGATCAAGCGCGGGCAGTGTGGGGCCGTCTATGGGACTGCCAAGGACCTGGCCGCGCTCGTGAAGGGGCTCACCCGCGACGGTGTTACGTTCCGATACCTGCCGATCTGGATCACGCCCGAGGCCGTCAGCAAGGTACAGGCCGCGCTGACGGAGCAACAGGCCGCCAAGCAGCGCGATCGCGAGCAGGACGAGCATCGCCGCGAGCGCGATGCGGCCGCGCGCAGCCGTGTCGCCCTCGTCGATCGGCTGAAGCGTGATCAAGCCGAGGCCGAGCTCACCCTCAAGGGCGGTATCCCGCAGGATCTTCAGACGTTCCTCAGCGGCTTCGTCACTGAGGTCGCGAGCATCGAGACCGAAACCCCCGATGCCAGGCTCGGGGAGCTCGCGGACGCCTATGCCGGGAGGCGCGTCCGCATCGACGAGGCGGCGCGGCTCGCCCGGGCGGTCACGGCGAAAAGCCGCTTCTTGATGGACGGCGACCGCGGCGACCTGATCATCCTGTACAACGACAGCGGCAAGGCCCCGTCGGTCGTGCGCAATCTGCGCGGCGAGTTGGTGTTTGAGGACGGGCGCGCCGCCGCCTGCCTGTATCACGCTCCGCTGTCCGACGTGTTCATGAACCGTCAGATCCGCGACCGGAGCGCCGCGCTCGGAGCCAAGCTCGACCTGCCGCTTGCATCATGCGGCGCGAACAGTCTCGCCCAGCAGGATCTCGTCTTCGCCGAGCGCGAGCGCCTTCTGCGCGAACCGGTCGACCGCGTGATCGGCTTGGTCGAGGCGGTCAACGGCAACCTGTTCGCCCGGCTTGACGTCGTCGCGGCGGGGGCGCTCACGGCCGCCAAGCAAGCCGAGGCCGCGCGAGCCAGCGAGATCGAGGCTCGGGTTCGCGGTCGGACGGGGGACGGGTTCGGGATCGTCGTCGTACCCAACGCGTCGAGCGTGCTGTGCCGGGTCGCACCGAACGACGCGGAGGCGCATACGGCCATCCTGGTGCGTCTCGACGACCGGATCGGGGACGAGTTGCCCGGCCAGCTGGTGATGACCCCGACCTCGGCAGACGGAGCATTCATCGCGATCAAGCGCGGCGAATGTGGTGCGGTCTACGCCGCGGCGACCGACCTCGCCGCGCTCGACGAGGCCATGAATAGAGACGGCATCACGCACCGCTATCTGCCGATCTGGATCGAATCCCGCGAGATTGCGCAGACGCGGGACGCGATCGAGCAGGGCAAGACGCGCGACACGCAACAGCAGGTCGAGCGACAGCGCGAACTCGAAGAGCGCAAGAAACTCGACCTGGAAAGGCAGAACGAGGCGGGCGTGCGCCGGGCCGCGCAGGAGCGGGTTCTGCGCGCGCAGTACGGCGAGCGCGCCCGGTTCTTCGAGCAGGCGCTCGGTGAGGAAGCCCGTGCCTTCGCCACCGGCACCCAACCGGCGGCCTTTATCGATCGGTACCCGAAGCTCGCCCGACACTATCAGGCACAGCGCGACGACCGCTGGGAGTTCATGGCGGTCGAGACGCAGGTGCTCGACTACGGCACGGCGTTGTACAAGGATCGACCACTGGAGACGGCCCTGGCGACGACGCGGATCAAGATGCGCAACCGCATCAAGGGCGAGTACCAAGACGTCTGCTACGTCACGGGGTTCATCAACGACGCCGAGTTCAGCGTCGTACGCGATCCGTTCGGAGAGTCTTGCGACGATGTCGGGGGCAAGCTCGCCCGGTACAAGATGGGCAAACACTTCACCAGCCGCTGGATCGTGCCGTGAGCGAAGCGATGATCGAAGCCGATGCCGAGATGGTCGTGCCGCCCGGCGTCCGGATTACGTGCGCGGCGACCGAGCACGTCAGTCTCGCGTACCACGAAAACGCGATCCCGGTCGTCCGCGAGATCGTCGTCACCAACGCGACCGAGGTGGATCTCCGCGATCTCAAGGTGCAGATCGAGAGCCGCCCGGCGGTGGTCCAGCCGCTGACGCTGCGCATCGATCGCGTTCCGGCCGGTGCCGACCATCACATCGAGACGCCCGATCTGCGCCTCGACGCCGGCCTGCTCGGGGGCTTCACCGAGGCGAGCCGTCTCGAACTGACGGTGTCGTTGAGCGATGCAGAGGGCGAACGCGCCAGAACAGTCGCCGAGCTTCGCCTGCTGCCGCCGACGCACTGGGGCGGCGGGCGCAGCGCGCCCGAACTCCTCGCCGCGTTCGTGCGCCCGAACGATCCGAGTGTCGACGTCGTCCTGCGCGACGCCGCGACCAAGCTCGGCGACGCTGGACGTGAGACCGGCCTGAACGGATACACCGCCGGCAAGAAGGCCCGGGCCTGGGAGCTCGCCGAGGCGATCTGGGCCGCCCTCGCGGATCGGCGCATCGCCTATGTCCTGCCGCCCGCAAGCTTCGAGCAAGCCGGTCAGAAGGTGCGGGGTCCAAGCGATGTGCTGGAGCGCCGGGTCGGCACCTGCCTCGACCTGTCGCTGGTCTACGCCGCCAGTCTGGAACAGGCCGGGCTCAACCCGGTGCTCGTGCTCACCGCAGGCCACGCCTTCGTCGGCGTCTGGCTTCAGGATGAGGACTTCGCCAGCGCCGCCGTCGACGACATGCAGCTCCTGCGCAAGCGACGCGACCTGCAGGACCTGATCTTGGTCGAGACCACCCTTCTCACCTTCAATCCGCCAGCGGCGTTCAAGATGGCGGTCACCCAGGGGGCCGCTCAGGTCGAGGACGAGGCACCCGCCGCCCTCGAGGTCGCCATCGACGTCCGGCGCTGTCGGCGGCGCGGGATCCGCCCGATGGATCTCGGTGGCGGCAAGCCTGTCGACGTCACGCCGGCTGAGATCGCGCCGCTGAACCAGGGGCTGTCCGCTCCGCCTACCTTCGAAGACGAAGTTCGACCGGTCGCCGAGGAAGCCGCGGAGGGTCCGGTCGACCGACTGGAGCGCTGGAAGCGAAAGCTGCTCGACCTGACGCTGCGCAACAAGCTCCTGAACTTCAAACCGGGCAAGGGCTCCGTCATCTTGGAGTGCGTCTCGCCCGGGGCGCTCGAGGATGGCTTGGCGGCCAAGCGCGAGTTTCGCCTTAAACCGGTGTCCGACGTGCTCGGCGGGGCGGACGAGCGCAGCGCCGAACTCTACGCGCGTCGGCATCACGACGACGCCCGGCGAAGCTACCTCGAAGCCGCCCTCGCCCGGGGCGAGCTGTACACGACCGCGACCGAAGCCGATCTCGATCGCCGCTTGCTCGACCTGTACCGCCTTGCGCGCAACGGCTTTGAGGAAGGCGGGGCCAACATCCTCTTTCTCGCGATCGGTTTCCTGTCGTGGACGAGGAAGGAAGGCGAGGATCCCTACCGAGCCCCCCTCCTTCTCATCCCGGTCTCGCTCAAGCGATCCAGCGTGCGCGCCGGCTTTCGGTTGGCGCTGCACGACGACGAGGTTCGGATCAATCCGACCCTTCTGGAGATGTTGCGCGAGGATTTCCGGCTGCGCATGCCCGAATTGGAGGGCGAGCTACCGCGGGACGATTTTGGGTACGACGTCGACGGCATCTTCCGGATCGTGCGGCGGCACGTAAAGGAACTGCGCGGTTGGGAAGTGGTGCCGGACGTCGTGCTCTCAGCGTTCTCGTTCACCAAGTACCTGATGTGGCGCGATCTCGTCGACCGCGCCGACCTCCTGAAGCGCAACCCGGTGGTGCGCCACCTCATCGACACCCCAAAGCATTCCTACGGCGACGGTGCGCCGTTCCCGGAACCGCAGCGTCTCGACC
>NZ_JAKSYG010000040.1 GCF_022829725.1 Methylobacterium sp. E-005 | reverse complement strand
GGCCGGATCACCGGCGGGCAGGTCCTGTTCGAGGGGCGCGACCTCCTCGCCCTGAAGGAGCGCGAACTGCGGAAGATCCGCGGCGGCGCGATCGGCTTCGTGTTCCAGGACCCGATGATCTGCGCCGCCACCGTCATGCCGGGGTTGGGCGCGCTCAACGGGGCCTGGAACACGACGCCGATCGCGCCGCCGCGGAGCTTCCGCAGTTCGCGCTCCTTCAGGGCGAGGGGGTCGCGCCCCTCGAACAGGACCTGCCCGCCGGTGATCCGGCCGGGCGGGCGCGGGATCAGGCCCAGCATGGCGAGCACATGCACGCTCTTGCCGGAGCCGGATTCGCCGACGATGCCCAGCGTCTCGCCCTCGTGCAGCGTGTAGGAGACGCCGTTGACCGCGTGGACCGCGCCGCCGTCGGTGTCGAAGGCCACCGCGAGGTCGCGGACGTCCAACAGGGGCTTCGTCATGTGCGCTGCCTCGGGTCGAGGGCGTCCCGCAGGCCGTCGCCGAACAGGTTGAAGGCGAGCACCGCCAGGAAGATCGACAGGCCGGGCCAGATCGCCATCCAGGGCGCTTGGTCCATGAAGTTCTTGGCGGTGTTGAGCATCGCCCCCCAGGAGGGCTCGGGCGGCTGCTGGCCGAGGCCGAGGAATGACAGGCTCGCCTCCGCGATGATCGCCGCCGCGATGGTGAGCGTCGCTTGGACGAGGATCGCCGGGACGATGTTGGGCAGGATGTGGACCCGGGCGATCCGCCAGGGCGGGTTGCCCATGGCGCGGGCCGCCTCCACGAACTCCTCGGCCGCCACGGCACGGACCTGCGCGCGGGTGAGACGGATGAAGGTCGAGGTCGCCGAGAGGCCGATCGCGATCATCGCGTTGACCAGGCTCGGGCCCAGGAAGGCGGCGAGCGCAATCGCCAGGATCAGGAACGGGATCGCCAGGAGCGCGTCGGTGAGGCGGGAGATCACCCCGTCGATCCAGCCGCCCGCGTAGCCGGCGAGCAGGCCGAGCGGCAGGCCGAGGGAGACGGCGAGCGCCACCGAGACGAGGCCGGCGCCGAGGGAGGCCCGGGCGCCGAAGATGATCCGGGAGAGCACGTCGCGCCCGACCTCGTCGCCGCCAAATGGGTGGGCGAGGCTCGGCGCCCCGCGGACGTTGGCCCAGTCGGTGGCGGTGGGGTCGTAGGGCGCGATCCAAGGGGCGAAGACCGCCATCAGGATCAGCAGGCCGACGATGACGAGGCCCGCAACGGCGCTCCTGCGAGCACGCAGGCGCCGCCAGAACGCCGCGAGGGTGCTGGGCTCTCGAAGAATGGGTTGGGCGGTGGTGCCGGACGGGGCGGCTTCCAGGCCGACCGCCTCGGCGCGGGCGATCTCGCTGCCGGTGCTCATGCCCGCCTCAGCTTCGGGTTCACGGCGGCCGACAGCAGGTCGGCGGCGAGGTTCAGGGCGATGTAGGTGGCCGCCGTGCAGATCACGACGCCCTGCACCGTGGCGAAATCCCGGTTGAACACGGCATCGACCATCAGTTTGCCGAAGCCCGGCACCGAAAACACCTGCTCGGTGAGCACCGCCCCCGACAGGAGCTGGCCGAATTCCAGCGCCCCCAGGGTGATGATCGGGATCGCGGCGTTGGGCAGGGCGTGCCGCAGGGTGACCCGTAGAGGCGAGACGCCCTTGGCGCGGGCGGTGCGGACGTAGTCGGAACCCAGCACGCCGAGCATCGCCGCGCGGGTATGGCGCATCATCACCGCCGCGATGGCGTTGCCGAGCACGAAGGCCGGCATCACCATGGCGGCGAGGTTTTCGGACAAGCTCTCGAACGGCGAGACGTAGCCCGAGGCCGGCAGCCAGCCGAGCTCCACCGAGAACAGCAGGATCAGCAGGATCCCCAGCCAGAAATTCGGCACCGACAGGCCCCAGAGGGCGATCCCGTTGGCGATCGTGTCGGCGGCCTGACCGCGCTTGACCGCCGAGAGCACGCCCATCGGCACGCCGATGGCCAGCGCCACCAGCATGGCGAGGCAGGCGAGTTCGAGCGTCACCGGCAGCTTCTCGACGATCAGTTCGGAGACCGGCTTCTGCAGCCGGATCGACTCGCCGAAATCGCCCCGCAGCACCCCGCCGGCCCAGTAGGCGTAGCGCACCGGCAGGGGCTCATCGAGGTGGTACTTCTCGCGGATGAAGGCGATCACCTGCGGGTCGCGCTCCTCGCCGGTCAGCGCCGTGGCGACGTCCCCCGGCAGCAATTGCTGCAGGGCAAAGATGATCATCGAGGCGAGGATCAGGGTCGGAACCGCCAGGGCGAGGCGTCGGGCGAGGAAGCGCAGCATCAGTTGAGCTTCAACCCGGTGAAGCGCACGAGCCCGTCCGGATAGGGCACGAAGCCCGTGAGCTTCTGGCTGTAGGCCCAGAGCAGCTTGCGGTGCAGGATGTAGATGCCCGGCCGGTCCGTCAGCACGTGATCGGCCAGCGCCTTCCAGGCGGCCTTGCGCTTGGCCGGGTCGATGGTGCTGCGCTCGGCCTGGAGCGCCGCATCGGCCTCCGGGCTGCAGTATTTCGGATAGTTCAGCGCCGCCTTGCAGAACAGGAAGCTGAACGTGTTGCCGTCGGGGTCCGAGCGGCCGCTCCAGGAATAGAGCTGCGCCTCGTAATTGCCCTTGTCGGCGGCATCGAGCGCCGTGGTGAAGTCCACCGCCTGAAGCTTCACGTCGAACCCGGCCTCCTTGGTCATCGCCTGGATCACCTGACCGACCTGCGGCGACTCGCTGTTGGCGTAGACGGTGAGCGTGATCTGCGGGTTCGGCTTGCCGGCCTCGGCGAGCAGCGCCTTCGCCTTGGCCACATCCCGCTTCGGGATCGGGTACTCGGCGACGTAGTTCGGGTTCTTCGGATTGACCCACTGGTTCCCGGCAAGGAACTCGCCGTTATAGACCACCTGATTGATGGCGTTGCGATCGATGGCCGCCTCGAAGGCGGCGCGCACCTTCGGATCGGAGACCGGCGAGCCGGCCTTGTTGGGGTTGAACAGGATCTCCTGGAAGCCGAGTTCGGTGGTGGACTCAAGCTTCAGCTTGGCGTCGCGCTTCACCTGCGGCACGTCGGTGGGGGCGAGGCGCTCCAGCAGGTCGAGCTGACCCGCCCGGAGGTTGGTGAGCCGCACGGTGGCGTCGGGGATCGGCCGGAACTCGATCCGCTGGATGTGGATCGCGTCCTTGTTCCAGTAGTCGGGGAAGCGCTCGACCACGATCCGGTCCTGCGGCACGCGCTCCACGAACTTGTACGGCCCGGCGCAGACCGGCGCGGAGGCGAACTTGTCGCCCAGCCGCTCGGCGGCCTTGGGCGAGACCATCATGCCGGCCCGGTCGGTGAACTGTGCGAGCAGCGGGGCGAAGGGCTGCTTCAGGTTGATGCGGAAGGTGAGGTCGTCGACGACGTCCACGGAGGCGATCGGCGCGATCTCCGAGCGGCGCTGCGAGCCCGGCATCTTCATGTGCCGCTCGATCGAGTACTTGGCCGCGGCGGCGTCGAGCTTCTCGCCGTCGTGGAACAGCACCCCCGGGCGCAGATGCATGGTCAGCGCCTTCTCGTCGGGGGAGAGCTCCCAGGAGGTCGCGAGCTGCGGCACTGGCTTCAGGTCAGGCCCGATATCCACCAGCTTGTCGCAGAGGGCGGCGAACACCATCCGGCTCGCGAAGGTCCGGGCGAGCGTCGGATCGAGGGCGTCCGGATCTTCCATCATGCCGTAGCGCAGGGTCTGCGCGGCGACAGGTCCGGACAGGACCATCCCGGCAAGGAGGCAGGCGGCGAGACGCAACATGAATTCGGTCCGAAGGCTGGCGCGGGTGGCGGGACGCGATCGGCCACGGCCGATCCAGAGGCGGCTAAGAGTGTTGCGCACCTCCATGGCATGCACAATCCCAAGGCAGCATCCATGCCAGACGGTCAAGCTGCATCCTATATCTGAGCGGTTTCGGCGGGGGTATTGGCGTATCGGGAGCCGCCTGCTCCGATATCCGAACGATGAATAAAGAAAGATCTTGTCAGTAGGCGCCAATGTTGGATGTGCGAGAGCGCAATAAAATCCCATCAACGGAAAGATAAATTTTATCGAGTCCCGGAGCCTATCGGCAGGTCATTCCGTCGCATAACGCCGCCATGTCACGAGGGCGTCGATAAAGGACATGCATGACCCGCGACACCGCATCATTCTGCCCGCCCTGTGCTGGACTGCGCGCCGTCGGGATTTCTACGCGATCACCACGGACGTCTCGGTCGAGGGGATCCGCTTCCGTTCGTCGTCGCGCTTGATCCCGGGCGAGGATATCACCTGCCGCATCCGCCACATCGGCCTCCTGCATGCGCGGATCGACCAGGCGGCAGGCCAGGAATTCGTCGTCTCGGTCCGTGGGGGCCGGCCCGCGCTCGCCGGCTTGGCGCGCCAGTTCGTGAGGCTGTCCAAGGCTCAGGATTTCCGCGTGGAGCCGGTCCGGATCGAGCGCCGCATCGTTCCGAAGCAGAAGAGCGTGGCCGTGACGCTGGAGGGCGGCCATGCCGTTTCGGGGCACGTGCTCAATATCTCGGCGTCCGGCGTGGCGCTGCTGGTCGATCAGACGCTCGAACTCGGCGCGACGATCCGGATTGGCCAGAAGTTGGCCCGCGTCGTGCGGCATTTCACCCATGGGCTGGGAGCCGCGTTCGTCGAGCCCTTCGAGCCAAGCGCCGTCCACGAGGCGATGACCCTATAGGGGATGTCGTGAGATGCGCGGCGGGGCCTCGCAGCGGCGGCGGATGGGCGCTACATTTCCCGGGATCAGCCAAGGACATCTCATGACGCGCCATTTCCCCGCCTCTCTCGCCGCTGCCCTTCCGGCCGCGCTCGCGCTGCTGCCGCAGGCGGCGCTCGCCCATCCGGGCCACGGTGCCGCCACCGGCGCGGAGGCGGGCTTCCTGCATCCGCTGATGGGCACCGACCACGTGCTGGCGATGGTCGCGGTCGGCCTGCTGGCGGCCCTGCGGGGCGGGCGGGCCCTGTGGGCGCTGCCCCTGTCCTTCCTGGCGCTGATGTGCGCGGGAGCGGGGCTCGGCATGGCCGGCATCGCGCTGCCCTATGCCGAGACCGGGATCGCCCTTTCCATCGTGGTCTTCGGCCTCGCCGCGATGATCGGCCTGCGGGCGCCGGTGGCGCTGCTGGCTGCCCTGGTCGGGGTGTTCGCGGTCTTTCACGGCTACGCGCACGGGGCCGAGATGCCGGAGACCGCCTCCGGCCTGTCGTTCGGCTCCGGCTTCCTGGCGGCGACCGCGCTCCTCCATGCCGCGGGGATCGGCGTCGGGATCGCGGGGGCCCGCCTGGGCGCAACGCGGGCCGCGCCGGTCCTCGGCGCCGGCGTCGCGATGGCGGGGCTCGCCCTGCTGGTGCTGCCGGCCTGAGTGAGGCGGTCGATCCGTCAGCGGCGCGCGCGCCCGTCGGGAAGCCGCTGCCGCGCCTGAGCATCCGTATCGATCTGGGGCCCGGGCACAGGCTCGGCCCCGGCAAGGTGCGCCTGCTGGAGACGATCGCCGAACATGGCTCGATCTCGGCGGCCGGCCGGGCGCTCGGCATGTCGTACCGGCGCGCGTGGCTGCTGGTGGAGGCGATGAACCGCGGCTTCGATCGCCCGGTCGTGGAGGCGCAGATCGGCGGCCGGGCCGGGGGCGGCGCCCGCCTCTCGGCCTTTGGCGCCGCGGTGGTGGCGCAGTACCGGGCGGTTGAATCGGCTGCCGAGGCGGCGACCGCCCCATACCTGAGCCAACTGGGGCAAGCTGGGGACCTGTAACCGGCCCGGGCGTGGGGGCGATATGCGGGTGTGGATGTCGCAGGCCCCCGGGGCTGATTGCGCCGCCCGCTGCACCACGTCCCGCCGGTCGCGATAATCCCCGGCGGCAGAAGAGGACCCCACATGGCAAAGATCACGACGCTCGCCTTGATGAGCTTGCTGGCTATCACCACGGGCGCACAGGCGGCCCCGAAGGTCGAGCGCCTGCGCGGGACCGTGGAGGCGGTCAAGGGCGGCGGCTTCATGCTGAAGACCCTCGACGGCAAATCCGAATCCGTGGCGTTGCCGCCGGACGCGAAGGTCTCGTGGGTCGTGCCGGCGTCGCTCGACCAGATCAAGGACGGCGTGTTCATCGGCACGGCCACGAAGGGCGAGCCCCCGGTGGCCCTCGAGGTCGTGCTGTTCCCCGAGGCGATGCGCGGCACCGGCGAGGGGCACTACGACTGGGACATGATCCCGGATCGCACGGCGGGCGGCGCGCAGGTGAAGAGCGCGATGACCAACGGCACCGTGAAGGCCGACACCCGTTCGACCGCACCCGATGCCCCCCGGGTGAAGTCTGCCATGACCAACGGCACCGTCACGGCGAGCGGCAGCGGGGCCGAGCGGACGCTGACCGTGGATTACGGCAAGGGGCAGTCCATCCAGATCCTGGTGCCGCCGCAGGCACCGGTCGTCAGCTTCGCACCGGCCGACGCCTCGGCTCTCACGGCGGGCGCCAAGGCGTTCGTGGTGGTGGCGCGCGACGACGAGGGGCATCTGACCGCCCGCCGGGTCGCCGTCGGCAAGGACGGCCTGACCCCGCCCATGTAAGCCGGCAATGTAACGCGGCCATCCGTGCAGCCCCGTCAACAACGGCGGCTGACACGGGTTCAACGCACGAATCGTCCGGCGCGCGAATACCGGCGCCGGGCTATTCGAAGCCGAAGACGCTCTGGAAACCCACGCGAAACCGGCCTCCGCAATCCGGTTAATGGCCAATGCGCCTCGAAATTGTTGCCAGCAGGCAACATCGCGTCGGAACCGCGGCAATAGACGAGAATCCTCGTTGCCGCCCGAAACCTGTTCGCACATGGTGAGGGTGCACGGGGGCATCGCCAAGCGAGAGCCCGCAAGAGCCTGCCGCTCAAGACGCAGGCCAAATCTACAAAACGTGCGGTGAGATCCGGTCAACCGGGCACGTCCGCATTCTTGGGTCTCGAAGCTTTGGAGATATCAATGAAGCTCTTGAAGGGCTCGTTGCTCGGGTCGGCTGCCGCTTTTGCGGCGGTGGGCGCCGCGCACGCCGCCGATCTGCCGGTCAAGAAGGCTGTGCCGATCGAGTACGTCCGTGTCTGCACCGCCTACGGTGCCGGCTTCTTCTACATCCCCGGCACCGACACCTGCCTGCGCGTCTCGGGCCGCGCCCGGTTCGAGGGCGGGTACATGACCAGCTACTCGCGCCAGAACGCAAACGGCGGCGACACGTCGGGCTACCAGGGCCGGATGCGCATCAACCTCGATGCCCGCACCCAGACCGCCTACGGCACGCTCCGCGCCTTCGTCCGCC
>NZ_JAKSYG010000038.1 GCF_022829725.1 Methylobacterium sp. E-005 | reverse complement strand
CCCTGCGAGATCAAGACATCGACCTGCCGCAGCTTAGCAACGATCTCTTCAGCCGTATGCTTCTTCCGTCCCATGACGACATCCTCCACATGGCTCAAAGCCATACCTCAGGGAGGACCACTTTTCAGGGGGCAGGCCAGCGGCGATAGCTTCGGCAGTTTCAAAGACGTGCCGCACTTCCAGTTGCCGGACAGCTACAAGAGCAATGCGGGTGCCTACGGGGCCGCAAAAACCTCTGCGCTCGATGCGGTCAAGAGCGGGGCGCGGGCGGCCTCGGCCAATGCCAGCCTAGCGCAGTCCCTGCTGACCCAGAATTCAGTCACCAATCACGGCGCACAGGACAACAGCAGCCGCACCGAGACGCAGTACAATGGAGACTTCCACTTCCACGGGGTGCAGGATCCTAAGGGTATGATGGCCGAGCTGAAGCGCGCGTCGGTCGGCAGTCGATCGTTCACGGCTGCTGCGGACTACGGGACAGCTTAATTCGCCCAGCTCTAAGGGTCCGTTCGAGGGACCGCATGGCGCTCAAGGAATAGATCGACGGAGCCCATGCAATCGCGGAGCGGGTGCCCGGCTTCCTTGCCGGTGATCTCCACGCAGAGTTGGCGGACCTGCTCATTGCTGACCTGCCGGCTAACTGCCGGCTCTGGGTCTCGCGCTTGGGCCGGAACAGCGGCGAAGAGGATCACGGCGGCGAGGGCATAGCGCATCCCGCCAAGATGGGCGCAGGAAGCGCGACTGTCGAGATGTACCGCGGCGCCTCTGTCATAACGCTTTGCTAACCAGCCTTGACCATCACCGTGCAACCTTTACGTGAGATTGTTCGGAACGGCGCGCGACACGGTGAAAGCTCGCAAGGGCTGAGATCTGCCGGCCGTAGGACGATGGGCGCTTTACCGCCCCATCGGTTCGCAATGTGGGGTTACCTGGCAGGCCCCACCGCGCTGGGCTTGGCGGGCGGCTTACGGGCCGCCCGTCACAGCCGACGATCCGCCCTCCGCAGCACCAACGGACTGTTGAGGTAGCGCAGCATCGGCTTCGCATCGATCCGATAAAATGCCGTCAGCCACATGTCGCAGCGCGATCCCGACAGCTTCACGACGGCTCTGAAGGTCCGGTTCGTCCGCGCGAACGTGTAGACAGCTCCTATCGACTTCGAAGGCGGATCCTCCGCGACTAAAGTGCCGTGCGCTAGGATCTCCGGCGTCCACGTCAGGTCGTAGTAGTCGATGTCCGCGTGTCGTGCCCTAATCTTCACCAGCGACTCGCGCGACAGGTAGACGTTGTGCAGTCTCGCGCCGAGGTGCGCCCGGCCTTCCTCCGGCATCTGGCCGACGACGACCGAGGCGTCAGGCGGCGACATGAGCAGGGCGTGGATTTGATAGGCTTCTGCTGGCACCCCTATGATGAATCAGGGCGCGTGTTGGGAGTCAATCTCCACCTTAAGTTGCCGGCCTCCGCGTCTCGCGGCTACAGCCCGCAGATGTTCAACAAGCTCCTCGCCCTCCTCGACCGCCTGAAGGCGTACCAGCGCACGCTCATCCTGGCGACGGCCGAGCATGACGGGCTGCCGGCCGGGAGCGCGCTGCGTCAGGTCGTCGAGCTTGAGAATGTCATCGCAGCCGTTGAGGCGGTGGCGGGTGAGGAAGCTAAGCGAGCACGCTAGGTATCAAAGAAACTGTGATGCCTTCATTAATAGTGGTCAGCCGTGTTGCTGGACGACGTGCTGGATGTAGGTGGATAGAGCACTCTTGATCTCTTCAATTTCGCCCGTGTGCCAGTTCCCGTGCTCTTTCTCGCGATGTGTGATCGCTTTGAACTCGGGATCAGCGAACCAGACGCCTTTACCCTGAAAATGCAGGGGCACTTCTCTGACGACGTGCCCTCCTTTTGAGATGTTGATCCGCCCGTACGCAATACGGTTGCTGTCGACGTTGAGCCAGAGGAACTTAGCGGTCCAGTCGCCGTGGCGCTGCAAGATGGTATCGAACTTTCTGACCGCGTCGAATAGTTCGGCGAAATGCTCTTCCGCCCGCTGGATGATCTCCTCATCGTTCGGCGGCTCCGGCATCTTCGGTGCGGGCTGAGCCAAGCCGGCTTCAAGGCGGGCGAACGGATCGTTCTCTACCATCTCTCGCTCTCCAGACTTTGAGGTTCCGACGTGCGGATAGGGCCGCCGCTCGACGCTTCGTCAGGCCACCTTCAAGGACATGCGCCCGCGGCGCTCAACCTTCGACGGCCGTAGAGTGATCTCTACATCGTCGCCGAGCGCACGCGTGAACTCGAACATCCGCTCAAGCGAGAAGCCGAGCACGCGCCCGCGCAGCAGGTTGGACACGTCGGGTTGTTTCACGCCCAGCACCTTGGCGAACTCGGTCTGACTGAGCCTCCGGCGGTCCATCTCGGCGCGCAGACGCATCACGAGCCTCGCCTTGATTGCCTCGTCTCCTGCCTCCGGCAGGCCGAGATCGGCAAAGACGTTCCCGCTGCCGGTCTCAAACTCAATCGGCTCCTCGATAGGTTGAGCGGTGGCTGCGAGATCAATGGCAACGTTCACCACATTGGCGCCCACGGTGGCACGGGCAGCCTTGGCAGCACGACGGGGCTTGGCGGGCAGAACGAGCGTGTCGGACATCGGTGATCATCTCTATTAGGGGTGTTAGGGTATGGCCCGTGATCGTCGGGTGAGCGTCTTGCTCGCGGGCCTGCATCGCCGGGGTCAGCCGGCGTCCCGGGTCTTCGTCCTGCGCTTGTGATCCTCCCTGGCGGCAGCGAGCCGCGTCCTGATCCGGTCCAGGTCGACCGTCGCGGTCTTTCGACCGGTGGTCGACTTCTTCTGAAAGGCGTCCAGCACATAGAGGAAGCCCGCGAGCTTCACCGTGTAGACGGCCCTGAACGTGTCCCCGTCGAAATCGGTCACGACCTCGACGGCCTCGATCCCCTTGAGCGGCTTGGCGTGCTGATGCTTGCCGCCGCACTCAGCCTCAAAGATCGCCTGACCGAACTCGCGCCGGACCTCGGCGGGCATCGCTTGGATATCCCGCCGCGCGGAGGCCACGAAGATGACTTGGCGCGACGGCTCGGGCTGATCGGGCATGGCGCATTCCTATAGTGAAACTACTATAAGCGTGGGCAGTTGCAGGGGCAAGTGGCATCCATGGCCTTGCCTTCCCGGTTGCCGTCCACCGTGCCGATCCGTTCTGATGGGCCTTGGTTCAAGCCTAGGAGGAACAGATGCTAAGGCAACAGCCGAGCGCAGGGCAACGGAAACGGCGCTTCCAAAACCGTGCGCCGACCATCGCCGAGATCGAAAAAAGCGTCCTGTTCATGGCCTACGTCGTGGAGACCTACGGCGAGCGGTATGCGCCAATCCTCGACAGCTTGATCGTGGACTTAGAGGCGGCTCGGAAGCGGGGCGGCAGCCCTACGGAGAGGGCGAAACGGATCCTAGACGAAGCGGAGGCAAACGGTCGGCTTACAGCCGTGAACATCACGCGGAAGCGCTAAGAGGCTCACCCCGCGGAGAACACGATGAAGTCCCGTAGCATGCTAGCGCCCGACCCTGCGCAACCGACGACGTTCGCCATCCTGCGGGAGCAGTACGGCCCGCGGGTCATCATTCCGCTGGATCGCGTGCGGGAGGATTTCTTCGATGGGATGTCGCAGGAGCACCTGCTGCGCCGGGTCAGTGAAGGCAAGCTGAATCTGCCGATCGTGCGGATCGACGCCAGCCAGAAATCGGCCAAGGGCGTCGCCTTGGTCGACCTCGCGGCGTACCTCGACCGCCGGATTGAGGTCGCCCGCAAAGAGTGCCGTCAGCTCTGCGGGTAGGCGTCAGCGCCTACGACAGCTTCGTCTCCGATCGACGTGCCGAACGAGCCATGGCGATCAACTCGGCGGACGTCAGAGACCGAGGCGGGAGCGGATCGGTGCGGGTGTCGATATGGTCAGTGCGCGGCATCCCAGGCGCCTGCCGTCTCTGGTCCGGCCACATCCGCGCAATCCGTCCGACCTTCTTCGCGGCTGCAGCCACCATGCCCGCCCTCAACTGCCAAGCTTGCGCGTTGGTAGGCGGCCGCGCGTCAGCGAGTCAGACACATTTGGGCAAGCTTGGTGTCGGGGCCTTGCGCCATCGTCATGCGAATGCCCCTGTTCGGACCTGACGCACGCCCTACTGCTACGCTTTCTTCACCATGGCTGGCACAGTGCGCCCTATGCCGATCCGGCCCGAGCACCGCTTCTTCTACCCCATCGACTGGGCGCAGCTCTCGGCCGTCATCCGGTTCGAGCGGGCGAAAGGCTGCTGCGAGGGCTGCGGGCGTCAGCATGGACGGATGGTCTACCACCTCGGCGACGGCCGTTGGTGGGACGCTGATGCTGGCCGGTGGCGCGACGGCTGGGGCAGGCGGATCCGGATCGCTGCGGGAGCTGACATCCTCGGACGGGCCCGCCGGACACGGGTGGTACTCGCCGCGGCCCACCGGGACCACGACACCTCGAACAACGCAGACGCCAACCTCGCGGCTTTCTGCCAGCGGTGCCACATGATCCACGATCGGCCGGAGCATCAGCGCCGGCGCTGGCGCACGTTGTTTCGTCGGAAGGCGCTCGGGGACCTGTTCGGCAGCCCCTATGCCTGAGTTGAGCTAGAAGGCACATGATCATTCCGGAAACACGGTCGCGCTATCTTGCTTAGCGGCTCGATGCGCTGAGCTTGAGGATTGATGCTGGACCGTCCGATCATCGGCCTTGCCGTGTGGCTTTCAAAGCCCGTCGGCTTCCTGACGACCTGCTTCACCGTCGCCGCTGGACTGGGCGCCGGCTTCATCCTCAGCTTCAACGACCACTGGGCACTCGTGTTCAACCTGTTCCTGTCCATCGCCGCCATGCTCTTGGCCGGCGTCATTCTGGTGGCCGGCGCTCGTGATACCGCCGCTATCCAGATGAAGCTGGATGAGCTGATCCGAGCCGTCGAAGACACCGATGAACGTCTTATCGGGGTTGAGGAACGGAGCGCCGAGGAGCTGGCGCTGATCAGGCAGGACCGGCAGCCTTCCTCGCCCGCTCCAGTCGATACTGAGGCTTGAGGCTCAGGAGAGCGCGGTGTTGCTCGCGTCAGCTCCTTTTGAGCGCTATTGGCGATGCCACCATCGTTGCGGCTGCCGCTCGAAGCCGTCCGCAGTTCTGGTCAAGAAGGATCGAGCATGCCGAATACCTTTGGCCTCAACCGCACGCTGGGCGGTGCCATCGGCGTCATCGCGCTGGTGTCCGTGCTCAGCAGCGGGGCAGTGCTAGCGACACGTAATCAGTTGCAGGAGGCGACCGACGCCCTCGACCGCTCGACCCAAGTGGTCCGCGGCCTCGACGCCTTCCGCACCGCTATGCTCAACCAGGAGACCGGCCTGCGCGGCTACCTGATCACCGGGCGCGAGAGCAGCCTGGAACCCTACCGCGCGGGTCGGCCGGCCCTCGACGAAACGATTACGCGTCTGACGACCTTGATCGGCAACAATGCCGAGCGGTCGCGCCTGTTGGCCGACGCCGTGACGGCGGCGCGCGCCTGGCAGACTGATATCGGCGAGACCGCCATCCGAGAAGCAGTCAATCCAGCGACGCGACCGGATGCGGTGCGCATCGAGGCTGAAGGCAGAGGCAAGCAGTTCTTCGACACCCTGCGCGGAAGGCTCGCCGCCATCGACAACCTGGAAGAACGGACCCGTGCGGAGCAGGTCGCACGCGTCGCAAAGGCTCAGCGTGATGAGAGCTTCGCCCTGTGGGGCGGTACCCTGCTCACGCTCCTGATTTGCGCCGCGATCGGCGTCGCCATCAACCGCCTGATCGTCTGGCCACTAGTTCGCGTGATGAGCTTCGTCGAGCACGTCGGTGAGGGCGACCTTTCAGGCAAACTCGGGGATGGAGGGCACAACGAGATCGGCCGCCTAGGCCGCAGCCTGAACGCGATGGTCTCGGGTCTCTCGGACCTCGCCCGGACCAACCGTGCCGCCACCGCCGACCTGAACGCCGCCGCGGCCGAGATCCGCGCCTCCGCACAGGAGCAGGCTGCCTCCGTCGAACAGCAATTCGCCGCCGTGCAGCAGACCGCCGCCACCATGGATCAGATCACACAGTCGGGCGCCCAGATCAGCAAGCGTGCCACCGAGGTCATCACCACCGCCCAGGCCACCGCGCAGACCTCCCGCCAGGGGCTGCGCGCCGTCTCGGATACCGCGAAGGCCATGGACGCGATCCGCGAGCAGGCCGAGGCGGTGGCCGGCAACATCGTCAGCCTGTCGGAGAAGACCCAGACGATCGGCGACATCATCGAGACGGTCAACGACATCTCGGAACGCACGCACCTGCTCGCGCTCAACGCCGCCATCGAGGCGGCGGCGGCCGGCGAGAGCGGGTTGAGCTTCGCGGTGGTGGCCTCGGAGATGAAGCTGCTGGCCGACCAGGCCAAGGCCGCCACCGGCCAGGTGCGCGGGATCCTGGGCGAGATCCAGCGGGGTATCAACACCTCGGTGATGCTGACCGAGGAGGCGGTCAAGCGTGCCGCCACCGGCAAGACCCGCTCCGACACGACGCAGCGCACCATCGAGGAGATCACCGCGAAGATCGAGGAAGGCACTCAGGTGTTCCAGCAGATCGTCGCCTCGACGAACCAGCAACAGCTCGGGATCGAGCAGGTGGTGGGCGCGCTCCAGAACATCCGGCAGGCGAGCCAACAAACCGCGGCCGGCACGCGGCAGGTCGAGTCGGCTTCGGCCAATCTCACGGAGCTCGCCCAGGCGCTGATGACCCTCGCCGAACGCTATCGGCATTAGGCATTTGTCGGTGTCCGTGCTGATGCTTCAGGCCGGTATGCTCCCGGTTGAGCAGCTTGCGCCAAGAAGACCTGACCACGGGCGATGAACAGGTCGATCTGCACGATGCCGGAGTTGATCGCCGTGATCAGGTTAGCGTTGGTGTCGTCGATCTCAGGGTCACCGGTCGGCTCGCGGCCGCGTACATCTACGAGCACCGCTGTCATCTGATCTCGCTGCGCTCGGAGGTCGTTCAGGATCACCACTGCCCGGGCCGCTTGTAGGCTTGCCGCTTGGCCACCGATGAGGAGCGCCACTGCAGCGATGTCGAAGCGGTCGAGCGCTGAACCCGCCTCACCTTTCTGGCGTAGTGGCACGATGCCTTCGCTCATGATCCTATGCCCGTAGAGACCAGTCGCGCAGAGGCGGACATCGTCTCAGCCCCTGTAATACATGCCCCGAGAGCAATACCGTCAACCCGGTTGTCATCGGCAATGCCAGTCCAAAGAAGTGCGGGGTCGGTGGATCGCGTGAATTGCACCGCTGCCATGAACCACTCGGAAACCATTCCGGCACACACCGACTGCTCGTTGTGTACGAAGGGTTGCGTTCATGCGTGCGCGGGTCTGGCTTGCCCTGAC
>NZ_JAKSYG010000034.1 GCF_022829725.1 Methylobacterium sp. E-005 | reverse complement strand
TGAAACCGGTTGCACTGGCGGCTCCGGCCCCGGCTGCCGGCTCGCTCAATGGCCTTACCGCAGTGGTGAAGGCCATGACGGACGGGATCGCGGCGTGCACTGCGGCTCTCAAGTCGCCTGTCACCAAGGCCGCCCCGGCTCCGAAGGCCGCGGCGATCCCCGCTCCCGCTCCTGTGACGCGCAACACCGCGCTCGCGACTGTCGAGAAGCGCGCACGGGTGGCCGAGATCGCTGGACAGGTCCAGAAGGCCCCGCAGCGCGCTACTCAGGTCCGGACCGTCTCCGGGAACGAGCCCCACGTCCCGATCGAGACCGAAGCGATGCGCCGCCGCTCGCGGGACGACAGCGTTGCTGCCCAGCGCGCGGCCGAGAAAGCGGCCACCGATCGCGTCATGGTCGCGAAGTCGGGAGCCGCCGTGCTGACGCTGCGGGCCCTCGATCCGAGCCTGTCCAACAACGCCCTGGTGGTGCTGACCCACATCATCGGTCGGTGGCAGGAAGCGGACAGGCGGCCCGTGCGGGTGCGGGCGTCCGACGCGAGCGACGCCACCGGCCTGACCACCGCGCAAGCCCAGGCCGCCCTTGATGAGCTGGAGACCAAAAAGGCGACCATCGCAGCCATCAATAGCGTCGGGACGCGGCTGATCCAGCCGGGCCTTGGCGTGGCCGGCGCGTAAGGGAGGCTGCCGCAATGGACGCCCACGCTTTCGATACCGCCATCCAGATGGTTCGCCGGGTCTGCCTGGACGGGGAACCCTTGCCTCCCATCGCGCATGCGTCGGGGCGGCCTACCGCCCGCCTCGCGGCTGAGCTGCTGGCCTTCCTTCGGGAGGTTGAGCAGACGGTGACGGTCGCGGCCCGTACCGAAGGCGGGCGGGTCATTCACCTGGGCGCCCGCGAAGGCGTGGAGGCGGTCTACGAACTGCCCCCAGGCTGCCGGCTGGTGCCGCGGGGACACCCCCTGTGATCCGGGCACCCCATAGCGGGGAGGCTGCGGCCAACGACTTCCACTTGTCCGCTGGCCTTCTGCGGGCCCACGTCTTGGACCGCGTGCCGATCGAGCGGCTGGCCCGGGACTATGGGTTCACGGCCGCACGGCTCCGCACGAGGCTCCTGAACCACCTGGAGGCGTGCCTTCTCGCCCTGGCGATCGAGTTGTTACCCGTAGAACCGGAGGCCGCTCCCGTGGTGCCCCCGGTCCCCGCTGATCCGCCTTCGGCCTCCACCATTCGCGTTCGCGAACGGGTCCCACGCTCCGCGTAGGGCCCACCACCCCCGATCTGACCTTGGCATTCTGGCGATAGTGCCCGGCAGCCTCCCGACCACCACACCGCCGCGACCTCAATAGGGCCGGTGAGGGAGCTGTCCTATGCCCTGGTTGTATGGCGTTTGGCGGGATCAATCCCCCTACAAGACCCGGCAGTTCGCTTTTGAGCACCAAAGGCCAGCTTGGGGCCTGCCCACCATCGTCATCCCCGACCGGGCGGCCTTCCGCATCGTCGGCAAGATTGTCCGGGGTATCGGCGAACACGGGTGCTGGAGCTACCGGGATCAGCTATCCGAGCCCGCGAAGATCTGGTTCACAGACGCGGCGGGTGATTTGCAGCGTGTTAAGGGTTCCAGGTTCGCGCTTCTACTGCGGGACGATAAGCCAATCCCACCCGGTAGAACAGCAAACCATTCGTGCCCGAACTCCTGGTGCATCAATCCCCGGCATCTCTACTGCGGAACCCAATCTCAGAACCAACTCGATGCCTATCTCGATGGGTCCCACCCGCGGCCTCCTAACCTGCAAATGCGAGCGGGCGACTATGAGCGTCACCGACGTGAGCGCGCCACTCGGCGCGGGCGGGAGATCCGTTGCCAGCGGTTCTTTTGCGAAGAGATCCGGGCAGAACTGGCCGTAACGGTCCACCATCCAGTCATGGCCGAAGCCGCTTAGGGCCGCGGCCAGTCATAGGCGTATCTGCGCTTTGGCGCGTAGCGCCTTTCCGGAGCTTTCGCGCACTTAATAGACGCGAAGGAGCCCGAGAAGGCCCGTCGTCAGCCCCGCCTGAACTGCCCGGCACGCTCGCACGTCCCGAATTTTTCATCGCGAAAGAGCGAAAGCCCCTCGCGCACATCATCCAACATCCGAGAAGGGGGCCCACCATGTCTAGGGGCGCGAACGTTACTGTCACGATCGGGGCCGCCTTCGCGGGTTCGTTCAAATCCGTCCTGCGGGAGGCGGACCGGGAGCTGAAGCAGTTCGGCAAGCGGGCCAGCAAGAGCATGCGGAGCGCCGATCGGGATGCCGGGCGCCTGGGCAAGAGTATCGCCGGCATCGAGCGGGCCGCGGTGGGTGCCCATCGTGCCATCGGCAGCACCGTGAAGGAGTTGGAGGGCATGAAGGCCGCGGCCACCCACACCCGTGCTCTTGCCCGCGACACCCAATCCGTCGCCCGGTGGCACCGCGACGCCACGAAAGCGGCCAGGGGCTACACGCGCGAAACGGTCCGCGGTGCCCGTGTCCAGGCCCGCGCCCAGGCCAAGGCCGCGCGTTCATTGCAACCGGTTTCACTGGCGCGGCCGGGATCTACCGCCGGCCTCCCCCCCTGTCGGCTCGCGTCGGACGCGCTCTGGCGTGCCTGCTGTAGCCCGTGGAGGCCAGCCGCTTGCCCCGCGCCCGGCCCGTGGCGGCCGTGGTGGTAGCGGCGCTGCCAGCCGTGCTGCCGGCGGTGGACATGGCGGCGGCCGTCGCAGTGGCGGCCATGGCGGGAGCCACGGCAATCATGACGCCCAGGGGATCGTCGGCGGGATCGGCGCGGCCGTGTCCGCTCACACCGTATGGGACATGCTCAAGAGCGCGGGCGAGCTGAACGACCTTCAAGTCCTCATGAAGCTGCAAGGCCGCAACTCCACGGAGATCGCGAAAGCGACACAGGCGGCCTACCGGATCGCCAAGGACAACCCGAACATCTCGACTGTCGAGGCCCTGAAATCGGTGATCGACGTGGCCGATGTCGGCGACCGTGATCTGAGCAAGGCTGCCCGGCTCGCCCCGTTCATCGTCCGCTCTGCCAAGGCGGTCGCGCTGATCAGCGATGACGAGACCAAGGGGAAGCTCGGCGACGGGCAGTCCCGTGCTCTGGGCCGCGTGATCGAGGATCTGGGCTATGGCACGCGGTCTGAGGGCGAGATCAAGGAGCTGGTGGACGGCATCACGCAAGGCGTGATCAGCACCCGCGGCATCTATAACCCGAAGGAGCTGCTTCAGACCGTCCAGAAGTCGGGCGGTATGGCGCGCGGCTGGAGCAAGGACTTCATCAGCCAAGTCCTGCCGTCCGTGACCATGGCTCTCGGCGGCTCCGGGTCGGGCGACGCGATGTATATGTATCAGCGCGCTCTCACCAAGGGGCAGACCGGGCTCGGCTCCGCCAAGGCTCTGGAGGGCCTGGGACTGATCAGCCGGAAGGATATGCAGTTCGACGGCAAGAAGTTCTTGGGCATCCGCCCGGATAGCCTGCCCGATCCCGAGCTGCTGCGGCAGAACCCCTACGAGCACTTCAAAAAGAACGTCGTGCCGGCAGTCCTGCGGAAGGCCGGCATCAACGATATCGGCGCGGCCCGTCAGAAGTTCGAGGCGCAGCACGCCAACGACACCGACCTTGCCGGCCTGGGCGACACGGATCGTAAGGCCCGGATGATGGACAAGTTCAAGACTTACCTGGACGATGTGATCCAGTCGCAAATCGACTACTTCGCCAAGGCCAAGAACCAAGCCAAGATGCTGGCCGACTTCATTGCCCAGCAGGAGCAGATCGACGCGGCGATTGCCCAACAGAAGAAGCAACCGAAGAACGCGCTGGACATCATGTTCGGCGAGAACTTCACCGCGCAGGTGGACAAGGTCAAGGAGAGCTTCCACAGCCTGATGACGGCCATGGGCGGGCCGGAGGTTGGCGTTGCCATCACCGCTATGGACACCATCGCCCGGGGCCTGGGCTCGCTTGCCAGTGCGGCCACCGCCGATCCCGGAGCGACACAGAAGGTCATGGCCGCGTTCGGCGCGATCACGGCCGGCCTCGCTGCATCGGGCGTCGCTGGCCTTGTCGGCACCGTTGCGCTGTCGGCTGGTCCGGTCGGCCTCGCGATCGGTGCCGTGGCCGCCGGCCTTGCCGCCTGGGCCGCCTTGGACTGGGATAGCTTCGCGGAGGCGGGCAATACCGCCCTGTCGGCGATCAAGGCCGTGGGCTCCGCCCTGTCCGCGATCAACTCCGCCCTTGGGCTCGATGAGGACGGCAACGGCACCAATGCGGTGGGCCGCATGGTCTCCCGCTACCTGGGCAACAATCGGGAGAGCCTGTCGCAAGAGGAGCGCAACCGGCTCGGCACAGAGCGCGACAAGGCCCAGGCGGCGTACGATGCCACCGAAGGCGCCAACGCGGGCTTCCGTGGGTCCAAGCGGGCATCCGCCAAGGCCGCTCTGGACGCTGCCCAGGCCGCCGTTGATGATCTGGACGCGCGCCGGGAGCGGTACGCCCGCCGGAACGCGACCCCTGGAGCGGCCACCGTCGCCACGAAGGGCGACCCGCAAACCGTCATCGGGACCGCGGAGCAGATGTCGGGGAAGGATGCGGCCACCAAAGCGGCGGAGGCTGCCGCGATCAAGGCCACTCAGGACGCCGCGGCGGCCCATGCCCTCCACGCGGACGAAGCGGCTACCAAGGCGATCGAGGCGTTCAAGCCCAAGGCCCCCGACGCCATGAAGCGGCACCCGCGGCCCGGGAAGTCGGACAGCTTCGGCGAGGGCCGCAAGCCGGTCTCCGCCGAGAACGTGGCCCCGATCCCGGGCTCTACCATCTCGGGACCGCGGCCCGGTTCGCAGGGGGCTCCAGTTGTGCCCGGTGCCGCCCTCGCCCAGGCCGGCAACGGTCCGTCGAAGGTGGAGGTGACGGCTCCCGTAAAGCTGGTCACCCCCGTGCTGGTCACCGCCCAGGGCGTACTCAACGTCCACGATGCCGAGCTTCAGGGGACGATGGCGGGGCTGATGGGGGTGCTCAGCGGCATCAAGGGCGACACCGCGAGTTTGCCGGGCATCGCCGCGGGTATCCAAGCCCTTCTCGCCAAGGACTTCGCGCCGAAGATCACCGTCAATGCGGGTGGTGGAGGCACGGCCGAGGCATCGCGGGAGCGGTCCAGCTTCAGCGACTAAGGGTCTGTTGAAGACTGTACCAGAACGGGAGACGCTTTCAGCCTCCAGGTAAGGAACAGATGGCAGTGGGCAATCGAAGTCCAAATCAGCGGTTGCCCACTGCATATCTCGGGGATTGAGGGCTCTCGAACTTGACATCACGTCAGATCAGCCGAACCGTAATGCGTTGTGCACGTTGACGTGCCGCATAGCTAGGGGTTCTGGTTGTCAGCCAAACTCAATGATCACGATCTTCGCCGTCAGGCGCTTGTCCTAGATGACCCGCGAGAGCAGATGGGACTAGCCTACCGCATCGAGCCAGGGGTGGGTTTGCTCGATGTCCTCAACATCTACCGCTTCCCTGGCTTCCCCGCCGAGAAGATTTACTGCGCCGCTTGCCAAGGGCATCATCACGCACGCGGCTTCACCGCCCTGACCACAAAGGGCGACCGGATCTTGTTAGGGAGTAAGTGCGGCGGTGATGCCTTCGGCGAGAGCTGGGCGTCCGCCGAGAAGCGGATGAAGGAGCGCGTTGATCGCCAGTACGAGCTTCACCGCCTCGATCGCTTCGCACCCATCTACAAGCCGATGCAGCGGGCGTTGAATGCGTGGGTCAGGCCCGTCGAGCATCTAACCTACCGCCTTATCGGCTTCCGTACCAATCTCGGGGAACTCGCTTCACGTGCCCAAGAGGCTGCAATCCGGCACAGCGGAAACCTCGTGATCAATAAGCGAGTGCGGAAGCGCCGGTCTGATGATCCTGAATGGGTGGAGGTGCCGTATGCCAAGCTGCATGGCGCGGCGTTGTTCTCCGGGTTCGATCGTCTGAACGTGGTCCTTGCAATCGAGGGGGCCATGAACTGCTTAACTGATGTGGCGCAGATGATCCCGGATACCGATCGGCTGAGCCTCCAGCTAATGAAGCGTAGGCGCCTCAGAATGGAGGCATCGTTCCGCCAGCTCGAAGAAGTGGTGGCGATCTACGAGGCGGGTCAGGAGTTCTTTACGGATGCTAGCTTCAAACTCTTATCGGAGTGGAGCTTCATTCGTGATCAGAAGGACTATCGATACACCTTCGAAGACGGGTTCCTGCGGCACGTTGATAGAGATGGGTACAACCGTGCGGGCATCCGCCAGATGGCGCCTTTGCGTGAACTCGATGATCAGATCATCGAACTGATCCAGGAATACCGTCGAGCTGACTAGAAAATTTGCGGCCGGGGCACCGCGGATGAACCTCTCAGTGCAACCGGTTTCACTGGCGGCATCCAGGCAAAGACCGCTGTCCACTGGGTCTAAGAATTTCAACCCCCGGATCGCCATCCAGGGTGGAAGGGGAGCGGTTGGGGCCGCGCGAGAGCAGAGCAGCTTCAGCGACTAGACGCCTACGCTTGAGACTACCATCTTCAGAACGTCGATCTGCTAACCCGATCGGGTGGATGCCCGGACGACTGTGCGGATGGACAATCATCGATCGGCCGGTGGACCTAGGCTCATCACCTAGGGGGGACCTCGCGTCCGAAAGGTGACTGCGGCCGGCAGAGCGGAGGAGTGCTAGAAGTAGCACCACCCAAAGCCCTCAACCGGAGATGACGCAGAGCTGCCGAAGGCGGAACGCGACCGCTGACGGTGGGGCGGTGATACCTGGGAGCTGGCGCCTAATCCGCTCGACAGGGGCCAACCCCTCAACCCCTTAGGGTCGAGGCGCGCCCGGCCCGGAGGGTAGGCCCATGAAGGCCACCGTTCGTGTCGTTGTAACCCTGAAGGTAGACGTTGCTGTGATCGTTTCGGCGGTCGCCTGGGCGATATACTTGCTGCGGTGAACGGACGGGGCGGCTTACGCCGCCCCGTTTCACCTCGCACACGGCTAATCAGGTCCTTACACCGGGGTCGGCCGATCAATTGCCCGCAGTTCCTCCCCGGGCTCCAACTTGTCGAAGATCATCGGCTCGCGCTGGTAGTCGAACCAGAAGATGCGACGCGTCGGAGGGATGTCATCCCCACTCGCGGTGACCATGAGCGGCCCGTAGCAGAGCGCAGACCGGCCAGCGAGCATGCCCGGCTGTATCTTCGGATACGGCCATCGCAGGATGGTCACCAGCTCGAAGCATCCGGGCTTCAGATCGCATACCTGGGTCCATGTCTTGTCTAGGAAAGCATCCGCCGGCCTGGAGCCCATATCCCCGGCGTGCTCCAAGGTGACGGACACGTTGCGGATTGTCCGCATCGTCGGGTTGTGGATGTCCACCCGGTACTCATGGACTACGCCCGGGTGCCGGGTGCCCTCCCGATCACGCGGAGCCTCCAGCGACCAGAAGCGACGCGCCGGGTTCGTAGGATCGAAGCGAATTTCCAGGACTGGCGATGCCCCCACGTCCTTGGCCCGTCGCCATCCTTGCCAGCCTGCCACGATCCAAGCGGCTTCAGCGAGGGCGATCAACAGCGAGGCAATGAACAGCCATCCAACGATCGAAACCGCCAGGTCGAGCGCACCGCAGTCCGATGGCGTGCCGGGGACATAGCGGCCCACGAACTCGCACAGGTGGGCGTTCGTCTCTTTCGGACCTGTCTGCCCAACGGTCCACACGGCACCTGTCGCGACGGTCCCGGTGATAGCCAGCAAGGGGCTGTAGAGCTTGCGCACGCGGCCGACCGGTCCGGCTACGCCTTTGCAATCGGCGCTTCCCCGTGCCGCTCGAACAGCAGGTTGAGTGCGTCCGCCATGAGCGCAGCCTGGGACCGGTCCTGTTTGATCGCCATGATGGCGAGCTGCTGACGCACGGCCGGATCAAAATAGGCGCTGATCACAACCTTCCCTTTCCGGCTAGGAGCAGTCCCTGCCATCGGGATGACGGCGGGAAGCTCGGTTTCAGCCGGGGCCGCTGCGGGGGCCTTGCCGCTGTTACCCTTGATGCTGGCGAGCCCGGCTTGGAAGCGGTTCGTCATGCTGTCCTGTGCTCCTGTGATGTGGGCGTGTTCGCCTGTAGCCCTGTTCACGTGCGGGATTGCCTACCTGCGGACGTGTGCGCATTCACAGTCGTGGACACGAGCACGTGTGGAGGTGTGGGAAAATGGAGTTGTTCGCATGCCCACATGTGCAGGCGTGTGATCTCGGCGGCAGCCTTGCCCGTAGGCTCGATCTCCTGGGCCGTCTGGCCGCCGATCAAGCACCGGCTGTAGGCCACCCGGTCCCCAAGGCGCACTGGACAGACCGGCAGGTTTAGACCGCTCTCGATCATCTCGGCCGCTTCATCGGCCACGGTGCCGTGGGCTTGGACACCGTTCAGGATCGCGAAGGCCGGGACCTTTACCAGCTTCAGCAACTCCACCGTCTTCCGCATCGCCCGTAGATCCATGATCGAGGGCTGGCACGGCACCAGCACCAGATCGGCGCACCGGGCAGCCTCCAGGGCTGTGCTCTCCGCGTGCGGAGCAGTGTCCAAGATCAAGATGCCCGTGCCGATGTCGGCGGCCTGCTCCACCACCTTGGCGAGCCGGGCCGGTTGGATGCTCTCCACGTGGGGCAGCTTATCCGCCCGTGCGTCGTGCCACTCTGCAGCGGACGCCTGGGGGTCCAGGTCCAGCACCAGCACGTCCGTCCCCTGGGCCTGGAACGCGGTGGCGAGGTGGAGGGCGCACGTTGTCTTCCCGACGCCGCCCTTCTGGTTGATGAGTGCGATCGTGCGCATGTCCGCTCTCCCGCATAGCCGCATGCGAACCTGCGGCCCCGTGCACGTGTGCACACGTCGTCAGGTGGGCGTGTAAGGGTTAACGGCGGGTTAAAGCACCAAGGCCGCTTTGGCCAACAACGTGTCGATCTGTTGACGATCGTGCTCCAGCCGGTTCGGGGTGCTCACGTCCAGGAGTTGCGCCATGTCCGAACACGAAGCTGACCTTCACGCCCGCATGTCGAAGCTGGAGGAAGCGTTCCTTCAACAGTCCGCGGGCGTGCTTGAACTCGCGACGAACACGAACACGCTAGCCGAGCAGCTTTTCGCTCTGTTCGCGGTGAACACCTCCCTGGTGGCGGTCCTGCGGGAGCAAGGCCCGCTCGACGTAGATCAGATACACGCGCGGGTGATGGTGGGCCTGAGCGCTGAACAGAGGGCCGGGGTGACCGGTCTCCACGTCAACGCCATACTCGGAAAGCTCGTGCCGGACGAACGCGCGGCACCCCCGAAGCCCACGGCCGACGAGCTGCGGGAGCGCGCCAAGGCCCGCTTCACCGTCTTCGAGGGCGGCGGTCAGGGTAGCAAGGGGTCCGAGTAGGGGCTTCTGTCAGAGCGCTTCGTAGGTCTCGCCTTGCATCGCCTGTCGGATGCCGCGGCAGTCGTCGCAGAGGCGGAGCGTCGCCACTACACCCGGGGCCGGACGCGGGTCCACCAGCTTGTAGTCCGTCGCCGGATCGTCCCCGCAGACACTGCACCCGTCATCGCGGCCGGCGGAGGCTATCGCCTGACGCGTCATGGCGGCTTGCTGCGGGTTCTGGCGGTCCAGCGCCTTGAACCACTCGGGTGTGTGCGGCTTCAGGTCGGTCATCCCCTACAACGCGCGGCGGGGCGTTTGGACCATGTACGTCCGGTACGCAGCGGGGACCTTTCGCGTGGATCGAGGCTTACAGAGAATGACCCATCCCGATGCCGCATCAGCACCTTACGCCCTTATCGTGGATGACGACGGGCTGATCCGTATGGATGCGCTAGACATCCTGGAGGATGCCGGGTTCAGGACGTTCGAGGCCAGCGACGGCGACGCGGCCATGGTGTTGCTGGCAGAGCATCACGCCTCGATCGTCCTGCTGTTCACCGACGTGCAGATGCCCGGCTCCCGCAACGGTTTCGCCGTCGCTCGCGAGACCGCCCGATGTTGGCCGCACATCGCCATCGTGGTGGCATCTGGACACGTACAGCCGGGACCAGACGACATGCCCGAAGGCGCACGCTTCATTGGCAAGCCCTTCACGTCCGGTATGATCCACGACCACGTCAAAGAAATCCTGCCGGATGGTCAGAAGCCGGAGCCGCTGCGGGACTAGGTGGCGGTGGTCCTCAAGCCGGCAAGGCGGCGATCCGCACCAAGAGCCGCTGGACCTCCTTCGCATGCCAAGGGCCGCCCCTGGCCGTGGGCACCCCGCGTTCCGTGAGGGCTGCCGCGACCCGCCGAACCGAGGTGATGCCGTCTGTCCGTAGCTCCGCCAGGACAGGCACCAGCTCGGCCGCTCGCGCGTCCGCCACTGCCTTCCTCTTTGCAGCCGCCTCTCCGGGAGCACCCCGCGGTAGGCGTGGCGGCTTCCATCCGGGCGGGACTGGCTTCCCGGTCAGGGGCAGCTTCAGCAACGCCTTCAGCCCCTTGGCGGGGACGCTCGACAGTTCGGACATGATCCGTCCTTCAGTGAAACCAGAGGTGCTTTTGGAATTGTCTACACCATTGAGATGGGCTAGGACAGGAGGCGTTACGTCTAATGCAACGTTCGATGCACTTCATGTAGCGATATCGGCAGCACCTTCGGGAGCAGCGGACAAATGGCCTCCAGCACCTTCGTGGCGTACTTCCGGGTCAGCACCTCGCGGCAGGGCGTGTCCGGCCTGGGCCTGGACGCACAGCGGGAGACGGTCCGTACCTTCCTCAACGGCGGGGACTGGACCCTCGCGGCCGAGTTTGTGGAAGTGGAGAGCGGCCGGACCGATGCCCGCCCCGAACTCGCCAAGGCCCTGGCTCGCTGCCGCATCATGGGCGCCACCTTGATCGTGGCGAATGTGTCCCGACTGACCCGGTCCGTGGCCTTCCTGTCCAGGCTTCTCGAGAGCGGGGTAGAGGTCCGGTTTTGCGACATGCCCCAGATCGAGGGCGCCACCGGCCGGTTCTTGCTGACCCAGATGGTTTCGGTGGCCGAGCTAGAGGCCGGCATGATCGGGGAGCGCACCCGCAAAGCCCTCGCTGCCGCCAAGGCTCGCGGGACAGTGCTAGGTGGCCGGCGCAAGAACTCTGCCGCGATCCATCAGACCGGTGCACCCGCTAGCCAGGCCGTCCGTGTCGCTAAGGCGGACAAGCGCGCGGCGGATCTCGCCCCAATCCTCGCCGACGTGAAGGCCGCAGGTGCCACGTCGCTCCGGGAGATCGCAGCAGCCCTTAACGAGCGCCGCATCCCGACTGCCCGTGGCGGCCAGTGGTCCGCGGTCCAGGTGAAACGGGCAGTGTCGCGCGGGTTTACATAGTCGCCGACCACCAGGTGCAATTGGTTGCAATGTCGCAATAAAGGGACAGCGATGCTGGCGCCAAGTTCCCAGCCAAGCTATCGTGCTGCGAAGAGCTATTTGTTTCTGAGGCTGCAACCAAACAACCCGTGTCAATTCTGGGCGACAATAGATGTGGAATGCTATTAGTGAAGTAAGCGGTGGTTTTGCGCTTGCAGCTTTCTTGGCAGCGGTAGTATTATCGCTGTATCAAGCCTATTTAAATAATCAAACCAAGTCTCTAGAGGCGCTTCCTTTAGATAAAAGATCTGATTTTATCAATGCGAAGTCTATCGGACTTAACATCGACACCAGCGGACTTAGTGCTGATCAGAAATATAATCTTGCTCTTACTGTACTGAAAAACAGAGCAGATATAGTAAAGAATATTTTTAACGCTGTAATATTTTTCGGCTTAATCTCGGGCTCATTGGCTGCAATATCAATTTATTCAAATAATACGAACAAAGTTCAAATCGCCTCAGATAATTCGCGTGTTTGGTTGAAGATAAAGGGCATGACCCCTTTGACAGGTACAACTGCAAAAAGTAACGGCCAGATAACTATCAATGTCAATGGCGCCAACTATAGGTATCCAAGCCAAGCAGGTGTGCAGTGGTTGGAATTAGGAATTAATATGGTCCAAGAAATATATGAACTACCAAACAGTGACGATTACCGTTTGAGTTTTTCAGCTTTAATCAGTGACCCATCTTCTAAATCCCAGCCACAGCAATTAGCTAGCCAAGGAGCTGATGTTGTTTCTTCAAAATCAATTCCTGTTCAAAAATCCTACGCTATGTATCCCATCAATAGTAGCAGTCACGCTTCATCAGCAGTTTCGGTTATAATATATGAATTAACGAGAAATCCGAATTGATTTTTTATTCTAAATATCGGTGTTCTTGTGGTTCGTAGCGGGCGTTTGGCGAGATTTCGTTTCTACCGATGTTGTACGTCAATGATGTTTGTGGGTGCGGCGTGGATCCGGCCGCTGAACCCGCTTCGAGGGTGGTAGATGGTATGGTGGGCGTGATCGGCAGCGTGCAGAGGTGGCAGCCTAAACGGTTACGCGCCCGTGATACGACCGCGCCCAGACCGGCCTTGCCAGCCTTGAAGTGGCGCACCGTCAATTAAGCGCGAACCTCGATCCTCAGCGAAATTGGTTGCACTCGATCCCGTCCCGCCCTTGCGCGGCCGACCACTCAGCCTTCCGTACCGGGCATTGCTGTGGCATCGCCCCTGCCTGTCGATCCAGCATGTCTGCGTGGGTAAAGCCCATAGAGGCGATATATGAAATAGGCGGCAGCGCCATCGGGTTTGGTTGGATCGACATGCATCAGGCTCGACGCAATCAAATGACTTTTGGCAAGTCGGATTTGCGCGCGGTCAATGCCCGTCAATTCAGAGATTTTGTCGAAGCCAATACTAGTCGAGTTGGTATCACGATCTCGGTAAGCCGCGATTAGAAGATAGATTTTGAGCGCCGCCAATTCATTAGGGCTTCTGAGAGTGAAGCCTTTGAACATTGCAATGCATCCATCTTTGTCATAGAGGTGCTTAGCAGGTAGTGCGGCCCACCCCCTATCGCGCCTGTAGTTGCATATTTTAAACGTGCTTCTGCTGGCGCCTTCTACGTCGATCAGCATATGTCTCTTTAGTGTGGTAATACCTTTTGCAATCTTAGCGCGGCTTTTATCTGTGATGGCTTCAAACTGGTCGTAGGTGATACGCGCAACACCAGTGTCGATATCGGCCTGGTGAGCGATGACGATGAGAAGCATCAGCGCCATGGTGTTGCCCGACCCGGCACCATTTCTCTCCCACCGGAAATTGCACAATCCTCCCCGCTGTATCCAGGCGGAGGGAAGCATCACCCAAGGGCGCAGCGGCTTCATGGCCTAGGCCCAAAGCCCGCCATCACATGAACGACGTAGGCGGCTAGCGCCAAGCTGGCCAGCGCTACCAGCACCACCAGCTTCTCGGTCGGCAGCCCGCGCAGCGCTTCTAAAATCACGGTCAAAAAATGCATCTGCTCCTCCATTCGAGTGAGAAGCGATTTTGTACATCTATTACCATCTTTCTAGAGAGAATTAGGTTGAATTATCCAGAATTCGTATATGTTTCAGCTACTTATCTGGTTTTCAAAATCCCTAAATCGGTTCACAAAGCGGGGATCCCATACAGGGTCTGATGAGCCATGCTGTACTTAGCCCCCGATGGCACTCGCTCCATGCGAGAAGACGAACCTAACTGTCTGGCCGCGGGGCCCAGTGAAACCGGTTGCACTTAGAAGCGAGCTGGTGCCGCCTCCGAAGATCGAGCGGGCAAGGTAGTGGCTACGGCCGCGCGCACCCGTTCTTGTCGCAGATGTAGATCCCCGTCTCCCCCTGCATCGTGCACGGGACCTTTGGGAGGTTGCGGAAGGCAACGTCGCGGTCATTCATCCACTGCGCGACGAAGCGCGGGGAGCAGGCGGGCGGGCGCTTCGCAGGCTGAGCAACAGCCGGTGTAGCCACCGCTGCCATGGCAAGCACTAGCAGCACCTTCGACATCGGGTAGAACCTCATGCTGATGAGTATCCGGCCCTTGCCCTCGCCAAGCCGGCTTCAATGTCCCGGTAGAACGGCTCCGACGCCGCGCTAGGCCCCGTATTACAGCACGCCAGCTCAACGAGGATTTCCAGGGTGGCCTTGCTCCAGACTTCGGCATCGCCGGTCGGCATTGCGTGGTGACGCTCAAGGTACTCCAGGGCGCGCGTCACGATATTCGGATCGTACTGTTGGCCCGTAAGGTACTCCGCATGCTCACGGGCTGTCCGGGCAAGCGCGGACGCCAGCTCCTTAATCGGTTCGACCGAAACCGGCCCCCTTTGCCACAGCAACGCCCGCGCTACCGCGAAGCATGAGCCGTCGAGCGCTTCGCTATCGAGGGTCGGTAGGCTCATGCGTAAACGATCCGCCTACGCCGCGCGGCGCGCCCAGAACGCTACGCCCCACCCGAAGGCCACGGCCATTAGCGGGGCGATGATGAACGCGACGACCTGGACATCGGTCATGGCTGGAGCCCCCGGAGTACAGCGCGAGCGGCAAGGTGTAGAGCGCCGCTCGCAAGGAGGAAGATCGCTATCCCGAGAACGAGTGTCAACGCGGACAGGTTGCCGGCGGCGCCCAGGCCGAACACCGCTGCCACCAGCGGCGCGACCGCACCGGCCGTGAATAGACCCCCGGCTGCGGTGTTGAGGTAGGTGGCCGTGAGCTTCGTTCGCTCATTGCGGACCTGGGTCGGGACAGGGGGCACGGTCACCGCGAACGGATCACGGCGACGCGCCGCCCGTAGACGGAACGGCCGAAGGCAGTGTCTTTGATGACCGCCACCCGCCAGCCATTGGCGGCATAGACCTTCTCAGCCTTGGGGGAGGCGAGCGCGCCGGCGGGCTGCCCGATCGCGACGGCCGCGGCGAGGGCGAGAAGGGCGAGGCGGTTCATGCCCTACCTCATAGCCGGATCGCCCGGCGGCGCGGAGCGGCTTCTTGCGGCTCCAGCTCGGCCGGCGCCTCCGCCTCGATCATTTGCGGGGCTGCCGGCGCCTCGATCGGCTCGCTCAGGTCCGCCACCGCGCCCGTCACCACCACCTCATAGGGTTCATCCACCCGGGCCAGCTCCAGCGGCACCGCGTCGCCGCGCTGAAGGCGGGGGTTGCTCTCTGTCATCCAGTCCCCTGCCAAGCGCCGGAGGAGGGTGCCGACCTTGCCGGCTGTCCAGGCGCCCCCATCGGCACAGGGGAGCGAGCGCCGGGTTAGGGCAATGGCGAGCTGTGGGCGGGTCCGGACGCCCAGGTCCCACAGTTCCTCGACGTGGTCGCGGAGGGCTTCAGCTTCGCGCTGGGCTACTGCTTCGCGCTTGATGCCTAGGCGGTTCAAGAGCCGCCCGACGCTGGCCGCATCCCACGGGCGGCCGGTGGGCGAAGGGGCAGCCATCTCGTTCAAGGCGCGGGCGATGTCGGCATGCCGGCGGGTGCCGCCTTCCATCAACCTGCGGACCGTCAGCCGGTGCGCCAGAGCTGCCCGCTGGGCGTATTCGCGGCTTGCGCGGGCACCGCTGTGCTGCGGAACGGGGGTGGCGGTGCCGGTCATCGCGGTTCCCTCTTAGTGAGCGGCAGCGGTGCGGGCCATCTTGGCGGCCTGCCATGCGGCCTTGAGAGCGGTGGACAGGGCCTCGCGGCGGGAGACGCCCAACCGCTCCTGGAGACCCGTGGCGGCGACGGCAGCGGCGGTCATGATCGCGGCGCAGTCGAAGGCGCCGGAGGAGGTGACGAGGGGCCGGCGGCGGGACTTCGCCACCATCTGAACCTGTGCCCGGGCACCAAGGAGACCGGCCGGGACCTTGCCGCGGGCATCGTGGCCGGCGCGGCAGATCTGGTTCCAGGAGACGGTGCGGTGTGCCATGGGGCTTGGCCTTCCTGAGGGCATCTGTTACACACAGGGTGTAACGCCGCAGGCCCCTTGTGTCAACACTCGGGAGGTGTTTTATTACCTCAGAGGTGTAATCATGCTTACGTCTGAGCAGCTACGCGCCGCACGCGCCATGCTCCGCTGGGATCAAGCTACTGTAGCCGGTCGGGCCAAGGTGTCGTCAGAGACCGTGAAGCGGCTGGAGAAGATGGACGGCCCGCTGCTGGCAACGACGGCAGCCACCATCCACGCGCTGGAGGAGGCGTTTCGCGAGGCTGGAGTGGAGTTCCTAACCGGCAGCGACCCTGGGGTGCGGCTCCGGCGAGCTATCGCGGCCCAGTGAAACCGGTTGCACGCGGCCGGCTAAGCTACTGCGGGCGTGGGGGAACTAGGCCACGGCTGCGGAGCGATCGAGGCGTAGCCAATTACTAATGTTTCGTCAGACACTTAGGCCGTGGGCGCTCGCACAATAGGGCTTGCAGCGACGGCCTGAAGCGGCGAAGATGGTCAACGAGTGCCATGCGTCGGCACTGATGAGGTAGTCCAGAAATGAAACGACCCGCCTGGGAGGGCGGGCCGCACATCCGGCCGGAGCCGGGGAACTTCATCTCTTGGCGGTGATGATCTTCCCCGAAAATCCGCATCGACGCAAGGGCAAAACCGCGGTTTTCCCTCGACGGCGAAGCTCTGCCTGACGTGTCGGCCGCCTCCACGGGTCACAACCCGGAGAGAAGTCGTGCCTGCCGTCCACCAAGCTACCCTGCCGCTCCCGCGGCTGGTCACGCCGCGCGTGCGTTCCTGCCGCCGGCCGTTCGTCCCGTCCCCGCCTGTCGGCCCGTACCGGCTGCCCGCGGCCGTCCTGGAACGGCTCGCGCCCGCCCTGGAGCCGTTCCGCAACCGCGATGCGGCCTTGGCGCTCGCCGTGTTCCTGGGCTGCCATCAGAGCTTCCCGGCTCGGCTCGGCCTGCCGTTCCCGATCGACCGGCGCGCCCTGGTAGCCCGCTCCACGCTGGACCTGACAGAGGCCCAGGTCCGCGGTGCGATCCGGACCCTGGAGGCGGTCGGGTTCCTCGATCGTGCCGAAGGCCGGCGGCTCTTCCAGGCCACGGTGGACGGGCTCCACCGCAAGCCGATCCTGTTCCAGTTCGGACCGGACGCCCTGCGGGGGTTCGAGGCCGCGAATAGACGGGCCCTAGCGTGCGCAGAGCAGGCCCGTGGCGGGCGTCGGCCGCTTCAGGCTGCCAAGGCCCAAGCTATGCCCTCGCGGCGGTCCCATGATCCTGTCACGGCCGCGCTTACCTCGCCCAAAGAGATCCCCCCAACCGTCAAGGTTCTGTCTATGGGCGAGCAAGAAAGAAGCTCCCCGAGGGGGAGGGTCGCATCACCGATCGAACCCAGCTCGGCTCTTGAAAACGCACTTGCCCGGCTCGCCGCGGGCGTCATCGGCACCGGGAGGGCCTAACCATGAACGCGCACGTTGACCCCACCCAGTTCGCCGTGCCGCTCGATCGCCGCCAGAAGCGGAAGGCCGATGCCGTGACTGCGACCACTACGATTTCTGACACCGAGAGGCGGAAGCTCTTCAGTCGGTTCTTTGAGCTGCTGGACCGCCGGGCAGCGACGCTGATCCCGAGCACATATGACTGCGATGTCTACCTGTTCATCGCGGACCGGAGCCTGCCGTTCGGCAAGCTGTCCAAGGACATCCCCGATCGGTGGTTCCTGAACGGGGTCACGGGCAAGGGCAACTCGCGCGGCCACCGCGCCGGTCTGAACATGAAGCGGGCCCAGCTCTACAAGTCCCGCAAAGCCCTCAAGGACCGGGGGCTTATCCGTGATCAGAAGGTCGGCCGCTGCAAGCGGTACGCGGTCGCCCTGGAGCCGGTGTGGGCCCTGCTCTCCACGGATGAGCGCGAGTATTTCGCTCCGCTCCTGACCCTTGTTGATGTCGAGTGGCAGGCTGATGAGCAGGTCGAAAAGGTCCACAGCGTGGACGTTCAACAGATCCACAGCGTAGACCCCCATCTAGAGAAGCACTACCCTTTCAGGATAGAGGGAGAAGAAAGCAGCGCTCGCGAACTCGCGCCAGACGCGGGACCTGGATCTTGTTCTTTTTCAGAGCAGGAAGAGGGGGCTCACGCCCCTGTTGAACCCCCTGTTACTGCCGAACCTGCTGTTGCTGTCCAATCTGCTTCGCCTACGCCTGCTCCGCCTGCCAAGAAGGTTGCGAAGCGTGGCCGTGTTGCCCGCGAGCATTGGGGCTCGACCTTGTCGGACCGGTTCGATGCGGCCCGCCGCGATGCGTGGCCGGAAGCGGAGCTGTCCGCGGAGCCCTCGATCAAGCTCCAGGCGCAGTGGGAGCACGTGGCGACGCACTGGCGCCGGACCGACATCGGTCCGGGCGATTGGATCGAGTGGTGCGTGAAGAACTGGCGGACGACCTACCTGACGGTCTTCCAGCACGTCGAACATACGCAGGAGAAAGAGGCTGCCTGGAGGGCGAAAGCTCCGGCGGTTCGGAAGCCGCAATGGCGGACGGACGTGGACTTCCCCGAGTACCCAGACTTCGGGTTCCTGTACGCGTATCGGAAGGCGTTCCTGGATGAGTACGACCGCCGCGACAGCCAGATGGCCCGCACCGACCTGCTCCCAGGAGCTAGGTTGTTCCGTCAGCTTCGGCGCAAAGGCTGGACCGAGGAGGCCGCCCAGCAGGCAGTAGATGAGTGGCTGGCGGAGCGGAAGTTCGTGGAGGATCTGGAGGCCCGCGAGCGCGAGCACAATGCCCGGGTCCGCCGGTTTGAGGCTGAGAAGCAGACCCCGGAGTACCGGTTGGCGGCTGCCCGCATCCGTTCCGGCAAGGATCCGGAGGCCATTCCAGTGAAACCGGTTGCACTGGCCAAGCCTCCGGTGAAGATCAAGGTCACCTACGAGATCGAGGATATGCCGCCGCTGCCGGCGTTCCCCGTCTGGCGCGATGACCTGGACGAGGGGCCAGAGCTGTCCGCGGGTCCCAGTATCGGGCAACCGCCTTTGTGCCATCCGGTCTAGGCCGGAGGCCACGTGTAGACGTGGGTCTATGAGGAAGGTCGGGGGCGGCTATCTTGTGCCTCCGGCCGCGCCACAACCCGCGCGGTGCGGACCTGTCCCGCCGAAGTGGGCCCAGGATGCGCAGGGCGAGCCGCTGGCGGCGTCCGCGCACTGAAGGCGACGGGGCTCCTGCGGGGCTCTGCTGAAGAAGGATGAGTTGCGCCCGCGGCGGCGATGCGATGCCGGCCGGCGAGGGAGTGGGGCGGCGCACCGCATGCCCTCGGCTGCCGCCCCTGGCCCCCCGGGTCGCGAACGCGGTTCAGCAATCAGGCTGTCGGGCTCGCAACGTGCATGCGTTCTACCCGGTCGCGGTCCAAGATGTCCAGTCCAGAGCGAGCACTGATCCAGTGAAACCGGTTGCACTCACGATTGATCTGGAAATTCAACAGTTGTTCTGAAAATTGATGTTGACGATGTTCTGACCACCTCGTACCACGTGGTGTAGGTTCAGAACGTGGAGTACAGGGCGATGACACTGAAACTGTCCTTCGCAGCCGACGAGAAGTTTGTCGAAGAGCTTGATCAGGCGGTCACGCAATATCGGCGCGCGAACCCGCACCGCAATTGCAGTCGCTCTATGTTCATGCGCGACGCTGTCGAGCGTGCGATGACCTCGGCCGGAGCCGGATCATCTTCCGCGCCGCGAGTTCGCACCCGTGAGCGGTCCGGCGCCGCGGCCTGACCATGACCACGATCACGTTCAAGCTCTCCGACGACGATTGTGCTGGCCTGGATCAGATCCTCGCCCGCATGCGGATTGAGGAGGGCTCCGCGCCCAACCGATCGGACTACCTGCGGGACCTGTTCGATGAGCGCCTGAAGCTCCTGCTCAGCGTCGAACTCAATTGGGACGAGCGCGAGGCTAGCAATCGGCGTTACGCCGAAATTGAAGATGAGGAAGAGCGGCTGGTCAGCGAGCCTTCCGACAAGTCGCCGGTTCCTGCACTCTTGCCGGCCAGTCTTCTCGCGCGTGTCGATGTACTTCGCAACCTGCAATGGGCATCCTACCCGGAGCAGTCCAGACCGTCACGTGACGAGTTCCTGGCCGAGTTCATCAAGGACACCCTGGTGCCACATGTAGCCTGTGCCCGGTACAACGCCGTATTGGACGCCGAGGATGCCGAGCAATCCGCGGCCGACAGCGGCCAGACCTACCACTGAACGACTTCCCGCCGCCTTGCCGTCCCCTCCGGCGCCCGCGGCGATCCGAACGACCACCGGTCCCCGCGGGGACCATCAGAGAACGTCAACGAGGGGGCTACAGCTATGAACTTGTCAGCGATCCGGCCGCGCAAAAGCGGCATCGAAGCCCAGGCCGCCACGGAGACCGCCCAGCGGAACCGCGGGGCATCGAACGGCAACCTCCTGTTCCGGGACACCCGGCCGGTGATCGAGGCCGTCGTCAAGGGCCTCCAGGAGGCGATCCCAGTGAAACCGGTTGCACTGGCGGCTCCGGCCCCGGCTGCCGGCTCGCTCAATGGCCTTACCGCAGTGGTGAAGGCCATGACGGACGGGATCGCGGCGTGCACTGCGGCTCTCAAGTCGCCTGTCACCAAGGCCGCCCCGGCTC
>NZ_JAKSYG010000025.1 GCF_022829725.1 Methylobacterium sp. E-005 | reverse complement strand
AGATAGCCGCGGCTTCGGAGATGCCCGGCAGACTGAGAATTGCGTCTGCCGCAATCATCTCGACGGCGCCTACGACATCGTGGATGTCCTTGCTGCGAAGGACGCGATTGCACTGCTGCCGGAGGATCTGAGACCGGTGCGAGTCGGGCTGGCCGCTCATCGGGCGGCTCCCGGACGCTTGCCAGCCTCAAGGATTGGCATCCCGGCCTCAGTCGGCAGGTAGATCACCGACCGCTCGCCATGCCCGCTCGTCTCCTGAAGCATCTCAATGTACCGCCAGCGCAGGTAGCCCTCGGGGCCGCCCAAGCTCTCGGCGATGATCTTGTTGGCGTTAGCGACGCCTTGAGCCCGGATCACTTCGGCATCGGCGCGTAAGCCGGCGCTGTCCTTCTCGGCCTGAGCTTCCAAGACGCGCGTGCGCCTCGTGCTCTCGGCTTTGGCGAGCTGTGCCTCGCCTTCCATGCGTTGTGTGTAGACGTTGTAGCTCGGACAACCGGCGAGCCCGCCAGCGATAACGCCGAACACAACCAAGACACCGACACCAGCTAGAATACCTTCCATGGCTTAGCCCTCCCTAGCTTCGGCAGCACGACGGCGACGTGCAGCGCTGTGCAGGTACTTGTCGGCCCGGTCGTCCTCACCCAGCGAGATCCGATGGCGCAGCAGGCGCTCGCGCATCTCGTCTTCGGCCTGTCGGCGCTGCTTGCGTTCCCACGCGCGCTGTTGATGCGCACGCTTCTGCAGACGGCTGCGCTCTTGTCGGCGATAGCGTTCCTGTTCAGGGCTCAGCGGAATTCGGCTTACTGGTTCCGGCACGGGGCCAACAGACATGCTGAGTGCGAGCAATGCCGCCGCTGTGCGCATGCTTCGAATGCCACCAACCATCATTCCCTCCCCACTGAGATCTGATCTGCTTCGGCGACGCGACGACGGATCATTCCGCAGCCTCAGGAAGTCGTTGAACCTCACGCGCCTGATCCGCGAGCATCGTCGTCCCGTTCAGGTACAGGCGGACGCCGTTAAAGAGTTGCTTGGCGAGAAGACTGCGGGCGATAGCGTCGTTGACGCTGCTCTTGCCAGCGCGCAGCGCCTCAACGTCGCCGGCTAAGGCGGTGATGATCTTATCGGGTTGCAGGATTTCGGTGAGGGCGGCCGCCAGCTCGCTGGTGACGACGTGCAGATCGACGCTCAGCGCCTCGCCGAT
>NZ_JAKSYG010000024.1 GCF_022829725.1 Methylobacterium sp. E-005 | reverse complement strand
GCTCCGTTTGGTCCTCGTAGCCGGAGGCGGTCCAGCTTCAGGATGCGCATGAGGTGGGCAAACAGCATCTCGACCTTCTTGCGCTCGCGTCGTGAGGTCTTGCCTTCCTCGGACCGCGCGATGTCGCGGGCCATGTCCCGCGCGCCCTCGTAGATCGAGCGCAGGACCTTGCGCACCGGCTCGTTCGGGCAGCACCGCGCCTTCAGCGGGCATGGCGCGCAGTCGAACTTGCTCGCGCGGTACAGCAGCGTCGCCCCATCATTGACCAGGGTCCCGGTCGTGGTCAGCACTTGCCCCGCCGGGCAGCGATAGACGTCGCCCGGCTGGTCGTAGGTAAAGTCGACGCGCGAGAAGGTGCCGTCGGTGCGGGCCGACTTGTCGAACACGCTGATATGCGGCTCGATGCCCTGCTCGTAGACGAGCCAGCCCAGCATCGCGGCCGAACCGTAACCGCTGTCGCCGGCAAGCCGGGCCGGATAGAGGTCGAAGCGCTCGCGCGAACGCGCGATCATGCGTTTAGCCGCTGTGACTTCGGCTTGCCGGATGGCCGTGGTCGCCTCGACGTCGACGATGATCGCGTGGTCGAGGTCGATCAGATAGTTGGCTGTGTAGGCGAAGAACGCCTGCCCGCCGTGCGCTCCGGTCCAGCGCGCGGCTGGATCGGCGGGCGAGATGAACTTGGGCGGCACCGGCGTTGCGGCCCCGAAGGCGGCCTCGTCGAGAACGGCGAGGTACTCCTGAGCGGCGCGGCTGACGCTCTCGGATGGCAGGCCGGCAGAGCCTTCGACCCCCTTCTGCCGATTGGCATCGGCTCTGATCAAGCTGCCATCGACGGCAAAGCCTTCGCCACCCACGAGGCCCTCGGCGATGCAGCGAGCGAGCACAGTCTCGAACAGGCGACGCAGCAGGTCACTGTCGCGGAAGCGGCCATGGCGGTTCTTGGAGAAGGTGGAATGATCCGGCACCCGGCCGTCGAGTCCGAGCCGGCAGAACCAGCGGTAGGTGAGGTTGAGGTGGACCTCGTCGCACCGCCGGCGCTCCGAGCGGATGCCGAGGCAGTAGCCGACGATCAGCATGCGGACCATCAACTCGGGGTCGACGGAGGGGCGGCCCGTCGAAGCGTAGAACGGGGCTAGCTCCTGGCGCAGGCCGGCGAGGTCGACGAAGCGGTCGATGGAGCGAAGCAGATGGTCGGCGGGAACGTGGGTGTCGAGCGAGAACTCGTAGAACAGGGCACCCTGCTCGACTTGCCGAGGTCCCATCATCTGCTTCGATCTCCGTCTCTCGACAGGAGTGAATCACCTCATCACAACCGCTGCAACACCCGAGTTTTTCAACAGAATCG
>NZ_JAKSYG010000022.1 GCF_022829725.1 Methylobacterium sp. E-005 | reverse complement strand
CCGGCCTTGGAATGATCGCGACCGAAGAGCGATTAAGCAAGAATGTAATTGGATTTGGCCTTCCGTCGGCACCTGCATTATATTTGAATATGGCTTTTAGTGCCCATCGACAACGCATTGCTACAAATATTGAAAATTTATTCGCTAATCATCCTCCACCGCAGGGGATATTCCCAGACAATCATTCTCCTTTATTTGATTACTTTGAAGTGGCAATGATGGAGTTAGTTTGCTCCTATAGCGCTATTGAGGCTACAGCGAACGAGCTGATCCCTGAAGGGTTTACCTATCAACGGCCGAGCAAGGGGAACCAGCCACCAGTTGCAATGGCAAAGCTAGAGATCGAAAGAAAAATTTCGCTGGATGAGAAGCTGAAGCGCGTGCTGCCTCAAGCGTTAGGGAAGGCAAGCCCGGCAAGTGGCACTCTCTGGCCTCCATACAGTAAGTTGCAGGATTTGCGAGATCGTCTCATACATCTTAAGACTGTAGACCAGACGCGAAGTGGACCAGAGACAGAAACTATTTGGGGGCGACTTTTAAGACTGGGGCCGACTGTCTATCCGAACGTCGCTGCAAATATGATAAGTCATTTCATCAAGCCTGAGCGCCGCTGGTTCAGAAGTCGGCCGACCGCTTAACCGTCTCACTGCGCCCAGGCCGAGCCGCGCGGCGATGCAGGCTTGAGAAGGACGGGCCGGATCCCGTGATGACGTGGTTCGGCCCTGTGCCGTTCGGCGTTCAGCCGGAGCGACGGACGCGATGTAGCGCGTAACGGTGATGATGCGGCGGCGGTAAGTGCTGAGCAACCAGAAGGCGATCAATGGTGATCAAGGTTGAAGTCTGGGGCGAGACGATTGCCTTAGACGTGCATCAGCGCTCGAAGGCAGTCTGGCTTGCCCGCGGGGAGTACAAAGGCAAAGCTTACGAGGGGAAGGGTAGAAGCCCCGGAACGGCTGCCGCCAGTTGGCGCGAGCAGGCCCGCTACTTCTCGAATTAGCTCAGCGATCTACCGCTCAGTGCTCGGTGACGAAGCGCGCTGCCCATTCCTCGGCCGTCAGCTCGGGACCGACGAGGCACAGCACGCCGTTGGTGATGGACGCCTTGCCTTGCGCCGTCCAGCGCTGCCAGTTCGCGAGGGCGTCGTCAGCCCGCAGGTCGCCGGCCGTGTCGCCGATCGGGTGATCCGACAGGAGGGCGGTCGGCGCGCCGATCCGGCGGCCGGCCTCGATGCGCGCGAGGCGGCGTTCTAGGTCGATGATGCTCATGCTGGGCCTCAGTGCCTTACGACGTGGCCGGCACGCTGGGTCGCCTCGAACAGCGCATCGTCACGACCGCGGATCCGGTCGCGCATTCCTAGAGCCGTGATGGAGCGGGTCAGCCGTTCCATCCTGTCATCGGTCAGCGAGGCCCGCTCGCCGTTGAGCGGCACCGCCAGGACGATCCCGATCAGAACAGCGTCGGTCATGGACCGGGTCTTATCCTCATGCCGGGGGTCTACGGCGTTGATCTCGGCATCGGTCGGATCCGGCAGGCTGCGGTGCTGCATCTCCGCCCGACAGTCTGCCAGCAGGTCGTCATGGTAGCGGTCCACCTCACCCATCAGGGCGCCGAACTCTGTCGGACTGAAAGCGCGCATGTCATCGTGCGCCCACCGCGGCGCCGGCATGGGGTACTCAGCAGGCCACGCACAGCGCACGATCAGCTCGCCGTCGGCAATGTGTCCGGTCTCGCGGGCTCGGCTCACACCCTCCTCGATCTCGGCCGCGGTGCATCCCCAGACCACGAAGTAGAGGCCGCGGGGCGGGCGCCGGGACGCCTCGATCTTCGCCAGCCGACGCTCAAGGCTCGTGACTATCGCGGTCATCGTCAGAGGCTCCGCTGTAGGGCGTCGAATGTGCCGGGCGGCAACGGCCCCTTGCATCCGCCCTGAAACCAATCGGCAAGGGCGAGGTCAGCCGGGTCGGCGGATACCTCGCGCAGCGCTTCGGCCAACTCGTCGTCGGGCATGGCTTTGAGGGTGGGGTCGGCCGTGAAGCGGCGCGCCTCGATCTTCCGTAGCCGGGCCTCCAAGCTCGCTACCGTCACAGCCCGCCCTCCTCGATCCGGGCCAGCCGCTCGGCCAGATCCGCCGTCTTGATCGCGTTCACGTGCGCATCGACCAGCTTGGACAGTTCGGCGGCTTCGCTGGGCGTGATCTCGCCGGCAGCCACGCCTTGCATCAGGGCGTGCGTCGCCCTGGTGAGGTCTGCCGGCTTCTCGATCGGCGGCAGCGTGAAGGTGATGGGCCGGTCCCGCCGAACCGGGATGATGCGGTCCAGACAGAGGCGCATAGCGACCGGATCGCCATCCTTCGCCATCTCCACGGCCTTGTTCAAGATCGCCTCGGCGTCGCCGTCGAGGATCCTTTCCAGGGCGGTCGTGGCGCGGTTGCGCGCACCCTTGGGGCGGCCGGCAGGGTTGCCGCTCCTTCCCTGCTCGAACTGGCCTTCTTCCTTCGGCATCACGTGGCCGTCCCGTGGTTGTTCGTCCTGTAAAGATCAGGATGAAAACAGGTTGATGATAGATAGCACTGGCTAAGAGGTTTCACGACTGCGCCTCATCTGTCGGCATCTTGAGCGACTGCAACCCCTCCGCGAGGCCCTGCAACGCAGCGGCTGCGGCCTGCTGGCGGACTGCGGCGGCGTCGTCCTGGGTCTCCATCGTCACGGCCGCGGTGAGCGCCATCTGACGGGCGGTCTCGATGCCGGCGACGAAGGCGGTACTCCCGGCCGGGGTGAGCCTCGAACCATAGGCGGTCAATCTGACTGGCAGGCATGGGGGATCCTCTCAGGCTGCGTCGTCGGGGGTGGAATGGGTGTCCGTGCGGCGGGACGGGCGGGGCACGCACGGGGCGAGCAACGGCGCTCCGTCGCGACGGCTGATCCGGGTATCCGGCGCGGCTCTGAGGATGGTGGCTTCGGCTCGACTGCCGAGGGCCAGAACACCTGAGGTCGGGGGACCACGGGGGCGGTGTCGCGATGCGGGATAATGGGACGTTGGCGTCCACCGGACTTGGTCTCAACGGTGAACGACCGCGACGAGCGGTTTCGCATGGTGCTCTGAGCTTCTGGGGTAGTGACGACCGATTGTCGTCACGAAGATGCGGATACCGACTTAACGAAGCGATACTCGGGCCGGATTTACGGTGTCTTATGCGGCAGCCGAGCGAACGCGGGAGCTGTAGTAGGCCCGACGGAGGGCGTGAGCAGCCTCAGCCTCTGGCGAGCGGGCTACATGCAACGGCAGGATTTCTGCAGAATGTCGTGATGTAGATCTTGGCGCGTTCACGGCGGGCAGAGGAGCGGCTGTAGCCACGCCGGTCTTGAGGAAGATCTTCAGGTTCTCAGCCCGCGCTTGAGCCTCCTGGCGCACCATTAGGAGACCGACCACGAACAGAGCTGAGCCCGCCCCGATCAGGACGAGCGCGATGACGTACCCAAGCGCCATAGGATCGTTGCCGATGTGAGAAGCTGCAGCAGCGGCCGAACCGGCGACGTGCTGCGTTGCAAGCAGCCTCAGCCACCTTGGTTAACTGCGTATTAAATACGTAACCCGGGTTCATGTTGCGGGTGTTGTGCCAAGGTGTGGCCTCACGTGACGGCCCAACCGTCTGCGAGCTTGGCATCTGATCATGCAGTACCGCCTGCGGATCGCTCGACGTCGGCCGCAAGGGAGTGTGGCTACCGACAGCACAGCCTTCGACGCCCCGACCATCGAGGCGGCGATTTCGCGTGCAACGGATCTGGTAAGCCGCTTCTTGGGTGATCAGCCTGGTGTCGCGATGCTGACCAGTGCCTACCGTGGTTTGGTTTGGAGCCACCGTCAAAAGATGCCGAAGACACGGCGTGGTTAGATCTGACGCCTTCGTCGCCGAGAAAGGGCATTAGGCTATCCGCACCGCCCGGGCCCGTAGCCGCTCAGCCTCCTGTCGCCACGCATCCCGCTCGTCCTGCACTGCCTCGATGCGAGCATGCAGGTGACCGGCGTCGATGGCGGTCTCCATCAGCATGTCTTGGGCGGTGGCGAGCTGCTGGCGCAGTTCGGCATTCTCGGTCGCCAAGGCGAGGAGTAGGGCAGCCAGGTCATCGCTCATCCAGGCTCCACGCCGCCGCAAGGCAGCGCGTCTAGCCGGGCTCAAGCTTGGCCGCAATCGCGGCTGATGTTCGCGACTGCGCCGACGAGGCCGCACCGTGGCTGAGGGGGGGGCAGACCCCGGTGCTGCTCTTCCGGCGCGCGGCCGAAGCCGATCGCTGAGGGTATGATGGCGCTGGGCAGTTAACGGATCTTGAGCGCGCTACCGGGCGGCTGCCTGTCGCTGGAAAGGGATCCCGCAGTTGTCCTAGATCAAGGCTTGATCCACGGCTTCCATCTCGCCCTTGAGGCGGGCGATTTCGGCGGCCTGCGCGTTGTCACCATCGATTGGGAAAATAGGATCGCGCGCATGTGCTCGCCTGAGCCTGCGAGACCGCTCAGCCAGCGAAGGGCAGCCGTTGGAGCGCTGTGCGCACCGCGTGACATACGGCTAGATCGTCTTCGGGCTCACCGCCCGACGAGCCGACGCCGCCCACGATCTCCTCGCCGACCAGCAGCGGCAACCCACCCGTCAGAGGCAGGCGTCCGGGGAAGGCGAGAAGCGCCGCGTTCGCTTGGATCGCCTCCTGAAGATCCTGTGTCGACGTGCGCGTGATCGCGGCTGTTCGAGCCTTCAGCCAGGCCGCCTCCGGCGTATGGAGCCGCGCGCCGTCAAGACGTTCAAGGGCGAGCAGCACGCCCGCTTCGTCGACCACCGCGAACGCTACCGGAAGGCTGCGCCGTTCGGCCTCCTCGCGTCCCGCAGCCATGAGGATGCGCACGTCGGACGCGTCGAGGCAGGTACGCTGATGCATGGGACACCGTCGGATTACGTTCGTGTGAAGCCTCGAACTACCCGCCCCGGGGCGCCGTTTCCTCCTGCGGATCGTAGGTCTGGCCGTGTTGCGTGGGCATGGGCTCAAGATGGCGGCGGGGCGGGTGTCAAGCCTATCGTCCGACTTCGTTGACGGACTGAAAGCGCCACTAGGCCAATTTTCAGGACCTAGTGATACACAGTTTTACAAAATACAAGCCCATGTAACAAAATAAAATATGAAAATAAATTGAGCAATTTTCAAATATTTATTAGGCAATCCGCCAGCAGTGACCATATGAAATACAAGCTCGTATCGTCTGCTCTTAGAGAGATCGAGCATATTAAAGAAAGATAAGAAATGACCGTTAAATCTTTACGCGGATTGCCCACAGTCGCTAAGCGCACCGCGGAAATTACGCCGATCGCTGTTGGTCTTCGCCACGAGAACCAGGCCGTGGCCTTGAATTTCAAGCCGGAGCCGATCGTTGCGACTGAATGTGGAAGCGGTTGGTATCACGACGCCGCGATCCAGCAGCTCAAAGAAATTCACTAAAGTACAGCTTGTTTTTTCTGGTTGTATTTCGCGCCTGATGCGTAGCTCCGGCCGCATTACTAGCGATTAGCTACATAGAGGTGTGTGCTGGTCGAACCCCTGCTGCCCGCCCCCTGTGACACTACCACCGGGACACATCGCACGCGAGCGACTGTTCCCCACGCCCACAGACGAAAGAACATTATGACCAAGCTCATTCTCGCCGCGGCTTTTGCTGCGGTGCTTGCTACCCCTGTCTCTGCACAGGTCTTCGAGACCCCGACCACCACGACCGTGATCGTCCCACCCGGCGCGCCCGGTGTCGTCACGCGCCAGCCTGGCTCGACTGGGGAGGAAGGCGCCAGCTCCTATTCGCCGACGGGTCGTGCTGCCGATAGCATCTCGAACGACTCGGCTGCTGCCGGCAACGAAGGGCAGCCTTCGCGGGTGGGTTCGACCGGCAGCGGTGGCGGCAAGTAGGGTTGCCTTCTACTTAGGCGAGGCTCTGTCGAATAAGCGCAGCTTGGAGCAACAAAACGGCTGCTCGTCCCTGGGTGAGTGGTCTCAGCCGCCCGTCCTCAAGAGACGGAAGCACCAAGCTCTCAATTTGTCCGCTGACGCGATCTTGCATCCAAAATGCAAAGGCTACGCCTCACGAGGCTGCGGTCTTTCAAACTGGAGTGTCATGCCGGATCGCCGTTCTATTCTCCTCACGCTCGCTACGGCGGCCTTCACTTTTGCATCCAGGGCAGATGCCGTCGGAGCACCGGAACGTATCCCGCTCTGGCCGGGTCAACCACCTGGCGGGGGCGGACCGCAGGGGCCGATCGCTCGCGATGACAGTGGCGCCGTCAGCAATGTCGCGACACCCCTGTTGGAGGTGTTCGTGCCAGAGAACCCAACCGGCGTCGCGGTCCTCGTAGCGGGCGGAGGCGGCTACACCCGCATTGGGATTGTCAAAGAGGCACTGCCCGCCGCGTTGTGGCTCACGGCGCAGGGCATCACAGCCTTCGTGCTCACCTATCGATTGCCACGCGAGGGGTGGCATGACGGCCCACTTGTACCCATCCAAGATGGACAGCGCGCCATGCGCCTGATCCGGGCTAATGCAGAGCGTTTCCGGGTCGACCCGAACCGCATCGGGGTCATGGGCTTCTCGGCCGGTGGCCACCTCTGCGGCATGGTCGCCGCGCGCTCGGATTATCGCTCCTATACGCCGGTGGACGCGGTCGACGACCTCTCAGCTCGTCCCGATTTCGCGGCGCTTCTGTACCCGGTGGTCAGCCTGGGACCGCCCTATGACCGGACGACTACCCGTCGTTCCCTCGTCGGCGAGACCCCGACGCTGGAGATGAGCGAGATGTGGTCGCTTCAAACCTACATCAAAGCGGGGTGTCCCACGATCTTCCTGGTGCAGGCTGATGACGACCAGGTGATCAGTCCTGAGCACAGCCGCGTACTCGACGAGGCCTGCCGCGAGGTACGGGTACCGGTCGAGTATCACCGCTTCGCCGTAGGCGGACACGGGTTCGGTATCGGCCAATCGGATGCACCGGTCGCTCTCTGGCCCAGGCTCTGCCGCCTATGGCTGACAAGCATCTCGGTGATGCGCTGAATGAAGAACCCTGACGACCTCGCCTCGGACGCTCCTTCACACGATGCTCCCGTGGCTGGGCCGGCAGAGGTCGTCGCCACGCCCAATCGACCACCTGAGCCCGAACGGAGGAAGCCGGTCCGTGATGCACGGGTCGACGTGGTGCGCGGTTTCGCGCTGCTCACGATCTTCATCGACCACATCCCGCGCAACGCCCCAGCCCTGCTGACGCTGCACAATTTCGGGTTTTCGGACGCAGCCGAGATTTTCGTGCTGCTCGCCGGCTACTCCTCGATGATCGCCTATGGTGGCCTGTTCCGCCGGGCCGGGGTATGGTCGACCCTAATCCGCATCGCCCAGCGTTGTTTGCGCATCTACCTGTTCCAGGGCGGGCTGCTGTTCGCCACCCTTGTGATCGTTCGTATCTGGATGGACGTCACGGGGATTGCGCCTCGGTTCGGGGTCGCACCCCTGCTACAGATGGGCCTGCTGCCAGGGCTCTTGCGCGGCCTCGCGCTGAACGCGCTGCCCAATTACCTGGACATCCTGCCGCTCTACATCCTGCTGCTCGCCCTGTTCCCCCTCGTCTATCTAGGAATGCAGCGTGGGGTCTGGGGTGTGCTGGCACTATCGGGCACGCTATGGCTCGCGGCCAACGTCGACCACACCCTGAACCTGCCCAATGCTGCGGCGGTAGACGACGGGTGGTACTTCAACCCGTTCGCCTGGCAGTTCTTGTTCGTGCTCGGGGTCACCCTCGCTCTCACGGTCCGGGCCGGGGACGGGCTTCTGCCGCGACGGGGTTGGACTACAGCTGCGGCCTGGGCCTACCTTGGCTTTGCTTTGCTCCAAGGTGGAAACTGGGTAGATTGGGGCCTGCCGGATTTCAGGCTGGTGGCGATCGAGGCCCCGGACAAGAGCCATGTCGCGCCGCTGCGCCTGCTCCACATTTTTGCACTGACTTACTTGGCGTTTAGCTCTCCCGCGGTGGCGCGCTTCTGCCGGTGGCGCCTGCTTCGGCTGATCGACGCCTGCGGCCGGCACTCGTTGGAGATCTTCGCAACCGGATGTTTGGCGGCCCTCATCGGCCGCATCCTCTACCGCACCTTCGACGCCACGTGGCCTCTGCAGGTCATGGTCAATGTCGGCGGCCTCGCGGCGATGCTGAGCCTTGCCAGCTTCCTGGATGCCCACGCCAGGAGACGCGTCCGGCGAGAGGCTTCCCGCTCTTGAGATCATAGATCCTGCCGTCTCTGCAGCCTCAGAGCTAAAATCAGCGCACCGGGCCAGAACACGAGGCTGAGCAGGGCTATCGGGACGATGGGACGGCCCTTCCACCAGACGATGATGACCGGCGCGAACAGGGCCGGGATGGCCGCTGCGAGAAAGGCCCAGAATTGAAGGTCGGATAAGTCCATATGTGATCGGTAGCAGCGTTCCACGGCTACGCTTTCTTTATGACGGGTGGCACAGTCGGCCACCATGCCGATCCGGCCCGAGCATCGCTTCTTCTACCCCATCGACTGGGCGCAGCTCTCGGCCGTGATCCGGTTCGGCCGGGCTAGAGGCTGCTGCGAGGGCTGCGGACGGCCGCATGGACGGATGGTCTATCACCTCGGCGATGGCCGCTGGTGGGACGCTGAGGCCGGCCGGTGGCGCGACGGATGGGGCAGGCGGATCCGGGTCGCATCAGGCACCGACATCCTCAGCAGCATCCGCCGGACCCGGGTTGTCCTAGCCGCGGCCCACCGGGACCACGACACCTCGAACAACGCAGACGCCAACCTCGCAGCCTTCTGCCAGCGGTGCCACATGATCCACGACCGGCCGGAGCATCGGCGCCGGCGCTGGCGGACCCTGTTCCGGCGGAAGGCGTTGGGCGACCTGTTCGGCGGACCCTACGTTTGAGCCGGCTGACGCGTAGCTTGGGGGGCTGCAGGCATTGCCTCGTCGGCGAGTGCGGCACCTGAGCCTTCCACGATGCCGATCAGTTCGGCTTCGGTCAGCTGGGCGCCATCCGGACCGGTGACAGTGATGTCGTGACGCTCGGCCGCCTTGAAGTCACGCAGCTTACGCAGTGCCCAATCCGCCGTCGGGCAGTTGTATGTGGTGATACCGTTCCGTGCGGCGCCCCGGACAACATAGAGGCGGCGCTGTTCCATCACACGTCGATCCCGGCGGCCCCCAATATGGCCTGCTGCTTCAAGATGCTGATCTGGTGTGTGCGGATCGCGTGCTCTAGGTCAAGTACGACTGGGTCATTCTCCTCACGGAGAACAAGGATTGCCCTTTCAAGCGCGGCAACAAACTGTTGGTCGAGCAGAATGTCGAGGGTTAATCCTGTTTCGCAGACGGGCGCAGTTGCGATCTATGTTAGGATCTAGCTCCGACATGCAGACCTAACGATAGCGGCAGACCTTGGTTCGCTGACGGCCTCCGGTTGTGAGGAGATCCTTTGCCAAACGGGATCGGCAGGTGCCGGTACTGGCCTCGTCCACGACGGGATCCCACAGCTACAAGAAGGCTTACCTGTTGAGGTTTGCTTCAACCAAAAAGGGTAGGCTGCTCGGCAGCAGACTCCTCTCCGTGCGCCTCATGTCGCTACTCCGCTTCACCCCATTCGGGACGATCCGCATCGCAAGCACGGGCGATTTGCGAGCCTATGTCGCTCGAACCACTGCGTTCTGCGTAGCGGCTGCGCTCGCCTGCGACGTGGTCAATCAGATGGTGTTCTTCGAAGACTGGACCGCGGCCGTTCGATCCTGGGTCGTCACCGTGGTGGTCGTTGTAGCAGTGGCCCTGCCGGTGTCGCGGGCGATCGCCACTGCACACCTGACGCTGTTTCGGGCTGGTCAAACGGATCACCTCACGGGCTTGGCGAACAGGCGCGCGCTGCTCGACCGCGCGGACGACCCCAAGCTCATGGCGCTGGTGATCGCCGACATCGACCGGTTCAAGGCGGTGAACGATGGCTACGGGCACCTCACCGGCGACGCGGTGCTCAAAGCAGTCGCAGATCTGATGCAAGCCGAACTCGGAGACCTCGGTCTCGTCGGGCGCCTCGGGGGCGAAGAGTTCGCCTTGGTCTGTATGGACGGGAATGAGCGTGATCTGGTCCGGCGGCTGGAAGCGTTCCGCGAGGCCGTGGCACGGACTCCCATCGCGGCCGGCGATGGCCTGACCGTACCTGTGACGATCTCGGCGGGCGTGGCCCGACGGACCAGCCACCAGTCTTTTCGGGAACTCTACGCCGAAGCGGATAAGGCTCTCTACATCGCCAAGGCGTCGGGGCGGAACCAGATTGTGCTCGCGGAATGCACCTTCCCTGTGTCTGATGAGGGCGTCTGCGAACGATCAGCAGCCGCGTAGCTCCTGCTGAGATTTTCACGTCCGCTTGGACGTATTCCGTCCATGAGGCGTTGTACCCTCATGATGGCTCTCGACCTGATCCGGGCGCTCGCCGAGGATGCGCCCATCGGCATCGTCGTTACGGATGCGACTATCGACTCGCCGGGACCGATCATACGCTATGCCAATCCCGCCTTCGCGTGCCTCGTCGGGCGCAGCCTCAAGGAGATCCTCGGTCAAAGCCCACGCTTCATGCAGGGGCAAGAGACCCGGGAGGAAACGCTCGCCACCTTCAAGCGCGCCCTGGCCACTGGCGAGCGCTTCCACGGCTATCTGACCAACTACCGTGGCGATGGCACCAAGTACCGCGCCGAGATCGACTGCCGGCCGCTGCATAGCTCCGAAGGCCGCATCGAGCACTTTGTATCGTTCGAGCGTGAGGTGATCCGGCGCGTCGGCCGACCCGCGCCCGGCACGGCCGGACGCTACCAGTCCGCCGGTACGGGCGGTGCCCCATTGACCAGCGCTCTTCGAGCACTCTCGCTTTTTGAGGAGGCGTATGTCGAGGGGCCGTGACCTACTCTGCGTTCACCTCGACCTCGCGCCGCAGTTCCGGCACGCGTGCCCAAGGCTCCGTGGTCTGGATCATCGCCTCGAACCGTGACCCAACCGCGGTATCACGAACAGACAGGACGGCTTCCCAGGCCTCCGTAAAACCTACCACACAAGCCGGATCGAAATGCCGACCGCTGTCGATCTGAATGCAGCGCAACGCCTCGTCGAACGCCATCGCCCCCTTGTACGGCCGGACCGTCGTCAGGGCATCGAACACATCGGCCACCGCGACGATCCGTGCCGACAGTGGAATGGCTTCGCCGACCAGACCGTGCGGGTAGCCGCTGCCGTCCCACTTCTCGTGATGTGCCTCTGCTATCTCGGCCGCCAAGCTGATCAGCTCTGAGCCGCTGCCGGCCAGGATCCGCCGACCGATCACGGGATGCGTGCGGATCACCGCGAACTCCGCTTCGTCGAGTCGGCCCTTCTTCAGTAGGATCCCGTCCGGGACGGCCACCTTGCCGATGTCGTGTAGCGGCGCTGCGAGGTACAGCCTGTGGCAGAAGTCCTCCGGCAGGCCCATCGCCTCGGCGATGATCTGGCTGTAGCGCGCAACCCGCCAGGTGTGGTCGCCCGTATCGTTGTCGCGATACTCGATGGCGAGGGCTAGACGGAAGATAACCTCAGCCTCCCGCTCACGCAGACGGCGCGTCGCGCGCTCGATCTCACCGGCCATGCTCGACGCCTGCTCGTCGAGGTGCCGCACGGCGCTGGCGAGATGCACGAGGTTGCGCAGCCGCACGCTCACTTCGACGCCCTTGGCCCGCTTGTCTAGGAAGTCGGTGGCACCTGCCTCCAGCGCGCTGAGCCGGGCAGCGTCGCACACGTCGCTGGTGATCATCGCGATGGGTGCCTGCGCGTAGTGCGGTATGGCGCGGATCTCGCGGATGAACGCGATGCCGTCCATCTCGGGCATGTGCTGATCGACCAGCACGAGGTCGAACGCGCAGGTCCGGGCTTCCACCAGCGCAGCGACCGGATCGGTGCAGGCGGTTATGACGACGCTGTGTTCCGCCTCCAGCAACCGTCGGAGACGCATCAGCATAGTCGTGCTGTCATCGACGAGGAGAACGTCCATCGGTCCATTCCTCTGTTGGAACGCGTCATCAGAGATCAGTCGGCTTTGGGCAGTTGGATCTGGCCCCAGATGGGTAGGTCTGAGCGATGACGCCGAGCCGTGAGAATGCCTCGGCCAACTGGCAGAGGCTGATGCGGAAGGCCCCGACCTCCGACGTCACATCGAGCTGGAACGCCATCCGGTCGGTCTCCTGCATCAAGTCTCGGCACAGCTGCTGCAGGGACTGACCCAACGTCCGGATCTGGGGCCAGCGCGGACCGAGGTCAGCATCGGCGACGATGGCTTATTCCAGGGCCTTGGCGAGGCGTTCGGCGCCCTCGTGGCTCAACCTGTGCGAGAGAGAATGGACCTCTGCCATGGCTCGCTTACGCAGCACGCACGGTGGCGAGGAAGCGCCCAACCTCGGCGGCAAGGTACTCGGACTGGCGCGACAGCTCTGACGCCGCGCCGAGCACTTGGCTCGCCGCCGCTCCGGTTTCCTCGGCCGCGCCCGCCACTCCGGCGATGTTGCTCGTCACCTCGCCCGTGCCCATCGCAGCCTGAGAGACGTTGCGCACGATTTCTTGCGTGGCCGCACCCTGTTCTTCGACGGCTGCCGCGATCGAGGTGGCGACATCGCTGATTTCGCGGATCCGCTCGGTGATGCCGGCGATCGAGGACACCGCCAGGCTGGTCGAGGTCTGGATCTGGCTGATCTGGCTCGCGATCTCGCCGGTCGCCTTGGCGGTCTGCTCGGCCAGTGCCTTCACTTCCGAAGCAACGACCGCGAAGCCCTTGCCCGAGGCTCCGGCACGCGCTGCCTCAATGGTGGCGTTCAAGGCCAGGAGGTTGGTCTGGCCGGCGATCGTAGAGATTAGCCCGACCACGTCGCCGATCCGCGCCACGGCCGCGCTCAGTTCCTGCACCAGCGCGCCGGTCTGATCCGCCTCACGCACAGCCCGGTGCGCCAGTTCGGCTGAGCCCTGCACCTGCCGGCCGATTTCCTGCACCGATGAACCCAGCTCCTCAGCGGCAGCGGCCACGGTATTGACGTTCGAGGCAGCTTCCTCAGCCGCGACCGCGACCGTAGTGGACTGACTGGCTGTTTCGGTGGCCGTGGAGGTCATCTGCTGTGCGGTGGCCTGCAGTTCGGTGGATGAGGACGACACCATGCCGATGATGCCACCGACCGCCTGCTCGAAGCCGTCGGCCATCTGGCGCATGCCGGCCTTACGTTGCTTCTCGGCTGCGAGCCGTGCCTGAACGGTCTCAGCCTCCAATTGCCGGGTGCGAATTAGGTTGTCCTTGAACACCTGTACGGCCGCCGCCATCGCGCCGATTTCGTCTTGGCGCTGGCGGTATGGGATCGCAGCAACGGCATCACCGCCGGCCAGAACCGACATCGCACCGGTCATCGCCTGGATCGGACGCGAGACGCGCAGCAGCCCGAAGACAGCGGCGGCACAAGCGGCCAGTACGGCCAGGGCGACGGCGATATAGGCCGCCAGTATCGCAGCGTCAGCATCGGCCTTGGCAGTATCTGCATCTCGACGGGCGCCCTGCTCGTTCAGCGCGACATCGCGTGTGAGATCAGCACGAGCCTCATCGTAGAGACTTGCGGTCTCCGGTACGGTCATCAGCTTGAGAGCAGCCGGTTGCTGTCCAGTCTCCATCAGGCGACGCATCTCGGCGTCAGCCTGTTCGAACCGTTTCCAGGCGGTTGCGAAGGCACCGTAGATCTCTCGCTCCTCGCTTGAGGAGATGAGCGGTTTGTAGGCCTTGCGCACTTGAGCGAGCTTGTCGTGCGTCGCGGCAAGCTTGGCTTCGTTTTCCGCCAAGCGAGCAGGTGTGTCGGACAAAGTAAGCAGGCGCAGCTGTTTGATACGAACTTCAGCAGCGGCATCGCGCATCTGACCGACGGCCACGATGGACGGAAGCCAGTTCGCCGCCACTTCCGATACGGAGTGCCGGATCCCCAAGAGCTTGAAGATCGAGAGTGCACCCTGGCCAGCGGCGATAAGCGCAAGCAAGCCAAAGGCAGCCGCGAGCGCGGCTTTGAGCGAGCGAGTTGGGCGCATTGGGATCGGCAAACGCGGGAGAGGCCGATCGATCCGCCGCGCACGGTATCGTCCGGGTCGTTCCCACCACCGAGCAATGGGAATATCTCCCGCAAATATTTAGCCCAATGATTAAATACCTCTTAATTTGGCGTCTTAAGTCAGGAAGCAGACAAAACGAATACAGATCTTCCCGCTTATTTCTGCCGATATTCGACCCTCACAACCACTAAACTAATGTGGATTAGAGTGTTAATTATCTCTGCGTTCGTAATATCGGCCGCTTGCAGACCCTCACCGCATAGCTCGGTGGCCTCTACCACCCGCGAGAATTCTCACAGGGTCGCTTCGGCCAAAGTCGCCCGCTGCCCCTCGGCAGCCCTTCTTCGCTTCCGCGTCCACAAGCTGTCTCTGTGGATCTCCCTTATCCGTGGGGTGCAGCGTTTTGCACCCTATGCTGCCGAGCAGCGCCGGGGCCACAGATCGCCCTCCCCGCCGGAGCCACTGCAGCCATTCCCGGCTGATGATGCGCACCACGTTGGGGTCGGACTTCCGGCCTTGGTGGCGCCGCTCTTGAATGGTCAGCAACCCGTCGCCCTCGGCCAGCCGGATCGCGGCCTGCGCCAGCCGGCGGCAGACGCCCGCCCGTGCTGCGATGGCGTCGATGCACAGCCCGCAGGCGCCATTGCGAGCCATTTCGTCCCCGACGACCCGCAGGACCGCGAGCTGCCCGGTGGTGAACCTGCTGGCGAGCGCGGGCGGCATCGGGCCGGAGCAGGCGAGCCGGCGGCGGCGCTCGATCGCCACGGATCGCTCAGGAGCCCGCTGGAGGCGCTTCGGCGGGAACAGCGTTGCACGGCCGAGCGGGATGCCGACGGGCGCCACGGCCTCGCGGATCGCGCTCCTGCGGCTGTGCAGCGCCTCGGCCAAGCCCTGCGCTTCTGAGTCGGTGACGGTCTCGGCGGCGTGCGCCTGCCAGATGGTGCGCGACAGGTCGTCGAGCTGCGCGAGTGTCCGCGCGCCCTCGATCGCCTCCCGCATGGTGGCGTGAAACATCGATCCCGGTCCCTCACGGGCCGCGGCTAGGGTCCAGGCAAAGCCTTCCCGTTGACGGAAACAGGTTCCGTCTTGACTCCCGAGGGAATCATGTGGCTTGTGGGGGACAGCGATGTCGGGCCCACAAAGCCCCAGGAATTTCAGCAGCCTCTTCCTTGCCGGGAAGGGGCTGTTGGCTTTTCAGGGTCTATCTCGCGGCGATGGTCTCCTGAATGGCGGCCGCGACTCGCTTAAGCGAGCCTAGCCGTGACCGCCCATGTCGGCTGGAGCACAAGGCTAAGTCAACTTTGGCACCCCAACGATCGACATCGATCGATCCCGCCGTATGCTGCTGAACGAGCGGCCTGCGACACACCCGGATCGCACCACCACGCAAGCGGACCATCACATGCGCCTCTCGACCGTTCTCGTTGGCCTGTGCCTCGGAGCTACGCTGCCTTGCGCCGTGTTCGCTCAATCGGCCCAAAAGCCCGTTCCTCCGACCACCCCGGATCCGGCTCTGGTGAAGGTCGCACGGGAGACGGTTGCGCAGATGCAGGGTGACCGCACCGCGACGCTCAACGCCATGGCCGGACCGATGGTCGGTATGATGCAGCAGATCGGTATCAAGGAGCCCGACAAGGCGCAGGTGTTGGTCCAGGAGGTCGTGCTGCCGACGCTGGCCGCGCACTACGATGAACTGCTCGACCTCCAAGCGCGGGGCTTCGCCACGGTCCTCGGCAAGGACGATCTACAGGCCATCGCCGCTTTCTACGCCACGCCAACCGGCAAGCACCTCGCGGCGGCGCAACCACAGCTCGCTCAGGTGCAGCTGATTGGCATGCAGCAGTGGATGCAGTCGGTTATGCCTGAGATGCAGGGCAAGATCGTCAAAGCGGTCCAAGCCCACGGCTGGGCGCCAGGCGGACAGGCAAAGCCGCATTGAGCGGCCGACATTGCCGACCTCGTCAGGCGACCGGCGCAGCCACCTCGCTCGCGCGGTTGCCACAGGCGTAACAGAACCGTTCGAAGGTGCTCTTGCGGTGATCGCAAGTCGGGCACCGCTCGTATACGCCAATCCCGCAATGCGGACAGAAGTTGGCCTCCGAGTTCGTGAGATCGATCGGCCGCTCGCAACCCGGGCATACCTTTTTGGCGAGGCGCAGCAGAGCTTGATCGGTCGCGATCTCGGTTCGCCGCTCCTCGTCGGGCCGTGCCTCGGCGGCGCGCTGCCGCTCTTGATAGCCTTGCAGAGCGTTGATTGCCGCCCGGCCCGCCACGAGTGTGACCACCACCCCGACGCCGTACTGAACGTAGCCGCCGTAGCTCGGCAGGTACGGCACCAGCTCGACGAAGAACGCGAAGGCTGCCGCCAGCGCGAAGCCCCACACGAACGGCCAGTTGCGCGTGTGTCGCCGCTTCAGCAACAGCCAGCCCGCGAGTGCGAGAAGCGGCAGGGTCAGGGCAAGGCGGTAGGCGAAGACGCGTAGTTCCTGCCCGCTCTCGGCCGCATCGAGCTTCTGCTGGGCCGCGGCGCGCTGCTCGCTATCGGTAGTCTCCAACTCGGTCTCCCGCTGAGCGAGGCCGAGATCCGCCTTGGCTAGACCTTCCTGCTGCTCCTCGACCGTTCGTTCGGCAGCCTTGAGCGCATCGAGTTGCTGCGTGCGAGCGACGAGACCGGGATCCTGATCGACGCGCTGTGTAGCATTGCGGGTCTTCAACCAGTTGGCGAAGGTCTCATGCGAGGCTTCAGAGGCGGAATGCGCTGCGTCCAGGGCGAGTTGTGTCCGCTCCGCTTGTTGCTGATTGTCGGCGCGCTCGTGACGAACCTGCTTCAGTGCAGCAGCGGTTGCGTCCGTCTGTCCGCGGTCGAGGAACTGATCGAGGGTGTAGCGATGCTCGACCTGAGGCAGGTCGCCGACGACAAGCGATCCGAGTCCGATCAGGAAGCCAGCGAAGGCGAGGGCGATGAGCCAAAGGACGAGGGTGAACGACCGCTCGGACAGCCGGGTAGTTGATCTCAACGAGCGACCCTCAACTGAACCGTGTGTAGATACCGAGGCATGCCCGAAAGGCTGCACAGCAGTCCAGATTGGATTGCGGAAGCCACTCCTCTACAGCATCGATGCTGCATGATCCGATCCGAGCTTGTGGCCCGCATCGCGGAGCAGAACTCGCACCTCTACGCCAAAGACGTCGAACGGGTGGTAGCCGCCATCCTTGATAGGATGGCCGGCGCCCTGGCTGACGGCGACCGCGTGGAGCTGCGCGACTTCGGTGGCTTTTCAACGCGGGGGGTCAAGGCTCGCACCGGCCGCAACCCGCGATCAGGCGCCCGTGTGGAGGTAGAGGCCAAAACGAGCATCAACTTCAGCCCGAGCAAGCTGATGCAGACTCAGCTCAATCAGGCGACGGCCGCGCCGGAGCAGGAGGCGGGGCGGGTCCTTGAAGCTCCTTAACTACGCCCCCACCAGGGGGATCCAACGTTGTTCAAAGCATACTGTGCTTCATTTGAGATTTATAATCCGCTCAAGTGTCAGGCAAAAGATTACAAAAATATGTCTAGAGACTTGCTTTCATGTCATAGTTGCGCCAATCGCTAAAGAACGTGGGCCACCAGAGGGATAACGGCTTTGAAGGACGGATTACAGGCGGTGGATTTCAGCGCCATCAACCTGAGTTGTGAGATCGTAGCCGCCTATGTGTCGAACAATCCCGTCCCGGCCGCAGAACTGCCAGCCCTGATCGCGCGGGTGCACGGCGCCATCGCGGGCCTCGTCTTGGGCACCCTGACGTCGGAGACCGGCGCAACTGCATCGGCCGAGATCGACCGGCCGAGCCCGGCTCAGATCCGCAAATCGGTCCGCCCCGACGGGATCGTCAGCTTCATCGACGGCAAGACCTACAAGACGCTCAAGCGCCACCTGACCAGCCACGGGCTGGATCCACGGGCCTACCGCGACCGCTACGGACTGCCGGCCGACTACCCGATGGTCGCCCCGGCCTACGCCGAGCAGCGCTCCGCCTTGGCGAAGGCGATCGGCCTCGGCCGACCTGGGGCGATGGCTTAGCACGAAAGCCGCAGGACAGCCTGATCGGCCGATGCTGCGGTCCCTACAAGGACGGACTGCCGACATCAGAAGCTCATTGGCTCGGCCACATCTCCAATCAGCCTGCGGAAGTTGGATGCTGGTTCAACTCTGCGCATCGTGTACATCCGGGCGCTCTTAGGCGCCCGAACAGATGCGCAATATAGTTTGATGACGTCATGGCACTTGCGGACGGGGCGAGGGTCCAGCGCAGTGACCCCGCCTAGGAAACATTGTATACATAGGACACGACAGCCACTAGAAATTATACTACGTAATGATTGCAACCCTAAATTTTAATTCGTTGCTCGTAAATGAGAGGCGCGGTTTTGAAGCATATCATGGCCTCTTTAGTTCAAGCGTCGATGTCGATCTGATAGGTGAAAATTTCAAAGCCGTAGTTCATGTGCTACGCACCCCCCGAATGATCATGTACGAACGCCATGTCAGTGACGTTCAACACAGCCGTGATATTACACGAGTACGGCGGGATAATTTCGATCATTTCGCTCTACATCTGCTTCTGTCGGGTGAATTCTTGACAGGCCCGATCGGATCGGAGCAGCACCTGAACCCAGGTGAGATCATGATCGTCGACACATCTCGCCCGCACAGATCTCGCATGAAGAATGCTCACGTCATCTCCGTGCAGCTCGCTCGGGAGCATGTGCGTTCCGTGCTGCGCGATGTGGATCATCTTCACGGGACGGTGCTCCCAGCGAGGGCAGCGGGCCTATTGTCGGATTTCATGTCGTCGGTCATGCGGCGCGTCGAGACCCTGCCTGCCCCCGGCACCGGCCACGCGGGAAGGGCCATAACTGAACTCCTCGGCCTCGCCGTTGCTGGGCTCCCAATCACATCGGGAGCACTCTCACACGAGGCAGGAGAGCCCATACGGCGCAGGCGTGCCGAAGCGTTCATCGCCGAGCATCTGACGGATGCCCGCCTCGACGCCAGGGCTATCGCCATTGGCATCGGGGTATCGCGGTCGACGCTCTACAGCCTGTTCAGCGAGGATGGTGGGATCGCCCGATATATCCAACGACGGCGGCTGGATGCCGTTCGCAAAGTGCTGCTCCGTCCGGATGAGGATCGGTCGCTGGCGGCCCTGGCGTACACCTACGGGTTCTCGAACGAGAGTCATTTCAGCCGTCTCTTCGCTGGCGCTTTCGGGGTCCCGCCGGGACGGTTTCGAGCCGACGTTCGACGGATGCGCCTGACCGGGTTCGGTAGCGGTAAGCCGTCCGATCCACACGTCACCCGTTGGCCAGCCGAACTGTACTGAGAAATGCCGTCCGAGAGACACTGCTTAGGCAATAGGCCTTGCAGGATCACCCGCATTTCGGCGGCGGGTTGAAGGACGCCCGGCAGAAGCACAGCGATGGCCTTGTGGCAGTCGAGCCCATGGCGGGAGAGCTGCAGCAGCTCGTCGCCGCCTGCATCCGACCCTTTACAGATATTCGGAAGATCCGCTTGCAGGCGCCCTAATGCAGACTAGGGGGCTGCGGCCAGCCTATGGGTAAGACCGTGTCACGCCTGAACGGGGCGTTGGCACTCTCGCGACGCGAAAGACTCGCGCGCCCGCTTGATCTCGGCATGGTGCGTCTCCGCCCAGATCCACACACCGCAGAAGGCGGCACCCAGGCTCTCGCCGAGCGGCGTGAGCGCGTAGTCCACGTGGGGCGGGATCACCGGGTGCACCGTCCGACGCACCAAGCCGTCCTGTTCCATCTGGCGAACTGTCTGGGTCAGCATCTTCTGGCTGATGCGGCCGACCGCCTTGCCGAGTTGGGTGAAACGCAGCGTGCCGCGCTCGTGGAGGGCTTCGAGGATCAGCATGGTCCACTTGTCGGCCACCTTGCCGATGATGTCCTGGACCAACGCCTCGATGACCGGGTCGGTCTCTGTCGGGACGGGTTCCTTCCGACGCGCCTCGATCTGTGGATCGGCCTCTGCCCGACGCATGCGACACTCTCCGTTTGGTGCATATAAATCTTTTTGGTGCCTACTTCGGTTCAAAGAGCATGAGCCATAACCTCATGGGCGACAACAACGAAGGTCGCTCACATGAAGACGTCCAAGAACACCATCCTCATCACCGGCGGCGGCTCCGGCATCGGCCAGGCCCTCGCCCGACGCTTCCACGACCTTGGCAACACCGTCATCGTCGCCGGCAGGCGGACGGAGGCGCTGCAAAGGACCGTTGCCGGACGTCCGAACATGCATGCCATGACGTTCGATGCCGATAGCGCTGAGGGCGTGGCCGACTTCGCACGACGCGTGACGGCCGAGCACCCGGCCCTCAACGTGGTCATCAACAACGCCGGGATCATGCGCATCGAGGCGCTGGACCAGCCTCGCAACCTCTCGGACGCGGAGGCAACGGTCATCACCAACCTGCTCGGCCCCATCCGGTTGACCGACGCTCTGATCGACCATCTCGGCCGGCAGCCCGATGCTGCCTTGGTGAACGTCACCTCCGGTCTAGCCTTTGTGCCTCTCGTGTCGGCCCCGACCTACTCGGCGACTAAGGCCGCCCTGCACAGCTACACGGTCGCGCTGCGCGAGGCGCTCAAGGGCAAGGTCGAGGTCATCGAGTTGGTGCCACCGGCAGTGCAGACCGACCTCACCCCAGGTCAGGCGACACGCCAGGGATACCTGCCACTGGCCGACTTCATCGACGAGGTCATGTCGCTTTTCCAAGAGCAGCCCACCCCGCGTGAGATCCTGGTGCAGCGGGTCGGCTTCCAGCGTCAAGCCGAGGCGGAACACCGCTTCGACGAAGCGGTGACGACCCTCAACGAGATGGCCCGCAAGGCGCAGCAGTAAGGACGAAGGGCGCGGTCGACGGATCCAGGCTCCACCGTTTGTCCCGGCGAAGCGAAGTCTTCTTTCGGCCGCCCCAGCAAGGACTGTTTCTCACCCCAAGCGAACCCAGCATCAGGCGCGCTCCCGGTCCAGCAAGTCGAGGAGCGCCACGCCGGCCGCCGCGATGACGTTGCCCCGGCCGCGCCACGGGAGGATGTCGGCCTCGGGCAGCGGCTCGGCCGCCACCTCGGGCAATGCGATCTCGGGCGCCTCGGCCTCGCGGTCGGCATCGTTCCCGCGAAGCCATGTGACCTGACTGCCGGTGGCGTTCTCGGGAGCCGCCAGAAACGGTTCTGCGCCCCCGCCGTCCTCGTGGTCCGGGTCGCCGTCCATGCCGTCCAGCACGGCGATGATGCGGTCTGCCGCGTCCAACGCGATCTGTGCTGCCTCCTCCAGGCTGGCGCGCAGCGCGGGCCCGGTCAGAGGCGCGGGGAGCACGATCGCGGCCGGCTTCGGATGCGGGGTGAAGTTGAGCACGTCGCCCATGGTGTCAGGTCTCGGGTCTCGATGAAGGGGGAGGCCCGGCTGGATCCGGCCGGGGCGGCACGCACGGCGACAGGAGGGGGCGGGAGTTGCCGCTGTCAGCGGCTCTCGGGCTCGGCCGGCTCGGTGGCGGGCGCCTGTTGATCCAGCACTGCGGACGATGCCGCCACCATGTACCGAGTGTGCGCCAAGCTCAGCAGCTTGCCCCAGCCCTCGAACGTCTCCTGTGCGGCGTTGAGCGCCTGGAACATGATCTTGGGCGTGTCGGCGTCGCGCTCGCCACCCTTGCGGATGAAGTCGACCAGTTCGGGCTTGCTCATGCGCAACGTGCGATCGGCGATGTGCATGCCGATGGCGTGGTGGTGGAATTGCTCCATCCAGCCGTTGGGGTCGCGGGTCGGCTCGTCAAAAGTGTAGGCTGCGAAGTCGAGGGCCGCCATTTCCTCCAAAGTGGCGGCAGGGCCGTCGTCGGTGGTCTCGATGTCGCCGGGCAGATTGGCGACCTCGCGCAGGACCACGCGCGTCAGCCGCTTGTCGACCGTCAGCGCGGCTTCATCCTCGCCCCCAGGTCCGATGGCGTGCGCCATGATGTCGTGAAGCACGAGGCGCGCCTTCGCCTGCACGTCCGCCATGCCTCGGGAGGGCTCGTTGATCGCCCGCAGAAGCACGGCGTTGTAGTCGTCCAGCGCAACGTCGAGCTGCTCGTCGCCCCAGTCATTGGCCCGGCTCAACGATGGGATGGCGTTCCAGTCAATCACGGCCTGATCGCACGCCTGGGCGAGGGGTGCGCGCTGAGCGGGAGCCGCTTCGGGGGTGGCCGGCTTGAACGCGGCCGTGCGGCTCGCCGTGGCGGCGGCGCGCTCCTTGAGGACCTGACGGGACGGGCCTCGACGGAACAGTTTGGACAGCTTGAGAGGGGCCATGGTCAGCCTCCAGGGATCACAGGATGACAGGAGGCGCGGCGCGGCGGGGCGAGCGCCGCGCGGCGGCGGCGTCAGGCGAGTTCGGCTTGCGCTTGAGCGATGGCCCATGCCGGCAGTGAGCCGGGGGCGGCGTACAGAGCGGCGTCGCGCTCCTCATGGTCGGGCTCGTCGCCGAAGCCGACAAAACCGCTGGGGAGCGGTGTGCCGGTGAAGGCCAAGACGGCGCGTGTCAGGCTGATGGCGGCCGTGATGGTCGGGTCGTCGCTGGTGTAGTCGGCTTCGGTGAGCACCGCGGCGGCGAGGGCGGCGAGGCTCAGCCCGTCAATAGTGGCCGGGGGCGGGAGAGCGAGAACTTCCCGCGCCGTAGTCCAAAGGCGCGCGCCGACGAGCGATGCGGCTCGCTCCTCAACGGGGCCTGCATCGACTTTCCAGCCGATCGGACGCCGCAACCTGTCTTCTTCGTAGGCGGTCAGCAGGCGGTCGCGGTACTCGGTGCGCTCGAAGGGGGCGGCGGCCATTGGCGCGGCCGGCAGGCTTCGGCTTGGCGTCAGTGCTGTCACCTCGCGCAGGAGCGTAAGCGTCGCACGGTCGCCCGCGAACTTGCTCCGGCCGAGATGCTGGCCGCTGTCAGCGATCAGGAGCCGAGCCTTAGCCGAGAGGTCATCGAGGCTCGCGGCCGGCTCATTGGCGGCACGCCACACCACGTCTTCGGCCTTGTCCAATTCGGCCTCTAGCCGCTCATCCGGCCAATGATCGTCTGGGGAGGCGGTGTCGTTGATCCAGGCCAGATGCGCCACGGCGGCATCACAGGCGCGGGCGAGATCGGACGGGCCGGGAGCGGGCGCTACGGTAGCGGCGAGCACTGGCAGGGGTACAGCGGCGGCAACGGTGCCAGCGACGATAGTCCGGCGGCTCAAGCTGCCGCGCAGTTCGGTTGCGCGGTCGCGTAGGCTGGCGTTGGGATCTCGACGGATCAGCTTCTGTAGGGACGTGCGCAGCGACATCGCGGGATCCTCGGAAGAGGGACGCGGGCGGCCGGCCCGCTCGGGTACGGGCTGGGTCAGAGCAGGGAGGCGAGGCCGGTCAGCACCATGCCGCCGCCGATGATGGCGACGGCGGCCAGCAGCTCGGCGCCGACGTCGAGGAAGCGCAGGGCGCGGCTGTGTGCGGTGTCGGGGCGGACCGGGGCGACGGCCTCCCACGGCTCGATGCCGCCGGGCACGGGCTCGTTCGGCAGGTTCAGGTAGCGCCCATCGGCCGAGAGGCGGCGCCGGCCGGTGCGCGGGCTATCGCTGCGGTCTGGGACGGGCTGACTGAAATTTGGGATGCGGGCATAGGACATCGTTCGCGCTCCTGGTGGGGCTCGTGGCGGTGGGTCGGCGGTGAGGGGGCCGCTCCCCCGTTTCGGGGAGCGGGGTCAGATCAGGCGGCGGGCGGCGCCATGCCTGAAGTCAGGGCCCAGGCGGGGTGATCGCCGTCAGGGCCGTAGAGGTCGGGGAACAACACCCACAGGCGCTGCTCGATGCGGGTCAGCAGGTCGCTGCCGGTGTCCATCGCGTCGCCGCGCAGGGCGTCGTCGTGGAAGCGGTCGGCGTCCCCATGCATGTCGCCGGAGACGTACTCGGCCAGCACCATGCCGAGCACCGCGGCGCCGATCTCGGCCTGTGTGGCGGGCGACAGCTTGTGCCACGCCTCGGTCAGCGAGAACGGGAGCGGCAGGCGGGACCAGAGCGCGGCGTGATCTGGCAGGCGGGCGGTGTCATCGCCGCGGAAAGCGTTCCGGACGGGAACGGTATGGGCGACCGCGGGGGCAGTCGTGGCAGCGAGAAGGCCGGCGGCGAGGACGCGGCGGTTGATGCGGGCGGACATCGGTGGCGGCTCCTCAGTGAGCGGCGGCGCGGTGGGCGGCCTTGGCGACCTGCCAGGTGGCCTTGAGGGCGGAGGACATCGCTTCGGCGCGGGAGACGCCGCAGCGCTCCATGATCCCGGCGGCAGCCTTGCAGGCGGCGGCCATGATGGCCGCGCGGTCGTAGCGGCCGGCGACAACGAGGGGACGCGTGCGGGCGCCGATCTCGATCAGGACGCGGGCGCCCATCAGGCCGGCGGGGATCTTGGGCTTGCTGTCGTGCAGCGAGCGGGAGATGCGGTTCCAAGAGACGGTGCGGTGGGGCATCGGTGTGCGCCTTGCGTTTCGCCTGATTTCAGTTGTATAGTCTGAAACCAAATCGCGAAGCAAGCTCTAAAACATGAATTCGGACGAAAAGTCGCTTTCTGCTGCACAGTGCCGGGCGGCGAGAGCCTTGCTGGATTGGACGCGCGAGGACTTGGCACGCGAGAGCAAGGTATCGCGGGCAGCCATCGCTGATTTCGAGACAAGCAAGCGTGCAGTCCGCGAGCGAACGACGGACGATATTCGCGCGGCCCTCGAAGCGGCCGGCGTCGAGTTCATCCCGCAGAACGGCGGTGGGGCAGGCGTGCGGATGCGGCAGCCATGAACAAAGCCGCCCGCAACGAGCGGATCAAGATCACGGCAACGTGGTTCAACGGGGCCGCGGTGGCCGGGCTGGCAGTCGGGTGCTTCGCGCCGATCGTGGCCTACGTCACGTCCAGCACGCACGTCCCGCTCGGGGACCTCAACCTGCTGGTGGCCGGTTGGCTGTTTCTGAGCGTCAGCCTACATTTCGCGGCACGGATGGTTCTGCGGAGGATTGAGGAATGACCAGCGGGTTCATCTCTGCCGCCGTCGTCGCCCCGCTGATGCTCGCGTCGGCCGCCGTGGTCGTGTTCGTGCTCACCGGCCTATTCGACCGCCAGGACAAGGCGGATCGCAAGCCGTAGCCCTGCCCGAGTTGCCGGCCGGGCGGCCATATCATCACGGCTCGCCCGGCCTCGCGCACACCCCGACCGCTCCGCGGCAGGTAGCGCCGATCTCGCGCTTTCTTAGTGGTTTTTCAACACCACAAAAACACCAATCGCACACGGCTTCAGTGATAGATGCGCTCTATTGCCAGCCACGTGCCGACGGCTTGCCGATGACATGATCGATACCCTCAAGGATGAGGGAGTGGATCGATCGCCCCCGGTCCTCGGCGATGCGAGCAAGCGCGGCGTGCCGGGCGTCATCGAGGTAGACGGTCTGTCGAGCTGCCACCGGCCGGCGTCCCTTGGGCCTGCCGACGGCCTTCGCGGGTTCCGCGCCCTCGGCCGGCTGCGGATCCTGGGTGGGCGCCGTGGCCTGCGGAGGCAGGGGAATCGGCTCAGACTCCGGGGGCAGCGGCTCGGCCTCGTCTTGCTCGACTTCGCGGGCGGCCGCCGCTGCGGCCTTCATCGCGAGCGTCTGCGAGACGTTCGGGCGGCGGCTCATTGGGTCTCTCCCAGACGGACCATGACGGCATCGGCGAGCGCGGCGAACTCGGCCGCGGATGGCGTGTCGGGCGGGACCGCTTCACCTGTGGCGAGGCTGTCGGCCACGATGGCGCGATAGGAGATGGCCGGCGCCACCGGCTCGGTGAGAGCGGCCAGGGTCGCCACCACGTCGCGCCCTGCCCCGGTCCGGCGGTCGATGCGGCTCGGGACGATCAGGATATCCGGCCGGTCCCGCTTGGCGGCCTTCCGGTGCCGGCGGATCGTGCCGACGGTCTCGGCCGCGCCGCGCACGTCCAGCACGGTCGAGCCGGCTGGAACCAGCACGAGGTCGGAAACCGCGATCGTAGCGCCGAAGGCGGCGCCCATCGCGCCAGGCGCGTCGATCAGCACGAAGTCGGTGCCCTGCCCGCGCACGGCCTTCACCCATGCGGACACCGCGGCGTCGGCGTCTTCCTCCAGCAGATGCGGGGCGACCTTGAACGGCAACTGCCCGTCCTCGGCGATCGAGGCGGCGTGCGCGGCCGGATCCGCGTCGAGCACGGCGACGGTGCGCCCGCGGCGGTGCAGCTCGGCGGCGAGGTTGAGGGCCGTGGTCGTCTTGCCGACGCCGCCCTTGGACTGTGCAAGGCCGATGATCCGCACCATGTCGGCGCCACGCTCCCGCTGAAATGGTGGGACGAAACCACCGGACCGGCGCCATTCTCACCCTGCGGTCACGCCAGGGGTTTGGGATCTGCGCCGATCCTGGCGGGAACCCTGCCCCTCGCGGCCCGTCACGCTTTCGTGGTGTGATAAAAGCGGGATCGTGGAATGACGCTCGCACGACCATAGCGCGTGTGATAGTGTCTGAGAAGGACAGTTATCGGACACGATGCGATGTCGGGCCTGAAATCACGCGAGCCGGAGGGGAGCGCCGGCCTGCCGGTCGCTGCCGGGCTGTCGGATCAGGCGAAGGCGTTCCAGCGCGCAGGCAAGGCGCCGAGCACGAAGCGGGCCTATGCCAGCGACTTCGCGCAGTTCTCGGCCTGGTGCCGCCAGTTCGGTTTTCAGGCCCTGCCGGCGACGCCGCTCGCCGTGCTGGAGTTCTTGAGCCATGAGGCCACACGCGGCGCCAAGGCGTCGACCATCGCCCGGCGGCTCGCCGCGATCCGGTATGCCCACAAGCTCGCCGGCTTCGCGGACCCGACGGACGACGAGGGCCTACGCGAGGGCATGCGCGGGATCCGGCGCCACGTCGGCACCCGGCCGACACAGAAGGCCGCCGCGACCGCCGACATCCTGGCGGCGCTGCTGATGCGCACGCCCGACACCCTGGCCGGCAAGCGCGATCGCGCGCTGCTGGCGCTGGGCTTCGCGGGCGCGTTCCGCCGGTCCGAGCTCGTCGCCCTGAACGTCGAGGATCTGAGCGAGGACCCAGACGGCCTGCGGGTGCTCGTGCGTCGGTCGAAGGTCGATCAGGAAGGGCAGGGGTTTGAGAAGGCCATCCCGCACGGCCGGCTCATCCGGCCCGTCGCCCTGGTGCGGGAATGGCTCGACGCGGCCGGCATCACGTCCGGCCCGGTGTTCCGCCCGGTCAACAAGGCCGGCAGGGTCGAGCCCGGCGCGCTGGGGCCTAAGACGGTTGAGCGGGTCGTGAAGCACTACTGCACGGCTGCGGGGCTCGATGCATCGACCTTCGGGGCGCACAGCCTGCGGGCCGGCTACATCACGACGGCCGCGGAGCGCGGGGCCGATCTCGCGCGGATCATGGACCAGTCGGGCCACCGGGATCCGCGGACGGTCGTCGGCTACATCCGCCGTGCCAACGCCTTCAAGGGGCACAGCGGGAGCGGGTTTCTTTGAGCGACTTAGCGGAGAAGCGTTGATGGCAAGTGACCAAGAAAATCTTCTCGCTATGGAAGATTGGAGATATTATGCGATAGACAATTTCGGCACCGGCCTTGGAATGATCGCGACCGAAGAGCGATTAAGCAAGAATGTAATTGGATTTGGCCTTCCGTCGGCACCTGCATTATATTTGAATATGGCTTTTAGTGCCCATCGACAACGCATTGCTACAAATATTGAAAATTTAT
>NZ_JAKSYG010000017.1 GCF_022829725.1 Methylobacterium sp. E-005 | reverse complement strand
GATCGGGGTGGAAGGGATCGGCGTGGAAGGGATCCATCATGCCAGGATGCATGGGGCGTCGCCTCGATTTCGATATGTCGTTTATATCGATATATCGAAATGTTGTCGCCAACAAGGGGAGGCTGTCGATGCTGTAGCCTGCGCCATGGGGCGGCCTGCGGTTTACGGGCCCCGCCGGTTCGGTTAGTGCGGCGACTCACCGAGATGCCACCGGCCCGCGCCTTGCCCCGCACCCCCGACGCTGCCCGACACTTGCCCGTGACCCGATCCGAGATGCGCGCGGCGACTGCGCCCCGGGACGGCACGCGGTGATCGCGTCCGCCCGGAGTTTCAGGACGCGCCGCGGCGCCGATGGGGCGGGTCGGACCCACGCCCGGGAGCCAGCCGGGATCCAACGCCCCATCGACGAGGACGCCGCATGATCTCCGTCAACGAGGACATGAAGCAGGAGATGCTGCGGCGGGGGATCTCGGTGCTGCATCCGGCCCCGTTCGGCCTGCCGGAGGACTGCACCTTCGAGCCGCCGTGCAGCATCAAGTGGATGGGCGTGGATTACTGCCTGACCATGGGAGCGTTCTCGTACGCGGTGAGCGGCTACTATTTCGGCGCCGACATCGCCCGCTACTGCTCGATCGGCGAGAGCGTGCAGGTCGGGCGCGGCAGCCACCCGGTCCATTGCGGCTCGACCTCGCCGCTGTTCTACACGCACCATTCGGCCGTGTTCGACCGCCTCGATCCGCGGGCGGAGGATTACGAAATCTGCGGGCCGTATCTCTGGCCCAAGCGCGTGCGCATCGGCAACGATGTCTATATCGGCCACGGCGCCTTCCTGATGCCCGACATCACGATCGGCGACGGGGCGATCATCGGCGCCATGGCGGTGGTGACCAAGGACGTGCCGCCCTACGCGATCGTGGCCGGCAGCCCGGCCCGGGTCGTGAAGATGCGCTTCCCCGACGCGCTGATCGAGCGCTACCTGAAGGTGCAATGGTGGCGCTACGCCTTCTGGGACCTGCGCCAGTGCTCGATCACCGACCCCGAAAAGTTCCTCGACGCCGTGGAGGAGCGGATCGCCGGCGGGATGCAGGAATACCGGCCGGACATGATCCCGCTCCGGTCGCTGGTGCCGGGGGGGTGAGGATCGATCCGCAGCGGCCTGCCCCGACGCCGGCCCTCCGCTTCAGGTCAAGACCGCCTCAGGACCGGCCATGCAGGAGACGGCGCCGGTCGGTCTCCGGAAGCGCCTGCCAGTACGCAGTCGCCGCTTGCACGTAGCCGAGCCCGACCGTTCCATCGGGAGCCGGTTCCCCGCGTCCCGTGTAGTGGACCGCCCATTTCGTCTTGTAATTCATCGTCGCCAGTTCCGTCCGGGCGATCCGGAAGCCCCGCGCGTTGATCGCAGACCAGAGGACCTGATCACCGGCGCCGCTGAGTTCGACCGGCAGCGTCGCCCACAGGGCTGCGATCTCGATGGCCGCGCGGCTCAACATCATCGTTCCCGTATCGGCGAACTGGGTGCCGTCGCTCTCCCAGTCGAACGGATCGAGGATGCTGCGATCGAGACGCCGCAGCATCCTCCGGGACACACCGATCTCGGCGCCCGATGCGGACATCCGTTCAAAAAGGCTTGAGACGTGATGGCTTTCGAGCCAGTTGTCGGCATCCAGGAAGCAGACATGGGTGGCGCCGGTCTGAAAGGCATGCAGAGCCCCCGCGCCGCGCGCGAAGTTGCCCGCATCTCGATGGGCCGAGGGCAGGATGATGTGCTCGCAGGCCCACAAGCCGACGAGATGCTTCGGATATCCGTCCGCGACCATGATGTGCCGGACCTGGATGTCCTGCTGGAGCACGCTCTGATGGGCGGACAGCAGATCTGCCAAGTCCTCGCGGTAGTACGGCGTGACGACAGCGACGCTCATGGCCTACGAATGCCGGGGCCACGATGCTGAGCGAAGACAGAACTGTTGCAGAGGCCGATCATTCGTCTCAGCCTGATCCGATCGGTGCTCAGCATAAGATTCACTTGTCGGAACGGGAGCGCGCTCCGACTTCTAGAACGCGAAGCTGTTCCGAAGCTGTAGGGGCGGGCTCCCGGGACGCCGGCGGCCCGTTCGGGCGCGGCGCTCAGCGCGCCTCGGCGGGCAGCGAAAGGGTCCGCATCGCCGCCGCGCCCAATGTCCGCACCCCCAGCGCCAGATCGGCATCGCTGGTATCCTCCGCCCAATGGTGGCTGATGCCGCCGATCGAGGGCACGAACAGCATCGCGGCCGGCAGGATCCGGGCGACGTTCTGGGCGTCATGGCCGGCGCCGGACGGCATCACCTGCCAGCCGCCCGGGCAGACCTGCTCCGCCGCCTCCGAGAGGGCGCGCATCAGGCCCGGGTCGCAGGGCGCGGGGATCGCCTTGGAGAGGGCCGTCAGCGTGGCGGGGCAGCGCTCGCGCCGGTTCGATTCACGCACCAGCGCCTCCAGGCAGGCTTCCATCCGCTCCAGCACCGGCATCGCCACGTCGCGGAACTGGAAGAACACCTCGGCCCGGCCCGGGATGATGCTGTAGCCGCCGGGATCCAGGGTGATCCGGCCCGTGGTCCAGGTGCTGCGCGGGCCGCAGACCTTTGGGAATTCCCGGTCGATCGCCGCGAGCAGCCGCACCGCCGAGAGGCCGGCATCCCGGCGCTCGGCCATGGTGGTGCCGCCCGCATGGTCCTGGTTGCCGGCGAAATCGATCCGGAACTGCCAGATCGCCACGATGCCGCTCACCACCCCGAGGTGCAGCCCGGCCGATTCGAGCTGCGTGCCCTGCTCGATATGCATCTCCAGGAAGCCGCGGTAGCGCCCGGGATCGAGTTGCATCCGGGGCAGGCCGGCGAGGCCGGCGGCCTGCAGGGCGTCGCGCAGGGGCGTGCCGTCGGTGCGGTTGCGGGCTTCGTCGATCTCGGCCTCGGTGAGGTCGCCGATCGCCGAGCGGCTGCCCAGGAAGCCGCCCGAGAAATGCCCCTCCTCGTCCGCGAAGGCGATTACGTCGACCGGCAGCCCGGCCCGGGCCAGCGCCACCCCGCCGACGACCCCCAGCGCCCCGTCGAGCCAGCCGGCCTCGTTCTGGGTCTCGATATGGCTGCCGACCAGTAGATGCGGGCCGGGGCCGCGATGGCACCCGAGCACGTTGCCGATCCCGTCGATGGACGCCGCCAGCCCGCAGGCCTCCAGCTTGGCCATCAGCCAGCGGCGGGATTCCATGTCGTCGGCCGAGAAGGTCGGACGGTGGACGCCGGTGCGGAACCGGCCGATCTCGCGCAGTTCGTACAGGTCGGCCAGGAAGGCCTGGGTATCAATCTCGGTCATGCAATCCCCGGGGGCTGGACGCGCCGACCGTGCAAGGCCCGTGCGCACATCCGGGTTTCCAAAGGGCTTGGAGCCCTTTGGCGGGGTGTCGGGCAGAGATCCGAGTTTTTTGGCCCTGATCTCGGGCTTTGCCCGAATCCGACAGGGCGCTGCCCTGCACCCGCAAAAGGGCTCGCCCTTTTGAAACCCAAGACTTGGCGCTACTCGGCCGCGACGGGCGTCAGGTCCGCCGGCTCCGCCATCCAGGCGGCGAGGTCGGCCCGGGCCCGGTCGGTCAGCGCACGCTTCTTGAGGGCCGCCTTCTCGGGGCCGCGCAGGCGCCGGCCGGTCTCGTTGCGGGGCGCCTGGGCCAGGGGCGGGAACAGGCCGAAATTCACGTTCATCGGCTGGAACGAGCGCGGGGCGTTGGCCTCGCCATCGGCTTCCACATGGCCGCCCGTGATGTGGGCGATCAGCGCGCCGAGCGCCGTGGTCTGGGGCAGGGGGGCGAGCGGATGCCCCGCGGCGTCGGCCACCGCGAAGCGGCCGGCCATCAGCCCGACCGCCGCGCTCTCCACGTAGCCCTCGCAGCCGGTGATCTGGCCGGCGAAGCGCAAGGCCGGACGGGCCTTCAGCCGGAGCGTGGCGTCGAGCAGGCGCGGGCTGTCGAGATAGGTGTTCCGGTGCAGGCCGCCGAGGCGGGCGAACTCGGCCCGCTCCAGGCCGGGAATCGTGCGGAAGATCCGGACCTGCTCGGCGTAGGTCAGCTTCGTCTGGAAACCCACCATGTTGTAGAGGCTGCCCAGCGCGTTGTCCTGGCGCAGCTGGACGATCGCGCAGGGCTTGACCAGCGGGTCACGCGGGTTGGTGAGGCCCACGGGCTTCATCGGGCCATGCCGCAGGGTCTCGGGCCCGCGCTCGGCCATCACCTCGATGGGCAGGCAGCCGTCGAAATAGGGTGTGCCCTCCCACTGCTTGAACCCGATCTTGTCGCCCGCCACGAGGGCCGCCACGAAGGCCTCGTACTGCGCGCGGTCCATCGGGCAGTTGAGGTAGTCGGCCCCCGTGCCGCCGGGGCCCGGCTTGTCGTAGCGCGACTGGAACCACGCCACGTCCATGTCGATCGAGTCGCGGTGGACGATCGGCGCGATGGCGTCGAAGAAGGCGAGGGATTCGGCCCCGGTGAGCCCGCGGATGCCCTCGGCCAGGGCCGGTGCGGTCAGCGGGCCGGTGGCGACGATGCAGGGTCCCCATTCCTCCGGCGGCAGGCCCTCGACCTCCCCGCGGGCGATCGTCACGTTGGGGTGCTGCTCCAGTGTTCGGGTCACCGCGGCGGAGAATCCCTCGCGGTCCACCGCCAGCGCCCCGCCGGCCGGCACTTGGTTGGCATCGGCCGCCCGCATGATCAGCGAGCCAAGCCGGCGCATCTCCTGATGCAGCAGCCCGACCGCGTTGCCCTCGGGATCGTCCGATCGGAAGGAGTTGGAGCAGACGAGTTCGGCCAACCCGTCCGACTGGTGGGCTTCGGTGCCACGCACCGGGCGCATCTCGTGGATGACGGCGCGATGGCCGGCCTCGGCCACTTGCCAGGCGGCCTCGGATCCGGCGAGGCCGCCGCCGACGATGTGGATGGTCTGTGTCATGCCCGAGAATAGCGAAGGACCGCCGCCCGGATCAACGGGCGGCGGTCCTTCGACGGGCTCCTGCGAAACCAGCGCGCGCTATCGGGGATCAGACGCGGGCGATGCCGCGGATCTCGCTCCGGTTGATGCCAAGATCGGCCAGATCGCGATCCGAGAGGCGGGAGAGCTGGGTGACCGTGTCGCGGTACCGGAGAAAGGCGCGGACGCGGCTCAGGACGCTACGGGCGGCGGACATGATGTGTTTTGACCTCTGCTCGGGCAACCGGTGGCGCTTCGTTGCGCATCGGTGCCTCTTGTTGGTGCAACGCACATATAAGCCCGCTGCGGCGCAACAGGAGTCGAAAGGTCAAGCATCAGACCTGCAGCAATCGCATGCCCCGCTTAAGATCTCGGCAACCTTTCCGAATGGTCATTCTTTAGGCGCATACAAACCCTGCCGCACATGCGAAGGGCGCCCCACCGGCAGATGGGGCGCCCGTCGTGTCGGGATGGCGATCCGGCTGTGCTTCAGTAGAACGAGCGCGGACCGTAGAAGCCGTAAGGGCGGTCATAGGGCCGCGGCCGGACATAGCCGTATCCGCCGTAATAGACTGGGCGGCGCCAATGGCCGTAGGGGCGGGGCCCCCAGTTCGGGCGGCAGATGCCCCAGGGATTGGGATGGAAGCCGGGACCGCAGCCCCCGGCCGCCTGGGCGGAACCGGCAAGCCCGAGGCCGCCGGCGATCGCGGCGGCCATAACGAGCGCCTTTGCGCGCGGTGCGCTCAGAAACGTCATGACGGGATCTCCTCACTACCTCCGGCGGATCGGCAGCCGGTCGGGGGAGATTCGGTTCCGCCACCTGAACCGATGCTGAGCCAGAGGTTGTATCGGGTACAGGCTCGCGGCGGCATTCGGGCAACGCGGCGCGGACCGTCGCGCTGTCCCGGACGAGGGTTCCGGGAACTCAGTGCAGCGAGGGCGTGCGCAGGAACCGCTCCCGGTCGGCGGAGACCAGGGCGAGTTTCACGCCGCGCCCGTCGCGTCGGACGGTGAGCGGCACCCGCACCCCCGCCTCGCCCAGCGCCCAGATGCTGCGGAACAGGGCGGCGAGGTCGGATACGGGCTCGCCCGCCACCACCTCGATCACGTCGCCGGCCTGGAGCCCGCCGGTCTCGGCCGGGCCGCCATCGGCCAGCCCCATCACCACGATGCCTTCCTCGCTCTCGGTGGCGTAGAGGCCGAGCCAGGGGCGCGGCGGCCGGTTCGCCCGCCCGCTTGTCGCGAGGTCGTCGAGGATCGGCGGCAGCAGGTCGATGGGCACCACCATGTTGATCGGGCGCGCGCTCCCCGAGCCGCCCTGCTGCAGTTGCAGCGAGCCGATGCCGAGCAATTCGCCCTGGGGGCCGATCAGCGCGGTGCCGCCCCAGTGCGGATGCGCGGGGGATGTGAACAGGGCTTCGTCCAGGACGTATTCCCAGTACCCCGCGAATTCCTGCCGGGCGACCACCTCGACGGCGACGCAGCGCTGGCGCCCGCCCGCCCCCGCCAGCACCGCCCGATCACCGGTCCGCAAGCCGGCCGAGCGGCCGAGCGGCAGGGCCGGCACGCCGAGGTCGCCGAGCGCCTGGACGAGGCCGAAACCGGTGGCGGCGTCGAAGCCGAGAACGTGGCCGGGCACCGAGCGGCCGTCCCGGGTGGTGAGCCAGACGCTCTCGGCCTCGGTGACGAGGTAGCCGATGGTCAGCACGAGGCCGTCCTCGCGGATCACCACGCCGTTGCCGGCGCGCTCGGTGCCCAGCGGCTCGGCCGTGAAGGCGCCGTCGGGCACCCGCGCCGACAGGGCCAGCACCGCCGAGAGCGCCCGGTCGAGATCGTAGCCGTAATCCGCGGGCCGCGGCTGGGCCTGCGCGGGGATCTTCCACTCGCCCTGCGTCGCCATGAGAGTCCTTCGCGAGTCCTTGCGCGCGTCCGCACCCAGGCCGGAGCCGGATGCCCGAAAGGAGACAAGATAGGATGTCCGCGCGGCGCGCGACACCCATGCGGGGCCGCCCGCACACCATTGCCGCAGGGCTGAAAACGAAGAGGACCGCCCGGCCGGGGCCGGGCGGTCCATCGCGGGTGTCCGGGTCCCGCCGCGCGGCGGGGACCGGGTTTCACGCGTTTCAGTACTTGCGGACCAGCGGCGCCGGGATCGGCGAGGCAGCCGGGGCCGGCGAGTAGAGCGGGACGATGAAGCGGATCCAGCCGTCCGTGGAGTAGTCGCTGCGGGTGCGGCCGAACGCGTTGGTGTACTGCGCGCCGGTCACGACGTCGCGGGCGACGTAGGCCTGGACGGTGAAGATCTTGAAGTCGTAGCCGACGAGACCGCCGATGGCGAACCGGCCGCGGTTTCCGGCCGCCGCGCTGAACTGGCTGATGTCGAAGTTGTAGGTGCCGTAGGCGACCGGGCCGATCTCGAAATTGCCGAACTTCTTCGTCGCGGTGATGTCGAAGTTCAGGGCGTTCGAGAGGTTGAGCGGGCCGATGGCGGCGCCGACCTGGCCGGGGAAGCGGCCGGGCGAGTCGTAGATGTTGGCGGTCAGGTTGCCGGTGATGTTCCAGCCGTCACCGGTGTAGCTGCCGGCAACGCCGAAGCGGTAGGTGTTGGAGGAGAGCTGCGGCAGGACCGGGGTGGCCGTCGCGCCGCTCGCCGTGATGATCGAGCCGCGGTCGCCGTTGAGGTCGTTCAGGTACACGCCGCCGAGCAAGCTGACGCCGAAGTTGCTGCCGAGATCGAAGGCCCAGATGCCGCCGACGAAGGTGCCGACGTTGATCGAGATGTCCTTGTTGCGCACGCCCGCCGGGTTGCGGGTGAAGGCGAACACGGTCGGGGGCGCCACGAGCAGCTCGACGCGGCCGCCGAACGGCACGAACGGGGTCGACCACACGAGGACCGGGATGTTGACGGCCGTGTCGGGATCGTTCCGGCCGTCGGTGCGGCGGTAGGTGAACGTGTTGATGGCGTAGATGCCCTCCGGCAGCGGCGCGCCGACCGCGAGGCCGACCTGCTCGCCCGGCACCGTCGTGGTCTGCGCCTGCGCGATCGTCGAGGTCATGCCGACCGTGAGCGCGACCGTGCCGGCCGCGAGCCAGTGCTTCATCATTTTCTCATTCCTTCCCAAGGTCCCAAGGCGTCCGTCCCGCATTCGGCACTTCCCTGCCGGTCTGCTCGCCCATCGCGGCTGCCGGCTTCGGATGTGTCGAGCGCCCCCACGGAGCCTGCCCGTCTCAACGTCTGCGACTATTCTACAGAGACCCTCGGAAAGACAGTGGAATGCTCGCCGAATTGCCAGAACCGGCCCAACCGTTGCCCAAAAGCCGCATTTTTGCGGCGATGCAACACTGTCCACAGGCGGGCGTCCGGACGGCGGGTCCGGCAAAATATCGTTGAACGGTCAAGCTGTTGTCGCCGCAGATCCTGGGAGAATCCGGCAAGCCCGGGCGGAGGATCGGGCAGGGGGCCGGCCCGCGCGCATCGGCACGGACAGGCCTCAAAACGGGGTCCGGACGGTCCTGCGATGGGTCCGGCGCGCGCGACGACGGCGCGAATCAGCCCCCGCCGGGGTCGATCCCGGTCGGCACCCGGCAAAAATTGCCGGGTGCCGACTACTCGGCGGCGCTGCGGCGGGGGGCGGCCTGCGTGGCCGGCCGCCGCTCCAGCACCTCGCGCAGGAACCGGCCGGTATGGCTCGCCTTCGCGCGGGCGATCTCCTCGGGCGTGCCCTGGGCCACCACGCGGCCGCCGCCATCGCCGCCCTCGGGACCCATGTCGATCACCCAGTCGGCGGTCTTGATCACTTCGAGGTTGTGCTCGATCACCACCACCGTGTTGCCCTGGTCGACCAGCTCGTGGAGCACCTCCATCAGCTTCGCGACGTCGTGGAAGTGCAGGCCGGTGGTCGGCTCGTCGAGGATGTAGAGGGTGCGGCCGGTGGCGCGCTTCGACAGCTCCTTGGACAGCTTCACCCGCTGCGCCTCGCCCCCCGACAGGGTGGTGGCCTGCTGGCCGACATGGACGTAGTGCAGGCCGACCCGCTTCAGGGTCTCGAGCTTGTCGCGGATCGCCGGCACCGCCTTGAACAGCTCGGCCGCCTCCTCGACGGTGGAATCGAGCACGTCGGCGATGGACTTGGCCCGGTACTTCACCTCCAGGGTCTCACGGTCGTAGCGCTTGCCCTTGCAGACGTCGCAGGTGACGTAGACGTCCGGCAGGAAGTGCATCTCGATCTTGATGACGCCGTCGCCCGAGCAGGCCTCGCAGCGCCCGCCCTTCACGTTGAACGAGAAGCGCCCCGGCTGGTAGCCCCGCGCCTTGGCCTCGGGGAGGCCCGCGAACCAGTCGCGGATCGGCGTGAAGGCGCCGATATAGGTGGCGGGGTTCGAGCGCGGCGTGCGCCCGATCGGCGACTGGTCGATGTCGATGACCTTGTCGAGGTGCTCCAGCCCCTCCAGCCGCCCGTAGGGGGCCGGGTGCTCCAGGGCGCCGTTCAACTTCTTGGCGACGGCCTTGTAGAGCGTATCGATCACCAGGGTGGACTTGCCGCCCCCCGAGACGCCGGTGATGCAGGTGAAGGTGCCGAGCGGGATCTCGACATCCACGTCCTTCAGGTTGTTGCCCCTTGCGCCGAACAGCCCGAGCTTGCCCTTCCGGCCTTTTCGGCGGGCGGTCGGGGTGCGCACGGACATCGCGCCGGTGAGGTATTTCGCGGTGAGCGAGGCGGGATTGGCCAGCACCTCCGCGGGGGTGCCCTGCGCGATGATCTCTCCGCCGTGGATGCCCGCGCCCGGGCCGACATCGACCACGTAATCGGCCTGCAGGATCGCGTCCTCGTCGTGCTCGACCACGATCACCGAGTTGCCGAGGTCGCGCAGGCGCTTGAGCGTGCCGAGCAACCGCTCGTTGTCGCGCTGGTGCAGGCCGATCGAGGGCTCGTCCAGCACGTAGAGCACGCCGGTGAGCCCGGAGCCGATCTGCGAGGCCAGCCGGATGCGCTGGCTCTCGCCGCCCGAGAGCGAGCCGGAGCCGCGGGCGAGCGTCAGGTATTCGAGACCGACATCCACCAGGAAGCTCAGCCGGTCGCGGATTTCTTTCAGGATCCGGACCGCGATCTCGTTCTGCTTGGCCGTCAGCTTCTCGGGCAGTTCCGAGAACCAGCGATGCGCCTCGGAGACCGAGAGGGCCGTGACATCGGCGATGTCCGCCATGGCGACCTTCACGGCGAGCGCCTCGGGCTTCAGCCGCTTGCCCCCGCAGGTGGCGCAGGGCGTCTCGCTCATGAAACGGCCGATCTCCTCCCGGACGGCGTCGGAATCGCTCTCCTTGTAGCGGCGCTCCAGGTTCGGGATCACGCCCTCGAACGGCTTGTTGACCGTGTATTTGCGCAAGCCGTCGTCGTAGGCGAAGCGGATCGACTGCTTGCCCGATCCATACAGCACGATGCTGCGGGCCGTGTCCGACAGGCTCTGCCAGGGCACGCTGGTCTTGAAGCCGAAATGCTCGGCCAGCGCGTCGAGGGTCTGGCCGTAATACGGCGAGGTCGATTTCGCCCAGGGGCCGACCGCGCCGCGCTTCAGGCTGAGCGCCGGATCGGAGATCACCAGCTCGGGATCGATCCGCATCTCGTGGCCGATGCCGCTGCAGGTCGGGCAGGCACCGAACGGGTTGTTGAACGAGAACAGCCGCGGCTCGATCTCCGCGATGGTGAACCCCGAGACCGGGCAGGCGAAGCGCGACGAGAAGGTGACGGTCCGGGGCGTCTCACCCTCGGGGGCGTCGGCGAACACGACCTCCGCGATGCCGTCGGCGAGTTCCAGCGCCGTCTCGAAGGAATCGGCCAGCCGCGAGCCGATATCGGCGCGGACCACGATCCGGTCGACCACCACGTCGATGTCGTGCTTGAACTTCTTGTCGAGCTTCGGGACATCGTCGATGGCGTAGTACTCGCCGTTCACGCGCAGCCGCTGAAAACCTTTCTTTTGATATTCGGCGATTTCCTTACGGTACTCGCCCTTGCGCCCGCGGACCACGGGGGCGAGCAGGTAGAGCCGGGTCTTCTCCGGCAGCTCCAGCACCCGGTCGACCATCTGCTGGACGGTCTGGCTCTCGATCGGCAGGCCGGTGGCCGGCGAGTAGGGGATGCCGACCCGCGCCCAGAGCAGGCGCATGTAGTCGTAGATCTCGGTGACCGTCCCCACGGTGGAGCGGGGGTTCTTCGACGTGGTCTTCTGCTCGATGGAGATCGCCGGCGACAGCCCGTCGATCTGGTCGACATCGGGCTTCGACATCATCTCCAGGAACTGGCGGGCATAGGCCGAGAGCGACTCGACGTAGCGGCGCTGCCCCTCGGCGTAGATCGTGTCGAAGGCCAGCGACGACTTGCCCGAGCCCGACAGCCCGGTGAAGACGACGAGCTTGTCCCGGGGGATGGTCAGGTCGACGTTCTTGAGGTTGTGCTCCCGGGCCCCGCGGACCGCGATCACCCGCCGGTCCTCGACGGGGGCCGGGGCGGCGTCGAACAGGGCCTCCAGCTTGGCGTCGACGGCGGCCTCGTTCCGGGCGCCGGGGGGCCCGGATTTCGCGCGAACCGGTTTGGACGGGGGCGCCTTGGCGGTTACGGGGGTTTTTTGAAGCGTCTTGGCAGCCTTGGGCGCGGCTTGCGCGGCGCCAGCACGACCTGGGGCACGACTTCCAGCTTGGGCTTTGGCCATGAGGGCGGCGGTCTTTCGCGGCGTCGACCGAGGCATCGACGAAGTCGGACGGATTCGCGCGCGGGCCAGCCGCCGCTCCGGCTCATGTCGAGCCCGAGGGGGCCCACGGCAAGATGCGGCCGGCGGGACGCAGGCCCGTCATGCGCCGCCGTTGCTAGAACGAAACGCGTACGGCGGCAACCATCTCGCGCCTTGACTCTACGAGTGATAGGGATGCGACCATGGCCGACGTTACTGCCATCGAGTGGACCGACGCGACTTGGAACCCGGTGACGGGCTGCACCAAGATCAGCCCCGGCTGCGACAACTGCTACGCCGAACGCTTCTCGGAGCGGTTTCGTAGCGTACCAGGACACCCATTCGAAACGGGTTTCGACCTAACCCTGCGCCCGGCTCGGCTACAGCAACCGCTGGCGTGGCGCGAGCCTCGTATGATCTTCGTTAACTCCATGTCAGACCTGTTCCACAAGGACGTGCCCAAGGCGTTCGTCGGTCACGTGTTTGAGACGATGGAGCAGGCGGATTGGCACACGTTTCAAGTGCTGACGAAACGCTCATCCCTCATGCGGGACTTCCTTCGCCAGCGATACGGCGGGAGCCGCGGCCCGGTGCACATCTGGTGCGGCGTATCAATCGAAGATAGCGCCAGGATCTCGCGAATCCGTCACCTACAGCAATCTCCAGCCGGCACCCGCTTCCTCTCTGTCGAACCTTTGATCGGCCCTGTTGGCAAGCTCGATCTCGAAGGGATCGATTGGGTGATTGTGGGCGGTGAGAGCGGACCTCGGGCCAGACCAATGCACCCTGAGTGGGTCCGGGAAGTCCGAGACCAATGCGTCACAGCTGGCGTGGCGTTCTTCTTCAAGCAATGGGGTGGATTTCGCCCAAAATCGGGGGGACGTAGCCTAGACGGACGCGAGTGGAGCGAGTTTCCTGTCACACCGCGGCGATCCAAGTTTGCCGTCGCATGAGTTTGCAGGCGCATGAGCAAGAAGCCCAAGGATGGTGTCGGCCCTTGGGCTAAGGAAAAACTAGACGCGCTGGGCGAGTACCTCGGATTTTATACGAAGGTGCTCAAGAATCAGGGATGGTGGTGCAAAGGCACCATTTACGTTGACGCATTCGCTGGCCCCGGCCGGTCCAAGGTCCGAACCAAGGCGAAGGCGGCACCAGAGATTGGCTTGTTCGACTCTGAGCCAGAGACGGATGCCGAGGCGGTCGCGTATCTCAAGGGCTCTCCTCGGGTCGCTCTCGACATCGAAAACCCATTTACACGGTACGTCTTCATCGAGCGCAATCCGGAACGCGTCGCTGAGCTGGAGGCGCTCAAGGAGGAGTACGGCGACAGCCGACGTATCGTCGTGCGCCCAGGAGACGCAGCCACCGAACTTCAAGCCATTCTCGATAGTGGCATTGACTGGAAGCACTATAGAGCAGTCATTTTCGTCGATCCGTTCGGAATGCACATCCCTTGGTCGACTTTGGAAGCACTAGCAAAGACTGGGGCTATCGAGGTATTCGTCAACTTCCCACTCGGAATGGCGATACAGCGTTTTCTCGTCCGAAGCGGTGACATACGCGAAAATTAGCGTGCGACACTCGACAACTTCTTTGGGTCGCCGGACTGGTGGGATCACGCCTACGAGGAGCGAGATGGGCTGTTCGGCGCCGAGACCCTAAAGCTCGCCGACTCAGGCCTTCGCCTACTCGAATGGTATCGTGACCGTTTGAAGCATATATTCGGCCACGTCTCACCCGGACGTCTTATCCGAAATACTCAGGGCGGCCACTTATATTACCTTGTCTGGGCTGGACCTCATAAGAAGGGCCTTGACGGGGCAAAGCACATCTTGAGCAAAGGCGACCGCGTGAATTTTGTAAAAAGTCGCAAGCGCAGCAGCACCTGAGCCCTGGCAAGCGGTTGAGAGCACGGCCTTGCATCAGCTCTGGAGCACGCCTTGCCAGCCCACCTGAACAATCTCCTGCACGAGCTTGCGGATTTACGTGGCTCGGTCGGAGATTAGGCTCGAGCGGTCTCGCATCTATTCCTCTCTCCTGGTGGGAGGGCGGGCGCACGGCGCATCAGGCTTTTGGCTTACCCCCGGCGTGGTGACCGGCCGGTCCCTTGTGGGTGCTGCCCCTCACCCCTCCGCGTTGCGCGCCATGAAGGTGGCGGGGGTGCCGTCCTCGGGGTTCACGAAGATGATGTCGGTCGGCGCCCGGCGGGGCGTGTCGATCGACAGGAACACCACCGGCTCCCCGGGCTCGAGCGCCGGCATCGCGTGGATCGTGCCCTTTTCGAAGACCAGGAGCTGGCCGGGGCCGAACGCCGTCTCGGCGGCCGGATCGCCCAGCCAGACCCGGCCCCGGCCCGACAGGCAGTAGAGGTACTCGTCGCAGGTGGCGTGATAGTGCGGCGGGGTCGGCCGGTAGACCCGGAACACCCGGGCGCTCGCCGCCTCCCGGTCGGTCAGGTAGGTGTCGACCAGGAGCGTCTGGGCGCTGTCGGGCAGAGCCGCCGCCAGCGCCGCCACGTCGAAGAGGCCGGTCCCCGCCGCATCCGCCATCCCGTCCTCCTCACTCGGCAAAACCTTCGAGCACGATCTTGCCCTTGGCGCGCCCGCTCTCGATCAGCGCGTGGGCGCGCGTCAGGTTGGCGGCGTCGATCCGCCCGTAATGCTCCCCCAGGGTGGTGCGCAGGCGCCCGGAATCAACCAAGCGTGCGACCTCGTCGAGGAGCGCGCCCTGGGCGGCGATGTCGGCGGTGGCGAACATCGAGCGGGTGAACATGAACTCCCAGTGCAGCGACAGGCTCTTGCGCTTGAGGAGCCCGACATCGAGCTGCTCCGGATCGTCGATCAGGGCGAGGCGGCCCTGCGGGGCGATCAGCTCCACGATCTCCCCGAGATGGGCGTCGGTGTTGGTGGTGGAGAAGACGAGGCCCGGCGCGCCGAGGCCGAGGGCAGCCACCTCGGCCGCCAGGGGCTTGGCATGGTCGACCACGTGGTGGGCGCCGAGATCCCGGCACCAGTGCGCGGTCTCGGGCCGCGACGCGGTGGCGATCACCGTGAGGTCGGTGAGCGCCCGGGCGAGCTGGATCGCCACCGAGCCGACGCCGCCCGCCCCGCCGACGATCAGCAGCGCCGGGGCCGCGCCCGGCACCGGCTTGCCCACGTCGAGCCGGTCGAACAGGGTCTCCCAGGCGGTGATCGCGGTGAGCGGCAGGGCGGCGGCCTGCGCCCAGTCGAGGCTCTTCGGCTTGTGCCCGACGATGCGGGCATCGACGCAATGGTATTCGGCGTTCGTGCCCGGCCGGGTCAGGTCGCCCGCGTAGAACACCGCGTCGCCCACGGAAAAGCCCTGAACCTCCGCGCCCACGCCGGCGACGGTCCCGGCCGCGTCCCAGCCCAGCACCTTGACGCCGCCCGCCTCCGGCTCGGCCCGGCGCCGGACCTTGGTGTCGACCGGGTTCACCGAGACCGCCGCGACCTTCACCAGCAGGTCGCGCGGGCCCGGCTCAGGCTGGGGCAGCTCGCAATCGACCAGGGCTTCGGGATCGGTGATCGGCAGGGACTTGCGGTATCCGACGGCGCGCATGGTGATCTCCTCGGGTTGTTGCCGCAGGAGATGCCGCCCACCTTCACGGGCCGCAAGTACGCACATAAAACGCCGATAGTGCCGGAAATGATACCGTCGGAGACAGCCCCATGCCCCGCACCCGTCGCCACACAGGGGCCTGCAGCCCCGGCTGCGCCGTCGAGGCGACCCTCCGGCTCATCGATGGCAAGTGGAAGGGCGTGATCCTGTATCACCTGCTGGAGGGGACGCTGCGGTTCAGCGAGATCCGGCGGCGGCTCGCCAGCGTGACGCAGCGCATGCTCACGAATCAGTTGCGCGAGATGGAGGCGGACGGCCTGATCACGCGGACGGTCTACGCGCAGGTCCCGCCGAAGGTGGAATACAGCTTGACCGAGCGCGGACGGTCCCTGGAACCTGTCATCCGCGCCCTGAAGATCTGGGGTGATCTGCACACCGGACAGGCAGATCCCGTCCAGAACGCCGCATGATCCAGCAGATCTGGTCGAATCGAGGCGGCGGCTCATAACCGGATGTTCAGAACTTGGCGGAATGGTAAACCGTCTTCTGCCGAACAGTCCCAGATCTTCCGATGCCTCTCCTGTCCTCGCTCCGCGCCCGCATCCTGGCGGTGGCGCTCGCCCCCTGCCTCGCCTTCGCGGGGGCGGCGGGTCTGGCCGTCTCCGACCAGTGGGCGCGCCGCGCCGAGATGGACCGGGTCGAGAGCCTCGTCGGCCTCGCCTCGCGGATCAGCGCCTTCGTGCACGAGGCCCAGCGCGAGCGCGGCGCCTCCAGCCTGTTCCTGGGCGCGAAGGGCGCGCAGTTCGGGCCGGAACTCGCCGCCCAGCGCGGGCGCACCGACGCGGCGCTGGCGGGGCTGCCGGAGGCCATGACGGCCGCCACGGGCTTCGGGCCGGCCTTCGCGGCCCGCGGGGCGGGCTTCACGCAGGCGCTGGCGGGACTCGCGGCCCAGCGCCGGGCGGTGGACGCCCTGACGCCGAGCGCGCCCGAGGCGGCGCGCTTCTACACCGGCCTGATCGGCGAGGGGCTCGGCCTCGTGCGGGCGATGGGCGGGGTGATCGACGAGGCCGGCCTCGCCGCCCGGGCGAGTGCCTACGCGGCCTTCCTGGCGCTCAAGGAGGCCGCCGGCCAGGAGCGGGCGGCGGCCGCGGCGGCCTTCGCGTCGGGCAGCCTGGATCTTCCGGCCGCGCGCCGGCTCGTCACCCTCTCGGCCGAGCAGGCGACCTATGCCGGCCTGTTCCGGGCCGGGGCCGAGCCGCCCCAGGCCGCCCTGCTCGACGCCGCGGAGGCGACGGAGCCGGCCCGCGACGTGGCGCGCCTGCGCCAGGCCGCCCAGGAGACGATCCCCGGCACGCCGCTCGCGTTCCGCGACGCGCCGGCCTGGTTCCGCCTCGCCACGCAGCGCATCGACGCCCTGAAGGGCGTGGAGGACCGGCTGACCGCCGATCTCGTGGCCGCCGCCGGCGCCGTGCGCGCCCGGGCCGACCGGATGCTGACCCTGTGGGGCGCGGGGGGCTTGGCCCTGTTCGCCCTCTCGGTCGGCCTCGCGGTCTGGCTCGGCACGGCGATCGCCCGGCCGCTCAGCCGGATGGCCGCGGTGCTGACGGCGATCGGCCGGGATGAGGAGACGGACGAGGTGGCCGATCTGGCGATCCCGTCGGGCGGCCCGCGCGAGGTCCGGGCGATCGCCGCAGCCGCCGGGGCGTTCCGCGACAGCGTCGCCGAGCGCCGCGCGGCACGGGCCGCGCAGGAGCGGCTCGCCGCCGAGAACGCCGTGGCCCAGCGCGCGGCCGCGCTCGGCCTCGCCGACAGTTTCCAGCGCCAGGTCGGCGGCATCGTCGAGGCGGTCTCGGCAGCGGCCGCCCAGCTGGAATCCTCCGCGCACGGCATGGCCCGGGCCGCCCAGGACACGACCGACCTCGGCCGGGCGGTGGCGGCCTCCGCCGATTCGGCCGCGCGCTCGGCCGACACGGTGGCGGCGGCCACGGAGGAGCTCACCGCCTCGGTGCGGGAGATCGGCGTGCAGGTCGGGTCCTCGGCCGATCTCGCGGCCGCCGCGACCCGGGACGCCGACGGCATGGCGGGGGAGATCCGGCGCCTCGCGCAGGCCGCCGGCAGCATCGGGGAGATCGTCGCGATGATCTCGCAGATCGCCGGGCAGACCAACCTGCTGGCGCTCAACGCCACGATCGAGGCGGCCCGGGCCGGCGAGGCGGGCCGGGGCTTCGCGGTGGTCGCCGCCGAGGTCAAGGCGCTGGCCGATCAGACCGCCCGGGCGACCGGGGAGATCGGCGCCAAGGTCGCGGAGATCACCGGCTCCACGGAGGCCTCGGTCCGGTCGATCGGCGGCATCACCGGGGTGATCCGCAACCTCGCCCGGATCGGTGCCGAGATCGCCGCCATGGTCGAGGAGCAGGGCGCGGCCACCGCCGAGATCGCCCGGACCACGGCCCAGACCGCGCAGGACACCCGCGGCGTCTCGGGCCACATGGCGGGCGTGGGCGAGGCGGCCGGCACGGCGAGCCAGGGCTCGGCCCAGGTGCTGCAGGCGGCGGGCGACCTCGCCCGGCAGGCGGGCGCCCTGCGCGAGGCCGTGGCGGGGTTCCTGGACCGCGTGCGGGCGGCCTGAGCGAGCGGGGCCCCGGCGCGGGCGCCTGCGGTCGCGCAGCGGCCCGAACCCGCCGCCGGGGATCGGCGGTTCGGGGGATCGCCGGTTCGCCTGCGCGACGCTCCGGTCAGGTCGTGCAGGCGGGGAGACGGGACGCGAGCGCCAGCAGCGACCGTCTCAGTATGTCGGGGCGAACCGGCTTGTGGATGAGCGGGATTTCGCTGTCCAAGGCTTCGCGCAGGCGCGCCGGTGCGGTGTCGCCGGTGATGAGGAGCGCCGGGATCGGCTGTTGCCAGTGCCGCCTCAGAAGCGCGATGGCTTCGGCGCCCGTCTGGCCCTCGCGCAACCGGTAATCGCAGACCAGCGCATCCGGCGCCGGCTCGCGGGAGAGGGCCCCGATCGCGTCGTCCGGCCGTTCGAAGGCCCAGCACACGCATCCCCAGCCGGTCAGGAGCGCCACCATCGCGTCGCGCACGATGGCATCGTCATCGACGATCACGATACGGGTGCCGGCCAGCGCGCCGTTCGGGTCGCCGCCCTCGGGGGCATCCGGCGCACGGACGCCGTCGGTCACGGCCTCAAGCGTTCGGGGCACGCGGATCCGGAACACGCTGCCCTTGCCCTCCCGGGACGAGAGGGACAGCGCATGCCCCAGGGAGGCCGCGATCCCCCGCGCGATGGCCAACCCGAGGCCGAGGCCCTTGTGGCGATCGCGCTCGGGATTGCCGAGCTGGTAGAACTCGCGGAAGATGTCGTCCTGCTTGGCCGCGGGGATGCCGATTCCCGTGTCGTAGACCTCGATCGAGACGTCGTCCCCCCGGCGACGGCAGCCGATGAGGAGGCCGCCGCGGTCGGTGTAGCGGATGGCGTTGAGCACCAGATTGCGCAGGACCAGTTCCAGCAGCGCGGCATCGGAGACGACGGCCAGATCCGTCTGGAGCGTCCGGTAGATCAGGCTCTTGGCATCGGCCAGATGGGCGAGATCGTTCTCGATCCTGTCGAGGAGCGGTTGGAGTTCGAAGGCCCCCGGGCGGGGCGTCACGACCCCGGCTTCCAGGCGTGAGAAATCCAGCAGCGTGTTGAGCATGTCCGTCGAGGCGACGTTCGCGGCCTGGGCGTTCTGGAGGATCCGGCGCTGGGGGTCGCCCAGATCCGTCTGGCTCAACGCCTGCAGGAACAGACCCAGGGCGTGGACGGGCTGGCGCAGATCGTGACTGGCCGCCGCGAGGAACTGCGACTTCGCGGTGTTGGCATGCTCCGCGTCGAGGCGCGCGCGGTGGGCCGCGGCGGTCTCGCCGCGCAACCGTTCGACGAGGGCGGTATTCTCGAAGCGGAGTTCGATCGATTCCCGGACGCGGCGGCTCGCGAGCACGACCTGGCCGTACTGCCCGGCGACGAACAGGAGCGCGCAGATCGCCAGCGCCCGGTAGGGTGCGCCGCCCAGGGACCAGAGCGTCCCGGCCGCCAGGACGGCGACGGGGATGACGAGGGCGAGATAGAGGTGGCGCCGCGGTGCCAGGAGCGAGACGCCGTTGCTGCAGGTCGCACCCAGCAGCGACATCGTCAGGATGCTGACCGCGGGCACCTGCAGCGGGAGCGCGATGCCGATCAGCGAGCCCAGGATCGTGCCTTCCACGATCTTGCTCAGGAAGACGACGCGCTCGACCCGGCGGGCGCGCTCGGGCTCGCTCACGACGTGGCGCGCATGCCGGGCGTAGAGAGCCGCCGCGACCCGCTCGATGAGGAACGCACCGTACCAGCCCAGCAGGATGCCGTGCGGCGCCAGGGTCCACAGCACGATGAGCATGAGCGTCGAGACGAGGAAGCCGACGGCGACCGACTGCGCCACGCCGTCGAGCACAAGGCGCAATTCCTCGGCGGCGATCCGGTGGTCCTGCGGCGGCGTCATCGGATCAGGCCGAGCTGTTGCGCCTTGAAGACGGCCTCCGCGCGCCGGGTGACGCCGAGGGCCGACAGCAGGCCCTGCACATGGCCGCGGACCGTATGTTCCGACAACCCGAGACGGCGCCCGATCACCTTGTTGGATAAGCCCCGTCCGACGAGGCCGAGCACCTCGGCCTGCCGCGGCGTCAGCGACGGACAGACGAGACCGGCGGCCGGCGGAACGACGGCGGACCGGTGCAGGATCTCGCGCAGGACCGTCATCATCCGGTCCGGCCGATCGGCCTTGGACAGGAAGGCGCAGGCCCCCTGGGCGACCGCGGTGTCGACCGTATCCGGCTGATCCAGCGCGGAGACGATGACGATCCTGGCGGCAGGCCAGCGCCGCTGCAGGAGGCCCATCCCTTCCAGGCCGCCGATTCCGGGCAGCTGGATGTCGAGGAGGATGATCGTCGGAACGACCGCCACGAGGGCGAGGGCCTCGTGCAAGGACGCGCTGTCGAAGATCGGGATCCTGTCGAAGGCCGTCGATAGCATCGACACGATGCCGGACCGAAACAGCGCGTGATCGTCGATGATGAGGATCGCTTCCTGCGCCATGCGAATCCTGTCTAACGCAATCGTATCGGTGCCGTCACGCGGCGTGGACCAGTCCATCTGGACTGGTCCACGCCGCGCCCTCGATCCGCTAAAAGACGCCGATCGCCGACCGCGGTCACGCTCCGGCCGGGCGTCGCGCGGGAGGCCGGGCGGGGAGGACATCATGCTGCACCAGCGCACGCATCCCGATCCACCCCGCGCACGGCGGATCCCACGGCACCACCGCCGTTCCGTGCTCCCCCGGGCCGCCCGGAACGCGATGCGTGGGGGGCCTGCCCGCCGAAATCGAGCCCGGGGAGCTTGATGGCCCGTTCACACCCGAAGCGCCGCGCCGTTGCCCGTTTGACGCGGCGCGGCCTCGCCTGCGCGGCACCCGTCCCGATGCGCCGTGCAGGCCGTGCCCTGATCGTGCGGTGGATCGGTGCGGCCGCGCTGAAGCGACGGAAGGCGGCCGGTCGCGCGGCCGTTGCACCACCTCCGGATCCCGACACGGTGCTCAGGCTCACCTGGGCCCAGACGTTCGGGCGCGGACCGGGCCGACAGACCGGCCCCTCGGATGTCGCGGGCCTCATCCTCGCGATGAGGCCGCGTACGGATACGCTGTGTGCGTGAGATCGCGTGTTCGCGCTTCCTGCAGCGACACCCGGCGATGGCGCATCCGCGATCCGACGGCGTGTCGGCGCATCGGGAACAGGGTTCGAGACGTCCCCGGATCGAACCGGGGTGACCGGAAGGCGTCGGCACGGCCAACCCGATCGGGCTCGGACCCCGGCGAGCCGGATTCCCCATTCCCGATCGCGCCCTAATTGACCACGCGTTGGCCCCGGGGCCGGATCGGACAGCGTCTCACGCCCATGGCCAGCCTCAGCGTCGCGGTCGCGTTCGGCGTCCGCCTCCTCCTCGTTCTGCTGTTCCTGCCGTTCAGCGCCCTCGACAAGATCCTGAACTTCAGGGGCGCGGTCGGGCAGGCCCGCGAGGCGGTGCATGCCACCGCGCTCGCCACGGTGCTGATCCTGCTCGGGCTCACCGTCGAGATCGGAATGTCGCTGTGCATCCTGACCGGCACCGCAGACCGGGCCGCCGCCTTCGTGATGGCCGGCTATTGCGGGGTCACGGCGCTCCTGTGGAAACAGTTCTGGAAGCCGGGCGATTTCTGGTCCGGCGGCAAGGGCCGCGAACTGTTCTGGGACTTTTTGAAGAACTTCGCCCTCGCAGGCGGCTTCCTGCTCATCACCTTCGGCACGGGGGCCGGAACGGTCCAGGATTTCCTCGCCGCTCCGCTCGGCTCGACCCATCCCTACGCGGCCGAGTCCCGGCCGTAACGCGATCGCGTCCGGGCTCCCAAAGGGCGAGCCCTTTGGCGGGTTCTCAGGGCGGAGCCCTGAGTTGCTTGCCCCTGAAAGGTTCACCAGGGCTCCGCCCTGGACCCGCGAAAGGGCTCAGCCCTTTCGAAACCAGGATGGGCCCTCAGCCCTTCGGCACGGTGGCGGCCATGGAAGGCCGGCCCTCCACGACCGCGAACCACGCCGCCAGGGCGGGGCGGCCCTCGCGCCACGCGAGGTCGGGGAAGCGCAGGTCGAGGTAGCCCAGCGCGCAGGCCAGCGCGACCGTGCCGATGTCAAGCGCCGGCAGGTCGGCCGCCAGGGCCTCGAACCGGTCCAGCGCCGCCCTGATCTTGCCGACCTGGCCGGCCTCCCAGGCGTCCCAGCGCTGCGCCTCCGGGCGCAGGACGCGCTCGTAGCGGGTGAGCAACGCCGCATCGAGCAGCCCGTCGGCCAGCGCCTGCCGGGTCAGGGCATCCCAGCGGGCGTCGCCCTCGGGGAACAGGCGCGGGCCGGTGGAGCGGCCGTCGAGGTATTCGCAGATCACCCGGCTGTCGTAGAGGGCGGTCCCGTCCTCCAGCACGAGCGCGGGGATCTTGCCGAGCGGGTTGTGGGCCGCGATCTCCGCGGCGGAGCCGGTCGGGGAAGCCGTGGCGGCCGTGACGGTGATCCGGTCGATCAGCCCGGTCTCGTGGGCGAGGACCAGCACCTTGCGGGCATACGGGGAGGCGGGGGAATAGAAGAGCTTCATCGGACCGTCCCGGTTGGTCGTGGCGCCGCGGGGGCGACGCCGGACCTTGCACCGATGGGACCGGGAATCCAGTCCCCGGCGCGCCCGATCCGTCAGACCTTCCGGATCATCCCGGGGCCGGCATGCACCACCCGGGTCCGGCGCGACGGCTTGGATGTCTGCTTGGCGCGCGCACGCCAGGCGAGGATGGCGGTCGCCACCCGGTCGAGGACCAGCATGAACAGGCTGCCGACGATCGCCAGCACGCAGGCGGCCCCGATCAGCACGCCCCAGATCCCGGGCGCCGGGATGATCATCAGGCACAGGAGACCGAAGACGGCTGCGCCGGGAATCCACTTCGCCATCGCGCTGTCCGCCTGTATTCGACTACTATCGGCCAGACGAAACTGTACCGTGAGCATCGATATGGATCATTCAACTTCTAGATCATCACAGGGATTTGTATAAAAACCAACACATCCCGCCCGATTTGGTTGATGAACGGTTAAACCCTTCCGCGATCTTCAATTGTGATGCCGGCCCTGTTCCGATGCGCGTCGCGGGAACGTCCTACGGCCGGACCGGCGTGCGATCCTGTCCGCGCCGATGCGGATCGTCGATGGCGCCAGGATCCTGATCGATGCCATGCGCCAGGTCCGGGATGTCCAGCAACTCGCTGTGGATCTGCCGGCGGATGATCCGTCCCTCCATGACGACGATGACTGCGCCGGCGATGACCAGCAGCAGGCCCAGCAGGGCGGTGCCCATGCTCGCCAGCTTGAGCCCTCCGACATCCTGAAAGACGATCGACAGACCGCCGAAGATCATCGTCGAGATCAGCAGCATGGCGGAGACGAGACCGCAGCCGGTCGCCTGGTTCATCAGCTCGCAGCGCCGCTTGTAGTTGAGGATCTCGTCCCGCATATTGGCCTTCCGGCTTCCGGACAGATCCGACGTCCTGAATTTCTCGACCAGGTCGCGGTAACGCTCGACCGCGGCATCGTAGCGGGTCTGCAGGAAGGCCACGAAGATCCACGCGGCGAAGATGATCGAGGCCGCCGGGCCGACCGTCGTCAGCACCTTCGCAAGGTCAAGGGTCATCGGATTTCGGGGCTCTCGGCACAACGCGGCGATCGGCGATCGACCCTCCGGCAAACCTGCGCCCCATGCGGGGTGTTCCCGCATCGGGCGGGCGTGGCCAAGCGCACAGCGCAGGGGAGCCTAGGCTCCCTGAACCGGACCGGGTTCAGGGAGCGGCAGAGTCCGGCCCTCGCTCACGAGATGGTAGAACCGGCCCTCGAACATCTGCATCACCGCTTCAGTGGCAGCGTGCGATTCCGGGCGGATCGATGAAGCGAGACAGGCGTCGAGGGCTGCCTGATCGGGAAAATCCATCTCCAGGATCATGGCGATCGGTCGCGCGTCGGCATCCTTGGAGACGAGGCGCTGGACCCGCACCGCCGTGACACCCGGGAAGCGCCGCCAGAACGGCTCCAGCTCGTCCCGCACCCGGCGGAAGAACTCGTCCTCCCGGCCGTCGCGCACCGTGCCCTCGTAGATCGCGGTCCTGGTCAGCATCGGGATATCTCCACAGGCGAACCTCCGCTCAACAGACGGTAGCCGGGATCGCTCCCGGGCGGTGACAGCGCACACGGGCTGTCCCGCGGAACGGGCCGGGTGCCGGGTATCCGGGCTTCTCCGGAGGCGCCGAATCGGGGTATCGAGGGTCCAGCCCATCGCGATGATGCGGGAGAGACCGGGATCCACCCACAGAGGAGGACCCGGCGCCGACGGAGCAACCGCCCCGGAAACTCTCAGGCACCGGAACCGTGTCGTCAGGGCGATCTGGAGAGCGGCGCAGCGGGCCAAGCCCGTGGGCACCCGCCGAAGGGGACGTCCGCGAAAGGCCTCGCCAGGGCCGGTCGCGGATCAAGCTCTCAGGCACCGGGACAGATGGGGCGCGCAACCGGCCGACCGCTTGAGGCGGCCTTCCCGCGTCCTCGTTCCGGAGTTCCACCCATGACCCACATCGCCGTGATCGGCGCCGGCATCACCGGCGTGACGACCGCCTATGCGCTCGCCCAGCGCGGCTACCGCGTCACCGTCCTCGACCGGCAGCGCTACGCCGCCATGGAGACCTCCTTCGCCAATGGCGGCCAGCTCTCGGCGTGCAACGCCGAGGTCTGGAACAAGCTCTCCACGGTGATCCAGGGCCTGCGCTGGATGACGCGCCGGGACGCGCCGCTGCTGATGAATCCGAGGCCCTCCTGGCACAAGCTCTCCTGGATGGCCGAGTTCGTCCGCGAGATCGCGCATTACCGGGAGAATACGGTCGAGACCGTGCGGCTGGCGCTCCGGGCGCGCGAAGCCCTGTTCGCCATGGCGGAGGCCGAGGGGATCGACTTCGACCTGAAGACCCGCGGCATCCTGCACTTCTACCGGGACCGGGCGAGCTTCGAGAAGGCGACCGCGGTCAACGCCCTGCTGCGGGAGGGCGGTCTGGAGCGCTACGCCGTGACCCCGGAGGAGATCCGCGCCATCGAGCCGACGCTCGCCGGCAGCTATCACGGCGGCTACTTCACGCCCTCGGACGCCACCGGCGACATCCACAAGTTCACCCGGGGCCTCGCATCCGCCTGCGCGCGCAGGGGCGTCCGCTTCATCCAGGACGCCGAGGTCGCGACGATCGCGCCGGGGGAGGGGGGCTATGCCGTCGGCTGGCGGCGGGCCGGCCGCCCCACGGAGGCGCTGCAGGTCCTGCAGGCCGACGCGGTGGTGATCTGCGCGGGCTGCGCCAGCCGGCACTTCGCGGCGATGCTGGGCGACCGGGTCAACGTCTACCCGGTCAAGGGCTACTCGATCACCGTGAACCTGCTGACGCCTGAGGCGCAGCGGGCGGCCCCGGAGGTCAGCATCCTCGACGAGGCGGCCAAGATCGTCACGAGCCGGCTCGGCGACGAGCGCCTGCGGGTCGCCGGCACGGCGGAGTTCAACGGCTTCAACCGCGACATCCGCCACGACCGGATCCAGCCGCTGGTCGACTGGACCCGGGAGCAGTTCCCGCTGGTCGACACCGACCGGGTGGTGGCCTGGAGCGGCCTGCGCCCGATGCTGCCGAACATGCTGCCCAAGGTCGGCCGGGGCCGCCGGCCGGGGGTGTTCTACAACACCGGGCACGGTCATCTCGGCTGGACCCTCTCGGGGGCCACGGCGGAACTCGTCGCCGAGGCGATCGCCGCCGAGCACGCGCCCGAGCGGACGGTCCTGCCTCTGGCGGCCTAAGTCTCTCGGGTTTCCAAAGGGCCCGAGGCCCTTTGGCGGGTTGTCAGGGCGGAGCCCTGACGCGCGGCGCGCGGTCCCACTCACGAGACGGGGGGCGCGCCGCCACAGATTATTTTGTATTCTCTTTACGAACCACCCCGGGAACCGAGCCGCGATGCCCCCGTCCGCCGCCTATCTCGACCCCGCCACCGGGGCGACCTACCCGATCGAGACGCCGCGCTGGCGCTCCGAGACGGGCGGTCCGCTGATGATCACCGACCTGCCGGGGATCGACCGGACCGAGATCGACACGGCCAAGCGCTCCCTCTGGCGCTACGCCGCCGCGCTGCCGGTGGCGGTGTCCGATCCGGTGACCCTCGGCGAGGGCTGCACGCCGCTGGTGCGCCGGCCCTGGCGGGGCGGGCACGCGCATTTCAAGCTCGAATGGTTCGCGCCCTCGGGCAGCTTCAAGGACCGGGGTGCCTCCGTGATGCTGTCGATCCTGCGCCAGCAGGGCATCGACGCGGTGCTGGAGGATTCCTCCGGCAATGGCGGGGCCGCGGTGGCGACCTACGCGGCGGCGGCCGGGATGCGGGCCAAGATCCTGGTCCCGGCCTCGACCTCGCCGGCCAAGACCGTGCAGATGCGCGCCGCCGGCGCCGCGGTCGAGCTGATCCCCGGCACCCGCCAGGACACGGCCGACGCGGCCGTCGCCCAGGCGGATTCGATCTTCTACGCCAGCCACAACTGGCAGGCCCACTTCCTCCAGGGCACCAAGACGCTGGCCTACGAGCTGTGGGAGGATCTGGGTTTTTCCGCGCCCGACCATGTCATCATCCCCTGCGGCGCGGGCAGCAACATCCTCGGCTGCGACATCGGCTTCTCGGAGCTGCTGCGCCGGGGGGCGATCCCCCGGCTCCCCCGCCTCTACGCGGTGCAGCCGGCCCATTGCGCGCCCCTGCATGCGGGCTTCGAGGCGGGGGCCGAGGATTTCGTGCCGGTCACGCCCCGCCCGACCCTGGCCGAGGGCGCTTCGATCGCCCAGCCGGTCCGGGGCCGCGAAGTGCTGGCGGCGCTCCGCCGCTCCGGCGGCGGCACCGTGGCGGTCTCCGAGGCGGCCATCGAGGCGGCGCTGATGGAGCTCGCCCGGTCGGGCCTCTACGTCGAGCCGACCTGCGCGATGGCGGCGGCGGCGCTCACCGACCTCACCGCCCGCGGCGCGATCCGGCCCGGGGAGACCACCGTGGTGGTGCTCACCGGCACCGGCATCAAGGCGACGCCGCGCATCGCCGAGCTTCTGGGCCTCGCCCCCTGACGGGACCCGCCGAACCGACACCAACGATCCGGAGGAGACACCCATGCGCAACAACATCCCCGCCAGCATCGGCATGTCGGTCGAGGAGGTCGACACCCCCTGCCTGATGGTCGACCTCGACGCCCTCGAGCGCAACATCGACAAGCTCGGCGGCTTCATGAAGGAGCGGGGCCTGCGCCACCGGGCGCACGCCAAGACCCACAAATCCTCCGACATCGCCACCCTGCAGATCGAGCGGGGCGGGGCCTGCGGCGTCTGCTGCCAGAAGGTCAGCGAGGCCGAGGCGCTGGTGAGCGCCGGCATCCGCGACGTGCTGGTCTCCAATCAGGTGACCGCACCGCAGAAGATCGAGCGCCTCGCGGCCCTGGCCAAGCGGGCGCGGGTGCTGGTCTGCGTCGACGACCTCGGCAATGTCGACGACCTCTCGGCGGCGGCTGTGAAGTACGGCGTCACCCTCGAATGCCTCGTGGAGATCGATGTCGGCGCCGGCCGCTGCGGCGTTGCGCCGGGCGAGCCCGTTTTGGCGATCGCCAAGAGGATCGCGGCGGCGCCGGGCTTGAGCTTCGCGGGCCTGCAGGCCTACCAGGGCAAGGCCCAGCACGTGCGCGATTTCGACGAGCGCAAGGCCCTGATCCAGACGGCGATCGACGAGACGAAGCGCACCGTGGACCTGCTCCAGGCCGAGGGGCTCGATTGCGCCATCGTGGCGGGGGCCGGCACCGGCAGCTTCGCGATGGAGGGCGGCAGCGGCGTCTACAACGAGCTGCAATGCGGCTCCTACGTCTTCATGGACGTGGACTACCAGCGGGTGAAGGACGCCGAGGGGCGCCCGATTACCGACTTCGAGAACAGCCTGTTCATCTATACGGCGATCATGAGCAAGGCGAAGGCGGATGTCGCGATCTGCGATGCCGGCCTGAAGGCGCAGAGCATCGACAGCGGCCTGCCGAAGGTCTTTGGCCGGGACGACGTGGAGTACATCAAGTGCTCGGACGAGCACGGTGTGCTGAGCGATCCCGGCAACGTGCTCACGCTCAACGAGCGCCTGAAGCTGATCCCCGGCCATTGCGACCCGACGGTCAACGTCTACGACTGGTACGTGGGCGTGCGGAATGGCCGGGTCGAGGCGATCTGGCCGGTCACCGCCCGCGGCATGACGCTGTAACGGGATGCCAAAGGGCCTCGGCCCTTTGGCGGGGTGTCGGGGCGGAGCCATGACATCGGGCTCCGCCCGATACCCGCGAAAGGTCCCGGACCTTTCGAAACCATGACTTGGGAGAGCCGTGAACCCATGCGCTTCATCTCGGAAGAAGAATCTGCCGCCCTGGTCGATCACGCCATGGCGTTCGACGCGGCCCGGGCGGCGCTGATCGCCGCGGTGGCGCCGGGCACCACCCTGTTCCCGGCGGTGCTCGGGCACGGCTCGGAGCCGACCAACCGGTTCTCGATCAAGTCGGGCTCGACCGCCGATTATGCCGGCCTGAAGGTCGGCTCGTTCTGGCCCGGCAACCCGGACCGGGGCCTGCCCCGGCACAATTCGGTGATCCTGCTGTTCGATCAGGATGTCGGCCGCATCGACACGGTGATCGAGGCGGGCCGCGTCAACGCCTACCGCACCGCCGCCGCCGATGCGGTGGCGGCGAGCGTGCTGGCCCGGCCGGATTCCAAGACGCTCGCCGTGTTCGGGGCCGGCAACCAGGCCGAGTTCGAGGCCGCGGCGCTCGCCCGGGTGCTGCCGATCAGGACGGTGTTGGTCGTCGCCCGGGATAGCGCCAAGGTCGCGGGCTTTGCCGAGCGCTTGGCGGGGCAGGGGGCCTCCGGGCTCGACGTGCGGGCGGCCTCACCGCAGGAGGCCTGCGAAGCCGCCGACATCATCGTCACGGCGACGCCCGCCCGGGCGCCGCTGTTCGAGGCCGCCTGGGTCCGCCCCGGCACGCATGTCGCCGCCATGGGAGCCGACGCCAAGGGCAAGCAGGAACTGCCCCCCGCCCTGCTGGAGCGGGCGACCCTGTTCTGCGACCTGCCCGAGCAGTCGCGCACGATCGGCGAGTTCCAGCACGCCTCTGCGCAGGCTCAAGGAGGCCTCACCGCGATCGGCGACGTACTGCGGAGCGGGGAGGGGGCCCGGACGGAGCGGGACCAGATCACCGTGTTCGACTCCTCCGGCATCGCCCTGCAGGACCTGACCATCGCCCGGGCGATCCTCGCCAAAGCCGACGCGCGCCTGTAGGGGAAGCCGGCGCCGGCCCTCCCCTGTCGGCGGAGGGCGGCATGCAGGACAGGCAGATCCGGGTCATCGGCATCGGCACGGGCGATCCCGAGCACCTGACCCTCCAGGCGGTGCGGGCGCTGGCCGATGTCGACGCGGTGTTCGTCCTCGACAAGCGCGCCGAGACCGCCGACCTCGTCGAGATCCGCCGCCGGATCTGCGCGGCCCATATCGCCAAGCCTCATCGGGTGATCGCCGTGGAGGATCCCCCCCGGGAGCGCCGCCCGGCCGATTACGGCAGCACCGTCGCGGCCTGGCACGCGGCCCGGGCCGAGCGGCTGGAGGCGGCCTTCGCGGAGCATCTCGCGCCGGGGGCGGTGGGGGCGATCCTCGCCTGGGGCGACCCCGCCCTCTACGACAGCGTGCTGCGCATCCTCGACCGGATCGCCGCAAGGGGGCAGGTGGCGTTCACCCGCACGGTGATCCCCGGCCTGTCGAGCGTGCAGGTGCTCGCCGCCCGCCACGGGGTGCCGCTGAACGGCATCGGCGGGTCGGTGCTGATCACCACCGGGCGGCGCCTCGCCGCGGGCTGGCCGGAGGACGTCGGCAGCGTCGTGGTGATGCTCGACGGCGACCCCACCTTCGGCCATCTCGACCCGGACCTGACGATCCACTGGGGCGCCTATCTCGGCAGCCCGGACGAGATCCTGATTGCCGGCCGGCTGGGCAGCGTCGGCGAGGCGATTCGCCGGGTCCGTGCCGAAGCCCGGGAGCGGCACGGCTGGATCATGGACATCTATCTGCTCCGGCGCAGCCAAGCCGCATGAGCGGTCCGGACAATCGCTGACATCGCCGGCCCGCTTTCATCTCCAGCGCCATCCGCTCACCGGGTGTGGTCGATGATCTGACCGATACCCCTTCGGTCTTCCCCGTTGCCCCATTGCGAGATGTCGGGGATCGTCTCGATGCCGTGCTGGCGACCCAGCAGGCTCAGGATCGATTGATCATGTCTATGCTCGACAAATTCAGGATAGTTCGGCTTCAAGCAGATGTTTGGATCGTCATTGACTGCATTGGCGTTCATGGCAAAATCGAGCCACCTCTTTACAAATAACATAGCAAAATCTGATTTCAGAATGCATACAAAACTGCTAAGAATTTGGGGGTCATAACGAAATTTATCGTCTAATCCCATGAAATGAAAGCAGTCTCGCTTTGTCCATTTCCCATTCGTATGGTCTGGATGCAACGTAAACAGAAGCAATCCCTTATGCGATTTTGACGCTAGATCGATAAGCGGATCGACAGAGGCTATGAAGTAGCAGCCACTATCAGTGTACATCACAAAATCGCCATCCTCGACCGTAGATAGAACCTTATAAATAAAATAGGGTTTCCACAGCCAATACCCATTCCCTCTGGGGGCTATCAGAATAGATTGGTTGCGGCGGTAAAATTCGGGATCGATATCATCTGGTCCGAAACTCAGAGCTTCATCGAATCCCCCGACCCGCAACCCACTGATCGAATTGCGCTCTTGTCTGGTGGCAAATCTGTCATTGGCATAATTGATAAGTGTTTTCCTCTTACAAAATCCGAGTCCGATGGGTTCGACTGCTGGTTTATAGAATTTCATTGTTCTATTCAGCCTTTAGTACAATACTTTTCGAATATGCTGAGTTTATTGAGTCTGATGTTCCGGATTAAATTTCACTTCACCGATCGCTGTCGTCACCTCCATTATGACCCGACCGAACACATGTCAATGAAACTCATAAAATGTCTTATTACTTGATTGTTATCAGCATGATTACATGATTCATGATCCGAATTTTGGCGGATGAGCCCCTGCCGTGGTTCGGCTCTTCGCTTTACGACCGTAAAAACTGGGCCTGAGACCGCTATGCTGCCGGGCAGGCTGCCGGCCTCCGTGACCGCATCGCCACGGACAGGATCGGCGAACCCGGCTAGACCGCCGCCATGCTGCATCTGCGGGACTATCAGCGCGCCAGCCTCGACGCCCTCGCGTTCGCCTGGGGGCGGGGAGGGGCGGATGAGGCGGCCCCCGGCCATCTGATCGTGCTGCCCACCGGCGCCGGCAAGTCGCTCGTGATCGCGGCGCTGGCCCGCGAGACCCTGGCGGAGAACCCCCTCGCCCGGGTGGTGATCGTCACCCACAGCCGCGAGCTCGTGGCCCAGAATTTCTCCGAACTCACCCGCGCCTGGCCGGAGGCGCCGGCCGGGATCTTCTCCGCCGGGCTCGGGCGGCGGGAGGCGGGCGCCCAGGTGCTGGTCTGCGGCATCCAGTCGGTGGCCGACCGGCTCGACGCGGTCGGGCCGCGGGACCTCGTGATCGTCGACGAGGCCCACCTGATCCCCCGCGCCGCGGAGACGCGCTACGGTCGCTTCCTGGCGGGCCTGTGGGCGCGCAGGCCCGGGATGCGGGTGGCAGGCTTCACCGCGACCCCCTACCGGCTCGATTCGGGCCGGCTCGACGAAGGCCCGCAGAAGCTGTTCTCCGGCATCGCCTACGAGGCCGACACCTTCACGCTGATCCGGCAGGGTTTCCTGGCGCCCCTCGTCTCCAAGGCGACGCTGACCCAGCTCGACGTCTCGGGCGTCGGCCGGCGCGCGGGCGACTACATTCCGGGGGAGCTGGAGGCGGCGGTCAACCGCGACGCCATCACCCGGGCCGCGGTCGCGGAACTGGCGGAATACGGACGCGGGCGCCGGGCCTGGCTCACCTTCTGCGCCGGGCTCGCCCATGCCGAGGCCGTGCGGGACGCGGTGCGGGCGGAGGGCTATGCCTGCGAGGCCGTCTCGGGCGAGACGCCCCGGCGGGAGCGCGACCGGATCGTCGCCGCCTTCCGGGCCGGACACATCCGCTGCCTGACCTCGGTCGGCGTCCTCGGCACCGGCTTCAACGTCCCCGAGGTCGATCTTGTGGCGCTGCTGCGCCCGACCCGCAGCACCGGCCTCTACGTCCAGCAGGTCGGCCGGGCCCTGCGCTGCGCGCCGGGCAAGGTTGACGCGCTGATCCTCGACTATGCCGGTCTGGTGCGGATGCACGGGCCGGTGGATGCGGTGACGGCCCGGAGCGCCGGGGAGATCCAGAGCCAGCTGCTCGGTGGGGCAGGGGGCCTGCGGGCCAAGCCCTGCCCCGGCTGCGGCGCCCTGATCCCCCTCAACGCCTCGACCTGCGAGGCGTGCTGGACCGAGCCGGAAATGGATGCGGATGCCGATGCCCCGCACGCGGCCGCGGCCGACGACGAATGGCCGATTCTGTCGGCCGATCCGGTCACGCACGGCATCGGACCGGCCGGCCCTGCCCCCACGCCGGATGACCCGCGGGACGAGGCCCCCTGGAAACCGGTCACGACCCTGAGGCTGGAGACCGCGCCGGATGGGCTCGACCTCGTGCTCGGCTGGCGTGACGGGGCCGGGGAGGCCGCTTGGTACGTCCGCCTGCACCCCGAGCGCAGCGGCTACGCGCGCGAGAAGGCGGTGCAGTGGTGGCGTGGCCTCGGCGGCGGCCGCGATGCGCCCATGAGCACCGCCGGGTTCCTGGAGCGCGCCGATCACCTGGTCCGCCCCGTGGCGATCCGGATCCAGCCGGGCCGGCTGACGGAGCAGATCGAGTGCCGGGCGGATGACGGGCGCATCCTCGGCGACACCCGTCGGCGTCCGGGATGTGCCGCGTGACACGGTTTCGGATCGCCTGATGCCCTGCGCGCGGTGCCAAGCCATCCGGACGGCGCCGGGCGTATCGACGGCGCAGCGTCGCGGGTGCCGCCAACGGTGCTGCAGGGCGCGTATGATGATGGAGGGCGCCACCGCAACCGAGGCGTCGGGGATGGGAGCCACCGGAGAGACCGGCCCCTCGACACGCGCGTCATCGGCCCCGCGCGCCTGAGGCGCCGGGGGCATGGCCCAGGGGACGAACACGCGGGACGCGGGACGCCGCGGGAACCCAGGTGTCGGCCAAAACGCGCGGGATCCGGTCCCCGCGGCGCCCGCGGCATCGACCGGGCATCCGCCCCGATCAACGCCGTCT
>NZ_JAKSYG010000229.1 GCF_022829725.1 Methylobacterium sp. E-005 | reverse complement strand
TCTGGAAGGCGCGGGCGAAGGCGGCACGGATGATGTCTCCGCATGTGACCTTGATGGTGGGCTTGATGCGCTCCATGGCGCGCTCCTCTGATGACGGGGTTGCTGGGGATGATGGGCGCCACTGCCGCCTGGCGCGCGACGGCCTTCTCAGGCGGTGGCGTCGGCGGGGGACCGGACGTTCTGCAGGGCAGCTATCGCAGCCGCATCGGGCTCGGTCGGACGGGGCCCGTACTTCCGCAGGTCGCGGTTCTTGAACCAGGCCCCGCCGACCTTGCCGGTCTCGGCCCCGTGATAGAGGACGTTGGTCGTCCCATCAGACGGGTCGACCCGGGTGACGACACCGACGCGGACGCCCTCTGTCTCGACCGCCGGCATCAACCCCTCACGGACTGTAACAAGCTCGACGAGGTCGCCTTCCTTCCAGTCGGCCTTGACCTCCTTGCCGGCGGCCCGGTCCCGCAGTTCCGAGATGACGTCGGCCAGGGACATTGGCTTCGGACCGGCCGCGGCCTTTGCGAGACGGTCGCGCCAAGCCGCCTCGTGCTCGGGCGTCCAGGCCTCGAAGTCCTGGCTCTCGACGACGTAGGCTCCAACGCCGGCATTGCCTTCGAGGTACGTGGCGACGCGCATGTCGAGCACCTGCCCGAACTGCACCGATGCGGTGGTCTTGGCGTCCGCGGTCGGCTCCCGCAGGACGATAGGCGCGCTCCACGACCTAGCCTCGTCCAGCCCAGGCAGCGGGGTCTCACCGTCGAACACCTCGACGACGACGTGCGGAGAACCCGAACCGATGGTCTTCCCGTCGGACCGCGGGGTGACGAGTTGGCCGGGTCGGAACGGGCACGGTTCGGCGTAGATCTTCGCCGTCAGGGCGAGGCGGGCGAGGATGATGTCCGGGTCGGTCAAGGTGACCTTGCCGGACCTACCGGTCGTTCCGGGAATCGAGGCGGACCCGGACAGGGCGGAGAGAAGCTGGTCGAACATTGGTTGGGATGCTCCATGGGTGGTTGCAGGGGTCGTTGGCCGCTGTCGCCCGGCGCGTCGGCGAACGAGCCGTTCAGGCCCGTGGGATCGGATCGGGAGGGACGGGGCGAAGGGGGCCCCTGAGCTCCTCGTCCGGGGCGTTGTGGAAATCCGACCAGTCGCCCCCGGGACGCGGCTCGATGAGCGCCTCCTGGAGGGCTAGCATTGCGTCCCGGGACGCCTTCCTGAGGATGGCCTGGGCCGCGGTGATATGGATCTCGGCCATGGTCCGCCCGTGGCCGCGCCGGCGGTCCGCGACCGCGTTCGCCACCGCGAAGGCCTGCGCAAGCATCATCCGCAGGTCAGCCGTGGAGATGGCTCGCATCTCCCTCTCTGTCGGCACATGGATCTGCGCCGGCATCCCCGGGCGCTCGTCGTGCGCGGCCAGCAGAATCCCGAACCGGCTCATCGGGCTATCCACCTGCGCAGCGCGTCCCGGAGGCCGGGCAGGCAGGCCGCGAGGAGACGGGCATCCCCGAGGGCGGTGTGCCGGACGTCCCGGCCCCCGCGGTCGACACCGAGGCGCGTCGCGAGGGCGTCGAGAGAACCACTCTCGCCCGGCCAGAGGAGCTTCGAGACGATGCGCGTGTCGACGACGTCGCTCGGCACGCCCGTGAAATAGAGGCCGGTCGTCTCAAACTCGGCGTCCAGGAATCCGACGTCGAACGGTGCGTTGTGCGCGACGAAGGTGCCGCCGCGGCACACGTCTATGATCGCGCGCGCGTGCGAGTAGCTGAACGGCGCGCGGTCGCGCAGGTCGGCCTCCGTCAGCCCGTGGACCGCCGCGGCCTCGGGGGACGACGCCCGGCCCGGGTTCACGATGATCTCAAGGGGCGTCTCGCTGACGGCGTCGGGATGGACGCGCAGGAACGCCGCAGTGATCAGCCGGTCACCTTCCAGCACGTGAAGGCCGGTCGTCTCCGTGTCTGCGACGACCACGGGCCCCTGGAGGAGGAGGAGGACGCGCTGGAGGTCGGGGAGGCGCTCGACGTCGACGACGTCCCGACCGCGCACGCGAGAGACGACGGCGTGATGCAGCGCGCCGACACGAGCCTCGCGGTCGGCGACCAGGCCGGTCGTCAGGGCCTCCTCGCGGATGGAGAGAAGTCGCTGACGGGAGACGCAGGACGCCAACTCGGCACGGACGTAGCCGAGCTCGTCGGCGGGATGCAGCGCGGTGGCGGGGGCGTCAGCCATGGGCCTGCACCTCCGAGTACGTCGCCGCGTCCCGCTGTAGGCCGAGGGACTTCAGGATACCCGGGCCCGGGGGGCGCCGCCGCGCAACGACGTCCCGCGTGTACTGCTCGGACACCGCATGGCGGCGCGCCCAAGCCGCGATGCCGCCCTCCCTGTCTATGCTCTCGCGCAGCAGGGCGAGCACTTCCTCACGATCCATGACGACCTCCGAATCGACAAAGCTTCGACGCTTCCCCGTTTCAATGTCGACCGATCTCGTCCCGCCGGAAGACCCGCTTCGCAGGTTTCACGCGTACAGATTGTCGCAGTTTCCTGACAATCCGTTACACTTTCGAACACCGGCGTTCTGCATGCCTGCTGTCTCGAAGCTGTCGCTGATGCTTGCAGGCCGAACTGTGTGCGAAACACTTTTGAAGGCCCCTTGTGGCTGGCAAACCCTGGGCGCAACATTTCCCTGGACGCAACGGGAGGTCGGAATGCGTAGGTTCATGCTGATGGTGATGGCGGCGTTGGCGATGACGCCCGCGCTCGTCTGGGACGGATGCCGGTGGACCTGGCGCGTCGCGAGAGCCGTCATGGGCGGGCCGGCGCCGGACGTCGCGGAAGCATTCGCCGAAGCCGACGCCGTCGAGCCGCCGGTCGCCGCGCTCACGACGGACGAAGAGACCGGTCTGGCGGCCCTGGCGCTGATCGCACCGTTCGCCGGCGAAGAGGGCACGAAGCCGCTGCCGGCGCATCAGGAATGGTACGTGCAGGAACTGACCAGGGAGGAGCGCATGAAGCTGGCCTCCAAATACCCCGACCGCATCGGCAGGCACCTTCGCGGCGTCGACACGATTCCCGGCCTCCCGGTCGTCCCCACGCCTGCCCAGCACGGCGCCCGCGTCCTCGATGCGTACCTGGACATCCGGGACGGAACGCGGCCGGAGGATATCGCTGAGAGCAACCGAGCGTTCTCGCTGGCAGTCATCGAGGACTTGCTGGCCGACTTGGACGAGAAGCTTGCCGCCTGACAACACCGGAAACGACGAAGCCCGCCCCGGCATCCCAGGGCGGGCTTTTTGCTGTCCGATGCTGCACCCAATTATTTTGGGGATGACTGCATTTCAGGGGTGGTGCCTTTCCCTGTGCACATACGTGATGCTCAGAGATGCTCACGGGATGCTACCGACCCCCGCCGGCCAGGATCATCCTCCGCCGACGCTCCCCGTCAGCCCTCTGCTGGGCAATGCGACCCTTGGCCTGACAGCGCTGCAGGATGATCCGGGCGGCGAGCTCGTCCGTCATCCGGGCGGCGGTCGCGGCCCGGGCGTCGATGGCGCGGCTCGCCAGGATTGCCGCGATGCCCTGGCAGATGTTTTCCGCGCCGGTCCCGAAATCGTCTGGCCTCATGTCCGCCTCCCCGCCGCTCCTAGTCGCCCAGGGATCGGCATCTGGGCCGCGATGTCGAGGGGAACCAGAGGGGATGTTTGCCGGTGTCGTAACGGCCTGTGGATGACGGCGTTCGTACGGGGAGCCCTGGAAGCGCGCTGCAGGGGTCCCATACGTAACCAGTGGTCCGCCCCGTTACATTTCGGTTGTGTAACGGAAAGTCAGGGGAACTGTAACGGAAAGTCAGCGCAGGTCGTACGTCTAGTAGACCGTCAGGTTGAGGAACCCCAGGACGTCGCTGAGGGGCGCGTCCTGCGTGGTCGGCGCGAACACTTCGACGATGTCGCCGAGGTTCACTTGGACGCTCTTGCTGCCCACCGTCGAGAACCCCGCGATGGTCTTGCCTGCAGGGAAGACGGCATACCCGACGACAACCCCGTTCACCTGCAGCGTGAAGGCCGCCTGAGCCTTTGCGGCCACCTTCGAACGCAGCAGGGGGTTCGGGCCAGCCCCCGGGGCGTTCACTGGCAGCAGCATGGCGCCGAACGTCCCGAACCGGTCCATCACCTCGCGGAACAGGACCTGCCCGGCGGCCGGAAGGCCGTCAGCCCTCATACGTATGGCCCTGTAGCCGGGGACGGACACCGGGGTCCACGGGACCGACACCGTGCCGTCCGCCGCCAGCACCGGCCTGTCAGCCTTCGAGGCTGCCGGGGTCGGCTGCATCAGGCGATAATACGTAGCGGTGGCCGGGTAAAACACGGTGTCGCCGACCGCGTACGTATACGTATCGCTGTACGTACCACGCTGGGTCGCAAACGGGGCGCCGTCGTACACGAGGGGCATCACCGCGAGGTTCTCGTAGACGTCCACGGAGCCGTCGAGGCCCGGGACGAGGCGCATGACGACGCCGTAGGTGTAGAACGCCCCGTGCGAGGGGTCGTTGTCGCCCGATACGCCGACGAGTGCGTACGAGCCCGCCTGGGCCGCCGCCCGGGCCGCCGCGGCCACCGTCGCCGGCAGGGTCAGCACCAACAAGGCGTTCGCCGCGTTGATGGTGCTCCAGGAGACGCGCGCGTAGACGCTGCGCACCAGGTCCTCCTGGAAGAACGACCGCACCCTCAATGGCCCCGACCCGCAAGTTGCCCCATGAGGCCACGGAGCCGGGCGTGCCGGTGAACACGACGCCGATGACGCCCGAATCGGGCTGGGGGACGACGCGGACGGTCCAGGGCGGGATGGCCGCGCCGGCGCACGCCGCGTTCGCGGCCGCCTGGAGGTCGCCCTGGTAGGACGCCGGGTTGCACTTGAGCTCCAGCGTCGCCTCGTAGCCGGTCAACGACTTCGGGGCGGCCACGACGCGGGCCCGGCACAGGATGCGCCCGTTGGCGACAGTCCCGTCGGGGCTGTCGACGACCGCGACGTTCGATGAGCGGGTCAGCAGGCTAAGGCCCAAATTCCTGATCCGGACGGAGGCATCCGCCTCTTGGTTGCGGCGCTGGACGAGCTTGTACTCCAGGACGCAGAGCGCGCCCTCCAGCATGACGTCGGTGACTTGGTCCAGCAGGCCCGCGAGGTGGACGAGGTGCAGCACGTCAGAACTCCTCGAATTCCGCGGACCACTCGACCCGCCCCTCGATCTCGGGGTGCGTGCCCGAGGACGAGTTGCGGGTGACAGCGAAGGCGGGCCGGGAGGCGACGATCAGGTCGTCGTCGGTGACGTCGGCCGAGACTCCTGGGGGAAGGAGGGCCCCGGGGCGAGGCGACGCGACGGAGCCCGAGGTGAAGGCCGAAGACAGCCGGGGACAGCGTAGCACGTGCCCGCGATTCGGTCGGTCAGTTGCGAGGCGTGGCGGCTACCGTGAGACGGGCGATGACCCGGTCCCTGGCGACGGCGGCATCGAGGCCGCTCGCGATGGAGAGGCCCGCCATCGCCTCGACGACGACCTGATGGACGGTGACGGCCCCGTTCCTGCACTTCATCCGGCCCTCGGGCGAGAGATGGCCGTCGAGCGCCTTCACGAGGCCCCGGACGATGGCTGCGTCCGCGTCGGCCTCGGCCTTGCGCGCCTCCCGCCAAGCCCGTGTCTTTGCGGCGGCGATAACGCGGGCAAGGGAGCGGGCGGGCTCGGAGACAGGCATGGGAATGTTCATGCCGGGATGATGCCACCCCCAGTCGCAAGGGACATCGGGGCCGCCTCTATACACGAAAAGACCATCATGCGGTTTTTTCGGACATAGAGCGGGGCTTGAAACGGCGACGCCCCGGCACGTGCTGGTATCGACCATACGCCGTGCCAGGGCGTCTCGACCGTGGTGCAGTCGCCCCGCCGAGGGGTGCCGACACTATACACCCTGCGACGCCGGCCACAACGGCGCGCCGCTACAGACCCGGGGCGATCTTCGGTGGTCTCGGCCGATGCGGGTCGTAGCCCATGGCCCGGATCTCGGCCGCCCGGGCCGCCATGAACTCAGGGTCGCCAGCCCGGACCGTGCCGTCGGGTTCCGTGACCTGCCAGACCGAGGGTCGTCGACAGTCCTCCCATGACCGGCGTGGGAGGGGTGGAGGGTCGTGAGGAAGGGACACGGGGTACTCTGGGGGCGGGACGAGGATGGACGAGGCGGAGGTCAGGTCCAGGGAAGGCCGCACAGGCCCCTCAATTTTGGACCGTGGGTGGTTCCGCCTTTGACGCGCGAGGGGCCTAGCCGGGGCTGGCTGGACAACCGGCGCGGGTTTCGAAGGTTCTTGACTACGAGGGTCGTGACCGAGGTCCGTGAGGAAGGCCACCGCGAGGTCATGGTCTAGCTGGACCGAGGTTCTTGATACAGGGCCTCCTATAGGGGTCGGAGATACGGAACCGGGGTCTACAGAGACAGGTCCGGCGGAGGCGGAGGTTGGGGGTTCCGGAGGAGTGACCCGGGGGGCTGGGGGAGGTCCCACCGGGGAGGCCGGAGAGGCCGGGAACGACCCCCCTCCCTCATTATGTAGGATGGTTCGAAGCGAACCCCTTGTAATACCTCGATATAGTTGGTTGCTGGCGGCGGTCAAAACCTCCGCCATTTTCGCGGTCACGACACCCTCGGTTCGGGCCGGGGTGAGGAAGGAATCGTGGACCGGGAGGCACGGCACCCCCGCATTCCTGCACCCCTCCATGACCGCCGTCGCCATGTCGCTGTCGATGCGCATCAGCCTCACGCCGGCATCGGACCCGAACAGGTGGGCGATGGGCCGGTTGGCCTCCCGGATGTCTTCCAGGATGCGGGCGGTCTGCCTGGCCCCGTATCGCCACACGGGCTCGCCGTCGTCTCCGACCTCGGCGCGCTTGCCCAGTAGGGCCCCGATGGCTTCAGGGATGGTGCGGGCGTTGACGGCGGTGTTGAAGGCTAACTTCCCGGCCGCCCGTGGCCAGTAGCCCGTGGTGTAGGGGTCGTGGGCGATGACCTCGCCGGCCATGGCGTACAGCAGGGTCGGATGCAGCCACTGGAAGTCGGGCTCGATGCAGACCTCACCGTTGATGAGCAGTTCATTCCGCCTGGCCTTGGGCAGGCCCTGCCACCAGCCGTAGTACCGGCCGTGGGCATCGAAGCTCGACCGGCTGAATATCCGCACCACCTCGGGGGTGGGAGTTGGCAGCGTGCAGGCCCACGTCTCGCTGCTGTTGCCCTTGACCTTCCGGGCGTGCAGGTGGTGCGCGCTGCGCCTCCAGTTCGCCTGGTCGGCGTCCGGGGACACCGTGACGTCCATGGTTCCCAGCCAGCCGTTGATGCGGTCCACGCCGGCGCGGAGGCGTTCGGTCCGCTGCGTGTCCGCGAAGTCGACGAGCCCGCCGGTGTCGTCCCGGAGGATGAGCGAGCAGCGGCGGCGGTTGTACTCCAGGGGTGTGTCGCCCAGGCGTGCTAAGAGGGCCGGATAGGCCCTTGCCGCGCTCTGGATGCGCTTGGCCTCGTCGGGATGGAGGTGGGCGCCGGCGACCTGCACAAAGTTGTCGACGAGGCCGGCCTTTGCCAGACGGTCGATGGTCCTGCACACGCGGGCCTTCGTGTACGGCGTGTCCCGGTACCGGCCCGGGACGTCGTAAAAGTCGCTAGACCGGGAATAGGAGACGCGCCGGTTCTGGCCGTCGGCCTCGATGCGAAGGGAGGCAATGATGCTCGCCTGAACTCGCCGGTCGTCTGCGGTGCGGCCCGGCGTCAAGCCGAGGCGCTCAATGGCGGCCGGGTCGGCCCTCCATCGGTAGCTGAGTGAGGCGTCCGACCCTCGGACGTACTCGGAATGCATGAGGTCCTCTCGGCGGGCACGTCGGCTCGCCGGGGCACCACACCCGACGCGACAGTCCATCGTCCCCTGTGGTCCCGCCTCGAACAAGGGCACCGGGAGCCACGCGCACCCTCGCGCGACCCCGACTCCAAGCGTTAGGGGCAAGCAGGTGTCGTCCCCAGCGAGACGGCGATCTGGCCATGGGGATCACCCTGAGTCCGAATGCCGGATAGTCCCAAGACCCCTGAGCCACCGAAACCTCCAGAGACGGTCTCCCTGACCGTTTCAGGAGCTAAGTATTAATTTTCTTGGGTCGCCGCTCCCAGCTGCCCGTAGTCTCTCCCGTTGCCATGGAAAATTACATAGAGCCCATGGCAATTTTGGACCGCCAATGATGAAACGCGTGGATTGCGGCCAGGCGGAATTCGGTCATGGCGATCAGGCCGCGCAGGAACGCCTCGTGCGGATCGAGCTTGGAGCGGTGTGCCCGCTCTTGGGGCCGGGCCGCCACTATGCCGGTCGTGGCCAGTGCCGTCATCCAGCGGACCGCTGTCGCAGCCCCCTCCCCGAAGCGCTTGGCCGCTTGCTGGCGCGAAGTCGCGCCTGCCGCGTCCACTACCCGCTCACGCAGATCCTGGCTGTAGGTTCGGCCCATGCCATGCTCCTAACCTGGATCGCGCATTGAATCAGCCCAGCAGCCGTGCGTGAGCCCCAGCCATCCGATTCAGCTCAAACCGAAAACGCTCTAGTTATAGCGACACCGCAATTGTGCGTCATTAAAGCTATATTAAGCATAGATTAAACAACAATTTGACGATCGAACGATTTGGGGTATTATAAAACCGCTGCCTGGCCATCTCTCGGGACCGGTCGACCGTGCGTTATCGCGGATGACCCACTGCTCGCCCTTAAGGCGATCATTGAAGCAGCACCGTGCTTACGCGCGGAATAAAGGGCCCAACTCGTGCTAACGAGCTGGGCCCTTTTGCATTATGTTCTTGCAAAACTGACTGTATTGCAACAAGAGCAATGCGCCCGAATAACTAGTGGAAATATTCATTTTTGGCACGCGAATAGGGCGAAAGCACGACTATCTTGGTTAAATCGTGAGCGAGGCAAAATACAAACACGAAAGGATAGACCAGACCGCCCATAACGGTCCGTCCAAACCATCGATCCCCGGGGCGGGACTCAGCTTTTTTTCGGTTGGGCACGAGAAACGGCTCGGAAAAGGTCGGTCCGCGAGGGTCCTTGCGACGTTCGGCGAAGGCTCGACCGAACCCAGCGGTTGCGCAGTGCTGCCGCCGCCCTGGCCCGTGGATGGCCGAATGACCCTTCCCGTCGCCGGCGCGTTCACTCCAGTGACCTCACCCGCACTGGAGCACCAATGTCGAGCCTGAGCGAGCGGAAGGCACGCCTGATGGTCCACGGCGACCAACCCTACAACGCCGAACCGCCCCTCGACCGATTGCGGGCCGCCTACCGGACGCCGGCAAAGGACTTCTACGTCCGCTCGCACGGCGATCTACCGGATCTCGACGAGGCGAACTGGCGCCTCACCGTTGATGGCGGAACCGGTACCATGCTTCAGTTGTCGCTATCCGAACTGCGGACCCGCTTCTTGGAAACCACGGTCACCGCCACGATGCAGTGCGCTGGCAATCGCCGCGCCGACATGCGGGCGGTGGCACCGGTGACGGGCGACCCGTGGGACGCCGGCGCCACCGGCACCGCCGAATGGACCGGGGTACGGCTCGGCGACGTCCTGCGCGCGGCGGGGGTCGCCGAGCGCATGGCCCTCCATGTCGCTTTCGAGAGCCACGACACGGTCGAAGGTCACCATTACGGAGCCTCGATCCCGCTCGCCAAAGCCATGGCGCCCGAGACCCTGCTGGCCTACGCCATGAACGGCGAAGCCTTGCTCCCGGAGCACGGCTTTCCGGTCCGCGCGGTGGTGCCGGGCTTCGCCGGCGTGCGCAGCCCCAAATGGCTCCGGCGACTGAGCGTCCAGGACCACCCCTCGGACAACCCGATCCAGGCCGGCGATTACAAGCTGTACCCGGCCGACGTGAACGCCGAGACCGCCGATCCGGCCAACGGGCACACCATCGACACGATGCCGCTGAACTCGGCGATCTGCGAGCCCGGGTCCGGGGCCACCCTCACGTCAGGGGACAACAGGGTCCGGGGCTACGCGGTAAGCGGCGACCGGGCCATCGTGCGCGTCGACGTCTCCGGGAACGGCGGCCGGTCCTGGGTGCAGGCCGAACTCGAACACGAGGCCGACGCCCCGTTCGCCTGGACGTTCTGGAGCGCGGACTTCGACCTGCCTCCCGGCGAGCATGAGCTCGTCGTGCGCGCGTGGGACGAAGCGGGCCAGACGCAGCCGGCACTGCCGGACGAGACCTGGAACCACAAGGGCTACCTATGCGCCTGTTGGCACCGGGTGCGGGTGAACGTCACCTAGGAACGGGTGACACGGTATGCCGACTCCATCCGCCTTCGTGGACGACGTCCCCGCCAGCGGTCGATCCAGCATCCCGCCACGATCCGCCGTAATGCCCAGCCGTCATCTCGACCCGGTCGTGTGCGGCACCAGCAACATCCGACCGCGGCGGGAGTTTACCGTGTGTCAAGATGCCGGACGCCGGTTCGCCGCATCCAAGCCCCAAGGAACACCATGTCCCGCGAGACCAGCATCCAGGCCACCGAGAAATTCGGCGAATTCGTAAACGGCGGCCGGTTCGATGCTTTCCCCGAGGTCGTCGCCCCGGATTGCCACGATCACGACCCGGCGCCGGGCCAGCACATGGGTCCCGAGGGATACCAAGCGTTCTTCACGCAGCTCCGCTCCGCCTTTCCCGACATGCAGGTCGAGGTGGAGAAGCTAGTCGCGGACGGGGACGACGTCGCCTTCGCCTACACGCTCACCGGCACGCACCAGGGCGACTTCAACGGCCATAAGCCGACCGGGAAGGCCATCAAGGTCCGCGGCATGCAGATCGGTCGCTTCGTCGAAGGCAAGATGGTCGAGCGGTGGGGTTCCTCCGACGAGCTCGGCATCCTCAAGCAGATCGGTGCCATCGAGGGATGACGAATTCCTCGTCCGCCGTTGTCGGTGACCTCAAGGCTGCGTTCGGCGGATCGGCCAACGGTTCCACCGGTACCAGGTAAGCTTTCCCTAGTCGGCGTCATGACCGAGGCCGCGGGATGATCGAGACGGGCCGGCTCTTCGATGGGCCGGCCGGTCACTGCGGCCTGGTACGTATCCGGCGACGGACACCCTGACGCAGGATGGATGATTCGGTGTGAGACCCTTTGGTCCTCGTCGGTTCCCGCGTGACTATCGCATTCGGAAAACCCATGCCCGGTCGCCCCAAGGTCGTCGCCTTCGACATCATCGGTACGGTGTTCAGCATGGAGCCGATGCGGCCCGCGCTGGTGGCGTTGGGCCTCCCGGCGCTGGCCCTGGACCTTCTCTACGCGACCGGCTTGCGCGACACCTTCGCGCTCGCCGCGACCAACACCTTCGCACCCTTCCAGTCCGTCCTGTCGGAGTGCCTCGACGAGTTGCTCGCCATGCATGGCCTGGAAGCCTCCTCGAAGGAGAAGCATGCCGTCCTCGACATGATGAAGGCCCTACCCCCGCACCAGGACGCGAGGGCCGCGTTCCAGGTCCTGGCTGACGCCGGCATCAGGGTCTTCGCGCTGAGCAATGGGGCCACCAAGACCACGCAGGGGCTGCTTGCCGCGGCGGGCATGGATGGGCTGGTCGAGCAGGTTCTATCTGTCGAGGACGTGAAGCTCTCGAAGCCGCGTGGCGAGGTCTACCTCTACGCGGCGCAGGCCGCAGGCGTCGCACCCGGCGAGATGGCCCTGATCGCGACGCACCCTTGGGACCTGCATGGCGCCAAGGTCGCTGGGTTGATGTCCGGCTGCGTCGCTCGTGGGCGGCCGTACTCAGCGGTGCTGCAAAGGCCGGATGTCATCGGAGAAACCCTGCTGGATGTATCCTCGAAGATGGTCCGCATCGAGGGATAGCGTGAACGCCGACGTTGCGTCGTCGCCGCCTCAGATGCCGGCATACCAGGCGTAGCCCTGGTCCTCCCAGTAACCGCCCTTGCCCTCGCCGATGTTGGCGAAGCTCTCGACCACCTCGATCCGCATCACGTACTTCGCCTGCTTGTAGCCGAGGTTGCGCTCGACCCTCAGGCGCAGCGGGGCGCCGTTCGACACGGGAAGCGCCTCCCCGTTCATCTCGTAGGCGAGGATGGTCTGCGGATGGAAAGCGTCGACCAGGTCGATGCTCTCGTAGAACCGCACCGGCGTCCCGCCGCTGGCCGCGTCGTCATCCGCCGCCTGCTGGCCGCCGGAGTCCTTCTTGCTCTCGTCGCCGCCCGACTGCTTGGTCATGCTCGGGTTGGCGTTGCCGGCAGGGACCTCGTCGGCCTCCCCGTCGTCTTCCCCGCCTTCGAGCGAACTGCCCTGGTCCATGGTGTCGGCGCAGTGGAACACCACGTAGCGCGCCTGCGGCTTGAGCTTGGCGAGGTCGAGCAGTTCGGCGACGGGCACTCCGGTCCATTTGCCGATGGCGCTCCAGCCCTCGACGCAGTCGTGCCGGGTGATCTGGGTGCGGGCGGGAAGCTGGCGGAGTTCGGCCAGGGACAGCTTGAGAGGCGCCTCCACGAGGCCTCCGACCACCAGGTGGTACTTGGCGAACTTGCCCTTCGCCAGGGCCTTGTAGGCCTTGTCCGGTGGGTCCTCGGTGCCGTTCGGCTTGAACCACGGCGAGATGTCGGCCTCGGCGTATTCCGGTGCCAGCGTCGCCTTGCCCAGGAGCAGGCGCTGTACGAACAGGTTGGCGTCCTCGCCCGTCTTAAGCGTGCGCTGGAACCACTCCGCGTTGCCGAGGCGGTCGCAGCCCCCGAGCATGGCCGCCGCGGCGTTAGCGGAAGCCCCCAGCAGGAGGGCGCGTCGGTTGGGTAAGCGGCTCATGACCGGGGTTCTCCTCCGGCGGAGACGGCCGGCTCGACCTTGCGCTCGATCACGAACCACCCGGTGAGCATCCCGCGCATTTTGTTCCGGAAGCCCGATAGCAGGATCAGGACGACGTGCACGACTACAAACAGGACCAGCAGGGCCGCAACGACGAAGTGGACCGTGCGGGCCGACTGGCGTCCGTCGAACAGCGTCAGCAGGAAGGGGAACGCCGCGTCCATCGCCGGGGACATCGCGAGCCCGGCCAGCACCTGCACCGGCAGGAGGACGAACAGCACGACGAGGTAGGTGAGCTTCTGGATGACGTTGTAGCGCTTGGCCTCGTCTCCTTGAGGGAAGCGCAGCGTCAGGTGCTTCCAGATCGACGCGCCGAAATGCCGTATCTGGTCACGCGACGGGATCACCCGGAACCGCAGCTGCCCGCTGACCAGACCGTAGAGAAGGTAGGCGAGGCCGTTCAGGACGAAGGTCCAGGCGAAGAAGAAGTGCCAGGAACGGCCGCCGGTGAGGTCCTGGTCGCTCGGCAAGGTCGCCCAGGCTGGGAAGCCGCGGTCTGCCGCCTCACCGTCTGCGCCGGTCGAGGAACCCAGAACACCGTTGGTGTCGAAAGTCCGCCCCAGGACCGTCGTGACGCCCTTCGGCGGGTCGTCCTCGGTCGAGGACATCGCCAGCAGCGGCGCGTCGAAGGTCGAGACCTTGCCCCAGTACAACGCCGGATGGGCGTTGAAGATCTGCAGGCCGCTCATCAGTAGAACCAGCAGGCAGACCGCGTTCACCCAGTGGGTGACCCGGATGACGAGGGGATGGCGGAACATCCAGCGGCGTCGCTCGACTTCACCGGCCTCGGGTGCTGATCGGGTCAGATAGGTTCGAGCCAAACGGTCTTCCCCGCACTCTGAACGGCCAGGGCGGAGGCCCCTGAAGCGGGGCCTCCGGAAGCGCACGGCGCCTCGGAATTACATGCCGCGGTTCATCATCATCCGCTTCTTCATCATGCGGCGCTTCATCATGTGCTTCCGCATCATGCGCTTCTTCATCATCATTCGCTCGCTGTGGTCCATGCGGACCTGGGTGACGGCAGAGGAGCCGGCCTGGAGACCGTTCGGGCCCATCGGGGCCGCGGAGGCGGCGCCAGCCCCGAACGCGAGGCTGCCGAGTACCGAGGCGGCGAGGGCAAGGGTGGTGATCTTCATTCAATCTCTCCTGTACGGGGAAGAAATTCCCTTTCGCACAAGGAGGGAAGAGAAGGTGCCGCCACCAAGTTCCTGATTTATCGAATATAAATCGCTATGTGGGAGCGTCTGGACACGACAAAGCCGACGTCGAGACAGGGCCTCGCGCCGCGCCCAGGCCGGGCGTACGCCGACTTGTACGGAGGCGTGCAGAGGAAAGTTTCAGACCAGACCGGTGGCCCCGACAGCCCACTCACGCCGACGCGGCCAGTTTCCGGTCACGCGAGGCCAGGCGGAGAGGTCGAAGGTGCAGACACTCCCCGGGGGCCTACGAAGGATCGAAGCCTGCTTCACGAACCGCTCCCGCTTTGCAAAGCGAACGCGGCATGACACTCCTCCGGGATGGTCAGCTCGTACGGATTCATCAACACCCTGTCCCGGCACCGGCCCTCCAGCACCGTGCGCTACGGGGTGACGGTGCTGGCCATCGCCGTCATGACGTTCGTGCGCTTCCTGGCGCCGGCCTACGTCGCTCCCTTCCTGCTCTACATACCCGTTCTGCTGGCGGTGAGCCTCGCCTTCGGCCGGGAAGCCGGCGTGCTGACACTGGCACTGTCGACCGGGATCGCGACGTGGTTCTACACCCGGGATGGGAGCCTCAGCGGCGTCGACCTCTCCCTCCTCTGCCAGTACGCGGCGGTCGGCGCGGTCATGGTTTGGGTCTGCGACGCCCTGCGAAGGTCCGTCGTTCGCAACGAGGTGACACTCGGAAGCCTCGACGCCGCGAACCGGGTCCTCGTCGGCAAACAGGCGGAACTGACTGAGGCCAACGCACGGGCGGAGGCCGCCAGGGAGGCGGCGGAAGAGCACAGCAGGGCGAAGAGCCGCTTCCTCGCCAACATGAGCCACGAATTGCGCACGCCGCTGTCCGCGGTGATCGGCTACTCCGAGATGCTCGAAGAGGAGGCGGAGGAGCTCGGCCAGGACAGCCTGCTGAAGGACCTCGGCAAGATTAAGTCCAACGCCCAGCACTTGCTCGGGTTGATCAACGACGTGCTCGACCTCTCGAAGGTCGAGGCCGAGAAGATGGAAATCTACCCGGAGGACATCGACATCGCGGCCTTCGCCACCGACGCCGCCGGCACCGTCGAGGCGTTGGTCGCGAAGAAGGGCAACGTGCTGGCGATGGACGTCGCGGCGGACGTCGGCCAGGCCCGAACGGATGCGGTGAAGCTGCGTCAGTGCCTATATAACCTGCTCTCGAACGCCGCCAAGTTTACCGAGGGCGGTACCATCACCCTCCGGGTCGCGCGCGAGAGGGATGCGGGCGCGGATTGGCTCCGATTCAGCGTGGCGGACACGGGCATAGGGATGAGCGCGGAGCAGGTCGGACGCCTGTTCGAGCGCTTCACCCAGGCCGACGAGACCACCACGCGCAAGTTCGGCGGGACCGGTCTCGGGCTGGCCCTGAGCCGTGCCTTCGCGCAACTGCTCGGCGGCGACATCACCGTCGCCAGCGTCGAGGGCCGGGGCACGACCTTCACCCTACGCATCCCCGCGGCCGCCCCGGACCATGCCGTCGAGGCACCGTCGACGGTACCCGAGAACCAGGTCGGCATCGGCGATCTCGTGCTGGTCATCGACGACGAGGCCAACCAGCGCGAATTGATGACCCGGTTCCTCGAACGGCAGCGCTTCGCCGTACGTACGGCGGGCGACGGACGCACCGGTTTGGAGCTGGCCAAGTCGCTCCGTCCCCGGGCCATCCTGCTCGACGTGATGATGCCGGAGATGGATGGTTGGTCGGTGCTCGCCGCCTTGAAGGCCGATCCGGAGACGGCGGGCATCCCCGTGGTAATGGTCAGCTTCGTCGCCGACGCGGCCTTAAGCGCATCCCTCGGTGCGGTCGAGGCGGTACCCAAGCCAGTGGACTGGACGCGCCTCCGCACGATCCTGGACCAGTTCCGGGCGGCGGACGGCGACGTGCTCGTGGTCGACGACGACGCCGACATGCGCCACCGCCTTCGAACCGTGCTGGAGCGCAACGGTTGGAGCGTCCGCGAGGCCGGGAACGGCTGCGAGGCCCTTGACCAGGTCCGGCATGGCGTTCCGCGCCTCGTGCTGCTGGATCTGACCATGCCGGTCATGGACGGCTTCTCGTTCCTCGACAGCCTGCGCGACCTGCCGGGATGCGCCGAGGTCCCCGTGGTGGTGCTCAGCGCGCGTGACGTCACGGCCGCGGAACGCGACCGCTTGTCAGAGGCCGACCAGGTGCTGCGTAAGGGTGACGCCAGCCTGCAGGACATCGCCACCGAGCTGCGCAAGCTCGACAACCGCCAGGCGAATGCCGTGGATGCGACCACGACTGCAGCCGTATCGGGAGTCCTATGATCCTCGACCCGTTGTGGGGCATGCCATCCGGCTCATACGCCGGAGGTGGCACCGATCCCTCCGCCGGTGAGGCAGTCGGACTGCCACGGCGATAGGCTTGCCCGGAGGGGGATGGATGGAACACGGTTTAGCGACGGCGGTGCTCTGCATCGTGGGTGGCGGCATCGCCGCCCAGGTGCTCGCCGCGCGCCTGCGCATCCCCGCCATCGTGCTGCTGCTCGCGCTCGGGTTCCTCGTTGGGCCCGTGCTCGGCCTGCTGCACCCCACCCGCGACTTTGGGGAAAACCTGCGACCCCTTATCGGGTTGGCCGTGGCCATCGTGGTGTTCGAGGGCGGTCTGGCCCTCGACTTCCGCGAACTCAGGGCCTCGGGCGAGGGTGTGCTGCGGCTCACTGCCTTCGCGCTGCCGGTCAACTTCGTCCTGGGCACCCTCGCCGCCCACCTGATCGGCGGGATGATGTGGGGGCCCGCCTCGGTGTTCGGCGCCATCCTCGTCGTCACCGGGCCGACCGTGATCCTGCCCCTGCTGCGCCATGCCCGCCTGGAACGACGGTCGGCGGCGTTCCTGAAGTGGGAGGCCATCGTCAACGACCCGGTCGGGGCCATCCTCACGGCAGTCGTCATCGAGATCCTGGTGGGCGTACCCCACGGCGCCGGCGAGACCCCGGCGGCCGCTTTGGCGCTCCACCTCGCCGAAGGCGTGCTGGTGGCGGGCGGCCTCGGCGTCGGCTCCGCCCTGTCGGTCGCCTGGGCGTTCCGGCGCGATCTCGTCCCGGAAACGCTCAAGACGCCCGTGCTGCTCGCCCTCGCACTCGTCGCCTCCGTCGTCCCGAACCTGCTCATGCACGAGGCCGGGCTGATCGGCGCGACCGTGTTCGGGATCGCGCTGGCCAACCGGCACGTGCCGGGCCTGGGCGAGTTGCGGCGGTTCAAGGAGGCGCTCGTCGTCCTGCTCGTGTCCTGCCTGTTCGTCGTGCTGACTGCCGACCTCGACTTGGGCGTCCTCGGAAAGCTGTCCCTGCCGATCCTCGGGCTCGCGGCGGCCATCCTGTTCGTGGTTCGCCCGGCCGCCATTTGGCTCGCGACACTGGGTAGCGACTTGTCCCGGCGGGAGCGCCTGTTCGTGGGCTGGATAGGCCCCCGCGGCATCGTCGCGGCCGCCGTCGCCGGCTTGGCCGGGCCTCGTCTGAGCGAGGCGGGTCATGCCGGCGGCGACCTGATCCAGCGCACCGTGTTCGCGGTCATCGTGGCCACGGTCATCCTCCACGGCTTCTCGCTGGGGCCGCTGGCCCGACGACTGGGACTGTCCACCGCGGCCGAGACCCAGCGGCTCGCCGTCGTGGGAGCGTCTCCGTGGGCGAGCGACATGGTCGTCGCGTTGCATCGCGCGGGGGTGCCGGTGGTGCTGATCGATACCTACCCCGGCGCGCTCCAGACCGCCCGCGATGCGGGCGTGCCGACCCTGCAGGCCGAGCTGCTCTCTCGGCATGCGGAGGAAGGCTTGGCCGACCATCCCCCGGACCACCTTCTCGCCGCGACCCGGGACGAGCTCTACAACGCGTTGGTGTGCACGCGGCTGGCCCCCGAGATCGGCCGCGAACGCGTCTATCAACTCGCACTCTCGGCAGATCATCTCCTGCACGAGGATACCGGCGTCAGCCGGGATACGCGAGGCAAGGTGCTCGGCGACGGCGGGACCGACTTCGACGCGCTGGCCGGGCGGCACGAGGCTGGATGGCGCTTCGATGTCGTTGCCGCAGACACGGGGGCGCAGGTCGACGCGCTTGCCTTGATCGTCATCAAGACGGACGGGGCGGTCGACCTCCTGTCGGTCGACAACGAGCACGCCGTCCCCGCCGAGGAAGACCGCCTGCTCGTCCTGGCGCCGCCGAATGTTTACGGCGCCGACCAGGTCGAAGAGCCATCGCGAGCGCACGTATGACGACCGGTATCCGGACGGCATCTACCGAAATGGGATCACCCTAGAGGCGGCCCCCCCTCCGAGGGACCGTACGATGTCGAAGCTCGCTCAATAGGTCAGCGTAGCCCGCATACCCACGACCGTGGCGTTCCTGATCCGGCGTCCGAGCTCGTCGCGCGGGTCCGGGACGTTGCCCCCCGGATGGAAGACGTACTGGACGTTCGGCTGCACCGTGACGCCCGGACCAAGGACCGCTTGGTACGTCGCCTCGACCAGCGCCTCGAACCGGCGGCGCGGCATCGCGACACCCGTCTCCAGGATGGTGTCCCGGTCGGCCCCGCGGGCGGATGACGAGATGCGCGCGTAGGACACGGCGACGCCGGCGGTGTCGTTCGACCGCCCGGGCATCAGCCCGCGGTAGCCCACGCCGGCGTCGAGGTAGAGGTCAACCAGGTTGCGGTCGCCGGGCGAGGCCATAGCGCGCACGAATGCGCTTGCGCCCTGACCACTGTCGTCCGGCTCTCGGTACACGGTCTGATCGATGATCCCGTACAGGCCGTCGTTGCCCCGAAACCTGCGGGCGACCCCGCTGGTCGAGGGGTCGGCGAGCGAGCGACCCGTGTTGTCCACCCTGAGCGAATCGAAGCGGCCGAAATGGTGCCACCCCCCGAAGGTCACCGTCCCGGGCTCGGCGAGTACCGCCCCCGTCCGGTCCCGTTCCTCGACGTTGTACGCGTAGGCTGCCTCCGCGATCAGGAACGCCGGGTCGGAAAGCCGGAAGTTCGTGCCGGTACGGTTGCGCCGCTGCGGGTCCGGGTCGTTCCACGGCCGGGCCGGTCCGGCCGGGTCACCGTCGAACAGCCCGACTTGGAACGACAGGTTCGGCGTCGGCAGGTATTTGGCCCGGACCGCCGGGGCTCCGAACGGGTAAGCCGGGCCGCCGCTCGGCAGGTTGGTCCCGGTGAGGGTCGGCCATCCGAACGTCGAGTTGATGAACAGCGTCGCGGTCTGGCTGACCAGGAACTCGGTGTCGGCGGCGACCTGTCCCAGCTTGATGCCGAGTTGGCCGTCGAGAAATTGCTGCTCGATCCAGAGTTCGTACAGGCGCGTCGATGGAAGCGCCTCCAGTTCGCTGACCACGGCGAGGTCGTTGACGGCGGCCCGGGACAGCCCTGCGCCGTTGATCTGGAAGGCCTCGACCCGGAACGCCAAACCCTTCCATCCCGCGAGTCGGTCGAGGTCGGCATCGAGCTGCATGTCGAGGCGACCGAGGACGGTGGCTGTGCGGCGCGTGCCGCCGCTGGTGTCCCCGAGGATGTCGGCGATGGCGTTGAAGCTGAGGACGATGCCCCGGTCGGACAGGAAGCGGCGCAACCCGGTTGGGTCAGCGGCATCGCCGAGCGTCGCCTGGATCGAGGTCGTGGCGACGGCGGATGGCTTGCCGGATACCTCGGGCTGGGCGACCGAGGTGCGCGGGTCGCCGCCGGCGCCCGTGTTGGCCGTCTGCCCGGACGCGGAAAACGGCGCGCAGCCCAGGCACAGGGCCGCGGCGAGCGTGGCGCGCGAGCCTCGCGCGTTGCGGACCCGTCGACGTGGCCGCGATGGGCTGGTCGGCTCGCCCGGAAACCGACGTATCCCATGGATGTCGCGTAGGCTGTCCATGCCACTCGTCGATCACGCGCGATTCGAGTACCGACGAAACCCTACGGGCGCTGCGTCAGCGTACGCAACGTCCCACGTTACGGTTCGGCCCCAGGCATAGGCGCTGCTGCCAAGCTGAACGTGGAGTGGATTTTCCGATGAAGTCTTTGGATCGCTCATTGGTCACCGAGAGCAGGACGCCGGCCGCATCGAACGTCGAGGGATCGGGCCGGGGGTACGAGCCGCTCTGGGCCATGGCGTTCGACTTGGACGGGCGGGGGCGGCCCGTCCCGCCCTCGCGAGCCACAAAGGACCTCGACGCGTTCGGCGGCGGGTTCCTTTGGGTGCACTACGACCTGGATGCCGCGGATATCGGCGACTTGGCCCGGGACGGAAGGTTCGGTCCCACCCGCCTCGCCGGGGCCGTGTTCGGACGCGACGAGCATCAGAGGGTCACGGTGGAGGGGGACCATATCGGTGGCGTCGTCGCCGACCTCGCCCGCCCCGGCGCCAAACCCGCACCGGCCGGGCGGCTCCATTTCGTGTTGGGACCGCGCAGTCTCATCAGCGGTCGCAGGGGCCCCGCCGAGAGCCCGGACGCGACGCGGGCGGCGGTCGAGCGTGGGAACGCCGTGACCTCGCCGGTGCTCCTGCTGGAAATGCTGGTCGGCCACGTCGTGTCGGCGATGGCCGCCACGGGCCAGAAGCTCTCGGACGCGCTCGACGGGATCGAGGACCACATCCTCGTCGAAAGGCCGCGCGATGACCGTCGCCGCCTCGGTCCGGTTCGACGCGACGCGGTGCGGCTCCACCGCCAGCTTCTCGGGCTGGCCGCGGTATTCCACCGGTTGGAGACGGACGGGGCGACCGACGAGATCCACGCGGGGGCCGTCACCGCGGCGGCCCGCCTGGCGCAGCGACTGGACGCGCTCGACCGGGACATGGCCCTGCAGGCCGAACGGGCGCGGCTGCTGCAGGAGGAGGTTTCCGAGCGCATCGCCGAGGAGACCAACCGGCAGCTCTACGTCCTGTCGATCCTGTCCGCCCTTTTCCTGCCGCCGACCTTCGTGACCGGGCTGTTCGGCATGAACGTCAAGGGCCTGCCGTTCGGCGACAACCCGCGCGGCTTCCTATGGGTCGTGGCCGTCTCCGTCGTATCGGCCGTCGCGACGTTCGTCCTGATCCGCCTGCTAGGCATCCGACCGCCGCGACGGTGAACGCCGTATCCGGCAGCGTGCGACGTCGGACCGTCAGGCCACGCGCACCAACGTGGGCGACCCTTTACCCGGCGACGAACCCTCGGCGACCTTAAGACAGGCATCCACGGCCTCGCGCAGCGACGTGACGTAGGCGTCCGCCCCGACCTCGCGGCCGAGGGCCGCATCGGTCAGCACCTTCTCGCCGGTCGGCCAGAGCCCGACCACGATAGGGACCCCCGGGGCTCTCCGCTTCAACCGCTCCAGCAGGTAGCGAAGGTGCGAAGGATTCCCGGTGATGTCGAGGTACGAGATGCACACCATCGCCACGCCGGAGAGGTCGAGTTCGCGGATGCCCTCGCGCGAGGCGGACTGGTGGGGGGTTATGCGGGCGCCGAGCCCGTGCTTGCGCAGCAGTTGCGCCAGCATCGCCGAGGAAGCCTCGTCGAGCGGGCCGCGCCCGGCCAGGCACAGGACCGGCGCCTCGCCCCGCCATGCCTCCGGCAGGGCGTCCCGCGGCGGGGCCTGCCCTGGTATCGCCTCGGTCTTCGTATGCGCCCGTTCGGCCAGGGTCGGGGTGTCCGACGGGTTCACCGCCTTGTCGTCGACCGTCGGCTCGACGTCGTCGTGGCCCTCGAAGTCCTCCACAAGGGACCGTGCCGAGGCGCGGATGTTCTCCAGTTGGGCAGGGGTGACGACCCCGCGGGCGTGGTCGTTGGCAGCGAGTTGCAGTCCCTTCAGCGCCACCTCGTCGTAGTACGACGACAACGAGCGGTCCTTCAGCATGCCCTCGGCCACCTCGCGAACCTCGTCCGGGTCACCCGCGAGCATGCGCTGGTAAAAGTTCTCGACCGGGGTGAGCGGCGGCCGGTCGCCGAGCAGCACGTCGAAGAACTCCAGGCTGTCGACGTGCCGACCGAGCACCACGAGGCAGACAGTGAACGGGGTTGCCAAGATCAGGCCGATGGGCCCCCAGAGGAAGCCCCAGAACAGGGTCGAGACGATCACCGCGAAGGGCGAGAGACCGGTGGAATGCCCGTAGAGCAGTGGCTCGACCACCTGCCCGAACACCGGCTCTGCGATCAGGAACAACGCGGCGGTCGAGATGACCATGGACCAACCCGGGTCGACCGCGGCTGCCAGAGCGACCGGGAACACGCCCGAGACGATGGCGCCGATGTACGGGATGAAGCGCATGATGGCAGAGAGCACGCCCCATAGCAGCGGGTTGGGCACGCCGATGAACCACAGTCCGACACCGACGATGATGCCGAAGGCGGCGTTCATGCCGAGCTGGGCGAGGAAGTAGGTCCCGAGCCGACCTGCCGCGTCGTCCATGGCCACCGTCGTGCGGTGCAGGTCGCTCGATCCGAACAGGCGGATCATGCGATTGCGCAGGTCCTCGCGTTGCAGGAGCAGGAACACCACCACGACGAGGACGATGCCGACGTCGGTCAGCGGCGAGACGACCGGGCCGAGCACCTTCTCGGCGAGCGCCAGGGGCGAGGGCTCGGGTTCCTGGACGCGCACGAGCTGCGCCTTGGGCGTATCGCCCGTCGGACCGGTCTCCGCCGTGGTGCCGGCGGCGTCGGCCTTTTGCGTGACGTCCTGGACTTGATGATTGAACTTCTGGAGAAGCTTGTTGGCCTCGCCGAGCCAGCCCTGCTGCAGGCCGGCGAACTTCTTCTGCACGGTCGTCTGGTACTGCGGCAGGTTACCTGCGAGCCCCGCGACCTGGGTGCCGATGACCGCACCGATGCCGCCCAGAACGGCTAGCGCTAGCAGCACCGCGACGATGACCGAGGGTACCCGCCCGATCTTGATCCGCCGCAGCAGGTTGACCACGGGCGCCAGGACGAAGCTCAGCAGGATGGCTAGCACGAGGGGGACGAACACCTCGCGCCCGAAGTACAGCGCGGCGATCAAGACGACGCCGACGGCGAGGGTCAGGAGGCCGCGCAGGCCGGGCACGAGCGGCGGTGGAACCTGGGCGGGAGGCTTCGGGGCATCGGTGACGGCCATCGGCATACGCTGGAACTCCTCGCCGCCCAGCAGGGAACGGCGTGCCAGCACATAACGCCGTCGGCTCCGTTTCGTCCCGATACGCTCGCGACGGTGGGTACACGCCCCGGATCGACCGCACGAGCCATCCGATTCCGGAACGACCGGATGGCGGACATCTTGCCTGGACAGGCGCCCCGGAATGGAGAGCCGTCCATGCGCATTCGTTGTGGCTATACCATCGCCCTCGACACGTTCGGCCCGACCCCGATGACACTGCTGCTCAACGTCCGTCCCGAGCGGCGGAGCGACTTGCGCAGTCGCGAGGTCATCACGTTCGATCCACCCCTACCGGCCAGGCAGTTCCGCGACCCGTTCGGCAACGTCGCGACGCGCATCCTCGTCCCAGGCGGGCGCATCACGATGTCGGCGGACTTCGAGATCGAGGACCACGGCAAGCCCGATGAACACGTCCCGGAGGCCCGGCAGATACCTGTCCAGGACCTCCCGGACGAGGCCCTGCCGTTCCTGATGGGCTCGCGCTACTGCGACACCGACAAGCTATCGCAGACCGCCTGGAACCTGTTCGGGTCGACCACGGAGGGCTGGCCGCGCGTCCAGGCCATCGTCGACTACGCGCACGGACGCCTACGCTTCGATTACATGCAGGCGGACGCCAGTCGCTCGGCCTTCGACGGCCATGGCCATCAGGTCGGCGTCTGCCGGGACTTCGCCCACCTGGCCATCACGCTGTGCCGGTGCATGAACATCCCGGCGCGTTACGCCACCGGCTACCTCGGTGACATCGGCGTGCCGAGGGACCCCGCGCCAATGGATTTCTCGGCGTGGTTCGAGGTCTACCTCGACGGGCCGGTGGGACCGCGCTGGTACACCTTCGACGCCCGTCACAACCGGCCTCGGATCGGCCGCATCGTCATGGCATATGGACGTGACGCCACGGACTGCGCGATCACCACCAGCTTCGGACAGGCGCCGCTGGCCGGGTTCACGGTAAGGACCGACGAGGTCGACGGAACGGCGTGAGGGCGGCCCTCCGACCGTCGGGGGGACTGGAACTTGCGCAGGTTCATGGACGCCATCTCGGGCCATGGCTTCGGCCCGCTCGCGCGCTACGGGTTGCCGGTCGCGACGGTCGGCCTCGCGACCCTGCTCAGGTTCCTCGCCCCGCTCGACGTCGCCCCCTTCCTTCTCTACCTCCCGCTCGTCTTCCTGGTCACGCTGGCCCTCGGTCGCGGCCCCGGCGCGGTCGCGGTCGGTTTCTCGTTGGCCGCGGCCGCGTGGTTCTTCCGCCGTTCCGACGGGACGGTCTCGTTCAGCCCGGGGCAGGTCATCGCCCTCGTGCAGTATCTCGTCGTCGGCGGTGCGATGGTCTGGGTTTGCGACGCGCTTCGCCGAACCATGGTCGAGCGTGAGGAAACCCTCGGTCGCCTCGACGCCGCCAACGCAAGCCTTCGCGCCGGCCGGGCGGAGCTTGAGGACGCGCGCCGCGACGCGGAGGCGGCCCGGGAGGCGGCCGAGGACGCCAACCGCGCCAAGAGCAGCTTCCTGGCCAACATGAGCCATGAGCTCCGCACGCCGCTCTCGGCCGTGATCGGCTACTCCGAGATGCTGGAGGAGGAGGCGGAGGAGCTCGGGCAGGACACGCTGCTCAAGGACCTCGGCAAGATCAAGTCCAACGCCAAGCATCTGCTCGGCCTCATCAACGACGTCCTCGACCTCTCGAAGGTCGAGGCGAACAAGATGGACACCTTCGCCGAGGACATCGACGTCGGCGAGTTCGTCCGCGACGCCGCCGGCACTATCGACGCCCTGGTAGCCAAGCGCGGCAGTCGCCTCGTCCTCGACGTCCCTGAAGGGCTCGGAACCGCCCGCACCGACGCGACCAAGCTGCGCCAGGGCCTGTTCAACCTGCTCTCCAACGCCGCCAAGTTCACCGAGGGCGGGACGGTCACCCTACGGGTACGCCGTACGGCGGAACCGGACGGCGGCGGCCTGACGTTCTCCGTGGAGGACACCGGCATCGGCATGAGCCCGGAACAGGTCGAGCGCCTGTTCCAGCGCTTCGTCCAGGCCGACGGCAGCACGACGCGCCGCTACGGCGGGACGGGGTTGGGACTCGCCCTGACGAAGGCGTTCGCCCACCTGCTCGGGGGCGACGTCACGGTGGCGAGCGAGGTCGGGCGCGGTACCCGGTTCGTCCTGACGGTGCCCGCGACATTGCCGGAAACGGGGGATGCCCTCGAATCGGACGAGCCCGGGATCGCGACCGCCCTGGCGGGAAGAGGGCGGGGGTTGGTTCTCGTCATCGACGACGAGGGGAGCCAGCGCGATCTGATGGGCCGCTTCCTGCAGCGGCAGGGCTTCTCGGTCCGCACCGCCGCGGACGGGCGCACCGGCCTCGACCTCGCACGGTCCCTTGCCCCGAGGGTCATCCTGCTCGACGTCATGATGCCGGACGTGGACGGATGGGCCGTGCTGGCGTCGCTGAAGTCCGATCCGGTCACCCGGGACATCCCCGTCGTGATGGTGAGCTTCGTGGCCGACGCTGCCCTCAGCGCGTCCCTCGGGGCGGCGGACGCGCTGCCGAAGCCGGTCGACTGGGCGCGGCTTAAAGGGGTGCTCGACCGCTTCGGCCCGGGGCCCGGCGACGTCCTCGTGGTCGATGACGACGCGGACATGCGCGGCCGACTGCGCGCGGTGCTCGAACGCGACGGTTGGGCGGTGCGCGAGGCCGGCGACGGGGCCGAGGCCCTCGAACGCCTGACGGAGTCCAAGCCACGCGTGGTGCTGCTCGACCTGACGATGCCGGTGATGGACGGGTTCACCTTCCTGCACGAACTGCGGTCACGGCCGGGCTGCGGGGAGATCCCGGTGGTCGTGCTCAGCGCACGCGACGTGTCCGGCGAGGAGCGGCGCAGGCTCACCGGGGCGGACCGGGTCCTGCGCAAGGGCGACGCGAGCCTGCAGTCCCTCGTCGCCGAGGTCGACCGGCTTGGCCACGCAGCGGAGCGGCATGATGCCGATATGGGGTGATGCGGGTACGAGTATCGAGTGAGGCGCGGCGTCGACGAGGGAAACCGGAGGGGCCATCTGCCATGCCCTCGTTTCTCGATGCCCCACCTCTCGATGACTTCCCTACCGCCTGCCCCGGACCGCCGCGGCGCGCTCCACCGCCAGGCGCAGGACGCGCGATAGGTCGGCCACCGAGTACGGCTTGCGCAGCAGCTCGAAGCCATGGCTGCCTTCATCGGCGAGCACGTCGCTGTAGCCCGACGTGAGTACCACCGGCAGGTCCGGGTAACGCCTGCGGATCTCGCGGGCCAGTGCGATGCCGTTCATGCCGGGCATCACCACGTCGGTGAACACCACCTCGAAGCGGAAGGGGACGTGCTCGATCTCGGCCAGCGCCTTCTCGGCGTCCGTCGCCCAAACGGTCTCGTACCCGAGCTCGGCGAGGGCCTGGTTCGCGAACGCCCCGACGTCGAGGTTGTCCTCGACGACGAGCACGCAGGTGCCGTGCCCCTCCGCCAGCGGGGCCGGCTCGCGCGCGTGCGGCGCCTCGGACGCGGCCCGGGGCGCCCGCGGCAGGTAGACCGTGAACGTGGTGCCGCGTCCGGCCTCGCTCCGGACCACGACCTCGCCCCCCGACTGCTTGGCGAAGCCGAAGACCTGGCTCAGGCCGAGCCCGGTGCCCTGGCCGACGCCCTTGGTCGTGAAGAACGGCTCGAAGATCCGGTCGAGCACGTCCGCGTCGATGCCGGTGCCCGTGTCGGAGATGGACACGGCGACGTAGTCCCCCGGCACGGCGGCATGGGCCCGCACGGCCGGGATGCGGTCCGCGGGCCGCACGCGGATGTCGAGCCGGCCCTCGCCATCCATCGCGTCCCGGGCGTTGACGACCATGTTGACCAGGGCCGTGTCGAACTGGCTCGGATCCGCGTCGACGAGGCAGGGCATCGCGCGTCCGGCACTGTCCAGGAACGGCTCGATGCTCGTCGTGACCGCGATGCGTGCGCCCGTCAGCGTCCCGACCATCTCCGAGACCGAAGCGACGCCGCGACCGACGTCGAAAATCTCCGGCTTGAGCGCCTGCCGCCGCGCGAAGGCGAGCAGCTGCCCGGTCAGCTTCGCGGCGCGGTCGACGGTGTCCGAGATCGCCCCGACGTAGCGGTCGCGTCGGTCCTGGGCGAGGTTCGGGCGCTTGAGCAAGTCGGTGGAAGACTTGATTACCGTGAGCAGGTTGTTGAAGTCGTGCGCCACGCCGCCGGTCAACTGTCCGACCGCCTCCAGTTTCTGCGATTGGCGAAGTTGCTCCTCCAGGGCCCGACGTTCCGTCACGTCGCGTCCCGAGGCGTAGAAGTGGTCGTCGCGCGGGACGACGTTCCATGAGATCCAGCGATAGCCGCCGTCCCTCGCCCTCAGGCGCAGGTCGATGTCGTCGAGCCTCCCCGTGGCCACCACGCGTTCGAACGCGCGCTCCGTCGACTCCCGGTCCTCGGGATGGACGAGGACATCGAAGCGAACGCCGACTAGCTCCGCCGAGGACCACCCCAGGGTCGCAGTCCAGGCCGGGTTCACCGCCCGGTACAGGCCGTCGTAGCCGCAGACGACGAACAGGTCGCGGCTCGCGCGCCACAAGGTATCGCGTTCCTCGGTTCGTTCCCGGGCGGCCGAGGCTAGGTGGTCCTCCAGGTTGCGGCGGTCGGTGATGTCGTTGAACAGGATTGCGACTTGGCGCCTTGCGGATTCGCCGATGCGCAGGGCATGGACGTCGAACCACCGACCCAGTGCGACCGCGCCACTCTCAAATCGCCTCGACGCTCCCGTCATCGCGACCTCGCCGTAGGCGTCGAACCACGACCGTTCCAGGCCCGGCACGATCTCGCTGACCCAGCGTCCGGTCGCGTTCCTGATGCCGGTGTGCCGCTCGAATGCCGGGTTCACCTCGATAAAGCGGTAGTCGACCGCGCGGCCCTCGACGTCGAACAGCATCTCGATCACGCAGAAGCCGGCATCGACGGCCTCGAACAAGGCCTGGTAACGCGCCTCGCTCTCGGCGAGACGCTCCTCCTCGGTTCGGAAGCGCGTGACGTCGAGTTGACTGGCGAAGAAGTAACGCAGCCGACCGTCGGCGTCGAAGACCGGGCTGATGTAAAGCTCGTTGCGAAACGGCGTGCCGTCCCGGTGGTAGTTCACGAGCTCTACGACGACGTCCCGTCTGGCCGCTACGGCGTCGCGCACCTTTGCCACGACCGTCCGTTCCGTGCCGGGGCCTTGTAGGAACCTGCAGTTCCGACCGAGCAACTCACTGGCCTCGTAGCCGCACATCTCCTGGAAGGCTCGGTTGGCGAAGACGATGGGGTTGTCGGGCAGGTTGGGGTCGGTGATGATCTGCGGCATGCGGGTCTTCTCCGCCGCCGTGAACAGGAGGTCGGTCCCGGCGGCGGAGGTGCGCTCGCCGCCGGTCGGGGTGCGGACGTGCCGCCCGTCTCGCTGCCGCAGCCGCTCGTTCTCCGCGTTCGCCTCCCGGAGCAGCCGTCGGAGTTCCTCGACCTCGCCTTCCATCGAACCCCGTTCCCGGCCAACGGCCACCAATCCTGGCCGCCGGTATCACAACGACCCCGGTAGCGCTCGGCTCCCCGGCCGCGTCGTCGCGATTCACCCCTCGTGGCCATGCTAGGACAGCCGTCCGACTTCGGACCGTGCTTGGCGTGGAACGATGGTCACGTTTTGCTCAGGTCGGTCGACGGGTCTGACGCCTTCGTCCGCCCCCCTGGAACGATGGTATCCGTGATGGAGTACGAAGGCCGTTCCACCGAGCTCCCATGTCGGGACACGGAGCGGGGACTGTCTCGCGGAGGTTCGTTTTCAAGCCATCATCCGCTGCATCGTCGCCGTGACCTCGTCCCGCTTGTAGGGCTTCTGGAAGAACACGCCCCGCTTCGGCAGTTCCTCCGGCAGGGGGCGTCGCTTGCCCGATACGATGATGAGCTCGATGGGGGGCCAGCGGTCGCGGACGGCCGCCGCGAACTGCATCCCGTTCAGGCCGCCCGGCATGTCGATGTCGGTGAACACCACGCGGATATCCAACCGGCTCTCCAGGATGAGGACCGCGTCCGCGGCGCTGGCCACGTGGAGGGCCTCGAACCCGGCGTCCTCGACGAGATCCACCGCCATCATGCGCTGCAGGGGCTCGTCCTCCACGACGAGGACGACCAAACTCGCCGGGGGCATCGCCTGACCCAAACCTGCCTCCTCAGGAATGCTGCAACTGGACGAGGGGGGCGCGCATCGTCGCCTGGAACCCGGACGGGGGGTAACGGAGGTCCACGCCCCCCGTTCCGACGAGGCCGAGGACGATCAGGCGCGAACCGAACCCCTTTCGGCCGCCGGTGGCGGGCAGTGTCACGGGCGGGCCGCCGCGCTCCACCCAATCGAACGTGACCTCCCTTTCCTCGTCCTGGCCGTCGAGGCGCCAGTCGACCGCGACGCGGCCCTCTGGAACGGAGAGCGCTCCGTACTTCGCAGCGTTGGTCGCCAGCTCGTGGAGCAGCAGGGACAACGACAGGGTGGCGCGTGGGCCGAGGTCGATCTCCGGACCCGTCACCTCGATGCGATCAACGTGGCCCACGCCCGCGAGCACGGCCTTCACCACCTCCATCGCCGGCGCGGCCGTCCAACTCTGGCGCAAAAGCACGTCATGGGCGGACGAAAGGGCATGGATGCGCTTCTCGAACGCCTCGACGGGCGCCCGCTCGGGAACGCTGCGCAAGGTCTGCGTGGCGATGGAAAGCACCATCGCGAACGAGTTCTTCAGCCTGTGGGAAAGCTCCTCGTTCAGCACGCGTTGATCCGACTCGGCACGGACCCTGGCCACCGTCGTCTGTATCCGGTCGGCGACTGTGCGCACGAAGGCCATCTCATCCTGCGTAAAGGCGTGGGGCTCGGCGTAGTGGACGAACCCAAGCCCGACGATCTGCCCGCGCTCCATGATCGGCACGTTGACGAGGGCGCGCACCCCGATGGCCAGCAGCGCCGCGGCCGTCACCTTGCTTCGGGGGTCGCGCTCGACGTCCTCGACCGCGACGACCTCGCCGCGCTTCAACTCGTCGATGTAGCTCCCGTAGTCCCGGAACTGGTGCAACCCCGCCACCGATACGACCCCCGGGGCGCACCAGTCGGTAGGGATCTCGACCGTTTCCTCGGCCGCGTCGACGAGCCCGTAGCCCGCCCGGGTGGTGCCAAGCGCGTCGGACATGATCTCGGCGGCGGCCTGCACGAGCATCGGCACGTCGTCGGTCTCGCGCAGGCGCTCGCCCAGGGCGAGCAGCGCGTCGCGACGCGCGTCCGCCTCGACGCGGGCCGTGACCTCCAGGAAGATGACGCCGAAGCGTTCGGGTCCGAGCGGGAACGCGCGGCCCTCGTACCAGCGCCCGAGCATTCCCGCACGGCGGACGAAGGTGATGGGTTGGCCCGTTGCCACGACGGCCGCGAACTCTTCGACCCACTCGTCCTCGATGCCGGGAATGACCTCCCGGATCGTGCGTCCGACGACGGTTGCGGGTTCGATCCCGACCAGGGCGCCCCAGGCGGCGTTCACGTCGACGTAGCGCCAGTCGATGACGGCACCCCCGTCATCCCGGACGACCTCGCCCACGAGGAAGCCCTCGCTCAAGCGCTCGAACAAGCCGCGCCAGTGCTCCTCGCTCTCGCGCAGCGCTTCCTGGGCCGCACGCCGCTCCTCGATATCGAGCAGCACCCCCGGGAAGCTCAGTGGCGTCCCGTCCAGGCCGTGGTCGACTCGCCCGTTGGCCTCGATCCAGTAGTAGCGTCCGTCCGCCCGCCGCACCCGGTACTGATGGGCGTAGGCGCCGCCGCGCAGGATGGCGTGCTGGATGGCTTCCCCCAACCCTGCCTGGTCGTCGGGATGCACCGTCGCGACGATCTGGGCGAGCGGGATACCCTCGCGACCGAGCGCCGGGTCGAGGCCGAAACTCGACGCGAATCCTTCATCGACGGTGAAGCGGTCGGAGGGCAGGTCCCAGAACCACGTCCCGATGATCGCGCCGGCCGCGAGCGCGAGTTGCACCCGCTCGACGTTTTGACGGGCGACAGCCTCGCTGGCGCGAAGGCGTTCCTCCGCGTTCCGCCGGGCGGTGACGTCGTTAAAGAAGATTGCGATCCGCCGCTCCCCGGGGTCCCCGACACGGACCGCGCGCACGTCGAACCACCGCCCGAAACTCTCGGCGTAATTCTCGAAGGACGCTGGCTCCCCGGTCCGGGCGACGTGGCCGTAGGTCTCGAACCAGAACCGCTCCAGGTCCGGGGCGAACTCCGTGACCCACTTGCCGCGCAAGTTTACCCCGGCCTGCCGCTCGAACGCCGGGTTGGCCTCGACGAAGCGGTAGTCGACCGGCCGGTCGTCAGCGTCGAACTTGACCTCGACGATGGCGAACGCCGTCTCGATGGTGTCCAGGATGGTCCTGAAACGCGCGTCGCTCCGGCGCAGTGCATCCTGTGCCTCGTGGCGGTCGGTGACGTCCTGCACGGTGCCGAACATCTGGGTGACGACGCCGCTCCCGTCCCGCAGGAAGTTGGCGCGCCGCGCGATCCAGCGCAACGCGCCGTCGTCGGCCCTGCGGATGCGGTACTCGACGTCGAGCACGGCCGTCCCGGCCTGCCTGGTCCCGTCGTTCGACGGCACGGCGCGGTCCTCCGGCACGACCAGCGTCTCGAATCGCTCTACCGAGTACAGGCCGGTGGGAGGCACGCCGTACAAGCGCGCGAACTCCGCGGAGACGTTGATCAGGCCCGTGCCGACGTCGACCTCGAACGTCCCGACCTGCCCAGCCTCCTGAGCCAGCCGCGAGCGTCGGTCCCCCTCCCGGAGAGCGGCCTCGCCCGCGAGCCGGTCGCGGACCGCCGAGACGTACCGGGCCACGGTCTCGAAGAAGGCCAGGGCCTCGGCGTCGAAAGCGGGTTCCCGGGTCGAGCAGAACGACATTACCCCCACGACGGACCCGCGGCTCTTCACCGGGTAGCCGGCGAAGGCATCGATGCCGACCTGCCGGGCCAAGCCATAGCGCGGTTCCCACGTCGCCTGGACGCCGGTGAGCACGAATGGGCGTTTGGTCTCGGCGACGATGCCGCATAGCGGCCCGTCGATGTCCACCTGACGTAGGGCGGTCTGACTCTCCTCGCTCACCCCGATGGCATGGGTCAGTCGCAGGTGCCCCCCGCCCGGCGCGATGTCGTAGAGGTAGCACTGGTCGAAGCCGAGGCTTGCGGCACCGGCAGCCAGGATGGGCTCGACGGCGCGGGCCGGATCGTCCGACGTTAGCAGGGCGGCCGACACCTGCGACAGCAGGTCGAGGCGCTGCTGGGCCCGGCGGCGCGCCGCCGCCTCCTCGGCTGCCGCGACCGCGGTCAGGCCGGACGTCGCGGCGGCCGCGAACAGCCGCGCCAGGTCGAGGTCGCGTTCCCGGAAAGCGCCGACCCGGCCGGACTGGAGCTTCAGCACGCCGACGGGAAGCCCCCCGCGCGAGATCGGCGCAAGCACGGCCGAGCGCATGGCAAGCCTGTCCGCGAGATGCGGCTTGACCTGCCCGTCGCGGAGCACGTCGTCCGCGAGCAGCGGCATGTCCGTCAGCACGCATCGCCCGGCGAGGCTGTCGTGTAGCGGCACGCGCAACCCCCGGTACGGGTCCAGGTTGCCGGCGACCGCGCGATAGTCGAGCTCATCGCCGTCGATCAGCTCGACGACCGCGCCCTCCGCCGCGGGCACGGCCTGCATGACCCCTGCGGTCACCGCGTCGAGGATGCCGTCGAGGGCGCCGCCCGCGGCCGACACGGTCGCGTTGGTTCGCGCGAGGAGGTCGCGCTCGCGCCGTCCGGCCTCCTGCTCGGCGAGGAGTGCGTCGCGGGCCCCGAGGGCGCGGCGCATTTCGAGGAGCCTGCTGACCTGACGCCCGAGGGCACGGAGGTCGTCGGACTGCTCCGGTGTCAGGCCCCCGGGACGCGGCACGGTGTCGATGACGCAAAGCGAGCCGACGACCTGCCCATTCGTCAAGCGCAGGGGCGCGCCTGCATAGAAGCGGATCTGCGGTGCGCCCGTGACGAGCGGGTTGGCAGCCGTGCGGGGGTCCGCCGTCAGGTCGGGGACGACGAGGAGGTCCGGCTCGGCGAGCGCGAACTTGCAGACCGAACTGTCGAGATCGGTCTCGCAATGGGGGAAGCCGACCCGCGCCTTGAACCATTGCCGGTCGACGGCGACGAGGCTGACCAGGGCGACGGGCGTCGCACACAGGCGGGTCGCCAAGCGCACGACGTCGTCGAAGCCCGCCTCGGGCAGGGAGTCCAGGATCGCGAGCCCGTCGAGTGCGGACAATCGCGCCGGGTCGATGATGACCGACGCCGATGGCGCAGCCGTCCCCGCGTAGCCGCGAACGACGCCGGGATCAGTTCCGGGTCGCATCGGTCCGGACCGGATGGCGCACGGTCCCCGGGACCGCCGCCGCGACGGGCGCGACCACGCCGGTGGTGATGGCGTGACCGGAGGCGATGGGATGGGTCGGGACGACGCGACAGGTCATGACGTGTGATGCCGGGACTGCAACCGCCCCCCTGTAGCACAAGCCATCGGGCCCGAAACATGACCATCGGTTTCCCGCCCGTCGGCAAGAATGACGCGGGGGTCGTCCAGCGGGCGGTGGTCAGATGCTGATTCCGCCAGCCGGGCCGGACGGGATCGAACACGACGGGTTCTCCGCGTGAGTAACCCGGCGCGCGACTCGTCTCCTTGAGGAGGCGAGGCCTCGATGTGGCAGAAATCATTGTGGATACTGACCCCATGCTCGCCCGCGAGATGGCCAAGGCCCCCTACATGCAGTCCCTCAAGGTCGACGGACGCCGCGAGGGGCTCCTGGACCTCCTGGCCGAATTGCCGTTCGAGGTCCCGTCGAACCTTGGCGGCTACGTACGCGGTGATGCCGAAATTAGCGAACTCGTCCGTTTCGGACGGTCGCTCATGAAATCCCCAGGTTCGTTCGAGACGCTGCTCGAAAAGGTCGGCCCTCAACCGAAATATGAGCAACCACCGTCGAAGACGATGGACAGGTAGCCACGTGGAAGGCTCATGCCCTTTCTGTATAACCAGTAGGCCGGGCGCTACGCACAGTGTCTTGTAAAGATCACAATAGGAATTGCGCGATAGCGGAACCGTGGTCGTGACCCACCACGCCAAGCACGTCCTCAACTCGGTTGTGCGCGCGCCTGCCGTGCCGGCATGCACATCTCGCCTGGTGCGACGCCTCCAACCTTACCCCTCTGCTCCCTGCAAGGGGACCGGCCCCACGGGTACATGGGCACGTCGATTATCGCGTCGGACGAACCCAGATCGTGTGAGACGCCAGGGGTCTTGTCGAGGAGGAGACGGCGTTCCGGCCCGACCTCGCCATCGGCCCCTTTCTCTTGCCCGAGGCGTAACGCGTAGCGAGTATCATTACCCGTGATGCGTTACCTTCCGTGTCGCGCTCCCGGACACCCACGGGGCATCCCGGGTCCGAGATCATGGCCGCCAGCAACACGAAGGTTCGGCGGCTCCGACGTCGACGTCCCGTCGGATCGTATCTTCGGACAGGTAGGACGGAGCTACGGACCCGGGGCCGGGGAGAGGACGAGGTCGAGTTGCGCGCTCTCCGTGTCGCGTCCGCTTCGCCTGTCGAGGAACCGCAGCACCGGCGTCACCGTCACGCCGTGCAGCACGATGGACACCAGGACGGCGAGGCCGACCGTGGACCAGAGCAGGTCCGGCGCCTCGAACGGGGCGTGCCCAAGGGCGTAGGCGAGATAGTACACCGTACCGAGCCCACGGATGCCGAAGAAGGCGATCACGGCCCGTTCGTCGCCGGGCAGACCGGATCCGGTCAAGCCGACCCATCCGCAGAGGGGACGCACGACGAGCAGGGCCAGCGCCACGAACACGGCGGCCGGCCACGTCAGTCCCGTCAGCAGGCCTCCACCGGCGAGGGCGAAGCCGAACCCGACGAGCAGGACCATCATCAGCAGCCGTTCGAGCTCCTCAGCGTAGTCGTGCATCTTGCGATGGTAGTGGTGGCCGTGGTTCGAGGCGCGAAGTGCGAGCGCCGCCGCGAAGATGCCGACGAAGCCGTAGCCGTCGACCGCCTGGACGATGCCGTAGGCGAGACAAGTGACGCCCAGCGCCACGAAGCCGTCGCCGGTGCGCGAGAGCTTCGAGACGTTCGGCAGGTGGAAGGTCAGCCAGCCGAGGGCCCGGCCGACGAGCGCGCCCAGGACCGCGCCGACCGACACCTTCCACAGGACGTCGACGGCAAGCCAATGGCCGAGGGACAGGTCCGCGGAGCCGCTTGCCGCGAGGGCGATGGCGAGGTTGACGAAGGGAAAGGCGAGGCCGTCGTTGAGGCCGGCCTCGGATGTGAGAGCGAACCGCATCTCGTCCTCCCGGCCCTCGGTCGGGTGCCCGACCTGCACGTCGGAGGCGAGCACCGGGTCGGTAGGGGCGAGCGACGCGCCCAGTAGCAGGGACGATGCGGCCCCGAGTCCGAGGAGGGTCGAGGCAAGTGCTGCGAGGGTGGCGATGGTGAGCGGCATGGCAAGCCCGAGCATCCGCCACGTCGTCGCCCAGCGCTTCCAGCCGATCAGCCGGTCGATCTTCAGCCCGGCGCCCATCAACGAGATGACAACGACGGCCTCGGTCGCGTGCTCGACCACGGGAAGGTGCTCGGCCGGGTATCGCGCCAGCCCAGCTAGGGGTGGGACGAAGGACAGCGCCGCGCCCGCCCCGACACAGCAGATGGGGAGGGACAGCGGCAACGCCCGCAGGACCATCGGCAACCACGCCGTGAATAGGACGAGTGCGCCGAAGCCGGCGACGACGAAGACGTACGGTTCCATTGGATGGCGAACCGGTCCTCGCCGGAACCGTTCCGCGGTAATCCGATGTCACCCGACGTGATGGTCGATTTCCTCGCCAAGTGGATTGGCAGGGCCGGGACCGCTTCGCGTTATCAATTGGACCGGCGCGAAGGGTTTTCGGCGCGGTTGCCGGAAGACGGGCGACGTCCCTGTGCATGACCAGGAGGATGGGGCTCGGCCGCGCAACCCGTAGGCTCGACCGACGTTCGCTTGACGACCGTCCCGGTACCCTCCCGGGGCAATCAATCGGGCGTTGATCATGCAGGACGAACGTACCCATCTCGACATTCACGACCGGTCCAGCCGCGAGACCTACGCACGACAATTCGGAGTCAGCGAAGACCAGTTGCGCAAGGCCGTGCGGCTTGTCGGCAGTCGTATCAGCACGCTGCGTGGCCACCTCAAGCGGCCAGCTTGAACGTGGCCTTCGGGGCCGCGGAGGGATCGGCCGCCACGGCCGACCCCTCCGCATACGATGCCCAGTTGGTCAGATCACCTGGCTCACCCCGGATGTTGCGTCGACGCCACGCCCCTGCGCATCGTTTGACCGGTGCGGAACGGCGGACTTCGGTAACCTGTTACCTGGGCCATGGAACACTACCGGTCCACCCTGGGCACCGCCGCCGTCGCCGCCATCGGCCTTCTCGTGGCCGCGCGCGTGCTGCACCCGGGCAACTTCGAGGAATTGCCCCGGCCTGCGCGGCCGGTCGCGTCGCAGTCCGAGGCAGCGTTGACCTCCGTCGCGGTGAGGGCCGAGCCGCCCTTCGGCCTGTACATGCGGCCGAGCGCCTTGTCGCCCGAGATCGCTGTGCTGGCTCCGCGTTTGAGCGCGCCGCTGCCGCCCGGATTAACGATGATGCCGATCCTGTCAGCAGCGATGGCGAATGCCGTCGGTCAATCTCGGGACACCGGGGCGCGACGACAGCCCACGGCCGCCAAGCGCCTGGTTCACGCGAACCCGACAACAGTCTCGGGCACGGGGACGGCGCACGCCTCGTCGAGGGATGCCCGGTCGACCCAGGTCGAGACGCATGAAGTCATGGGCCGCGAACTCACCCGTGACGAAGATGGCTGACCCCCGATCCGCCTACGCGACAAACCCAGGAGAAGACACTTGAAGGCTTTGTTCACTGCTGGACTCGTCGTCGCCGGCCTGTTCCCCGCCGTGCCCGCCCTGGCGCAGAGCATCGACATCGGTCCCAGCGGCATCCGGGTTGACCCGCGCTCGCCGCGCGAGCGCGAGTATGACGCCATCCGCCGGGAGGAGCGCCGGGAGGAACTGCGCGAGGAGCGGCGCGACGCCATCCGTGACGACATCCGCCGGGAGGAGCGCCGCCGCGACTTCGAGGATGGCGTGCCGCCCCGCGGCCGGTACTGAGGCCGACGGCTACCGATGGTCTCTGAATGGCGGCGGGCAAGGTCCCGCCGCGAGCGGAAGGGCGATCCGACGATGCGAACGAACTTGGTCCTCCTGGCCACGCTGGGAGTGATGGTGGCCGGCCCGGTCGGCGCGCAACAGGTCACCACGGGTGGCGCTGGCAATACCGGCGTCACCCCGCCCGCCACCGTCGGCGGCGTTGGTCCCGGCGCCCGGGACCTCGGGCCCAGCCCGATCACCCGGGGCAATGAGGCCAACCCCAGCAACTCGTCGGTGCCCGGCACGACGCCAGACGTGAACATCGGGGGCACCCCGACCGGCGGACCACCCGGCACCGGCGGCACCTCCGGCGGCCCTTCCCTCGACGGACGGTGACCGACGCAACCGGCGGTCGCCTCCCGACCCGATAAGGATCAGAGCATGAACCTCGTTACCATCCTCCTCATCGTGCTGATCGTCCTGGCGCTCGGGGGCGGCGGCTACGGCTACTATGGCGGCGGCTACAACGGCATCGGCGGCATCGGCCTGGGCGGCGTCCTGATCATCGTCCTGATCGTGCTGCTGGTGACCGGGCGGCTCTGAACCCGGTCGCACCCGTCGGGCCGATGAACGAACCCGTCAGATCCCGGTCAGCCGCCGGGTGGCAGCCTCCGAGTCATCCCGTCCGACATGGTCGGGCCGCCAACCATTGGGGATGCAGTCATGATGGTCTTGAAGGTGACGGGTCTCGCCGCGTTGATCAGCGTCGGTCTCGCCTCCTCGGCGGCGGTCGCGGCCCCGGTCGGATACGGCTTCGGGCCGCCCGAGCGTGAGGCGATCATCGAGCGGGTGGCCGGCGGCTGCGGTCCCGGCTTCCACCCCAACCCCTGGGGTCGCTGCCGCCCGAACGACTGGGGCCGGGGCGGTTGGGGCGGACCGCGCGGCGGTTACGGCTATGGGTATGGCTACCGCGGCCCGGACCGCGGCGGGTATGGCGGCTACGGACGCGGCCCGGATGGCTACGACGGCCCGCGGCGGTTCTACGGCGGGTACTGAGGCGCGCTTCCGCGACGGCATCGGAGCCCCCCCCCCGTCCAGTACGACCCCAAGTCCCCGCGTCGGCGTTAGCCGGCGGGGGGACGTCGAGGCGGCTCCGGGTTCGGCCGCGTCGTCCGACCCGTAGTGTTCCAGCCGCTATTCGCGATGTCGCCCGGGCTCGGTCCCGGTGCCCTACGGGGGACCCGGGCGGAACCCGCCAAAGGTCGTCCGGCCGGCCGCCCCAACCACCGCCCCCGTCGCCGCCAGGACACCGGGAAACCGAACCTGCAGCCTACGGCTTGGCCTTCGGCGCGACGAAAGGATTGGTCTCCGTCGCCGACCCGTTCTTCGCGTAACATGCCTCCAACCGGTCCAACCCCGCGGCGCTCTTATCGAGCGCCACCTTGATGGTCGCGCCCTCGCCCTTCACGTCCAGGCCATCCGCCAGCTTAAGCGACTTGAGGAACCGCTCGTCCTTGATCGGCAGGGACACCGTGTTGCCCGTGGCCGCGACCTCCGCCTGCAACGTCGAGGAACCGGCGGCCAATTCCACCGGGTAGCTCTTACCGCGCCCGAGCTTCCATCTCGGCGAGCTCATGCTCAGGTCGAGGCCGTCCGCGTCGCGGGTGAACTGGACGTCGACGCCGTCATCGGTCGTGCGGGTCATCGTGCAACGCTCGAACTTCGGGCCCTTCGAGACTGCCTCAACCTTCCACGGCCCGATGGCTACCGCCTCCTCTTTCGGGGATTGGGCCATGGCCGGCATGGCGACGACGGATGAAGCGAAGACGAGGGTGGCGAGGCGCATACATTTCTCCGAGAAAGGTTCGGTTGACCGGACCTGGCGGCTCCGTGGTCGAGTTGAGCAGCCCTGGAAACGACGTCAATCACGATTGGTGACATCCTGATGAGTCCGGCCGTCCTCGGGCGAAAGAGGCAAGTCCGGCGCGAGCGGAGGGGTCGGACGTGTCGGGGTCGGCAAGCCGTTGTCAGGAGTCGCGGGCGGCACCCCCTCCGCGAGGTTGGGGTCATTGAGCATCCGTCCCTCCTTCTACGACACGACCGACGAACGCATCGGGGTGCATCAACGCTCCCACGAACGGAAGGTCAGGCTCCGCTGCACCTCTGCAGGTGTGGGGCACCGGCGATGAACGTTACCGCCAAACCGATTTGGTCGGATGATTGCGAAACTACATAGGCGCCAGTCATCGCCCCATCCGTTCGCATCGATCTGTGGCAAACTAACCGCTGGCGATGATGTTTGTGTTCTCCCTATAAAGGCTAGTGATCTCGGCGTGGCCAATGATGTCCCACGGCCGATGAGCGTGAACTGATCTGGGTTATGTTTTAGACAGGGCCGATGATGGCTGAGCTTATGCTCGTAAGCGACGACATGGCCCGCGCCGAGCGACGCTTCAGGTCATTGGAAAGGATAAGCACGCTGACCGTGCTGGATCTCTACGAGCCATGTCAGCGGCTGGGTGGTACGGGCATCGTCGTAAGCGATGTCAGTGATCTGTCGGCCGATGCCGTATCACGCCTGCGAACCCTCCTCAGCCGGATACGGCCAACGAATGGCCCTTTCATCTTCATTGCGCACGGCAATGGCCCACGCGTGCGGGCCTATGCCGAGGCGCTCGGCGCGACGGCTGTCGTCTCAGCAACGGACACCGACAAGTTGACCGCCCTGGTCGAACGCCTCGTAGTTGAGGGAGGGAGCGTCCCACTCTCCGCCAGGGTGCATGCGACGCGGGCCCGTGATTTCCTGCGGGAAACCTTCAGAACAGGCATCCTCACACCGGAGGAGGTTACTAACGGTGCCGACGCGGTCGCGTGGGCCATCGGATCTGGCGGCGTCTACGACTGGATTCGGACGGTTCGCGAATTCGACGATGCCACCCACCAGCATATCCTGCTCGTGGCCGGCATCGCGGCGGCATTCGCCGGGACGTTGGGCCTGTCGGCCATCGATAGGCACAAGGTCGTGAAGGCGGCGCTCCTACACGACGTGGGTAAGACGAGGATACCGACCGCGATCCTGAACAAACCTGGCAAGCTGGACGCGGCCGAGCTGGCCGTCATGCGGACCCATGCCGTCGAAGGCCATGCGATGCTCGCCGCCCAGGGGTTCGAGGATGCCATTCTACGGGTCGCACGCTCGCACCACGAGATGCTCGACGGCTCGGGTTACCCGGACGGCTTGCATGGCGACGAGATTCCGGACCTCGTGCGCCTAATCACGGTCTGCGACATCTACGGGGCCCTTATCGAGCGCCGACCCTACCGGGCTCCGATGAGCAACGTCGCTGCCTTCGCGGTGTTGGACCGGATGGATGGTCGGTTGGATCCCGACTTGGTCCGGGCGTTCAAACCGGTCGTGACATCGCCGTCCGAGGCAAACGGCTCCGATGCGGTCGCACGTGTCGGCGAGCGTCGGGGACCCGCCTGATGCATCCCGTTCGGCGGGGCGCGGTAAGCGATGTCGATCTTTATGGGTCTTACCTGCGCCGCGACAAGACTTCGTTTCATAATCCTTGAACGCGCCCGTGATAGTCGGGAGCGGCAGAACGAAGGCCGTCGGGCATGATCGAGCAATTGCCGAGCGCGGAGACGGTCGAGGCGGCCCTGCTGCGTCCGCGGCATCGTCTCCGGATGGATGCCGGCCTGGAGGCGCGCTTCGACCGATCCACCGTGCGCGCCCGCACGACGAGACTCCGGCATTTCCTGGCATTCGCCCTGTGCGCCGACATCCTGGCCATCGCGCTGGACACCTGGCACGGTGCGCTACCCCTCGGGGTCGCCGTCAGGCTGGGCGTCGTCGCCCCCGCGCTGTTGGTCGGCATGCTGCTGCTCAAGTCGGACCGCCCGTCCTGGCAACAGGGGCTACTGGCGGGTGTCCCGGTCCTTTGCGGACTCGTGAGCATCTCGCTGATCGGCCTGCTGCTCGGGGGGCGCTACGCCGAACTGTACCTGTCGGCTGCGGGCATGGCGGCCTTCTTCGTCAACGCCGCCATGCCGCTGCGTTTCTCGCACGCGGTCGTGCTCGCCGGCGCGAACGTCACGGCGACATTCGCATTCGCCGTGATGGTGAGCGCGCCCGGCGACCTCGTCGAGATCCTCGCCACCCTGGGCTTCAACGCCATCGTCATCGTACTCACGCTGCCGATGAACTTCGGGCGGGAAAGGGGCAATCGAGAGGTCTTCCTGCACGGGATGAGGGAGACACTGCAGGGCCGGGCCCTCGCCCGGGCGAACGCCGAACTCATGCGTCTGGCGACTACGGATCCGCTCACGGGACTGGCGAACAGACGGGCGTTCGATGCCCGGTTGGAGCGGGTCGCCCTGACTGCGCCGCAGGATCGGGCTTGGTTCGGCGTGCTGATGGTGGACATCGACCATTTCAAGGCCTTCAACGACAGCGCCGGGCACAGCGCCGGTGACGAGTGCCTGCGTGCGGTCGCCGGTACGCTCGCGGCGGAACCGAGCGTCACGGATGGCACGGTCGCGCGTCTGGGTGGAGAGGAATTCGCCATCCTACTGCCCGGTGCCGACGGGGACGCCATCCTCGTGGCCGGCGAAGCCATCCGTCGAGCCGTCGAATGGCAGGCCATCCAGCATCCCGGCTTCGCGGACAGGCGTCACGTAACCGTCAGCGTCGGGGCTTCTGCCACGAGGGCCGACGGAAACGCCGCGACCGGCTCCCGGACACTCAAGCGGGCTGACGAGGCGCTTTACGCGGCGAAGGCCTCGGGGCGAAACGCGGTGTCGCTTGCCCGCGACATCGTTGAGGCCGCCCCTGCCGCCGCCATCGCGGCGGCGTGAAACTCGTGGCGATGGACGCGGGCAAACGATTGCTTCCATAAGTTTTCGTCGTCGAGAACCACGGAAGGTAGCGTTGCCTCGGCCATGGCGACCTGAAGGTATCGTGTGCTGAGTTTGCACCTAACGCCGCCAGTCTCCGAACAAACGGTTTCGTGATCGTCGAAAGGGGGAATTGGTCTAATTTGGTAATGCGTGGACTGCAGCCTGCTTCGGAAGCCATCCGGCGGCCGTGCGCGCGGCGCCCTGCCGAGGTACACCCGCGCCGATCCGGTCCCATGCACCCGCACCTCACGCTGAGAACCACCCTGGCGGCCGCGTTCGGCTTCCTCGCGCTGATCTGCGTCGGCCAAGGAAGCCTATCGCTGGCGAAACTCTCCAACATCCGCCGCTCCGCGACGGAGGTTTCTACGAAGTGGCTGCCCTCCGTCATCGCTGTAACCAACATCCGCGCAAGTGCCTCGGAGGTTCGCATCAAGCAACTCCGGTCCCTGTCCCTCGCCGGGACCGCGGAGCAGCGCGCGAAGAACGCCGTCGACATGACGGAAGCGCTCGACGCGTTGAATCGAGCGCGAAAGGGCTACGAGCCGATAATCTCATCCGTCGAGGAACGGGGTTCCTACGATGCGTTCGCCACGGCTTGGGACCGTTACGAGGCGGTCGGCCGGGACGCGCTGCGCCTGGCCGAAGGAGGACGACCGGGCGACGGGCTCGCGTTGATGGGACGGCCGGAGAACATCGGCCTGTACAACGATGTTCGGCAAGCGCTGACACGCGATGTCGCCATGAACGAACGAGGGGCCCACGCGGATGCGGATGCCGTGGTAGCCGCCGCCGACGATGCCGCGACCGCGGTCTACGTCGCCGTCGCCTTCGCGCTGGTGGCCGCGGTTGCCGCCGCCACGCTGGGCCTGCTGCGGGTGTCGCGTCCGATCCAATCGATGACGTTCACGATGGCCAGGCTGGCCGATGGCGATGCAGGCATCGAGGTTCCATACCGGTCGCGTGCCGACGAGGTCGGCGCGATGGCCGCCGCCGTGCAGGTATTCAAGGACAACCTGATCCGCACCCGAGCGCTGGAAGCGGAGACCGCGCGGGCAAGGCACGCCGCCGAGGAACAGCGCAAGGCCGGCATGCGCCAGATGGCGGATGGCTTCGAGGGGGCCGTCGGTGGCATTATCAGCATGGTCTCGTCCTCGGCGACCGAGTTGCAGGCGACGGCCCAGTCGATGACCGCCACGGCGACGGAGACGGCCAACCAGTCGACCACGGTGGCGGCTGCCGCCGAGGAAGCCGCCTCGAACGTCAACACCGTGGCTGCCGCCGCCGAGCAGTTGGGGTCCTCCGTCCAGGAGATCGGTCGCCAGGTCAGCGGTTCGGCCGAGCTCGCGCGCCTTGCCGTGGGCGAGGCGGACCAGACCGGCATGCTGGTCAGGGAATTGAGCGCGGCCGTATCCCGTATCGGGGACGTCGTCGGCCTCATCTCGAACATCGCCGGTCAAACGAACCTCCTGGCCTTGAATGCCACCATCGAGGCCGCGCGCGCCGGTGCCGCCGGCAAGGGGTTCGCAGTCGTCGCGAGCGAGGTGAAGGCCTTGGCCGAGCAAACCGCGAAGGCCACGGGGGAGATCTCCGGGCAGATCGCCCAAGTGCAGTCCTCGACGGGAGAGGCCGTGGCGTCGATTACCGGCATCACGGCGCGGATTCGCGAGATCAGCGGCGTCGCCACCTCGATTGCCGCCGCGGTCGAGCAACAGGGTGCGGCGACACAGGAGATCGTGCGCAACGTGAGCCAGGCTGCGATGGGTACGGGAGAGGTAACCGGCAACATCGCGGGTGTGGCTGGCGCCGCCGAGGAAACGGGGGTGGCGGCGAGCCAGGTTTTGGGCGCGGCCTCGGAGTTGTCCCGCCAGTCCGAGCATCTGACCGCCGAGGTCGGACGCTTCCTCGCGACCGTCCGTGCGGCCTGACATGTTCCTTCGCATGGCGTACCCGCCGGGCATTCCATCGGTCTCCCGACCCGGATGTGATCCCTCGTCCGGTGCCTACCCCTCGGCCGTCGCCGGTACCATCCGATGACACCGGGACCGGGAACAATCGCACGCATCGTCGCGCTGGCGCTCGGCGTGGGCATTCCCGCCTTCGTCGGCGTTACCCTGCACCGTCAATACGAGGGAGAACTCGCCGAGGCGGGGACACGTGCCGCGAACACCGCACGCGCCATAGAGCAACACGCCGCCCGCACCTTCGAGATCATCGACACGTACCTCCGGGCCGTGGCGCCCCTGTTGGGACGGCGTGACGGTGGCTTGTCGACCGAGGCCATCCACGCAGCACTGCACGAGCAGATCGAAAGGTCGAGGCTGTACAACATCGTCATCGTCGACCGGGACGGACATGCAACGGTCGAGGGACAGACGTTTCCCGCCCGTACCCTCGACATCCATGACCGAGACTACTTCCGTGCGCTGCGCGACCGACCGACCGGGGGGCTGTTGATCGGCGACCCGGTCACCGGCCGTCTCAGCGGCAAGGTCCTGATCCCGGTCGCACGTCGCATCGACGGGCCGGACGGGAGCTTCGCCGGCATCGTCCAGGCGACGGTCGATCCCGAGAGGTTCGAGTCGGTCTACGCCGGTATCGACAACGGCCCTGGGGCGGGTCTCAGCCTGTGGCGGTCGGACGGGACGCTCCTTGTGCGCTCCCCGCCACTTCCCGCCGTGATCGGCAAGAGCTTCGCCGACGGCGAGAACTACCGGCAGCACGTCCCGGTCAGGGATGACAAGCCGTTCTGGACGACCGCCATGACCGACGGCGTGGAGCGCGTGGTCGCCCTGGGCTTCCTCGACGATTATCCCCTGTACGTCGCCGCCGCGCTATCCCGCCAGGACGCGCTCGCCGGGTGGAGGCGTTCGGCGCTGGTGCAGGCCTCCGTGGCCGGTGGTCTCACGCTCGTGCTGGTCGCGGCGCTGCTGCAACTGGCGCGTGAGTTCGAAAGGCGACGCGGGGCCGATGCCCGGATACGGGCGAGCGAGGAGCGCTACCGCCTCCTAGCCGAGAACACGAACGACCTCATCGTGCTCAAGCCGTCGATACGTGAGCGGGCCTACGTGTCCCCGGCCGTAAGGTCGATCCTTGGATGGGGACCGGAGGAGTACGCCGCGCTGGCTCCCGAGGATCTCATCCATCCCGACGAGATGGCCGAGGTCACCGCCGTGTACGGTGCCTTGTCGCCGGATCGTCCCCAGGCATCCTACATCCATCGGCTGCGCCACAGGGACGGGCACTACGTCTGGATCGAGTCTGTCTTCAGGCTGGTAGGCCGCGTCCGGGGGGACCCGACCGTCGTCGTCTCCGGGCGGGACGTCACGGGCCGCATCGAGGCCGACCGGGCGCTGCGCGACAGCGAGGCGCGCCTCCGGCTGGTATCCGAGGCGGCGGCCGACATGATCACCCACATGGACCGGTCCGGGCGGCGACTTTACGTCTCGCCCGCCAGCCGCGACCTTCTCGGCTACGAACCCCACGAGCTCGTTGGCTCCTCCCCCAGGCAGATGATCCATGCGGAGGATGCCGCCGGCCTCGACCAAATCCTGTCGGACATGCTCGCCGGTACGCGGGATGGTGGCATCGTTGTCAACAGGCTGCGGCACAGGGACGGTCGCTGGGTCTGGGTCGAGTCCTCGCTCAAGCGGCTTCAGGACCCGTCCGGGGTGACGACCGGTTTCGTCTCGTCGGTGCGGAACGTCGAGGCACGCAAGGCCGGCGAGGCCGCCCTGGTCGCCGCCCGGGAGGGGGCGGAGCGCGCGAGCGAGGCGAAGGGTGAATTCCTGGCCGCTATGAGCCACGAGATCCGGACGCCGCTTAACAGCGTGATCGGCTACGGTGACCTCCTGCTCGGCGAGCCCGGCGTGCCGCCGCGGGCCCGTCTCCACGCCGAGCGCATCCGGGCGGCCGGGGCCGCCTTGCTGACGGTGGTGGACGACATCCTGAACTTCTCGAAGATCGAGGCAGGTCAGGTCGAGATCACGCCACGCCCCTTCGCGTTGCGCGACTTGGTCGACAATGCGTCGGAGATGGTCCGCGGGCCGGCCGAGGCCAAGGGATTGGCCCTTACCTTATCATTCGCGGAAGGCCTGCCGGGTCACCTGCTCGGGGACCCGGACAGATTGACGCAAATCCTGCTCAATTTGCTCGGCAACGCATGCAAATTTACCCATGCCGGTAGGGTGGACCTGGGGGTCCGTGCGGTCGGCGTCACGGATGGACGGGTGCAATTGCTCTTCCGCGTTGACGACACCGGCGTGGGCGTCCCCGCCTCCCGGAGGGACAGGCTGTTCCGGAAGTTCTCCCAAGCGGACGGATCGATAAGCCGCGATTTCGGGGGGACGGGCCTCGGCCTGGCCATCTGCAAGGCGCTGGTGGAGGCGATGGGCGGAACCATCGGTTTCGAGAGCGAAGCCGGGATGGGCTCGACGTTCTGGTTCGAGGTCGCGCTTCCGCCCGCGCCGCGGGAGGTCGCGGAGCGGGAACCCGATGGCCTAACGACCGGGCGCGTCCCACGGCATCTGCTACTTGCCGACGACGTCGAATTGAACCGCGAACTCGCGTACGAGATCCTGACCCGGGCCGGACATGTCGTCGATATGGTGGGGGACGGTGCCGCTGCGGTGGCGGCGGTCCGGACGAGGCCCTACGACCTCGTGCTCATGGACGTGCAGATGCCAGTGCTCGACGGTATCGCCGCCACGCGCCAGATACGGGCGTCGGAGGGTGGCTCGTCGCGCATACCGATAGTCGCGATGACCGCCAACGTTCTGTCCGAACAGGTCGCTTCCTTCCTCGCGGCCGGCATGAATGACCACGTCGGCAAGCCGTTCCAGGTGGACCGGTTACTCGACGTCATCGACCGGTTGACGATCGTCGACACCACCGCGGAGACCGTGCCACCCACAATCGACCCCGCAATCCAGCTCGAACTGACTGCGATGGTCGGTCAGGAGCGGTTCCATCGGATGCTTGCGATGCTGGCGGAGGAACTCACGCAGCGTTTCCCGGACAAGACCGATACCGACCCCGTGCAACTGGCCTACGATGCGCACGCGATGGTCTCGGCAGCGGGAGCACTGGGTTTCCTCGAACTGGCAGGAGTCTGTCGGGATATCGAGAAGGCTTGCACCGCGGGTACCGACTACGCCTCGATGCTGCCGACCCTGGGGAACCTGCGGGACCGAACGCTCCGTGAGATCACCACCCTACGTACCGCGGACGCCGCATAGGCGTGGCTCGCCCGTGGGCGGCGTCGTTCCTCGTCTGCGACGAGCCCCGACAGGAGCGGATGCAAACGGCGTCGTCCTGCAAGGCAGCTCGCTGTGTGGTGAAGGGGACGAGGGCGAACGCTTTTCCTGGTCGAGAAGTCCCGCCCGGCCAAACCCTCTTCCAGGACGGGATACCCTTCCGACCTGTGAAAGGTCGCTAGACGTCATGCCGCAGGCTATTGATCAAAGTCGCATACGTAAGGCGAGGCGTTTCACGCGGTGTTTCAGAAATCTTTAATAGGGTTTCTGCATTTCGGGAGACTAAACATGGCTGCGGAACACACATGCCGTAAGGTTCAGGCCAGGGATGGAAATACAACGACAGCCTCTCGTCCGGCGTGACCGCGGAGCCGTACTAGCGACGGTCGCGACCGCCGTACTTCTCGTCCTGTCTTGCGGCATAGCCCCGGTCGCCCTCGCGCTGGCGCCACGCCCCGGTGAAACGGTCATCGTGCTGACGCTCCGACCGGACGCCGCAATCCCGCGTCCGATCCTAGGGTCGAACGCCAGGATACTGACCGCCTCGCCGCAGGGTCACTTCGTGACCGTCCCCGATGCATCGCGTGACCTCGTAGCCGATCTCTACCGTAACGGCGCGACGCTCGTCCTAGCCGCCGCTCCACTCATTGGTTGCCTTCCTCGGGGCACCCTCTCCCCCTCATTCCGGACCGAACGACGCCCATGATCCCGGAAGATCGCCTACACAGGCTTCGCCGCGCCTTCCAGCCGGTCATGCTGACGACCCTGGTCTGCCTGGCCGCAATCGTCGTCACGACGGCATGGACGCTCGACTCGGCGCCATCCGGCGTCGCCCTGGTCGCCGGCATCATGGTCGTAGCCTCCTTCACCGCCGCCCAATTCCATCCGGCTGCCCTCCTGACGCGTCACCTCACCTCGTCCGTGCTGATGGCGCTCGTGGGCCTGATGGTGTTCGCGGTCGCGGGTACGCACGTGCAGATCGACATGCACATGTTGTTCTTCGCCGCCCTCGCCATCACGGTCGGCTGGGCGTGCTGGTCATCGGTCCTCGTCGCGTCGGCAGTGATCGCAACCCATCATCTCGCATTGAACGTGGCCTACCCCATGGCCGTGTTCCCGAACGGAGCCGAGTTCTCCCGCGTCGTGTTGCATGCCGCGGTCGTTCTCGTGGAAGCCGGCGTCCTCATGCTGGCGGCACGACAGCTCACGGTCGCCCTCGCGGCATCGGAACAGGCGACCAGGCAGGCGCACGAGAGCGCGGCGGTTCAACGCCATGTCGAGCAGACGGCACAGCAGGAACGAGGACTGGAGGTGTTCCGGCAGCAGTCGCTCGCGGAGACCGTCGCGCGGTTCCGCACCGTGCTGGGCCGCATCGAGCGAAGCGTCCAGGAAGAGGCGGCGGGCATGGCGCGGACCGCGCGGGTGCTCAGCGGCGTCTCCGCGGACTCCCTGCGCCAAGCCGGCTTGGCGCAGGCGTCGGCGTCGAGCACGACGGACGCGGTCATCGCCATCTCGACCGGTGCGGAGGAACTGACGGCTTCGATGAACGAGATAGCCGCGAGCGCAGACCAGGCACTCCTGCGTGTCGGCAGCATGGGCGAGGCGGCCCGGGTGTCGCGTCGCGAGGTCGAAGGGCTGGCGGTTATCGCCGACCGCATCGGCACCGTGGTGGGCTTGATCAAGGCGGTCGCCGGTCAGACGAACTTGCTCGCGCTCAATGCGACCATAGAGGCGGCGCGGGCAGGCGAGGCCGGCAAGGGGTTCGCCGTGGTCGCGGCCGAGGTCAAGGCGCTCGCCGGGCAGACGGGGCGCGCCGCAGACGAGATCGTGGAGCAGATTGGCGCGATCCAGGGCGCGGCCGGCCAGACGGTTGGCTCCGTGCAAACCATCGCCAACGGTGTCGGCGAAATCGAGGAACTGGCCCAGGCCATCGCCGTCGCCGTCCGCCAGCAGCAAGCGGCGACCGCGGAGGTCTCCCATACGATCACGCGCGTGGCCCGTGACAGCGCCCAGACCCGAGCAAGCGCCGTCGAGGTGACCGAAGCGACGCGCCAGACCCGGACACACGCCGATCACGCGCTCGCCGCCTCGCGAACGTTGGAAGATGTCGCAAGCTCGCTCACCCGGTCCGTGGCGGCATTCGCGGCTGACGTCGCCGCGGACCTGACCGAGAGACGGACGGCGCTCCGCGTCCGCGTGGACGAGACCGTCACAGCCGTGATCCGCGGACGGCGGTGCGAGGTCCGCACCCTCGATGTTTCTGAGCACGGCGCCTGCATCGCACTCGATGGCGGTTTGACCGTAGGCGAGAGCGTTGTGCTTGAGTGGCCGGGAGGCCGTCGCATCGAAGCGACGGTCGCGTGGACTTCTCCCAGAGCAGTAGGCCTGGAACTCGCCCGGTCCATCGAGCATCCCGCCTTGTCGCCGATCCGGCCGACTACGATGGTTGCGTAACGGTCACCAACGCACGGGCTGGTTGCGGGCGTATAGGCTGTGCGACCAGTACACGATCCCCAGCGACGAATGTTTATGACAGCAATGGGACACTACCATCGTGTCCGGGCATTCGGGTCCGGCACGTGGACACCTTTACCAGTTTGCATGACTTCCGAAAGACCTGGTGGGACGGCGACCGGTATTCCAAGACGGGGTGATCACGAACGATCTCGTACCGCTGGCGGCCTTGGCGCGCGCCTTACCGGGCCTAGCGCAACTCGACCGGGAGCACGGGGTGGCACTGATGGGCGCCCTCGACGCCTGCAACTGCCGGTTCGGGCGCGGGGCTGTCGTCCCGGGCGGCGACGGGTTCGCCCCGAAGGGGGAATGGTCGACTGAGTTCGACATGCGCTCGCCGCGGTGCACCACTCGGGTCGACGAGGTGCCCGTAGTGATGGCGGCATGAACGGCCTACGGCCTTGCGGGGCCGACGCGTTGTGGATCCGCGTGTCCTCCCCTTGCCCGCGGTTGCGGGCCAGGACACCCTGGCTGAACCCTCGCTAAGGAACATGCGGTTGATACGCGCGGACTCGCACCCGACCGATTGACCCCGAAGTGCCGCCGCGTGACGAGCCTCCAATTATCCAGAGGCCGACATGGCCCGCACCTTCCTCAGCGCAGATCACCACATCGGCCACGCCGGCATCCTCTCAGAAAAGATGGACGCTCCCCGGCCATTCGCTTCCGTCACCGAGCACGACGAGACCCTGGTCGCCTGCTGGAACGCCGTCGTGCGCCCCGACGATACGGTCTGGCATCTCGGCAACTTCGCCTACAGGTGCCGGCATGGGCACACCCTGCGCGTCCTCCACCGCCTGAACGGGCGAAAGTTCCTCGTCCGTGACAACCACGACAAGATCGGCGAGTCCCTGCCGTTGAATGGCCCCGTGATGGGCGTCGCCCGCATCCACGTCCAGGACCCGGGCATGTGGGCACCGGTCGGGTTGTGGTTGTGGCATTACGCCCTCCGGACGTGGCCGCACAGGCACCGGGGCGACCTCCACCTGTACGGCCACAGCCACGGCAACCTGCTGGCCATCTCGAACAGCCTCGACGTCGGCGTCGACTGCTGGGGATGGACACCGGTGACCGTGCCGCAGGTCCAGTCCCGGCTGGCCGAGCTATTCCCCGACGCGGAAATCACCCCGTGACCCGCCTCTAAGTCTTTTCCGGGTAGTGTCTCAGTTTGAAATCTGAGCTTGGCTCGGCCCGCTCCGCATTCCCGTCCTTTACCCTCGCGCGTCCCCTCACGCTGGCGTATGCTTGGCGCCAAGTAGGAGGTACGCGATGAGCGGACCGAACGACGAGAGGATGGGCGACATTCTCGCCGACGCGAAGGAACAACGCGCGAACTATATGGCCATGCTGGCAAAGGTGCAGCTTGACGGCGTGCGACCGGGTTCTCCGATGTCAGCCGAGGAAACCATTGTTCAGATCACGCAGGAGATCGTTCAGCTTGATTGGTTGATCAAACATTACGGATGGCGAAGCTGATGCCAACCGGACCTAAAGGCCAGCACCGCCTCGACGACGCGATCGGCAACGCCATCCGTGTGGCTCAGATCGCTACTGGAGAGGCGCAAGAGGACTACGGGCCGGAGAAGCCCCCAAAGGACGAAGGTGCCGCTGCTATGGGCCGGAAGGGCGCCGCCGCGCGGGCTACGGCTATGACGCCGGAGCGGCGGGCGGAGATCGCGCGCGGCGCGGCCAGTAAGCGATGGCAAGGCAATGACTAAGCTGCCCGGGAATATTTCTCGGAATATTTTTCTTGGTTTCTGTCGTGCTCGGGCGTAGGCTTTGCGGATGTCCCTCGCCCGCGGAGCGCGACCTTGGAAACCGACATAGACACGATCATGGGCGCCCTAACGCCCTACCTGCCGTTGTTCGATGGCATCCTGCGCCACGGGCACGCCACCTACGAGACGTATCCGGCAAACCTCGTGATCGACCACGACGCGAGTGCACAGGCGCATTGCACGAACCGTCACGTTCTCGCTGAGGCGCACCGGCTGCTGGACGAACTTCCAGGCGTCGAGTACCGAGAGGTCCGCGGTCAGAACCTCTGGCAGATCGACCCGGTCAACGTGATCGTGCGGTTCAAAAAGACCGACGAGGATGGCGTTTCCTCGAACTATCAGACTCGCCAAGCGCGGGCGTTTGATCGTGGCGCTCAGATCCCCGGCATCCCGGCCGAGCCGACGAGGCTGACGGCCGGGTATCTGCTCGACGCCACCGGCATGGGCTACATGCGGTCGCAGATCTCCCTACCGACGAAGCGCGGCGTTATTTGGTGCGCCGCCATTATACCAGAAGCGAATCGGGAAGCACACGAGACCGCGTGGCACGAAGTGCAGCGGCAGCGCAGGCTCTTCTAAGAATGAAGCAAGTAGAGCAATTCAACCGTTACATGATGATGCTCGCGCGAGACTCGCGCGGGCTTACACAGTCGTCGCTTGCTGACCAAATGAATGTTGCGCAAGGCACCATCTCAAAAGCCGAAGCCGGTATGAGCGAGCCACCCAACGAGTTCGTCAGCGAGCTTGCTCGGGTTCTGAAGTATACGCCCGAGTTTTTTTATGAAACGGGCCGTCCGTATGGCATGCCGCCGTTCCATTACCGACGCAGGAAGAAGCTTGGCCAAAAGCCACTAGATCGCATGATCGCGGAGATGAATATTCGACGCATTCATCTTCGCATATTGCTGCGCTCTTACGACGCGCGGGCGAACGGGTTCATTCCAGAAATAGATCGAAACGAGTATCAAGGTTTTGTCTCACGCCCATTCAGTGTGGAGGACGCTGCACGGCATCTGCGCGAACAGTGGATGTTGCCAGATGGACCGATCGATAATGTAACAGACCTTCTTGAGGAGAACGGCGGCGTTGTCATTCCGTGCAACTTCGACAACGATCTGATAGACGCTGTGAGCCAACGAATAGATGGAACGCCAGTTCTATTCTTCGTCAACATGAATGCCCCCGCTGATCGTATCAGGCATACGCTCTGTCACGAACTAGCTCACATGGTTCTACATACGACGACCTTACTCGATGACGACGTTATGGAGGATGAGGCCGATATTTTTGCGGGTTCGTTTCTATTGCCTGCAAAGAGCATAAAAGCGCACTTGTCGAGATTTGACATTAGGCAAATAGCTAATCTTAAGAGACACTGGAAGGTATCCATGTCCTCGATAGCCATGAGGGCAGACCGTTTACATATGATTACCCCTTATCAGAAGAAGGCTTTTTTCATTGAGATGAGCAAGTTGGGGTACCGAAAGGCTGAGCCGCATGAACCAAAAAAAGAATATCCGAAGAAGCTTGTTAAGCTGATCGACTACCATACAAGCGTTCTTGGATACTCGAATGCTGAGCTTGCGAAGGCTCTCTTTATATCGGCATCCGAGTTTGATCGTATGTATGGGAACGACATGCTTGGGCCGAAGGAGGGGCGTGAGCAGAAGCGGCCAACCCTACGACTCATTCAGTGAGCCTTTTCTCTACGCCTAGCATGAAAGTTCAATACCGTGCCGGGCATGAACAAGCTGCCCCTCGCCAAGCGCGTCCAGATCCTAACGATGCTCTGTGAGGGGTCGTCCATGCTCACCATCAGCCGCGTGGTGGACGTGTCGATCAACACCGGCTCGAAGTTTTTTGGAGGACGCCGCGAAGGCGTGTGCAGCCCACCACGACGCTTAGGTGCGGGGTGTGGCGGCCAAGCGCGTCCAATGCAACGAGATCTGGTCGCTCTGCTACATAGCGCCTCCGGCACTCGCGCTCCTCGGCGTCCCGGACGCGCCACGTCGAGAAATAGTCCGCCGGATCGAACGGGCGCCCGTCGAGCATGATCTCGTCGGCAGGGACCTTGGCGGTCGACACACCCGCGCGCCGAAGGGCGGACATCGCCTCCGTCAGGAAAGGGTGCGGACGCCAACCTCGGTTCTTGTGGAAGTCCACGTAGAGCAGCGTCGCGCCCGCCTCCCGGCATAGGCGGCCGGCCCTGGCGACGTCGCCCTCGATGGCGGCGGTGCCACGGTCGGGGCTGACCTCCATTGACACGACCTCGTGGACGAGGACGCCCTTCTCCCCCTCGACGTACCTCCGCGCTAGCGCCCGCTGGTAGGCCACCGTCCGGCTGGTCCCCGCCGCCTGGGTGGCGTCCTCGGGCAGCGCCAGGAAACCGGTCCAGCGGACCGGCAGGGTCCAGTAAAAGCCGACGAACGCCGCCATCCCACCTCCACGGCCCGAATCCGGAAAATTCCGACGGGCGCCGCCTCACCCTGTCCTCAAGGCTACCGTGCCCTGGTCATCACACGAACGGAGCACGTCATGACCAACGCACTGCGCATCGCCGAACTGCCCGCCGCATCGCTCGGCGGCATGATCGGCGTCACCTTCGCCCCGGGCAAGAAGCAGATGGGCGGGATGGCCGGCGACCACGACCGGGATCTCGCCGCCGACCTCGATACCGTCGCGGCGTGGGGGGCGGCCGCGGTCGTCACTCTGATGGAGGGCGACGAGCTGGCCCGCTACCGCATCACCGGCATCGGTGATGAAGTCCGCGCTCGCTTCATGGAATGGCACCACCTCCCCATCCGGGACTTCCACACACCCGACGCGACGTTCGAGGCGACCTGGCCCCTGTACTCGGCCCGCCTGCGCTCCCTCGTCGCCGCCGGCAATCGCGTCCTCGTCCATTGCCGTGGCGGGCTGGGTCGCGCCGGCATGGTCGCCGCCCGGCTGCTGGTCGAGATGGGCACCGACCCCGAGACCGCCATCGCCGCCGTGCGGCGGGCACGGGATCCGAAGGCCATCGAAACGTCGGACCAGGAGGCCTGGGTACGCGAGGGACGACCCCAGCCCGTGGATAGCCCCGACCAGGCGGGCGCCCGCGACCGGGCTGTCGGCGCCCTTCTCGGGCTCGCGGTCGGCGACGCAATCGGCACGACCATCGAGTTCTCCGCCAAGCCCGCCCGGGCGGTCCTCTCCGACATGGTCGGTGGCGGCCCGTTCGGCTTGAAGGCGGGCCAGTGGACCGACAACACCGCGATGGCACTCGCACTCGGCGACAGCCTGCTGGTCCACCCGGACCTCGACATGGTCGACCTGACCCGGCGTTTCGTATCCTGGTACCGGGAGGGCACCTATTCCTGCACCGGCACCTGCTTCGACATCGGTAACGCCACCGCGGCCGCCCTGCGCCGGCACGAGCGGACGGGCGAGGTCCCGGCGGGCTCCGCCGATCCGCAGACCGCCGGCAACGGCTCGATCATGCGCCTCGCCCCGGTGGCGGTCCGCCACTGGCGGGACCCGGCCACGATGCGCCGGGTCGCCCGGGACCAGTCCCGTACCACCCATGCCGCACCGGAGGCCGTCGAGGGGTGCGGAATCGGCTCTGGCGTACTTTCGCTGATCATCCGGAGGTGAAGCCGATCAGGCGAGCTTGCAACAAGTCAATCTTGCCGCGGCCATACATCTGGCGCTTCACCAGCTTGAGTTTGGTGATCTGCCCCTCTGTCTGGCCGTTCGACCATGGCAACGTGATCGCTGTCAGGACCGCAGCTCGGTCCTGACCGACTCCGCGGGCGAACGAGGCGACAAGGCCTGTGCCAGCACGCGTGAGCCACCCTTCGAGCCTGTCCGGCGCCATCGCCCGAACCATCGTCTGGAAAGCGCCCACCACCTCGCGCGCCTCGACCAGCGCCGGCACGCCGTCCTCGACGGCAGCCACGGTCAGCGTCTCCGCCTTGGTCAAGCGGTCGCGACCTGTCGTCAGCCATCGCGCCAGGGTTCGTGCCGACGGCACACGCTGCAGCCGTTCGATCTTGGCCTGCTCGGCTCGTCGACGCCGCGTCGCCCATTCCCCGACCACGCGCAGCGATCCCCGGAAGCCTTGTCCTTTCGCCCTGCGCCAAAGCTCGGTCGCGTTGCGGCTGCCAGCATCCCACTGGGCATCGAGCCAGGGCAGATAGGCGTCGAGCGAACTCTGGCGGACCCGGAAGACGTCGGTACGCTCCCCACGCAGGACCGCACGCACCACCTTGCGGCTGTGGCCAAGACGTTGGCAGATCTGGCGGATCGGAACGCCTGCCTCGGCGAGCGCGCGGATGGCCGCGTCCGCCTCCTCCCGCCGCAGGTAACCCTCGTACTGGATGCGCTCGGCTGCAGTGAGCAGCGCCGGATCGATCGTGGCTGCGCCGACGACCTCGCGAACCTGTCGCATCGACCTGCGCACGGCATCGAGGAAGCCACGGCTGGCATTCTCCATGAGGTGCCACCGGTCGGCGACCTGGATGGCCTGCGGCAGAGCACGGGCGATGGCCTCGCCATATCCACCCCCGCGGTCGCGGGCGACGATCCGGATCGAGCCGTTCATCTTCAGCCAAGTCTGTGCGGTGGCCTGCTCGCGGTCGGGCAGGAGCGCTACGATGCGGCGGCGTTCGAGATCGCAGACGAGGGTGCCGTAGCGGTGGTTGCGCCGCCAGGCGAAGTCGTCGATGCCGATGACGCTGAGTGGATCGGAGTGTGTCGCCGCCCGACGGCGGATCACGCGCAGGAGCGTGTCGCGGCTGACGGGCAGCATCAGGCGCTGAGCGAGGCCTGCACCGGGCCGACCACCGAGTGCGAGCCCAAGGTGATGGACGATCTGCTCCAGCCGCGAGGTGCGTCGTGCGAAGGTAGGCAGGACGTCCTCGGAGAAGCGCTCGGCGAAGATCTTCCGCTCACAGGCAGCCGCGTCACACCAGAAGCGTCTCACCGTGACTTGGAGTTCGACGCGCCGACCACTGAGCGGAAGGTCGGCGGCACGGCGCTGGTAGCGGCTTTGGATGCGACGTGACGAGGTCCGGCAGTCTGGGCATGTCGCCGTCGCAGATCTGGACCTCACGACCAGACCGATCCGATCAATGCCGACATCGAGGTGATCGACGACGAGTCCGGCAGGTACGAGGCTCGACGGCCTGAAGCGGGGGCGCATGCTGCGGCTCCATCGTAGATATCCGCAACCTCAACGCCGCCGGCGTCAGCGAGAATGAGTCAGAGCCCTTATTCCACGCCTAATCACACATGGCGACGCCGAAGCTGAACGGGCGTCGTTGGGTGTTCTGTCACTATCCCATGAGGGCTTGGGTGGGCGCGTTCCGGGGCACCGTCCATTGCTTCGGCCACACGCACGGGAAGTTGCCCGACACGAATCGCTCTTGCGACGCCGGCGTCGACCGGTGGGGGTTCCGGCCGGTCGCGCTGGAGGAGGTCCTGGAGCGCGTCGCGGCGACGCCCGAGGTCCCCGAGGAGATCCGCCTGTGCACCGCAGAGGACGAGGGCGAGGCGGACGCCGAATGAGAAGGGCCCCCGGGCTGCGCCGGGGGCCCCGGATCACTCCGGGGCACGGGTGTGGTCGTCGACCGTCGAATCGACGTCGGCGTACGTCCACCTTTCCGACTCCCAGTCGTAGTGGAGGTCACCGCCCCTGTAGATGATGCCCGGCGCCCCATCGATGCCCCGCCGTTTCACGAAGATCACGAGGGCGCGCTTGCCTTCGACCAGCCGGACGTGTGCCCACAAGTCCTGATGTCGAACCCCCTGTACGGTGTAGGAGCGAAGACCCGTCGCCAGGAACCTCGTGATGGGGGTGGAGCGGCCGGCCAACCACTTCCGCATCAGTTCCGTCACTTCGACCATGTAGTCCAATGGAAGGCGCTTCATCCGCTGCGGGGCCGGGCCGTACGGGACGTCCGCGAAGACCAGCGCGAGTTGCCGGCCGGGGTCCGCGACCCTCACCGGGACAGGGCGCCGGCGGGCTCGACGGGCCTCCTCCTCCGCAGCGACCCGCGCGGCACGGGCGGCGCGCGCCTCAAGTTCCACGCGGCGCTCCTCCGCGAGCTGAGCCATCTTCGCGCGGTGCTCGGCCTCCTCGGCCTCGAACACGGCGATGCCCTCAGGCTCCTCCGGATCGAGATGCGCCGGCATGGCCTCCTCCGTGGAGACGCCGGTCTCGCGCTCGATGATGGCCACGACCTTCCCGGCAGCGTCCCCGAACACCAAGCGGATGATGTGGAGCCACCCGCGTCGGCGGTTCATCCGGCTCCTGAGCTCGATGAGGGATTCTAGGAAGGACGCGGTTTCTTCCGGCGTCGCAGGCGCACCGTCGAGCCGCCACGTCCACCCGCCCGCGTCGTGGATCACGACGTACCCCTCGTCGCCCGGGTCCCTGCCATCGGCCTCCGCCATGAACCGCGCGAGATGCTCGCGCTCGTCCTCGGTCAGTTCGTCCCTGGTGATTGTGACCCAGTCGGTCATCGGTTCGTCTCCGCGCAGAGGCCGGCGGCCTCGATGAGCGGAGGAATCCAGACAACTCGGACCGACGCGAGTCCTATCGTCTTTAATGATTAAGACGGGTTCGAGTAGACATCCTCGCAAAGCCGAGGTCCAACCGCAACTCGGAAGTCGTCTGACGGTTAATGACCGGTTAATTTCCACGAATGCTTGAAATCCCGAATTGGGAATGACGCGCGCCGGAGCGCGCGCCAACCCGGTTCAGCGGTGGTTGTCTTTCGTCGCGGGGGTGACCGGGGCATCGTCGTAGACGCCGGAGATCTGTGCCGCGATGCCAAGGCCCATAACAGCGA
>NZ_JAKSYG010000224.1 GCF_022829725.1 Methylobacterium sp. E-005 | reverse complement strand
GCGCCGTTTCGAGATCGGTGCCGATCAGCGCCGCCATCGCCCCCGCGCCCGGCGCCACCGCCTCCTGCATGGCCGCGCCGCGCAGGCGCAGGAGTTTTGCGGCATCGGCGATCGTGAGGCTGCCGGCGGCGGCGAGCGCCGCGTATTCGCCGAGCGAATGCCCGGCCACGCAGGCGACGTCGCGGGTCAGATCGAGGCCGCGCTCGGCCTCCAGCACCCGCAGCACCGCGAGGCTCGCCGCCATCAGCGCCGGCTGGGCGTTGGTTGTGAGGGTCAGCTCCTCGACCGGCCCCTCGAACATCAGCCGCGACAAGTTCTGATTCAGGGCGGCATCGACCTCGTCGAGCACGGCCTTCGCCTGCGGGAACGCCGCCGCGAGGTCCCGCGCCATGCCGACCGCCTGGCTGCCCTGGCCGGGGAAGATGAGTGCGCGCATATCGGTCTTGATCGCTCCACGGCGCGCGAGCGCCGCCCGTGTCGGCTGAACCTGTGGAATGGCGGGCGGACTGGCACCCGTCGCCGCAGGTGTCAACAATGCGCCGCACCATGCGGCGGCCCGAACGGCGGGCGTGCGCCCTGCGCAAGCCGCTGTGCTTGTTGCACAACGGCATCCGGTGTAGGGTGCAGCCATACCCGACATCACCCGTCGCTCAAGCCCAAGGAGCCGCCCCGCATGGCGCGCGTCACCGTCGAAGATTGCATCGAGAAGGTCGAGAACCGGTTCGAGCTGGTCCTGCTGGCGAGCCACCGTGCCCGCCTCCTCGCCGCCGGCGCCCCGCTCACCGTCGACCGCGACCGGGACAAGAACCCCGTCGTGGCCCTGCGCGAGATCGGCGACGAGACGATCACGGCGGACGACCTCAAGGAGCAGTTGATCCACTCGCTGCAGAAATACGTCGAGGTGGACGAGCCGGAGGCCGAGACCGTGCCGCTGCTGTCGAGCTCGCCGGCCGCCGCCGCGGTGGCCCCGCAATCCTCCAGCGACGATGCGGCGCCCCAGTTCGACCGCATGAGCGAGGAGGATCTGCTGCGCGGCCTCGAGAACCTCGCCCCGCCGGTCGAGACCGACGACGAGGGCGAGTGAGCCGGACACAGTGGGCCTGGACGCGCACGACCTGACCGCGACGGGACCCGGCGGAGACGCCGGGTTCTCTCGTTCCGAGGCCGAAACCGGCGCGCCGGGTGGATGCCCCCCGCCGGGGGCTGGCGTCGCGACGGCCGGTGCGGAACAATCGCGCGTGACTCCGACCCCGCGTCCCACCCAGGAGCCGGCCCCGTCCCGGCGGATGATGCGCCAGTACGAGTTGGTCGAGCGCGTCAAGCGCTACAACTCGACAGCCGACGAGGCGCTGCTCAACCGCGCCTACGTGTACGCCATGCAGGCGCACGGCACCCAGAAGCGCGCCTCGGGCGACCCGTTCTTCGCCCACCCCCTCGAAGTCGCGGCGATCCTGACGGATCTCCACCTCGACGACGCCACCATCGTGGCCGCCGTCCTGCACGACACCGTGGAGGACACCGAGGCGACGCTGGAGGAGATCCGCCGGCTGTTCGGGCCGGAGATCGGCGCGCTGGTCGACGGGCTGACCAAGCTCAAGCGGCTCGATCTCGTCTCCAAGCAGGCCGCCCAGGGCGAGAACTTCCGCAAGCTGCTGCTCGCCGTGGCGGCGGATGTGCGCGTGCTGCTGGTGAAGCTCGCCGACCGCCTGCACAACATGCGCACCCTCCAGCACATGCGGGAGGACAAGCGCCACCGCATCGCGCAGGAGACGCTCGACATCTACGCGCCGCTCGCCGGCCGGATGGGCATGCAGGAGCTGCGCGAGGAGCTGGAAGATCTGGCCTTCCGCAACATCGAGCCGGAGGTCTACGCCACCATCACGCAGCGGCTGGCGCGCCTCACCGCGAAGTCCGAGAGCGTGGTCGAGACCATCGCGCAGGTGCTCACCGAGAAGCTCGGCGCGCAGGGGATCATCGCCGAGGTGAGCGGCCGTCAGAAGCGGCCCTTCTCGATCTGGTCGAAGATGGAGCGCAAGTCGGTCGCCTTCGAGCAGCTCTCGGATATCTTCGGCTTCCGCGTTGTCGTCGACACGGTGCAGGACTGCTACGCGGCGCTCGGCATCGTCCATACCAGCTGGCCGATGGTTCCGGGCCGGTACAAGGACTACATCTCGACCCCGAAGCAGAACGATTACCGCTCGATCCACACCACGGTGATCGGGCCCAAAAGCCAGCGCGTCGAGTTGCAGATCCGCACCCGCGCCATGGACGATATCGCCGAATACGGTATCGCGGCGCACGCCCATTACAAGGAACTGGGCCGCCGGGAGGGTGAAGGCAGCGTGCATCCGAAGCTCGCGGCCGAGAGCGGTGCCTACCAGTGGCTGCGCCGGACCATCGAGCTCCTCGCCGAGGGCGATAGCCCGGAGGAATTCCTGGAGCACACGAAGCTCGAGCTGTTCCAGGATCAGGTGTTCTGCTTCACCCCCAAGGGCCGGCTGATCGCCCTGCCGCGGGGCGCGACGCCCATCGACTTCGCCTATGCGGTCCATACGGACGTCGGCAACACCGCGGTGGGCGCCAAGATCAACGGCCGGATGGCGCCCCTGCTGCATGAGCTCGCCAACGGCGACGAGGTCGAGATCATGCGCTCGGACGGCGCCGCGCCGCCGGCCGCCTGGGAATCCCTGGTGGTGACCGGCAAGGCGCGGGCGGCGATCCGCCGGGCGACCCGGACCGCGGTGCGCCGGCAATATGCCGGCCTCGGCCGTCAGATCCTGGATCGGGCCTTCGAACGCGCCGCCAAGACCTTCTCGGAGGACAAGCTGCGCGGCGCCCTACCGCGGCTCGCCCGCGCCACCACCGAGGACGTGTTCGCCGCCGTCGGGCGGGGCGAGATGTTCTCCGGGGATGTGGTCCGCGCCGTTTATCCCGACCATCGCGACGAGCGCCGGCCCTCGGCGCCGCTCGGGCCGACCAACGGCGCCGGCCGGCTCGTCCGCTCGGCCGACCAGACGATGCGGCTGACCTTCCCGGGCGGGGAGGGCGGTGCCGAGGGGCGTAGCGACGCGATCCCGATCCGCGGCCTCGCGGGCGACCTGCCGGTGACCTTCGCGCCGAACGGCGGCGCGGTCCCGGGGGATCGAATCGTCGGCATCCTGACACCCGAGGTCGGCGTCACCGTCTACCCGATCCAGTCCGCTGCGCTGGCCGCCTTCGACAACGAACCGGAACGCTGGCTCGACGTCCGGTGGGACGTCGATGCGCTCGGCGGCGAACGGTTCCCCGCCCGGCTGGCGCTCAAGTCGATCAACGAGCCCGGCGTGTTCGCCCAGATCGCCCAGGTGATCGCCGATCATGACGGCAACATCGACAACATCTCGATGAAGCGCCGCACGCAGGACTTCACCGACATCACCATCGACCTGTCGGTCTGGGATCTTCAGCATCTGAATGCGATCATCGCGGAGCTACGCGGCAAGCGCGCCGTCAACAGCGTCGAGCGCGTGAACGGCTGAACCGTCCCGGCAATTCACCGATCTCAGGTTTATCGGATCAGCAGCAGCAAAGCTTTCCAAGACCGCCGGCAAACCGGTAACAGCAGAGTGTTCGGACCTTTTTGCTTCGCAGCATCGATCTTCCCGGCCGCTTACCGTCTGTTCTGCTTGACACGGATGCATTTGAAGACGAATGGTCCGCCGGCTTGGGCGACGGTCACGGGCCAACGACCGCGCTTTTCGCCCATATTGCAGAGTATATCGACGTTCAATAGTGCCGATCCGGCCCGGACCCGAGGGCAGAGCCGGATGCCGGTCACGTTCTGAGACGATTTCCCGTCACCCCGTATTTTTTCAGGATTCAACCTGTTCATGACAGCAAACCAACGCAGCGCGATCTTTATTGACGGCGCAAACCTCTACGCCACCACCAAGGCCCTCGGCTTCGACATCGATTATAAAAAGCTCTTGAATGAATTTCAGTCCCGCGAAAATCTTCTGCGGGCGTTTTACTATACTGCCATGATCGAAGATCAGGAGTATTCGTCGATCCGTCCCCTCATCGACTGGCTCGACTACAACGGCTACCGCGTCGTGACCAAGCCGGTGAAGGAGTTCACCGACTCCATGGGACGGCGGAAATACAAGGGCAATATGGACATCGAGCTGGCGATCGACGCCCTGGAGCTCAGCGCCCATATCGATCACATGATCCTGTTCTCCGGGGACGGCGACTTCCGATCCCTCGTCGAGGCGATGCAGCGACGGGGCGTCAAGGTGACGGTGATCTCCACCATCCAGACCCAGCCGTCGATGATCTCCGACGAGTTGCGGCGGCAGGCCGACGAGTTCGTCGATCTGGCGAGTCTCGCGGGGCGGATCGGACGCGAAGCGAACGAGCGCCCGGCACGGGCGGCGGGTGAGGCACCGAGCCGTTATCGCGGCGAAGGCCGGGCGAATCCCGGCCTCGAGAATCGCTACGGTATCCGCCAGCCGGAGGCCGAGGAGGAGTAGGGCATCACGCGCCCGCGCCGTCGAGCCAATCGAGGACCTGCCGGGAACTCCGGTCCGGCGGGAAGACCGGGTAGAACAGGTGGCTGACCACGCCGTCGTCGATCACCAGGGTCAAGCGACGCAGCAGCTTCTGCCCGCCGGCCTCGAAGACCGGCAGGCGCGCCGCCATCGCGAAGGCGCGGTGTGGATCGGAGAGCAGCGGGAACGGCAGGCGCAGACGCTCGGCGGCCTCCCGCTGATAGGCGCTGGTCTGGGTCGAAAGGCCGTAGACCTGCCTGATCCCGCGGGCCTTCAACTCGGTATGGTGATCGCGAAAGTCGCAGGCCTGCGGCGTGCAGCCCCGAGCGCCGGGAATCGCGTCCCAGTCGGGCGTGAGGCCGGGCTTCCCCGGCTCGCCGGTGCGCGGATAGGCATAGACGACGACGCGGCCGGTGAGCCGGGCAAGCGAGACCGTGCCGCCATCGGTGGCGGTCAGCGCCACGCCGGGCAGGCGCATCCCGCGCAGATGGTCGGCCGCGCCATCATCCGCGGGTGCGGGGAGATCGGTGGGCAGGACATCGTGGTTGGATGACATGGGTCGCTCCGCAGGGAGACCGTAAACCAATCCGATATCCGAAGGGGCAGACGAACGGCCTGTTCGCTAACCCCGATCCCGCAGCAGTCGCGCCCGGTCGCGCTGCCAATCGCGCTCCTTGGCGGCCTCGCGCTTGTCATGGGCCTGCTTGCCCTTGCCCAAGCCCAGTTCGACCTTAGCCCGCCCCTTGTCGTTGAAGTAGATCTTCAGCGGCACCACCGTGTAGCCCTGGCGCTGGGTCGCGCCGATCAGCTTGTCGATCTGGCGGCGGTGCAGCAGCAGGCGGCGCGGGCGCTTGGTGTCGTGGTTGAAGCGGTTCGCCTCCAAATATTCCGGGATGTACGCGTTGAACAGCATCAGGTCGTTGCCGGAGGGGCCGGCATAGGATTCGCCGATCGTCGCCTTGCCGCCGCGCAGGGACTTCACCTCGGTGCCGGTCAGCGCGATGCCGGCCTCAAGGGTATCCTCGATCGTGTAGTGGTAACGCGCCGCGCGGTTATCGGCGACGATGCGCCGGCCGGGCTCCGGTTTCGGGGCCATCGTTTGTGACTCTTCTCAGCCTTCGAGCAGGCCGGCATGTTGCAGGGCGGCATCCACGATGCGGCGCGTCGCCTCGGAGACCGGCACCATGGGCAGCCGCAGCTCCTCGGCAATGTGGCCGAGCCGGGCCAGCGCGTACTTGACCGGCGCCGGATTGGCCTCGGCGAACAGGCCGCTCTGAAGTGGGAACAGCCTGTCCTGGATGGTCAGCGCCTTGGCGTAATCGCCCGCCAGCGAGGCCTCCTGCAGGTCGGCGCAGAGCCGCGGGGCGACGTTCGCCACCACCGAGATGCAGCCGTGGCCGCCCTGGGCATTGTAGCCGAGCGCCGTCGCATCTTCGCCTGAAAGCTGGAGGAAGTTCTCCCCCATGGCCTGTCGCTGCTGGCTGACGCGGTCGATCTTGGCGGTCGCGTCCTTCACGCCGGCGATGTTCTTCAATGCGAAGAGCCGGGCCATCGTCTCGACGCTCATGTCGACGACGGAACGCGGCGGGATGTTGTAGATGATGATCGGAATGCCGACCGCATCGTTGACGGCCTTGAAGTGGGCGTAGAGGCCCTCCTGCGTCGGCTTGTTGTAGTACGGCGTCACCACGAGGACGGCGTCGGCGCCCGCGCGCTCGGCGTGCTGCGCCCGCTCGACCGCCTCGGCGGTGGAGTTGGAGCCCGCCCCCGCCACGACCGGCACGCGCCCGCCCGCCTCGTCGATGCAGGCCTCGACCACCCGGTCGTGCTCGGCATGGGTGAGGGTCGGGCTCTCGCCGGTGGTGCCGGTCGGCACGAGGCCGTGGCTGCCCTGCTCGATCTGCCAGCGCACGAGCTTGCGGAACGCGGCCTCGTCGAAGGCGCCGTCGCGGAAGGGCGTCACAAGCGCGGTGAGCGAGCCCCGCAGGCGGCTCCCGGTCATCTCGGTCATCTCAGGCGTCCCAAAGGGTCCCTATCGGGAATCCGGCGTTCTCGGCGCCGCGCGTGGTCCACACCTTACGGGCGCGGACGGGCAGACATAGGCGGTCGCGCCACGGCGCGCAAACAGATCGTGGCGACGGTTAACGCGATCTTTATGGTCACCGCCCGATCCTCCGCCTTTCCCGCCCCGGTGAGCAGCAGGGGGACATCGTGATCCGATCCGCGGCCTCGACTCCCGCCCCGAAGCGCACGTCCCTGGCCGTCGTCGCGCTTCTCGCCACCGTGGGCGTGGCACTGGCGGGCCCGGCCGGCCCGGACACGCCCGCAACGCAGCCGACGCCGCCGGCGAGCGACGCCGCCCTCTCGACCGCGCAGATCCGCAGCACCGAGAAGGCAGTCGATCCGATCGCGGCCGATGCCCTGAAGCTCGACCCGGTCCACGTCTCCGACGAAAAAGCCGAGGAGACCGTCCGGGGACTGCCCGCCGCGGCCTTGGCCTACGCGTCTGCCGATGCGGACGCCCCCGTGGCCTTCCCGATGCCGGATGCCGCCGTTGCCCCCGCGGCCCCGGTGCCCGAGGTTCCGGATCCGGCCCGACCAAAGATCTCCGGCGACACCGATCCGACGCTGCTGCGCGGCGCCATCGACCTCTACCGCAAGGGCCGGGTCGCGGAGGGCGACCGGATGCGCGACGGCTTCACCGATCCGGCCGCGAAGGCGCTGCTCGAATGGGTGGCGATCCGCGCGGGCGCCGGCATCGGCTTCAACCGCACGGTCGCGTTCGCCCGGGCCAATCCGGACTGGCCGGCCGGCCCCCTGCTGCGCCGCCGGGCCGAGGAGGCGCTGCTCTCCGAGCGCAAGCCCCCTGCGATGGTGCGGGCCTTCTTCGCCACGGCGAAGCCGGCGAGCGCGCCGGGCAAGTTCGCCCTGGCGCTGGCGCTCCGCGCCGACGGCTACGAGGCGGACGCCGCCGAGATGGCCCGCGACCTCTGGCGCACCGAGAGCTTCGGGCGCAGCCTGGAGGCCAAGGTGCTCGATGCTTTCCCGGAGGCGCTCACCCGGGTCGATCACCGCTATCGGATGGAGCGGGCGCTCCTGAAGGACGATTGGGAGAGCGCCGGCCGGGCGGCCAGCTACGCGGGGGGCGCCTATGCCAGCCTCGTGCGCGCCCGCCGGGCGGTGGAGGACAAGTCCTCCGGGGCCGCCGCGGCGCTGGCCGCCGTGCCGCCGTCGCTGCGCGGGGACGCCTCCTACATCTTCTCCCGGGCGCAGTATTTCCGCCGGGCCGACAAGCCCGAGGAGGCGGCCGCCATCCTCGCCACGGCGCCGAGCAACCCGGACGTCCTGGTCGACGGCGACGAGTGGTGGGTCGAGCGCCGGATCGTGGCGCGCAAGCTCCTCGACCTCGGCGACGCCAAGACCGCCTACAGGGTCGCGAGCGCCCAGGCGGCGCGCACGCCCGAGAAGCGGATCGAGGCCGAGTTCCACGCGGGCTGGATCGCGCTGCGCTTCACCGGTGATCCGGCCGCCGCCGCGCAGCACTTCGCTCAGGTGGCCACGATCGCCGAGAGCCCGATCTCGGTGGCGCGGGCCGCCTACTGGCAGGGCCGGGCGGCCGAGGCGCTTGGCCATCGGGACGAGGCGAAGCACTTCTACGAGAAGGCCGCCCTGCAGCCGATCGCCTATTACGGGCAGGTGGCGCGGGCGCAGCTCGGCCAGACCAGCCTGCCCCTGCGGGCGCCCGCGGATCTCGAAGGGCCTGAGCGGCAGGCCTTCGAGGATCGGCTCTACATCCGGGCCCTCCGGATGCTGGGCGAGGCCGGCATCAAGGATCTGGCCCTGCCGCTCTACATCGACGCCGCCCGGGACCTCTCCGACCCGCGCGAATTGCAGGCGCTCGGCGATCTCGCCACCGACATGAAGGATCCCCGCGCCCTGGTGGCGATCGGAAAGCTCGCGGTGCAGCGCGGCCTGCCCCTCGACGCCCACGCCTACCCGACGATCGGGATCCCCGCCTACGAGACCTACACGGCGGTACCGCAGGTGGAGCGGGCCATGGTCTACGCCATCGCCCGGCAGGAGAGCCAGTTCGATCCCCGCGCCCAGTCGGGCGTCGGCGCGCGCGGCCTGATGCAGATGATGCCGGCCACCGCCCAGCGCACCGCCCGCCGAGTCGCGGCCGCCTTCGACGTCGACCGCCTGACCAGCGACCCCGCCTATTGCGCCAAGCTGGGGCAGGCCCATCTCGGCGAGCTGATGGAGGATTGGCGCGGCTCCTACGTGCTGGCCTTCGCGTCCTACAACGCGGGCGGCGGCAACGTGAAGAAGTGGATCGACGCCTACGGCGACCCGCGCAAGCCGGGCGTCGACGTGATCGATTGGGTGGAGCGCATCCCCTTCACCGAGACGCGCAACTACGTGCAGCGGGTGATGGAGAACCTGCAGGTCTACCGTTCCCGGCTCGACAGCCGCAGCGCCCTGCTGATCGACGGCGACCTCCATCGCGGGGCGCGATAGCGGGCTCCGCACCGTCTTTGCGAGCGGAGCGAAGCAATCCAGTCGCGCCACGCCGCCGGATGACGCGCGTCCCTGGGTTGCTTCGCTGCACGCGCAAAGACGGTGTGCTTAATGAGCAGCGGACGGCTGGGATGTAACCCCCGCGCCGCCGCAGCGAAGCTTGCGGTTGTGTCTTCGGCCATTCTCTAACTAGAAGATGGTCCGGTCCGCGTGGACCGGCCCGGGCGGGCCGTGGCTGCCGAGAGGATCCTCATGCTGCGTTCGAGATTGGGTTTCGCCCTCCTGCTGAGCACCACGCTCGCGGCCGCCGCGCCGGCCCTGGCCCAGGAGGCCTCCACCGCCGAGCAGACGATCGACGTGATGAACACGTTGTTCGGCAAGCATCCCGGCGCGCGGGCCAATCACGCCAAAGGCGTGGTCGCCGAGGGGAGCTTCACCCCGTCGCCGGAGGCCGCGACGATCAGCAAGGCCTCCCTGTTCCAGGGGCCGGCCGTGCCGGTGACGATCCGCTTCTCCGACGCCACCGGCGTACCGACCATCGCGGACGGCGCCGCCAATGCCAATCCGCACGGCCTCGCCCTGAAATTCAAGCTCAGCGACGGCTCGGAGATGGACGTCGTCACCAATTCGCTGAAGTACTTTCCCGTCGCCACCGGCGAGGATTTTCGCGATCTCCTTAAGGCGGTCGCCGACAGCGGGCCGAACGCCGCCCATCCGACCGCACTGGAGCGCTTCGCTGCGGCTCACCCGGCCGCCGCCACCGCGGGTGGTACGGCCAAGACCCCGTCGAGCCTCGCGCGGCAGACCTATAACGGCGTCAACGCCTTCATTCTCGTCGACAAGGACGGCAAGCGCCAGCCGTTCCGCTTCCGGATCGAGCCGGTTCAGGGCGAGGAGATCCTGCCGCCCGAGGATGCGGCCAAGCGCGATCCGAATTTCCTGATGGCCGAGATCGGGCCCCGCATCGCCAAGGAGCCGGCGAAGTTCCGCGTCCTGGCCCAGCTCGCGCAGGCCGGCGACCCGACCAACGACGCCACCAAGCCCTGGCCCGACGACCGCAAGACCGTCGATCTCGGCACGCTGACCGTGTCGAAGGCGGTGCCGGACAGCGCCGAGGCCGAGAAGGCGCTACTGTTCATGCCGAACAACCTGACCGACGGGATCGAGGTCTCGGACGATCCGCTGATCGACGCCCGGGTGCAGGCCTACGCGGTCTCGTTCAGCCGGCGCTCGCAGTAACCGATTAGCGGGTGGTGCCCGCCGCCGGTGCCGAGGGCGGCTTCGCGCCACCTTTCGGTGCCGTGTCGGTCGCGGTGCGAGCCCCGTCCCGGGTGGCGCCGGTGCCGGTCAGGCCGCCGGCGCCCATGCTGGTCGTGGGCGCGTCGTCCTT
>NZ_JAKSYG010000222.1 GCF_022829725.1 Methylobacterium sp. E-005 | reverse complement strand
GCGCCGTTTCGAGATCGGTGCCGATCAGCGCCGCCATCGCCCCCGCGCCCGGCGCCACCGCCTCCTGCATGGCCGCGCCGCGCAGGCGCAGGAGTTTTGCGGCATCGGCGATCGTGAGGCTGCCGGCGGCGGCGAGCGCCGGGTCTGGGTCTTCTCCGACAGGCTCACGATGTTGCCGGCCACGGCCTCGGCCTGCTCGCGGATCGCGTCCATGGCCTTGGCGGTGTCGGAAACGGCGCGCAGCCCCTGGCGCGGGGTCTGGGCGGTGGCCTGGGCGGTGGCGATCACCTCGGTGGCGCGCTTGCTGATCTGCGCCCCGGAGTGGTTATCCCGTTCGCCGTTGCTGGGGGCTCCTGGCCCGGGGGGTATTGGCGCTCCCGCGGGGGCGCCTGGCCCGGTGCCGGGGCCGCGGTGTCGGGCCCCGTGGGTCTCTGGGCTGGTGGTG
>NZ_JAKSYG010000218.1 GCF_022829725.1 Methylobacterium sp. E-005 | reverse complement strand
GACCGCATCCAGATTTGGATGGGGTGACGAAACCGGGCCGTTCGGGTATCGGTTTGACGGGGGGATTCCCCCCGCCGGGCCTGTAGCTCAATGGTTAGAGCCGACCGCTCATAACGGTCTGGTTGCAGGTTCGAGTCCTGGGCAACGGTGGCGACCCGATGTTCTCGCCGACGCAGCGGATCTGGGGCTACGAGACCGGGGACGGCTCCTTCGCGCAGTTCTGCCGGGTGCAGTCGCGCCAGCTGATGCACCGGCCGAAGCACCTCACCTGGGAGGAGGCG
>NZ_JAKSYG010000216.1 GCF_022829725.1 Methylobacterium sp. E-005 | reverse complement strand
GACCGGCTCGCTGCTGGTCGATCTCACGCACTACCTCGACGTGCGCAACACCTATCAGGACGCGCTGACCAGCTACCTCGCGAACCCGGTCGGCACGGTGCCGGTCTATCAGAACCCGGGCCGGTTCTACCTTTCGGGGGCAGGGGACAGGGCCGTGACGTGCCCCTCGGGGGACACGCGTTCGATCACGGCGCGCTGCCTGCGCAGCGTCACCGGCATCTCGACGTCCTCGCCCGCCGTGGTTTGGCGGACGTGCACCTCCTCCCGCAGGACGAGGCGCTTCTCGACGACGAGGATCTCTTCCAGGACCGGGATGATCGTCACCCCGTTCTCCTCGCGGACCACCGGGGGCACTTCGCCCTCGGCCAGGGTCCGGTTGACGGCCACCCGGGTGACCCCGACGTGATCGCTGCGCAGGGTCTCGCGCAGGACCTCGTCGACCGTCTCGGTCCGGGTCGAGACCCGCACCCGCCCGGTCTCCACCGCCCGCTTGTCGATGCGG
>NZ_JAKSYG010000214.1 GCF_022829725.1 Methylobacterium sp. E-005 | reverse complement strand
GGGTCGGGCTCGCGACATCGATCAGGCACTCCGTCCCGGGTCAGAGTGGCGCCGGCAGGGTTATCGTCCGGTTAACCCCCGACCTGGGTACACACTGAGGATTACGACGCGGCACCAGTCGACGGGGAATCTCCTGTCAGCGGTTCGCGGATGTGACGGGGGACGTGACTCCGCCGAGGGAGACCCAGGCGACCGCATCCTGGCTCCCGCGCCGTATGAACACGTAGCCGGCCTAGTGCCAGGGCAGACTCGCGTTGGGCTTGTTGTCGAACACCAGATCGCCCCGGTCGGTGATCAGGCTGAGCACCGCGTGGCCCTCGCACAAGACCAACGCGATCCTGCCCTGGCACAAGACCGGCTACGTGTTCATCAAGCGCGAGAGCCAGGATGCGGTCGCCTGGGTCTCCCTCGGCGGCGTCACGTCCCCCGTCACAACCGCGAACCGCTGACAGGAGATTCCCCGTCGACTGGTGCCGGGTCGTAATCCTCAGTGTGTACCCAGGTCGGGGGTTAACCGGACGCTAACCCTGCCGGCGCCACTCTGTCCCGGGACGGAGTGCCTGATCGATGTCGCGAGCCCGACCCGTATTGATGGTCCGAGTCGTTGCGGCCAGCTTGCTGATCGGCCTGTCCTGTCCGGCGCGGGCGGACGGCGAAACGGCGACGCGGCACGCTCTCTGGCGCGACTGTTTGGCCCGCACTTTCAGGATCCAGGCCGCGCTGACCGCACCCGACCTGGCGGCCGATGCTGCCTTCCAGGCCTGCCGGGCCCCCGAGGACGCTTATCTCGCTGCCTTGACCAGCTCCCCGCTCCTCGATCCCGACGATATAGCCCATGCGCGTCCGCTGCTGGCCGGTCGTATCCGCGCTTGGCTGATCGGCCGCCCCGGCTGACGCGGTCGCAACGGCGCCGACCGTCGGAGATTTTCTGATCGAACGATCCTCGATCCGCCTTCCGCGGACTATACGCCTTCCAAGGCCGTAGGGCGCATCCGGTTGAGGGATCTGAGCCGTATCGCGGCGATACCTGCGTCGCGCATCGGACCTCGATGCGTTCCTACGCCTTCAGCCGCGCCTTGATCCGCTGCGTGAGCCCGTCGCGGACATCCCGATAGGCGTCGAGGCGCTGCTCGCGGGAGGCCTCCTGCACCAGCGTCGGATCGGGGGTCGGCCAGTACTCGACATCCGCCGCGAGGGTATGGGTCAGGTCGAGGGCCCGGTGATGGGCCTCCGGCGAGAGGGTGATGATCAGGTCGAAGTTCAGGCCCTCCCAATCCTCCAATTCCTCGACCGTGCGCGGGCGATGCCGACTCGCATCGATCCCGATCTCGTCGAGGGCCGCGACCATGAAGGGATCGGTGGGCTCACCGGAGCGCACCCCGGCCGACTGCACGTAGGTGGACTTGCCGAAATAAGCGCGCGCGATCGCCTCCGCGGCCGCCGAGCGCACGGCGTTGTAATTGCACATGAACAGGACGGACTGGACCCGCCGCTTCTTCGGAGGGGGCTCGGGAAGGCTCGCGGGGGTTGTCTCAGGAAGGGGCTCCGCCATCGACGGTCGGCGCGGCAGGCGCCCTAGCCCTTCCAATGCAGGGCGAAGATCAGGGTGAACAGGCGGCGCGCCGTATCGTGGTCGAGGTCGACCTTGCCCTCGAGCCGCTGCTTCAGGGTTTCCGACGCCTCGTTGTGCAGACCGCGCCGGCCCATGTCGATCGCCTCGATCTGCGAGGGTGAAGCGGTGCGGATCGCGTTGTAGTAGCTCTCGCAGATCATCTCGTAGTCGAGGATCACCCGCCGGAACGGCGTCAGTGACAGGAGGTGCGTCATCACCGGCTCGCCGTCCAAGGTGCTAATCGCAAACGAGAGCTTGTTCTCCACGAGGCCCAGCGTCAGCGTGTAGGGACCCTCGCGGCCGGGGATGGTGAAGGAATTGTCCTCCAGGATGTCGAACAACGCGATCGCCCGCTCGTGCTCCTGATCGGGGTTGCCGCGGGCGATGGAGCCCTCGTCGAGGCTCACCTTCGCGAGGCGGTTCGGCCCGCGCTGCTTCTCCGCCATCCCCATCCCCTCACAGGTTCAACCGGATCGCGACGGAGCGGGCATGCCCCTCCAGGCCTTCTGACCGGCCGAGGTTTATGGCCGCCGGGCCGAGCGCCCGCAAGCTTTCCGGCGTGCAGGCGAGAATCGTGGTCCGCTTCATGAAATCGAGGACCCCGAGGCCGGAGGAGAACCGGGCCGAGCGGGCGGTGGGCAGGACGTGATTGGGGCCGCCGACGTAGTCGCCGATCGCCTCCGGCGTGTGCGATCCGAGGAAGATCGCGCCGGCATTGCGGACCTTCGCGGCCAGCGCCTCGGCGTCTTCGGTCTCGATCTCCAGATGCTCGGGGGCGAGCCGGTCGACGAGGGGCACCGCCTCGTCGAAGGTGCGCACCCGCACGATCGCCCCGTAATCGCGCCAGCTCGCCCGGGCGATCTCCTGGCGGGGGAGGGTGGTCAGCGCGCGCTCGACCGCCCCTTCGACCGCCTCTGCGAGACCGGCGCTGTCGGTGATCAGGATTGCCTGGGCGGCCACGTCGTGCTCGGCCTGGGCCAGGAGATCGGCGGCGATCCAGTCCGGGTTGGCGTGGTCGTCGGCCAGGATCAGCACCTCGGAGGGGCCGGCGATCATGTCGATGCCGACCTGCCCGAACACCCGTCGCTTGGCGGCCGCCACCCAGGCATTGCCGGGGCCGACGATCTTGGCGACCGGCGCGATGGTGGCGGTGCCGTAGGCCAGGGCCGCCACCGCCTGGGCGCCGCCGACCCGGTAGACCTCGTGGACGCCGGCGCGCTGCGCGGCGGCCAGCACCAGCGGGTTCATCTGGCCGTCCGGGGAGGGCACCACCATGACGACGCGCGGTACTCCGGCGACCCGGGCCGGGAGCGCGTTCATCAGCACCGAGGAGGGATAGCTCGCCGTTCCGCCCGGGACGTAGAGGCCGACCGATTCCAGAGCCGTCCAGCGCCAGCCGGCGGTGACCCCGAGCGCGTCGGTTGCCCGGTGATCCGTGGGTCGCTGGGCGCGGTGAAAGCCCTCGATCCGCTCGGCGGCGAGGTCCAGGGCGTCGAGAAGATCGCTCGGGCAGGCCTCGACGGCTGCGGCGATCTCCGCCTCGGTCACCCGGAGGGTCGCGGCGGTGAAGTCCGGGCCGAGCCGGTCGAAGCGCCGCGTGTAGTCCACCAGGGCATCATCGCCGCGGGCGACGACCTCGGCGATGATGCCGCGCACGGCCTCGTCCACGTCCTCGGCGATCTCACGCTTGACCGTGAGGAGCCGCGCGAAATCGGCGGCAAAATGCGGGTCGCTGCTGTCGAGCCGGACCATCGGATCTCTTCGCTCCTCTCAGGCCGCCGTACCGGGGACCGCGTCCGGCCGGTCCATGTCGTGGCCGGGCCGCGTGGCTGCCTCCCAGACCGGGCCGAGATCCTTCATCCGGACCTCGATGCACTCGACCTCCAGCCGCACCGCCGCACCGCCGGAGAAGACCAGATCGAGATGGCCGGAGGGCGCGTCCGTCGGCGTGAAGGTGAGGGCGAGCAGGCTCATGGGCATCCCGTCGTCGCGCTTGAGCTCCCGCGTCTTCACGGCGCGCACGCGCTCGACGTGCAGGCCGGCGAGCCGCCGCCGGGGCGGCACGTCGGGCGTCCAGTCGAAGCGCCGTGCGACCATCAGGAACCGCTGCTCGTCAGCGAGATAGGTCAGATCCTCCGGCCGTAGGATCGCGTCCTGAAGATGCGCGGAGATCACGGTCAGGTCCTCGGCGTCGAGGGCGGCGAGCCTGAGCAGCTCCATGAAGGGGTCCTCGGGGAACACGGCGTGCGCGGACGGCGGGGGCGCGCATGATGGGGGCGCGGCAGGGCGTAGGTAGCGGCACCACCCCGTTCGGGCAACGGCCGCAGCCGCGATCTCGGTCCGGCTGCGGCACAGGTTCGCGCCAGCCCGGGCGTGCAGGATCCCCCCGCCGACGATTCGAGGCAGGACCGGGATGGGAAAGCGCATCATGCACGCGGCCTTGGTGGCCCTGACGCTGAGCATCCCGCTCGCCGGCCCGGCGCGCGCGCAGAGGGGTCCTGACGCGAAGATCTACATGTACGGGGAGCCCGGGCCCGGCCGCTACGAGTACGGAGCGCCGAGACCGCGCCACCGGCCGCCGCCGCCGCCCGCGGACGACGACTGGAACTTGCCGCCGCCTCCGCCGCCCCCGCCCTACGACGCGTACGATCGGCCCCGGGACCGATGGCGGGGACCCGAGGCGCGCCGCCAGTGGGACGATGCCGTCTGCGTCACGTCCCGCGGCACCTGCGCGGCACCGGCCGGGCTGCCCAATACGCCGTGCGGCTGCGAGATCCCGGGCTTCGGTTACAAGCGCGGGCAGATCGGCGATTGAGCGCTCAGGCGGCGTCGCCTTCCAGGCGGTAGGGGGCCGCCAGCCGCGCGATCGGCAGGTTCCAGGCCGCGCTGATCGCCCGGATCGGGCCGAGGCTCAGCGCCCGCTTCCGGTTCAGGATCTCCGACGCCCGCGCTCGCGAGCCGAGCAGGCGGGCGAGTTCGCTCTGGGAACGGCCCATATCGGTGCTGGCGAAGTGCAGGATCTCGACCGGATCGACCGCCGGAATCGGGAAATGCTGCGCCTCGTAGGCTTCCACGAGGGTCGCGAGCACATCGAGCCTGTCGCCATCCGGGGTTCCTAGGGGGGCAAAGGCGCTCGATCTCCTGCAACGCGTTGCAGGAGATCTGCATCTGAGCGGATCGGCCTGATCTCCACGAACAGTCTCCTGGAACGGTGAGACGGTGAGGACATCCACGGCATCGTACTGTTGATGCGTGCCGAGAAATTTCACGAAGGCGATCTGCTCCTCGAAATCGAACGCTGCAATCAGGCGATACTGACCGCCCGCAATGTCGAAACGCACACGGTCACCGTTCAGGACCTTTGCTTTCGGAAAGGCGCCGTGAATGTCGGACCTGGTGCCGGGAGCCAAGATTTTGATCGTTCGATGCCATCGCAACCGTGCCGGCTGTGCCTGCGGATGGTGGACCGCAGAGTCGCGCAGGACACCGACTGCGATGACCCGCATGTTCCAAGCCGACCTTGTTTCCAAAATGGGAACACGGTGCGCCTGCGCGGCCCTGGAGGATGACGGATTGAGGAGCCGCTGCCGGGCGGGTTCGCCCCGCTCCAGGGCTGCTTCTCAATCTTCGTATCGTCCCGCGGCTGTGAAGCGGTTGCCCCGGCCCCGGGTTTGCCGCCGGAGCGCGATTTTGCTCCGGCCTTTTCCGAAGCGGCCTCCGGTCTGGTCGCCCTATGCCCGCACCCGCTCGATCTGCGCACCGCAGCGGCCGAGCTTGGCCTCCAGCGCCTCGAAGCCGCGGTCGAGGTGGTAGACCCGGTTGATCTGGGTCTCGCCCTCGGCGGCGAGCCCCGCGATCACCAGGGAGACCGAGGCGCGCAGGTCGGTCGCCATGACGGGGGCGCCCTTCAGCCGCTCGACGCCCTCCACCACGGCGAGGTCGCCGTCGAGGCGGATCTTGGCGCCGAGGCGGGCCAGTTCCTGCACGTGCATGAACCGGTTCTCGAAGATCGTCTCGCGGATATGCGACTGGCCCTTGGCGAGCGTCATCAGCGCCATGAACTGCGCCTGCAGGTCGGTGGGGAAGCCCGGGAACGGATCGGTGGTCACGTCGACCGCCGCGATGCCGGCGCCGTTGCGCCGGACCCGGATCCCGCCCTCGACCGATGTGATCTCGGCGCCCGTCGTGGACAGGACGTCGAGGGCCGCATGCAGCAATTCGGCCCGCGTATCCTGGAGCACCACGTCGCCGCCCGCCATCGCCACCGCCATGGCGTAGGTGCCGGTCTCGATCCGGTCGGGGAGCACCGCGTGGCGGGCGCCGCCGAGCCGGGCCACGCCCTCGATCTCGATGTGCGGCGTGCCGGCACCGCGGATCTTGGCGCCCATCTTGTTCAGGCACTCGGCGAGATCGACCACCTCCGGCTCCCGGGCGGCGTTCTCGATCACCGTGGTGCCGTAGGCGAGGGAGGCCGCCATCAGCGCCACGTGCGTGCCCCCCACGGTGACCTTCGGGAAGCTGATCTCGGCCCCGCGCAGCCCGTTCTTCGTCCGCGCGACCACATAGCCGGCGTCGATCTCGATCTCGGCCCCGAGCTTCTCCAGCGCCATGATCAGCAGGTCGACCGGCCGGGTGCCGATGGCGCAGCCGCCCGGCAGCGAGACCTTCGCCTCGCCGAACCGGGCGAGCAGCGGCGCGATCACCCAGAAGCTCGCCCGCATGGTCGAAACCAGGTCGTAGGGCGCGGTGGTGTCGATGACGTTGGAGGCGGTGAGCCGGATCGTCTGGCCGGTCTCGGTGGTCTGCCCCGGGCGCTTGCCCACCACCATGTGGTCGACGCCGTGATTGCCCAGGATCCGCGTCAATGCGGCGATGTCGGCGAGCCGCGGCACGTTGATCAGCTCCAGCGTCTCGCCGGTGAGCAGGCTCGCGATCATCAGCGGCAGCGCCGCGTTCTTGGCGCCCGAGATCGGGATGACCCCCTGGAGCGGCGTGCCGCCGGTGATGTGGATGCGGTCCATGCTGTGTCCTTCGGGCGGCGCGCCGTCGGCGCGCGGCCGTGATCCTCGTGGACGCCGCGGCGCCCAGGCTTGACCGTTCCTATAGCCGGGATTTGTCGGAATCAGGACCGCCCGAATCGGGCTCATTCCCGCGGGTCTGGTCCGCGTCGGGCGCCGGCTCCGACTCGGTACGGCCGCGGCCCTGGGCCTTCCGACGCCGCAGATTCTCCCGGAGCGCGGCCTTCAGGCGTGCCGCGCGCGCGTCTTTCGCGTCCGTCACCGCGCGACCCTTCGTCGCCGCAAGATCCGGTCGGGTCCGGCATCTGGACCGGCGCCAGTTCTCAAGGACGAGGGGCGGCGGCTCAAGGAACAGGCACCCTATTGAGGAAGACGGGATCGCTGCAACGCTAGCGCGTTCGGGCGGCCCGCTCAACAGATGCAGGGCAGCGATGCCGGAACCTTACCTTGAACCCGTTCCAGATCCGCGCGTATCTTCCGCCCCTCACGCGAAGGACTGACCGAGGCCGGACCTTGATCGCGGGACAGACGGCGCCGGAGGGTGCCGCCCGCGCGGCCGAACACGCGAAGGACGCTCAATGACCGTGACCCGGATGCCCAGCCCGATGCTCGCCCCCACGGGTTCGACGCGCGCCGGCTCCGGCTACGAGCGCTATTTCCGTGGTGCCCTCGACCAGCTCCATGGCGAGCGGCGCTATCGGGTCTTTGCCGATATCGAGCGTATCTCCGGCCGCTTCCCCACCGCCAAGTGGCGCCACCCCGACGGCAAGACCGCCGAGATCACCGTGTGGTGCTCCAACGACTACCTCGGCATGGGCCAGCACAAGGAGGTCGTGGCCGCCATGACCGAGACAGCCGCCCGCTGCGGCGTCGGTGCCGGCGGCACCCGCAACATCGCCGGCAACAACTCGCCGCTCGTCGATCTGGAGCACGAGCTCGCCGACCTGCACGGCAAGGAGGCGGGCCTCGTCTTCACCTCGGGCTACGTCTCGAACCAGGCCGGCATCTCGACCATCGCCAAGCTGATCCCGGACTGCCTGATCCTCTCGGACGCCTTCAACCACAACTCGATGATCGAGGGCGTGCGCCACTCCGGTTGCGAGAAGAAGATCTTTCGCCACAACGACCTCCAGCACTTGGAGGCGCTGCTGCGCGAGGCCGGCGACCGGCCGAAGCTGATCGTGTTCGAGTCGGTCTATTCCATGGACGGCGACGTGGCGCCGATCGGCGCGATCTGCGACCTCGCCGACCGCTACGGGGCGATGACCTACCTCGACGAGGTCCACGCGGTCGGCCTCTACGGTGCGCGTGGGGCCGGCATCGCCGAGCGCGACGGGGTGATGCACCGGGTCGACGTGATCGAGGGCACGCTGGCCAAGGGGTTCGGCTGCGTCGGCGGCTACATCACCGCCTCAACGGCGATCTGCGACGCGGTGCGCAGCTTCGCGCCGGGCTTCATCTTCACCACCGCGCTGCCCCCCGCTGTGGCGGCGGCGGCCCGGGCTTCGGTGCGCTACCTCAAGCGGTCGAGCACCGAGCGCGAGGCGCACCAGCGTCAGGCGGCGGCCACCAAGGCGGCGCTGGGCGCGGCGGGCCTGCCGGTTCTGGAGACCGAGACCCACATCGTGCCGGTGATGGTGGGCGATGCCGAGCTGTGCAAGGCGGCGGCGGATCATCTGCTTGAGCGCCACGGCATCTACATCCAGCCGATCAATTATCCGACCGTGCCGCGCGGCACCGAGCGCCTGCGGATCACGCCCTCGCCGTTCCACGACGCCGCGCATATCGAGCGCCTGGCTGCGGCCCTGACCGAGACCTGGGAAACGCTGGACCTGCCGCGGGCCGGGACGGTGTTCGTCGAGGCGGCGGAGTAGGGCGCACGGCGCTCTCCGCATTTCCCTCCCCCCTCTGCGGGGGAGGGGGGCCGCGAAGCGGGTCGAGAGAGGGGAGCGACGGTGCAGAAGAAGGCACTGCCCTTCCTGACGGTCGGCGCCCTTCCCTGAACCCACGCTCCCCTCTCCCGACCCCTGCTGACGCAGGGGCTACCCTGCCCCTCAGAGGGGGGAGGGAGAGATGCGGCGCCCGCGCGCCAAAGCTCGCACTCCTTCCATATCCCGCCCCCACCTCGTCTTTTCCGGCGCCGGCCTGTAACGACGGCGCCAACCCGTCCTCGCGAAAAGTCCCGAACGATGATCTCCTCACCCCTCATGACCGTGATGGTCGATGCCGTGCGCAAGGCCGCCCGGGGCCTGCGCCGCGACTTCGGTGAGGTCGAGAACCTCCAGGTCTCGCGCAAAGGCCCCGGCGACTTCGTTTCGGCCGCCGACCGCAAGGCCGAGGAGGTGGTGCGCGACGCCCTGATGAAGGCGCGCCCCGGCTACAGCCTCGTGCTGGAGGAGAACGGCCTCATCGAGGGCACCGACAAGAGCCACACGTGGCACGTCGATCCCCTCGACGGCACCTCGAACTTCCTGCACGGCGTGCCGCATTTCGCGGTCTCGGTCGGCCTGGAGCGCGAGGGCCAGATCGTGGCCGGCGTGATCTTCGATCCGATCAAGGACGAGCTGTTCGTCGCCGAGCGCGGCAAGGGCGCCTATCTCAACAACCGCCGCCTGCGCGTCTCCGGCCGTCAGGACATGGCCGATGCGCTGGTCGGCTACGGCACGCCCTATCTCGGCCGCGGCAGTCATCCGCGCCTGCTGCGAGAGCTCGGCGCCGTGATGGCGGTGGCGGGCGGCACCCGGCGGATGGGCTCGGCCGCCCTTGACATGGCCTATGTCGCCTGCGGACGGCTCGACGCCTACTGGGAGCGCGACCTCCAGACCTACGATTTCGCCGCCGGGGTGATCCTGGTGCGCGAGGCCGGCGGCTTCGTGAGTTCGGCGGACGGCGCGGCCGAGCCGCTGGCGCCCCGCTCGGTGGCCTGCGGCAACGAGGGGCTGCACCGGGAACTCGTCTCGATCCTCAAGAAGGTCCAGGCGGCCTGAGTCGTCGTTCGAGCATCATCGTCCTCCGAGAGCCGGTGACCACCTCTCGGGATAATGCATGAAACTGGTCAGGGCGCCGGGCTTCTGCTTTAAGCCCGCGGTTCCTCACGGAAGGCCGAACCCATGGAAGCCCGCCGCCACGTCGCGCTGAAGGAGTCGATCCGCTCGATTCCCGATTACCCGAAGCCCGGCATCATCTTCCGCGATATCACCACGCTCCTGAGCGACCCGCGCGCCTTCCGGCGGGCGGTGGACGCGCTGGTCCACCCCTATGCGGGCGGCCAGATCCAGCAGGTGGCGGGCATCGAGGCCCGAGGCTTCATCCTGGGCGGCGCGATCGCCCACCAGCTCTCCGCGGGCTTCGTACCGATCCGCAAGAAGGGCAAGCTGCCGCACACGACCGTCTCGATGGCCTACGCGCTGGAATACGGCACCGACGAGATCGAGATCCACGTCGATGCGGTGAAGCCCGGCGACAAGGTGCTGCTGGTCGACGATCTGATCGCCACGGGCGGCACCGCCACCGCGGCCGTGAACCTGCTGCAGAAGATCGGCGCCGAGATCGTGGCTGCCTGCTTCGTGATCGACCTCCCCGAGATCGGCGGGGCGCAACGCCTGCGCGACATGGGCGTGGAGGTCCGCACCCTCATGCAGTTCGAGGGTCATTGAGCCGCGCGAAACGTTGACTTCGCCGGACCCATCCGCCATAAGCCCGCCACTCGCGACGTGGCGCCCCGCATGGGCGCCCTTCGTGTTTGCAAACAACCAGGACGCGTGAAGGTCGGGTGCAGCATCAGCTGCCCGCGAGCGCGCCTCGACCTTTGAAGGCTCTGAGCCATGAAGAGAACCTACCAGCCGAGCAAGCTCGTCCGTAAGCGCCGCCACGGTTTTCGCGCGCGCATGGCCACCGCCGGTGGCCGCAAGGTGATCGCGCGCCGCCGCGCCCACGGCCGCAAGAAGCTGTCGGCCTAAGGCCGGAGAGCCCTTCGCGGCCATGCCGCGGGGACGGGGATTGGCCGGGATCGGACCATCGATGGCGACGATCGAACGGCTCAAGAAACGACCCGACTTCCTGGCGGCGGCCGAGGGTCGCCGCTTCCACACCGAGCGGATGAGCGCCCAGGGCCGACTCCGTCCGACGGACGGACCGCCCGGGCTGCGGCTCGGCTTCACCATCACGAAGCGGGTCGGCCACGCAACGGAGCGCAACCGCATCCGCCGCCGCCTGCGCGCCGCCGTGACCCTGATCGCGGCCGATCTCCCGGGCGACCTCGCGACCCTGCCGGCCGATATCGTGCTGATCGCCCGCCGTCCCGCGCTGAACGCACCCTTCGAGGCCCTCGCCGAGGATCTGCGCCGTGCGTTGCCCGCGGTGACGCGCCCGGCTGCCCCCCGGCCCCCCGGCCAGGGCCGCGGCAAGCGGTCCTCGAACAAGTCTGGCGACCGGCCTACCGGCACCACACCTCTTCTCTCTGAGGCGGGCCAGCCCGCACCGTCCGGCCAAGCCGACATCGGCGCGTCGTACGGGCGCGGCAGAGGTCCCCGAATCACAGGCGCGCGCGGGTCCGACGGGACCGGCGTCCGCCCTGACGTCACTCCGAACGCGTGCGGCGGTGTCCCTGATGGGCAATGACAAGACGAACATGTTCGTGGCCATCGGCCTGTCGCTGCTGGTGCTGCTCGGGTGGCAGTACTTCGTGGCCGGCCCGCGCATGGAGCAGCAACGGCTGATCGAGGCGCAGAACAAGGCCGCGCAGCAACAGCAGCAGCCCCCGGGTGTGACCCCGGACGGCGTGCCCTCGCCGTCCCCGAAGGAGGGCGGTCCGGCAGCCCCCGTTCCCGGCACGCTGCCGACGCCGCAGGGCGGCCCGGTCTCCCGCGAGGCGGCGCTCGCCCGCTCGCCGCGCATCCGGATCGACACCCCGGCGATCTCGGGCTCGGTCGCCCTGAAGGGCGGCCGCGTCGACGACGTGTCGCTGAAGAACTACCACGAGACCGTCGACCCCAAGAGCCCCGAGATCGTGCTGCTCTCGCCGGCCGGGAGCGAGACTCCCTACTACGCCGAGTTCGGCTGGGTCGGCGCCAATGCCGGGCCGCTGCCGACCAACGACACCCTCTGGACCAGCGACGGCAAGACGCTGTCCCCCGGCAGCCCCGCGACCCTGACCTGGGACAACGGCGCCGGCCTCGTCTTCAAGCGGATCATCGCGGTCGACGACAAGTACATGTTCACGATCCGCGACGAGGTCGAGAACAAGGGTTCGGGGGCGATCACGCTCTACCCGTACAGCCTCGTCTCCCGCTGGGGTAAGCCGCACACCCAGGGCTATTACGTCCTGCACGAGGGCATGATCGGCTATCTCGGCAACGACGGCCTGCAGGAACTCACCTACGACAAGCTCGCCAAGGAGGGCGCCTACGGCGGTGCCAACACCAAGGGCAAGGCCTGGACCGGCGTGACCGGCGGCTTCGTCGGCATCACCGACAAGTACTGGGCGGCCGCCGCGATCCCCGATCAGGACACACCCTATACCGGCGCCTTCACCGACCGGACCGACGGCACCACCAACGTCTACCAGGCGAGCGTGCGCGGCGATGCCGTGAACCTCGCGGCCGGCGCCACCGCCACCGCGACGCAGCGGCTGTTCGCGGGTGCCAAGGAAGTCAACGTCATCAACGGCTACGAGAAGGACCTCGGCATCAAGCACTTCGATCTGATGATCGACTGGGGCTGGTTCTTCTTCATCACCAAGCCGATGTTCCGGGCGCTGGACTTCTTCTACCACCTGTTCGGCAATTTCGGCGTGTCGATCCTGGTGGTGACCTTCTGCCTGAAGCTGCTGTTCCTGCCGATCGCGAACCGGTCCTATGTCTCCATGGCCAAGATGAAGGCCGTGCAGCCGGAGATGGCCGCCATCCGCGAGCGGTACAAGGACGACCGCATGAAGCAGCAGCAGGCCACGATGGAGCTGTACAAGAAGGAGAAGATCAATCCGGTCGCCGGCTGCTGGCCGGTGCTGATCCAGATCCCGGTCTTCTTCGCGCTCTATAAGGTGCTGTTCATCACCATCGAGATGCGCCACGCGCCGTTCTTCGGCTGGATCCACGACCTCGCGGCGCCGGATCCGACGAGCATCGTCAACCTGTTCGGCCTCCTGCCCTTCCCGGCGCCCGACTTCGTCCATCTGGGCGTCTGGCCGCTGATCATGGGCGTGACCATGTTCGTGCAGATGAAGATGAACCCCGCGCCGCCGGACCCGGTCCAGGCGCAGATCTTCACCTTCATGCCGATCGTGTTCACCTTCATGCTGGGCTCGTTCCCCGCCGGCCTCGTGATCTACTGGGCCTGGAACAACACCCTGTCGGTGACGCAGCAATACATCATCATGCGCCGCAACGGCGTGAAGGTGGAGCTGTGGGACAACCTGCGGAACACGTTCCGGCGCGGGGGCACCAAGGCGGCCACCACCAAGGGCTGACGGGCGAGACGCCGTGCAAGAGATCGAGACCACCGACGACGCGGCCGACCTCACCGAGGCCGGCCGCCTTCTCTTTGCCGGCGCCGCCGACTTCTACGCGGCCGCCCAGACCCTCGACCGGCTGCCGCCCATGGAGGGCGTCGAGATCGCCTTCGCGGGCCGCTCGAATGTCGGCAAGTCGAGCTTGATCAACGCGCTGACCGGCCGCAACACCCTGGCGCGGACCTCGCACACGCCGGGGCGGACCCAGCAGCTCAATTTCTTCCGGATCGGCGAGCGCCTGTCGCTGGTCGATATGCCGGGCTACGGCTACGCCGCCGTCGAGAAGGCCAAGGTCGAGGCCTGGACCCGGCTGATCCATTCCTACCTGAAAGGTCGCTCGAGCCTCGCCCGGGTGTTCATGCTGATCGACGCGCGCCACGGCTTCAAGTCGATCGACACCGACGTGCTCGACGGCCTCGACAAGGCGGCGGTGAGCTATCAGGTCGTGCTGACCAAGGGCGATTCGCTCAAGAAGAGCGAAGTGGCCAGCCGCATTGCCGGGATCGAAGCCGGCCTCGCCAAGCGCCCGGCCGCCTTTCCGCAGGTGATCCTCACCTCGAGCCGGGACGATTCCGGCGTGCCGGAGCTGCGGGCGGCGATCGCCAAGCTGCTGGTGGAGCGCGGCGCGTGAGGTTTTCAGGGGTCGACCGCACGCTTGCGGCGCTGGCCTGTCTCGCTGGCCTCCTGGGCGTTGCGCTCAGCGCCGCTGCCGCGCACATTCCCGGGGCGGATTCCCTCAAGACGGCGGCGCAGTTCCTGCTGTTCCACGCCCCCGCGATCCTCGCTCTGATCGGTTTCGGCGCCGCCGGCCTGGCGCGGCCGGCTCTCGCCCGTGCCGCGGCGGGGCTGCTGGTGCTCGGCTTGGTCCTGTTCTGCGGCGACCTCGCGGTGCGGACGTGGCTCCAGCATGCACTTTTCCCGATGGCGGCACCTACAGGTGGCTTCGCCCTGATGGGCGGCTGGCTCGTGGGGATGCTCTGCGCGCTGGTGCCGGGGCGACACAGGGCCTGAAGGCCGTCTGGGCGCGTCAAGGACGGCGGCTCAAGCCGTGACTGACGCCGCTTTCACTTGCAGGAGGGCCACTGCCGGCCCCTGCATCTCGGAAAAGACCCCGGCGGTCAGCGCCCCGCCATAGACCGCTCCGGTGTCGAGGTTCGTCCGGAACCGGCGCTGCTCCGGGCGTCCGTTGCGCTGGGGCGTGTGGCCGTGGACCACGTGCCGGCCGAAATCGTGGTCGCCCTCCAGGAACGGCTCGCGGATCCAGAGCCGGTTGTGATCGTCCGGATCCGGGATCTCGGCCCCTGGCCGGAACCCGGCGTGGACGTACCAGTGTGCCGCGTCCCCGTGCAGGGTCGGCAACGCCTCGATCCAGTCGAGGGTGTCACGCGGCAGGTCGGCGGCCTCGTGGGCGCCGAACGAAGCGAGCGTCGCGTCGCCGCCGTTGTAGAGCCAGCGCTCGGCGGCCTGCGGCGTGTGGAGCGCGTCGAGCAGCATGCGCTCGTGATTGCCCATGAGGCAGGTGACGCGGTCCGGCTCGGCCCAGGCGAGGCGGCTGATGGTATGCAGCACCCCCGCGCTGTCCGGGCCGCGGTCGATGTAGTCGCCCAGGAAGACGAGCCTGTGGGCGCGGTCTCCGGCGTGGTCGGCGATGCGTTCCAGCAAGGCGTCGAGGAGGGGGGCGCAGCCGTGGACGTCGCCGATGGCGTAGGTGAGGGGTCCGGAATTCATGGGGGCATCGTCCACCGGGCCGGCCCGGGCCGCAAGGCCGGGCCGGGCGCCATTCCGCCATCGCGCGCCGGACCGCGATCAGCGCGTCCGGGCCGACCCGGCGCGTGTCGCCTCAGCCGTTCGGACCCCGCGCATAGCGTCCGTCGTAGCGGCCTGACCGGATCAGGGCCAAGACCTCCGCCTCTCTCTCGGCCTGCGCACGCACCGCCTCACGCAGGTACGGGACGATCGCGGGCGGGACGGTGACGACGCCGTCCGCATCGCCCACAACCACGTCGCCCGGGTTCACCGTCCAGCCGCCGATGCTGACCGGCAGGTTGGTCGCGCCGGGTCCCGTCTTGAACGGGCCGCGCGGCGTCGCGGCGCGGGCATAGCAGGGGAAATCCGATGTCGCGAAGGCTTCGGTATCCCGCACCGCGCCGTCGATCACGAAGCCGGCGATCCCGCGGCTCTCGGCGATGGCCTTCATGATGTCGCCGACCAGGGCACGGCTCGTGTCCCCACCGCCATCAACCACGATCACGTCCCCGCGGCGGGCCGCCTCGAGCGCCTGGTGGATGGCGAGATTGTCGCCCGCCCGGACCTGCACGGTGAAGGCCGTCCCGATCAGCTGCCCGCCCCGGTGGAAGGGGCGCAGCCCCGACAGGACCGGCATGCGGTCCAGGCAATCGCTGATCGTCGCCGTGGCGACGCCCCGGAACGCATTGAGCAGGTCGGGATCGACGGCAAGCGGCAGCGGGTGGTGCGTAACGGCTGTCATCGGCCCGGATCTTTCCCTGACTTGTGCCTGCCGGAACCCTCTGGGACCGGCGACGCGGTAGGGGGATCCTGCCTCAAGACGGGCGCGGTGTCGCCGCCCTCAGCGCTCGGCTCCCGGCGCCGCGCCGCTCGTGGCGAGCTTGCGACGGGCATCGGCCTGACCGCTCGCCGCCCCGAAATAGCTCGCCGAGTCGCCGAGCTGCACCGCGGGCTGGCAATTCGGCGTGCAGGACAGCGACTCCCGGTCGAGTCCGCGCTGGACCGTGATGGTCGAGTCGCGCGACGCCTCCACGCGGATCATGGTCTCGGCGATCATCGAGCCGGCATTGTCGAGGGCGATCAGATTGGTCGAGCCGAAGCTCTTGCCCGTCAGCACGAGGACGCCGTTCTTCTGCGGCGTGACTTCCGCGATGATCGGATTTCCGACGATGACGGTCGATGTCTTCTCCGGCAGCCGGATCACCTTGGCGTTATCGACCAGCACGGTGACCACTGGCAGCGGTTCGGCCTGGCCGGCCGCGGCTGCGGCGCCCATCAGCAGGAGGATAAGGCTGGCTCGGCCCGCATGGGACAGGGTGCGGTGCATCGAAGTGGCTCGCGTGGAGGCGGTCGGTGGACGGGGCCCCGCCCGATGCCTCTGGATAAGTCACACGGGTGAAGGAAGCGCTAAGCAAACCCAAGTCGGTGAGCTGGCACGCGATGCCGGGATCCGCCACCGACCGCCGAAACCGAACCTTCACCACGCTGGTGGCCGCCCGGACTTTTGGTGCGACCAAAATCGAGTTTAACCGATTTTCAAGGCGAAATCGGCAGTTTGTGCGAGCCGCCGATCGAGATCTGAAAATTCTTCGTCGGTCATCGCGTAAGTTTTGGTCGCACTGAATTGATCGAAGGATCATCCTCCATGAAGAGCCTGTTCACGCGTTTTGCCTCCGACGAGTCCGGCGCTACCGCCATTGAGTACGGCATGATCGCCGCCCTGATCGCGGTCGCCATCATCGCCGCCCTCAAGACCGTCGGCACCAACCTGACCAACAAGTTCACCCAGATCTCCGGCAACCTGAACTGATCGGCCCTCGACGGACACGATCTGCGGCAGGTCCGAGACGCCCCCGCCGTGCCTCAGCCGGCGGGGGCGTTCTCGACCGGCCGCCGCGCCCGTAGCGGGCGCGGAGATGGCTTCCGGGGGTCGGGTGGTCCCGACCCCATGCAAGTCCCGGCCCCGTGCAATTCCCGGCAATCGGCATCGTAGGTTGGCCCCGAGATGATCGGTGCAGGCATCGCAAGCTCTCAGATGGCGAGTCTCGGCCTCGCGGGTTTCGGCCTGCTCGTGCTGTTCCCGTTCCTGATGGCCTACGCCGCAGCGAGCGACCTGCTGACCATGCTGATCCCGAACCGGATCTCGCTGGCTCTGGTCGCCGGTTTCGCCCTGCTCGCGGTGGCAGGCCCGATGAGCTGGACCGAAATCGGCTTCCACCTGGGTGCCGGCGTCGCGATTCTCGGTGTGACGTTCACGCTGTTCGCCTTCGGCATCATCGGCGGCGGTGACGCCAAGCTGGCGGCGGCGACCGCGCTGTGGCTCGGCTTCGACGGCCTGGGCGATTACCTCCTGGTCGCCTCACTCCTCGGCGGTGCCCTGACCCTCGCTATTCTCTTCGCACGCGCCCATCCGCTGCCGCTGCGCGTTGCGCGCATGCCGTTCGCCCTGCATCTGCACGACGCCAAGACCGGCATTCCCTACGGCATCGCCCTGGCCGCCGCCGCCCTGCTGGTCCTCCCCGAAACCGAGGTCTGGAGCCGGGCGCTCAGCGGCTGAGGAATTTGCCCTGGCGTCGCATTGCGGGCCGGCATCGCGGGACGGCATCGATTCCAGGTTCCGGGATCTGGAGCCCCGGGGCCGGTCCCGCTAGAAACCGGTCATGCCCCTCGCGCTGCTGCGACGTCCCGATCCAGACCACCTCGAGGTCCAGCACGAGGGCGCGCGCTTCCGCATCGCGCTCCGCCGCCGCCCGACCGCGCGCCGCATCACCCTTCGGGTTTCGACCGCCACGGGCGAGGTGGTGATCACGCTTCCGAGCCGGACGGCCGTGAACACGGCGCAGCGTTTCGCCACGAGCCATGCGGGCTGGATCGCCGCGCGCCTCGCCCGCCTGCCCGAGCGCGTGGCGTTCGCGCCGGGCGCGAGCCTGCCGCTGCGGGGCGAGCCACACCGTGTCGATCTACGCGGCACGCGGGGCGGCGTGCGCGTCGCGCCCGAAGCCGGCGAGCCCGTGATCGCGGTCGGCTGCGATCCTGCCCATGTGGCGCGACGGATCCGCGATTTCCTCACCCGGGAGGCCCGGCACGACCTTGCGGAGGCGGTCGAGCGCTACGCGCCGCGCCTCGGGCAGCGGCCGGTCCGCATGACCCTGCGCGACACCCGCAGCCGCTGGGGCTCCTGCACGGCGCGCGGCGAGCTGAACTTCTCGTGGCGCCTGATCCTGGCTCCGCCGATGGTGCTGGATTACCTCGTCGCCCACGAGATGGCGCACTTGCGCGAGATGAACCACTCGCCCCGGTTCTGGACGCTGCTGCACGACCTCTGCCCGAACGTGGACGCCGCCGAGGCGTGGCTCAAGCGCAACGGCGCCAGCTTGCACCGCTACGGCTGAGCGCGCCAGCCCTTCGCGCGCGGTCCTTGGAACTCAGCCCTTGGAGCGGAGCACGTGCTCGCGGGCGACGGCATCGGCCGGCCAGGTCGGCCGCGGATCGACTTCGCCGGGATTGAGGGTGCGCGGGGCGACGCCGTCGCAGATCTCGCGCTGGCGGATGATCACCGGGTTGCCGAAGGCGTCGCGCCGCCGGACCAGCCCGCCGTCATGGCAGTAGCCGGCAATCGCCGCCTGTCCCTCGCGGCGGCCGTAGGGATTCACCGCCACGGGCGGATGCTCGATCACCAGCGTATCGGTGTGGTTCAGCGAGCGCTCGATATAGGTGGTCTCGCCGACCGGCAGGCTCTGAGCCCCGGCCTGCGTGAGGGCGGCCATCAGGCAGGCGGCCGAAAGGGCGAGCGGGCGCATCACGGCGACTGAATCCGGCACTTGAGGACTGACCAGGACTTATCTAGGCCGCATCGGCCCGTCCGGATAGCGCCGTCGTGCAACACGGCGGCCGGATCGCTTGACAGCGCGGGGCCGGCCATGGTCCGAACACGCCCGATTGTACGGCTCCCGCCCCCGTGGCCGGAGCGTTCCGAAGGGATCGGTGGTGCCGCTTCACGCGAGGCTCGTTCGATTTCGGCGCGCGGTCCGGCGCGCCGCGCTGCCGGTCTTCCTCGCCCTCATCGCGGTGGCGCTCGCCCCCGCAGGGCCTGCCATGGCTCAGGGCATGGTGCGCAAGACCTTCGATGATTGGCAATTGCGCTGCGAGACGCCGGCTGGCGCCAAGGCCGAGCAATGCGCCCTGGTGCAGTATCTCGCCGCCGAGGACCGGCCGAACCTGACCCTGGTGGTCATCGTCCTGAAGACCGCGGACAACCGCGGCTACCTGCTGCGGGTGGTGGCGCCCCTGGGCGTGCTCCTGCCCTCGGGCCTCGGCCTGAAGATCGACCAGACTGATATCGGCCGGGCCGGGTTCGTCCGCTGCCTCACCACCGGCTGCGTCGCCGAAGTGGTGATGGATGATGGCCTGATCCGGCAGTTCAAGAGCGGCACGCAGGCGACCTTCATCGTGTTCCAGACACCCGAGGAGGGCGTCGGCATCCCGCTCTCGATGAAGGGTTTTGCGGCCGGGTTCGACAGCCTGAAATGACGGGGCCTTTCGGGAGCCGTGCGATGATCGGAAGTCGAGACGTATTCCGGAAGGCGCGCCGGCCTGCGGCGGCGGTTCTGGTCGTTGCCGCCGGGCTTGCCGCGGCGCCGGCCCGGGCTGAGGACGGCAACGTCTTCTCGAACCTGTTTAAGTTCGGCGGCACCACGGTCCCGCCGTCGCAATCCGAGAGCCTCGATCCGCCCTACTGCCCGCCCGTGGAGGTCGCCGAGGGCGCCGCCGCCTCGCGCACCATGGCGGGGGCGAATGTGCGCACCCAGTTCTCCCTCGGCCGTCTGGCGCGCGAATGCACGCGCCTCCCGGATGGCTCGATCACCGTCAAGGTCGGGGTCGAGGTGAATGTCCTGCTTGGGCCGGCCGGGGCGCCGGGCCGGTTCGACGTGCCGGTCACGTTCCAGATCCGGCATGACGGCAAGGTGATCACGAGCCGCATCGAGCGCGCCGGCGTCATCGTCGGGTCCGGTGAGGCACAGGGTTTCGCCACCATCGTGGCCGACGCGCTGCCGGTCCCCGCCGCGATGACCGCGGATTACGATATCGCGGTCGGCGTCGGCGCGGTGGGCAAGGGTGCGGCCGGTAAGAGTGCCGCGAAACCGCGCCGCCGGAAGCCGGCAGTCGCCGAGGCGCCCCCGGGCGGAGGCGACGACGCTGCCCAGTGACGCCGCGGCGCGCCGCGTCGATCCGGGTTCATCGTCCGCGCATCGCGAGCGCCCCTGGTTGGGTCGCGCGACCCGCTTCCGCCTGGAACCGGCGGACGATCCCGCCTTCGACCGCCGCCTCGTCCTCCCGGATCATCCGACCGGCTGGATCGTGCTGAGCTACCGGGACGGCACCGTGGTGGCCCCACGCCGTCCGATCCTGCGCATCCTGCGTGGTCCCGACGAGGCGCCACAGGACTTCGTGCTGCCGGGAGCATCCCTGGGGGCCGCACACTGGCTCGGCCTGATCCCGCCGGATGCGCGGGAGATCCGCCTTTGTGCCGGTCCGGCTTTCAGTCTGGAGCGGGTCGGGGCCCGGCGGGAGGTCGGCGTTCTGATGCAATGTCTCCTGCGGCGGCCCTGGCGCTTCGTCGGGGCGCTGTACGAGCGGGCCCGCGGCTCGGAACGCCGCTATCGCGATACGCTGCGCGGCACCTGCGCGGTGACGCCCCTGGCACGGTTCGACGGCTGGGCCGCCGGGCGGACCGGGCCGGTGCCCATTGCGCCCACGCGCTTGCGGATCGGCTGCCTCGTCCTCGCGCGTCCCGGCGAGACGGCGCTCCTGGCCGCAACTCTGGACGCCCTGGCGGCGCAGACGCATCGCCCCGAGGCGATCTGCGTCACCTGGGACGGCGTGCCGCCCGCCACACCGGATACGCGCGCGATCCATCGAAGCTGGGACGAGCAGGCCGGCCCGGAGGATCTCGTCGCCGACACCGAGGCCCTGTGCCTTCTGCGGCTCGGCGACATACCGGAGCCCGATGCCCTGGCGCTCCTGGCACAGGCGCTCCAGGGCGCCGATCTCGCCTACGGCGACGCCATCGGGCCGGATGGCAGACCGCGCCTGAAGCCCGACTGGAGCCCGGACCTCGCTCTGGCGACGGGCTATCCGGGCCGTCCCCTGCTCGCGTCGCGACCCTTCCTCGCGGCGTCCCTGCCGACGCCCCTGGGCCCGATGGCGCAGATGGAGCTGGCGCTGGAGATCGCCGCCGTCTCGGCACGGGCGCGGGTTGCCCATGTTGCGCGTCCCCTCGCGCGCGTTGCGGCCGATCCCCTCGACCCGTCCTCTCGGGCGCCGGCGCTCAACACCCGCCTGAAGGCCCCCGATGCCCCGGCCGCCGCGCTCCGGAACGGCGCCGTCCGGCTGCTCTGGCCGCTGCCCGACCCCGCGCCGATGGTCAGCGTCGTGATCCCCTCGCGCGACCGGCTCGACCTGATCACCCGGGTCTGCCGCGGCGTCCTGCACGAGACCGCCTACGCGCCGCTCGAGCTGATCATCGTCGACAACGGCTCGACCGATCCCGCGGTGCTGGCCCATTACGAGACCCTGCGCCGGGACCCGCGCGTGCGCATCCGGATCGACCCGCAGCCCTTCAACTTCGCCGCCATGGTCAATGACGGCGTCGCCCTGGCATCGGGCAGCGTGGTCGTGCTGCTCAACAACGACGTGGCGGTGCTGGAATCCGGCTGGCTGGAGGCGATGGTCCGGCAGGCCTGCCGGCCCGAGGTCGGCGCCGTGGGTGCCAAGCTCCTCTACGGAGACGGCACCCTTCAGCATGCCGGTGTCGTGGTCGGGCTCGGCGGGCGCGCGGGCCACATCCTGCGCCGCCGCCCCGGGGACATACCGGGCCATCTCGGACGCCTGCACGTGGCCCATGAGGTCGCTGCGGTGACCGCCGCCTGTCTCGCCGTGTCGCGCGAGAAGTACGAAGCGGTGCGCGGCTTCGACGCCAAGTCCTTCCCGGTCGATTTCAACGACGTCGATTTCTGCCTGCGCCTCCGCGCGGCCGGCTGGAAGAGCGTCTGGACCCCGGACGCGACCCTCGCCCACCTCGAATCCGTGAGCCGCGGCCCTTCAATCGGCCCCGAGCGTGCCCGGTTCGAGCGGGAGGCCGCGCGCTTCTCCGAGCGTTGGCGCGCCGTGATCCGGCACGACCCGTTCTATCATCCCGCCCTGTCGCTTACGACCTTCGGCGAGGATCTGGAATGACGCCCCGTCGATCCCGGCCGGGGCTCGTCGCCGCGGCGTGCCGGATTTTGAGCCATCCCCGTGAGGCCGGCGCGATTCTCTGGGCGCGCCTGACCGGCAAGCGCCTGCGCGCCCGGCAGAGGCGCGCGGCGCTGCTGGGCATCGATCACCGGCTCGCCCTCTCGAGGCGGATTCTCGACCGCTTCCCGCCGACTTCGGAGGAACTGGATCACGACATCCGCCTGATCGGGGACGGCGAACGCGTGGCCGATGCGCCCGCGCGTATCGCTGCAGCCTTCGCGGCCGATCCGAGCCTGCAGGCCCTCTACGGCGACGCCCTCCTGCAGGAGCGGCCGGACGGCCCCGTCTTGCCGCTCCTGCCGCCGGTCTTCGATGCTGACCGGCTCGTGGCCTTCGATTACCTCGGCCCCGTCCTGGCCTTCCGGCGCACCGCCCTCGATCCGGGTTGCGATCCCGTGAGCCCGGCCGATGCCGCGTTCCGCATCGCCGAGCGGCACGGCTCCTGGGCCATCGGCCACCTGCCGGAGATCCTGTCGATCCGACGCGCGGGGGCTTCCGGCGCCGCGACGCCGAGAGGGGAGGGGGGGCAGATCCATCACCGCGTGGTGGAGGCGCATCTCGATCGGACGGGCCGCTCGGGCGCACGCATCGTCGCCGCGCCGGATGGTCTCCTGCGCGTGGAGGATCCGCTCCCCGATCCGCGACCGCTCGCCAGCCTGATCGTGCCGACCCGCGACCGCCTCGATCTGCTCCGCCCCTGCCTCGACAGCCTGCGGACCGTTACCGATTGGCCGACCATCGAGATCCTGGTCTGCGACAATGACAGCCGCGAGCCGGAGACGCTGACCTACCTGATCGACTTCGAACGCGAGGGGAGGGGGCATGTCGTGCCCTGTCCCGGGCCGTTCAACTTCGCCGCCATGAACAACGCCGCCGCCGCCCGCGCCCGGGGCCGGCTGCTGGTCTTCGTCAACAACGACGTCGAGGCGTTCCGGCCCGACTGGCTGTCCCTCATGGCCCGCCAGGCCCTGCGCCCGGATGTCGGTGCGGTCGGCGCCAAGCTCCTCGACGGCGAGGGCCGGATCCAGCATGGCGGCATCGTGCTCGGCACCGGCGGGCTGGTCACCCACGGACACCGCCACTTCCCGGGCGATGCGCCCGGCTACGGCGCAGCCTTGGCGGTGACTCACGCGGTCTCGGCCGTCACGGCCGCCTGCCTGGTCGTCGAGGCGTGTAAATTCCGGGCGGTCGGCGGCTTCGACGACGCGGCCTTCGCGGTCGACTTCAACGACGTTGATCTCTGCCTGCGCCTCGATGCGGCCGGCTACCGCACGCTGCTGGTCCCGGAGGCGGTGCTCCATCACCGCGAGGCGGCGAGCCGCCGCTGGACCCCGGAGGCCCGCGCCCGGCACGCGCGCGAGATCGCCGCCCTCACAACACGATGGGGGCCGCTGCTGGTGCAGGACCCCCATTATCACCCGGGCTTCGACCCGGACCTCTCGACCCATGCGCGGCTGCGCAGAGGGTTCCCGGCGGTCGGGGCAGCGTCGGTCCGCCGCCCGTCGGCCTGAGCGTGCTTACTGAACGAGCCGCGGCCCGCCGCCCTGCACCTTCTCGTTCTCCGACATGATGCCGAGCCGCTTGGCGACCTCGGTATAGGCCTCGATCAGGCCACCGAGATCCTTGCGGAACCGGTCCTTATCGAGCTTGTCGGAGGACTTGATGTCCCAGAGCCGGCACGAATCGGGGGAGATCTCGTCGGCGACGACGATGCGCATCATGTCGCCTTCCCAGAGCCGGCCGGTCTCCATCTTGAAGTCGACGAGCCGGATGCCGACCCCGAGGAAGAGGCCCGACAGGAAGTCGTTGACGCGGATCGCCAGCGCCATGATGTCGTCGATCTCCTGGGGCGTCGCCCAGCCGAAGGCCGTGATGTGCTCCTCGGAGACCATCGGATCGTTCAGCGCGTCGTTCTTGTAGTAGAACTCGATGATCGAGCGCGGCAGCTGGGTGCCTTCCTCCAGGCCCAGCCGCGTGGCGAGCGAGCCGGCCGCCACGTTGCGCACCACCACCTCGAGCGGGATGATCTCGACCTCGCGGATCAGCTGCTCGCGCATGTTGAGCCGACGGATGAAGTGCGTCGGCACGCCGATGTCGTTGAGGTGCTGGAAGACGAATTCCGAGATCCGGTTGTTCAGCACGCCCTTGCCGTCGATGACCTCGTGCTTCTTCGCGTTGAAGGCCGTCGCGTCATCCTTGAAGTGCTGGATGAGCGTGCCGGGCTCGGGCCCCTCGTAGAGGACCTTCGCCTTGCCCTCGTAGATGCGACGGCGGCGGTTCATAGGCGTGTACCGTGGTTTGAGGAAGTCCATGGGCCGAGGCTCCTGATGCGCGACGATGGGGAGGATCCGCGGCGCGGCGACCGGACGCGAGGTCGGGCAGCCGGACGGCCTCTGCCCGAGGGCCCCGGCGACCGGCCGCCAAACTAGCCGAACCGGGCTTCCAGCACAACGCGTTAGCCCGCAGAGGGGGATTGCGGAGGGCGCCCTGCACGTGCCCCGGCCGCCATCACGCCGTCGTCTTGGACGGGTATCGGCAGAGATCCGCGATGCGACAGCGCGGGCATTCGGGCTTGCGCGCCTTGCAGGTGTAGCGGCCGTGCAGGATCAGCCAGTGATGGGCGTGCAGGCGGTAGGGCTCCGGCACGATCGCCTCCAGCCCGGCCTGAACCTTGTCGGTGGTGGTGCCGATGAAGAGTGGGATCCGGTTCGAGACCCTGAAGATATGGGTGTCGACTGCGATTCGCGGAACCCCGAAGGCGATGTTCAGCACGACACTCGCCGTCTTGGCGCCGACGCCGGGCAGCACCTGAAGCGCCTCCAGGCTGGCCGGCACGGCGCCGCCATGCTGCTCCACGAGGATGCGCGAGAGCGCCACCACGTTCTTCGCCTTGGTGTTGAACAGGCCGATGGTGCGGACGAAGTCGCGGACCCGCTCCTCGCCGAGCGCCAGCATTGTCTCCGGCGTGTCGGCCACCGCGAAGAGCGGGCCGGTGGCGAGGTTGACGCCCCGGTCGGTCGCCTGGGCCGAGAGCACCACCGCGACGAGAAGGGTGAACGGGTTGACGTAGTGCAGCTCGCCCTTCGGTTCGGGCTCGGCCTCCTGGAACCGGCGGAAGATCTCGGCGAGGGTTGCCGAGTCGACGGCTTCAGGGGCCGCATCCGCATGGGCGGTCAGGGCAGGCCGGATCGAACCGGCGAGCCGACCGGTGGCGGCGTTCTCGCCCCGCCTGGCCGCCCCGCGCGCGGCGCGATCCGTCACGGGACTGGGTGTCTTTCTGGCGGGCATGGGCGCGTTATATGGATCGCATGGCGAGCGGCAATCCTTCCGTCCATCCCTATGGCCTCGATCCCGATTCGATGGATCGGCCCGTCTTCGCGGCGACGATCCGGCCGCACCAGTCGCTGAGCCGGCTCGGTTTCCGCGTGGTGATGACCGGCTGCTGCGCGGTCTCGCTCACGGTCTCGGTCTGGGCGTGGCGGATGGGATTCTGGCCGGTCGCCGGCTTCTTCGGCCTCGACATGCTGGCGATCTACGCGGCTCTAAAGGTGAGCGTTCGGCGCGGGCGCTCCTTCGAGGAGGTGATGATCTCGCAGATCGAGATCCTGCTCGCCCGGGTCAGCCACCGAGGCGAGCGGCGCGAGTGGCGGTTCAATCCGCTCTGGACGAAGATCGAGATGGTGGAGGACGACGAGTACGGGCTTCAGCGCCTGACCCTGGTGTCGCGCCGGCAGCAGGCACTCGTGGCCCGGGATGCCGGGCCCGACGAGCGGGCGCGGGTCGCACAGGGTCTGAGCGCGGCGCTGGCGCAGGTGAAGAAGGGCTACTGACACCGGGAACTGGACCCGCGATCTCAAAGGCCCTGTCCCGCCTTGCAGGGGCATCGCCAGCGCCCGCGACAGGGTGCGGCGAAAAAAATGCCCCGATACGGAACCGGGCTGTTGACGGGCCCGGGCCGTCTGCGTATACCCCGGTGCATCGGCGCCGGCCGCGGAAGTGGACCGGGCGCTGAGCCATCTTCTGACAAGCGGCGGGACTGACCGGCGAAGTAGCCGGGCGGTACTCTGTTTGCCTCTGATGAGCCTCGGGTGGCTGAGGTGTTCTTTGACAAGTTGGAATTGAGGAAGGGAGACGCGGGCGGCGTTTGTCCTTGCGGCCAGGCCTTAGGGTCTGGCGTGAGTAGACTTGTGCCGATCTTGTGTTCTTCTTTCTGAGCTCACCGACGGGTGTTTGGCGCTGTGA
>NZ_JAKSYG010000207.1 GCF_022829725.1 Methylobacterium sp. E-005 | reverse complement strand
GCGTGGCGTTGCGCCGGTTGTAGGGGGTACGTGGATGTAAGAGAGGCGGTCCGCGCCGAACCTCTCCCTCCCCCCTTTGCGGGGGGCGGGGGCCGCGGAAGGGGGCCGGGATCGGAGAGCGACCGGAACGCAAAGGCCTCGGGCGCTCAGTACGGCCGGGCCCCGTGCGGTGTCCGGGCCCCCGCCTCCGGCCCCCCCCTCACGCGGGACGCCCGCCTCCCCACAGCCGGGGCAGGGGGGGGCCCTGGTCGAGCCGCCTCCCCGATCCCATCCGCACCGAACCTCCTGCCTGCGCCCTCTTCGGGGGCGCTCGGCTGACGCGTCGACGGGGGTAGGGAGATGTCGGCGCGGGTTTCGACAGGGGGGGGGTCGGCTGTGAGGACAGAGGACTTTTCTGCAGGGTCGCTCTCCTCTCCCGACCCCATTAGGCGGCCACCCTCCCCCGCAAAGGGGGGAGGGAGAGGTTCGGCGCGGACCGCCTCTCTTACATCCACGTACCCCCTACAACCGCCGCAACGCCACGCTCTCGATCCGGTGGCTTGCGCCCTTGGTCAGGATCAGGCTCGCCCGCTGGCGGGTCGGCAGAATGTTCTCACGTAGGTTCGGCAGGTTGATCGTGGTCCAGAGCCGGTCGGCGATGTCGAGCGCCTCGGCCTCGGGGATCTCGGCGTATTTCCGGAAGTAGGAGCGCGGATCGCGGAACGCCGTCTGGCGCAGCTTCATGAAGCGCGTGACGTACCAGCGGTGCAGATCGTCCTCGTGGCCGTCGAGATAGATCGAGAAGTCGAAGAAGTCGGAGACGAAGGGAATGGCGGTGCCGTCCCGCGGCAGGCGGGCGGGCTGGAGCACGTTCAGGCCCTCGACGATCAGGATGTCGGGGCTCTCCACCACCCGCTCCTCCCCGGGCACCCGGTCGTAGACGAGGTGCGAGTAGAGCGGCGCGGTCACCCGCTTGTGGCCCGCCTTCACGTCGTGGAGGAAGCGCAGCAGCGCGGCGGTGTCGTAGCTCTCCGGAAACCCCTTGCGCTCCATCAACCCGTTGGCGGCGAGTTCGGCGTTGGGCAGCAGGAAGCCGTCGGTGGTGACGAGATCCACCTTCGGGGTGTTGGGCCAGCGCGCCAGCAGGGCGGTCAGGATGCGGGCGGTCGTGGACTTGCCCACCGCCACCGAGCCGGCCAGCCCGATAATGTAGGGGGCCTTGGTCTCGCGCTCGGCCAGCAGGAAGCGCTGGGTCGCCTTGAACAGCCCCTGCGTCGCCGCGACGTAGAGCGCCAGCAGGCGCGACAGCGGCAGGTAGATCGCCACCACCTCCTCCACCGAGATCGGGTCGTTGATCGATTGCAGCCGCTCCAGATCCTCCTGCTTGAGGGTGAGCGGCGTGTCGGCGCGCAGCTGCGCCCATTCCTCGCGGCTGAAGCGGCGATAGGGCGAGAGCCCGTCCGACGCTTCGAAGATCGCCTCGACCGTGCCGGGCAGCGCGGCCGCGTTCACGCGGGGCGCCTCGCGGCCTTCTCGGCGATGCCGCTCTGGGCGGTGCGCCGCTCCAGCTCGGCCATCACGTCGGCGAGCTCGACGCCGCCGGCCCGGAGCAGCACCACGAGGTGATAGAGCACGTCCGCCGCCTCGTTGCGCAGGCCGGTCTTGTCGCCCTGGACGGCCGCGATGGCCGCCTCCACCGCCTCCTCGCCGAGCTTTTTCGCCGCCTTGGCGGGGCCCTCGGACAGGAGCTTGGCGGTGTAGGAGGTGGCGGGATCGGTCCCGGCGCGGCTCGCCACGAGGGCGGCGAGGTCGGCGAGCGTGTAGGCGGTCATGAAGCGATCTGCATGTTACGCCGGCCCCTTATACGGATCCGGGCCGATTTTCGGCAGGAAACTGCGCCACGACTGGGTCAGGGGCAAGCCGGGCGGGTGAAGGCGGGCGGGGATTGTCTTTGTGACAGAGGCGGTCCGTATCCGCCACGCGCCCTCCCTCCCCCCTTTGCGGGGGAGGGTGGCCCCTGCGTCAGCAGGGGTCGGGAGAGGGGAACCCGGCTTCCGAGAAGGGCGCGACCGGCATGAGGGCAGCGCGTTCTTCTGCACCCTCGCTCCCCCTTGCGGGACTTCGTCCCGACCCGGCTCCCTTCGGGGGCCACCCTCCCCCGCAAAGGGGGAGGGAGACGCACGGTCAGCCGAGGTCCCCTACCCGTTCGGCAGGTGCCGGGCAAGCGCCTCCAGCACGGCCATCCGCACGGCGACGCCCATCTCGACCTGCTCGCGGATCAGCGACTGCGCCCCGTCGGCGATCTCCGAGGAAATCTCGACGCCGCGGTTCATCGGCCCCGGATGCATCACCAGCGCGTCGGGCTTGGCCAGCGCCAGCTTCTCGCCGTCGAGGCCGAAATAGCGGAAATACTCCTTCACGGAGGGGACGAACGAGCCGTTCATGCGCTCGCGCTGGAGGCGCAGCATCATCACGATGTCGCAGCCGACGAGGCCTTTGCGCATGTCCGTGAAGGTCTCGACGCCGAAGCGCTCGATCCCGGCGGGCAGCAGCGTCGACGGGGCGATCAGGCGGACCCGCGCGCCCATCGCCTGCAGCAGGATGAGGTTCGAGCGCGCCACCCGCGAATGCAGGACGTCGCCGCAGATCGCCACCTGCAGACCCTCGATCCGGCTCTTGTTGCGGCGGATGGTCAGCGCGTCGAGGAGCGCCTGGGTCGGGTGCTCGTGCGCGCCGTCGCCGGCATTGACCACCGCGCAATCGACCTTGCGGGCCAGCAGATGCACCGCGCCCGCCGATTCGTGGCGGACCACGATGATGTCGGGCCGCATGGCGTTCAGCGTCGCCGCGGTGTCGATCAGGGTCTCGCCCTTCTTCACCGAGGACGAGGCGACCGACATGTTCATCACGTCGGCGCCGAGCCGCTTGCCGGCGAGCTCGAAGGAGGATTGCGTCCGGGTCGAGGGCTCGAAGAACAGGTTGATCTGCGTCCGGCCCCGGAGGGTCGTGCGCTTCTTCTCCACCTGCCGCGAGATTTCGACGGCGGAATCGGCGGCGTCGAGCAGCGCCTCGATGTCGGGCCGGGTCAGGCCCTCGATACCGAGGAGGTGCCGGTGCGGGAAGGCCGGGGGCGCGGGCGTCGTCATGATGAGGCCCGGGTGTAGGTGCGGCGGGCCCGGGGGGCAAGGCGGTAAGGCACGGACATCTCCGTTCAGTCCACGACGCGGGCTCGTTCTCATACGGGTTCTGGGCGACCTGGACTTGAGGGACCAGCTGGCTCGACCACCCGCAGGCTGAAGCACGGGTCCCCTCTCCCGTGCGGGAGAGGGGGCGTGTTGCGCTCCGTCATCAGCCCTGTGGCGAATCTCTGTAGGCCGAAGCCGCATGGAGAGGCGAAAGGTGCGTGCGGCCTTTTTTTCCGGCGGATGGTAACCGAACGGCCCTGCGCCACGTATCCGCCCGAACGGTCGGGATTCGTACGCTCCCGGCCCCGCACCGCTGACCCGGGATCCAGACGCTTGGCCGCCTCCCCTGCCCTCGAAGCCCCCGAGACCGTCGATCGCACCGGGCGCCGCTGGTTCTACCGTCACCCGCTGGTGATCCGGCTGGCGCACTGGATCAACGCCGCGGTGCTGCTCGTCCTGCTGATGAGCGGTCTGCAGATCTTCAACGCCCACCCGGCCCTCTACTGGGGTGCGACCTCGACCTTCGACAACCCGGCCCTCGCCATCACCAGCGATCAGGGACGCGACGGCACGAATCGCGGCATCGTGACGATCGGCTCCCACACCCTCGACACCACCGGGGTGCTCGGCCTGTCGAAGGAGCGCGGCACCGAGGTGGAGCGCGCCTTCCCGGCCTGGGCGACCCTGCCGGCCGATCAGGACCTCGCCACCGGGCGGCGCTGGCACTTCCTGTTCGCCTGGGCCCTGGTGATCAACGGCGCGGTCTATCTGCTCTACGGCCTGTTCAGCGGCCAGCTCCGCCGCCGGCTGATCCCGGACGGCGACCAGATCCGCGACTTCGGCGGTTCCGTGAAGGAGCACCTGCTTTTGCGCTTTCCCGAGGGCACGGAGGCCAAGCGCTACAACGTCATCCAGAAGTTGACCTATCTCGTCCTGATCCTCGGCCTGCTGCCCGCGATGGTGCTCGCGGGTCTCGCCATGTCGCCGGGGATGGATGCGGCGTGGCCCTGGCTGACCGAGCTGTTCGGCGGCCGGCAATCGGCGCGCAGCGTCCACTTCATCGCGGCCGGGCTGATCGTGCTGTTCGTGGTGGTCCACGTGCTGCTGGTGATCGTCTCCGGGCTCGTCAACAACATGCGCGGCATGGTCACCGGCTGGTTCAGCCTCGGCCGCGACCGGGAGACCGCGCGATGATCCTCCACCGCCGCAAGCTCCTCACCGCGGGCGCGGGCCTGATGGGCACCGCGCTCCTCGGTGGCTGCGACAGGTTCGCCGGGACCGAGACCGGTCAGCGCACCCTCAAGGTCGGCGAGGACGCCAACGCGTATGCTCAGCGCCTGCTGATGTCGCCGACGACCCTGGCCCGGGAATTCCCGGCCTCGATGATCTCGCCCTGGTTCAAGCCGAACGGCACGATCGACCCGCCCGACCGTGCCTATCGAGCGTTGGCGGCGCAGACATTCTCGGATTTCAAGCTGACGGTGGACGGGCTCGTGCAGACGCCGCTGGCGCTGAGCCTTTCGGATCTGCGCGCCCTGCCCGCGCGCACCCAGATCACCCGGCACGATTGCGTGGAGGGCTGGAGCTGCATCGGGCAATGGAGCGGCGTGCCGCTCGCCGAGGTGCTGAAGAAGGCCGGGCTGAAGCCGCAGGCGCGCTACGCGGTGTTCCACTGCGCCGACACGCTGGAGGTCGAGGCCGGTCCGAAGGGCGGCGGCAAGGCGCGCAACCAGGGGGCGTCCCTCTGGCGCCCGACCCATCCGGGGGCGGTGCGCGAGGCCTATGTCCAGCTCGCCGCCGCCGACGATTGGGGTGGCCCGTCCACCACCACCGATGCGCCCAAGGACGATTGGGGCCAGGGCAGCCCCGCCGCCGAGCCCGAGCCGACGGGGATCCCGATCCGCTACTACGAGAGCATCGACCTCTACGACGCCTTCAACCCGCAGACGATCCTGGCCTACGACCTCAACGGCAAGCCGCTGCCGGTCTCGAACGGCGCGCCCCTGCGGCTGCGGGTCGAGCGCCAGCTCGGCTACAAGCAGGCCAAGTACGTGATGCGGGTCGAGATGGTGGAATCGCTCGCCGGGATCGGCCAGGGCAGCGGCGGCTACTGGGAGGACCGCGGCTACGAGTGGTACGCCGGGATCTGAGGCGTCCGCCGTGATTCCGAGCCGCTGACGCGGCGGGTCTCATGCTGGATCCCGGATCGCATTCCGCTTTCGCTGCATGCGTCCGGGAAACGGTTGCGTGTCATCCTGCACCGCCCCCTTCCCGGACAGGTGGAGCGAAGCGGAACCTGATCCGGGACCCAGTGCGAAAAGCGCCGCAGAGCGGCTCGGCCGGACAACCTCACGATTTGACATCCCGCCGCCCGTGACCCACTTGTCCCAGGCGCGCGGCCCCGGCCCGACGGCGGGCATACGTCCCACGCGAATTACGAACAGAATTCGTCCGTCGCGCCCAGGCTCCGTTAGGGGCAGAGGTCTGAATGAAAGTCGTCGTCGTCGAGTCGCCGGCCAAAGCCAAGACGATCAATAAATATCTCGGCAGCGACTATGAAGTCATCGCCTCCTTCGGGCACATCCGCGACCTGCCGCCCAAGGACGGCTCGGTGGATCCCGAGCAGGACTTCCACATGGTCTGGGAGCTGGCCGACCGCGGGGCGAGCCGGGTCTCGGAGATCGCCAAGGCGGTCAAGGGCGCCGACAAGCTGATCCTCGCCACCGACCCGGATCGCGAGGGCGAGGCGATCTCCTGGCACGTGCTAGAGGCGCTGAACGCCCGCAAGGTGCTCAAGGGCATCCCGGTCGAGCGCGTGACCTTCAACGCCATCACCAAGGCGTCGGTCGAGCAGGCGATGCGCAAGCCGCGGGAGATCGACCAGGCGCTGGTCGATGCCTATCTGGCGCGCCGGGCGCTCGACTACCTCGTGGGGTTCAATCTCTCGCCGGTCCTGTGGCGCAAGCTCCCGGGCGCCCGCTCGGCGGGGCGCGTGCAGTCCGTGGCGCTCCGCCTCGTCGTCGAGCGCGAGATGGAGATCGAGCGGTTCAAGCCGCGCGAGTACTGGACCCTCATCGCCACGCTGACGACCGCCGACGGCGCCACCTTCGAGGCCCGGCTCGTGGGCGCCGACGGCAAGCGCATCCAGCGCCTCGATGTCGGTACGGGCGAGGAGGCGGCCGCCTTCAAGCGCGATCTCGAGCTCGCGACCTTCCAGGTGGCGAGCGTCGAGGCGAAGCCCGCCAAGCGCCACCCGCAGCCGCCCTTCACCACCTCCACGCTGCAGCAGGAGGCCTCGCGCAAGCTCGGGATGGCACCGGCCCAGACCATGCGGGTCGCCCAGCGCCTCTACGAGGGCGTCGAGATCGGCGGCGAGACGGTCGGCATCATCACCTACATGCGGACCGACGGCGTCGACATGGCGCCGGAGGCGATCCAGGACGCCCGCCGGGTGATCGGCAAGGAGTTCGGCGACCGCTACGTGCCGGACGTGCCCCGCAAGTACAGCGTCAAGGCCAAGAACGCCCAGGAGGCCCACGAGGCGGTGCGACCGACCGACATGGGTCGCCTGCCCAAGACGGTCGCCCGCCATCTCGAGCCCGAGCAGGCCAAGCTCTACGAGCTGATCTGGACCCGCACCATGGCGAGCCAGATGGAATCGGCCGAGCTGGAGCGCACCACCGTGGAGGTCGCGGCCAAGGTCGGGCCGCGCACGATCGACCTGCGCGCCACCGGGCAGGTGGTGAAGTTCGACGGCTTCCTCGCCCTCTATCAGGAGGGCAAGGACGACGAGGAGGACGAGGAGAGCCGCCGCCTGCCGCCCATGAAGGCCGGCGATCCGCTCAAGCGCGAGCGGATCAGCTCGACCCAGCACTTCACCGAGCCGCCGCCGCGCTATTCCGAGGCGAGCCTCGTGAAGCGCATGGAGGAACTCGGCATCGGCCGGCCTTCGACCTACGCCGCGGTCCTCCAGACGTTGCGCGACCGCGAATACGTCAAGATCGAAAAGAAGCGGCTGCAGCCGGAGGATAAGGGGCGGCTCGTCACGGGCTTCCTCGAGAGCTTCTTCCGCCGCTACGTCGAGTACGATTTCACCGCCGATCTGGAGGAGCAACTCGACCGCGTCTCCAACGCCGAGATCGACTGGCGGGCGGTCTTGCGCGATTTCTGGCGCGACTTCTCGGCGGCGATCGGCGAGACCAAGGAGCTGCGCGTCACCGACGTGTTGGAGGCGCTGAACGGGCTCCTCGGGCCGCATATCTTCCCCGACAAGGGCGATGGCTCCAACCCGCGCACCTGCCCGACCTGCGGCGCCGGCCAGCTCTCGCTGAAGCTCGGCAAGTTCGGCGCCTTCATCGGCTGCTCGAACTATCCGGAGTGCAAGTACACCCGCCAGCTCTCGGCCTCCGGCGTCGACGGCGACGGTGAGGGCTCCTCGGCGGAGGGCGGCCAGCCGGGCGTGCGGGTGTTGGGCAACGACCCCACGACGGGCCTGCCGGTGACGATCCGCGACGGCCGGTTCGGTCCGTTCGTGCAGCTCGGCGAGGCCTCGACCGAGAAGGGGGCGGAGAAGCCCAAGCGCTCGTCGCTGCCCAAGGGGCTCAGCCCCTCGGATGTGGATCTCGACAAGGCGCTGGCGCTGCTGGCGCTGCCGCGCGAGGTGGCGCGCCACCCCGAGACCGGCGAGCCGATCCTGGCCAATCTCGGCCGGTTCGGGCCCTACGTGCAGCACGGGAAGACCTACGCCAACCTCGGCAAGGATGACGACGTGCTGGAGATCGGCGGCAACCGCGCCATCGACCTGATCGTCGCCAAGGAGCAGGGCGGCGGACGCGGCCGCCCGGCCGCCGATCCGGGCCGGCCGCTCGGCAAGGACGAGACGAGCGGGCGTGACCTCGTGGTCAAGTCCGGCAAGTACGGTCCCTACGTCACGGACGGCGAGGTGAACGCCACACTGCCGAAGACAATGAGCGCCGAAGCGCTGACGCTCGACGAGGCGATCGCCCTGGTGAACGCCAAGCGCGCCGCGGGCGGCGGCAAGCCGGCGAAGCGCGGGGCTGTCCGGAAGGGCTCGGCGCGGGCGGCGAGCGGCGACAAGCCGGCGGCTAAGAAGACCGCCGCGAAGAAGCCGGCTGCCAAGAAGGCCCCGGCGAAGAAGTCGGGTGCCGGCTGAATTCGGCGGGCTTCGTGAGGGGCTGCTCCGTCTTCGCGCACGCGGACGGAGCGACCGGGCGCACCCTTCCCTGTCGCATGCCGTGGTCTGGCTCAGACCAGATAGGTGATCGTCGCCGCCACCGCGGTCGCGAAGGTCGCCAGCGCGATCGTGGTGGCGTTGATCAGCGCGCGCGCCTGCGGCAGGCTGGCCTCGTCGTCGCATCCGAAGGCGGCACCGGCCGCATGCTCGAAGCGGATCAGGGTCAGGCGACGGGCCTCGATTGCAGCGTCACTCATGGACTGCGCCTCCCTGGACCGTCGCGCCCCGGCCACGGTCAAGTTTGTCTGTGTCGGCAACGTCGATCGTTCCGATCTGTTCCGGTGGAGTTCTGCTGAGATCCGACCGACTATGTCGCGAGAAAGCCTTAACTCACTGTTGTGCAACGTCGCGATGACACGCGTCGGGCGGGTGCCGGTCTTCTGTGCCCCGCGGACCCTCGCTCGCGGCGGTGCAGCATGCGATGATGCGGCTGCGTCGCCGAACGGCGAATGGCTTTGATGTTTACGTTTTGTTCCGCTATCATGCGGGGATGAAGGCGCATGCTCCACGACCCACGACCCGTCTGCGCGAAACTGAGCCGGCCGACTCGCCGCGTCCGCGGAGGCCGCGCGTGAGCGACCCGGCGCGCGACCTGTTCGGGCCGGGCAGCAAGGGCCCGTCTGGCCGTCCGCCCGAGCCGCGGCGGCGCCTGGACGCCTCGACCTCGGTGACGACCATCGCCTCGGCCGCGCCGGAGGCCGGCTACACCGCCTCCGACATCGAGGTGCTGGAGGGGTTGGAGCCGGTCCGGCGCCGGCCCGGCATGTATATCGGCGGCACCGACGAGCGGGCGCTGCACCACCTCTTCGCCGAGGTGATCGACAACTCCATGGACGAGGCGGTGGCGGGTCACGCCAGCTTCATCGAGGTGGAGCTGGAGGAGAGCGGCGCCCTCGTCGTCACCGACAACGGCCGCGGCATCCCGGTCGACCCGCACCCGAAATTCCCCGGCAAGTCGGCGCTGGAGGTCATCATGACCACGCTGCATGCCGGCGGTAAGTTCGACTCGAAGGTCTACGAGACCTCGGGCGGCCTGCACGGCGTCGGCATCTCGGTGGTGAACGCCCTGTCCGACCTCCTGGAGGTCGAGGTCGCGCGCAACCAGACCCTCTATCGCCAGACGTTTTCGCGCGGCCATGCGCAGGGCGCCTTGGAGCTGGTCGGCCGGGTGCAGAACCGGCGCGGCACGCGGGTCCGCTTCCACCCCGATGCCGAGATCTTCGGCTCGCTGAAGTTCGACCCGCGCCGCCTGTTCAAGATGGCGCGCTCGAAGGCCTACCTGTTCGGCGGCGTCGAGATCCGTTGGCGCTGCGCCCCGGCCCTCCTCGAAGGGCTGGCGGACGTGCCGGCGGAGGCCGTGCACCGCTTCCCCGACGGGTTGCGCGACTATCTCGCCCGGGACATCGAGGGCAAAGACCTCGTCACCGACGCGATGTTCTCCGGCAAGATCACCAAGCCGGGCTCCCACGGCTCGCTCGAATGGGCGGTGGCCTGGATGGTCGCCGAGGACGGGTTCTCACATTCCTACTGCAACACGATCCCGACTCCCGAGGGCGGCACCCATGAGGCGGGCCTCCGCGTCGCCCTGCTGCGCGGCCTGCGCGAGCATGCCGAGCGGGTGAACCAGGCCAAGCGCATGACGGCGGTGACCACCGACGACGTCATGGCGACCTGCGCGTCGATGCTCTCGGTCTTCATCCGCGAGCCCGAGTTCCAGGGTCAGACCAAGGACAAGCTCGCCACCGTGGAGGCCCAGCGCATCGTCGAGACGGCGGTGCGGGACGCCTTCGACCATTGGCTCGCCGCCTCCCCGGCCCAGGCCAACAAGCTGCTCGACTGGGTGATCGACCGGGCCGAGGAGCGCCTGCGCCGCCGCCAGGAGAAGGAGGTCGCCCGCAAGAGCGCGACCCGCAAGCTGCGCCTGCCCGGCAAGCTCGCCGATTGCTCGGCCGCCGGCACCGCGGGCTCGGAGATCTTCATCGTCGAGGGTGATTCCGCCGGCGGCTCGGCCAAGCAGGCCCGGGACCGGGCGACCCAGGCGATCCTGCCGCTGCGCGGCAAGATCCTGAACGTTGCGTCGGCGTCCCGCGACAAGCTCGGCGCCAACCAGCTGATCTCGGATCTCACCCTGGCGCTCGGCTGCGGCACCGGCTCGGCCTTCCGCGAGACGGATCTGCGCTACGACAAGGTGATCATCATGACGGACGCCGACGTCGACGGCGCCCACATCGCCTCGCTGCTGATCACCTTCTTCTACCGGCAGATGCCGAAGCTGATCGACCGTGGCCACCTCTACCTCGCGATCCCGCCGCTCTACCGGCTGCAGCAGGGCTCGAAGGTGGCGTATGCCCGGGACGACGCGGATCGCGAGCGGATCGTCAAGTCGGTGTTCAAGGGTGGTAAGGTCGAGATCGGGCGGTTCAAGGGCCTCGGCGAGATGATGCCGGCCCAGCTCAAGGAGACCACCATGGACCCGAAGAAGCGCACGCTCCTGCGCGTCGCGGTCCTGGACGAGGCCCGGGAATCGACCGGCGACACGGTCGAGCGCCTGATGGGCAACAAGCCCGAGGCGCGCTTCGCCTTCATCAGCGAGCGCGCGGCCTTCGCCGAGGGGGCGGATCTCGATATCTGAGGCCGCCTGATCGGCCAGGGCTGTGCCCTGGCGACCCGCCAAAGGGCTTCAGCCCTTTAAGAACCCTTGATGGCCCGGGGCGCGGCTTCAGTGGGCGGCGATCGCCTTCGCCGGATCGAAGGGCTGCGCCGCGGAGATCGCGTCCTTGCCCATGTTGAGGATGGCGGAGAATCGGTCTCCGCCGGGCCGCAGCACGACGGCGCCGGGCTCCACCGCGATGCGCTTGCTGCCGAGCCCGAGGAAGCCCCCGACATCGATCACCACCGCCTTCAGGGTTCCCCCATCGGTGATCAGCAGGTCATCGATCTTGCCGACGCTGTCACCCCCCTGGTTGCGCACCTCGACGCCGATCATCTTGGTCGTGAGGAACGCGACGGGCTTGAGGCCCTGACGCTTCTTCGCGTCCTCGGCGTTGGCGGCTTCCATGAGCCGTCCGGCCCCGGTGCCGCCGAGCGTGGTTCCAGGCCCGGTTCCGGGCAGCACGGTGCCCTTGCCGATCACGCTGGCATCCTGGGCCTGCGCCGGGACGGCCGCGAGGCCGATCGCGGCCAGCGACAGGAGAAGGATTCGGCTCCGCATGGCTGATCGCTCCGCTGCGCCCTGATCCCGCGAGGCGCCGCGGTCACAATCGCCCGGTGCCGGTCCGGTTCCGGCCGTCCATGTCGCACCCATCCCACCGGTCCAGGCGTACGGAACGAAAAAGGGGCCCGGCCTCGCGGTCGGACCCCTTCGATACGGCGCCGGGACACCCGGCTCCGTCCGTCGAGCTCAGTACGAGCCGAACTTGTAGTTCACGCCGGCGCGGACGACCGCGAACTCGGTCTTGGCGGCGCCGCCATTGAGGTAGGCCACGCCGTTCGGCGGCAGGAGGCTCGGGACGTAGACGCCGGCCGCGGCGTTCTTCTGCCGGTCGAGGTTCACGTAGAGACCCTCGACCTTGAAGGTCACGGCTGAGGACTTGAAGAAGTTCAGGAACGAGTCGGTGGGCAGCGCGTACTCGACGCCGCCGCCGACCGCGTAGCCGGTGCGGAAGCTGTCGCGGAAGCGGCGACCGGCGAAGTTCTGGTCGTCCTGGCCCGAGCCGTAGGCATAGCCGCCGGTGGCGTACACGAGGGTGCGGTCGAAGGCGTAGCCGAGGCGGCCGCGCGCCGTACCGAAGTAGTCGAGGCCGTTGCCGCTGGTGGCGACGTAGGCGCGCGGCGCGGTGAAGGCGGCGCCCGGAATTCCGAGGCCGACATAATCCTGCGTGCCGTTGGAGCGACGGGCGAAGTCGACATACTGGGCGTCAGCCTCGAAGCCGATCACGACACCCGAGCCCGGCGTGAACTGGTAGTTGTAGCCGATCTGCGCGCCACCGGTGAAGCCGTCGTTGTTCGACCGGTTCCGCACGCTGACGACGCCGGCGGTATCCTCCGAACCGACCACGGAGCCGGCCGGCAGGTTGTAGTTGGTGGTCCGGCGGCTGCTGGCATCGAAGCCGTAGCCGGCATTCGCGCCGAAGTAGAACCCCGTCCAGGTGAAAACCGGCACCGGCGTGAAGGCGGGCGGTGGGGCGGCGCGGCGCGGCAGATCCGCCGCGGAGACTGCGGCGGCGGAGCCGACGAGCACAGTCGATGCAAGGAGAATCGTCTTCATGTTTCAAGTGGTCCTAAATGAACGGGAGCCGGCAGCCTTCTAGGTGCTCTTGGGTTTGAGGTCTGTCGCTTTTCCGCAACAAGGATCATCAGACTAGATGCGCTGAGTCAACGAATCATGAAGATTGTTTGTCGCAAAAATTCCAGTTTACTGGCCATAAAAGCGCTCGAAGTCGCAATATATCAGATCGAATACGGGGAAAATAGAACACTATAGATTTAAATACGACTGAAAAAGAAAATAATATTAGAGGAGGGGTGTGGTCCGTCTCCCGTGATGGCAGGCATCCCCCATGGTTTGCCTTGGCCTGCGATCGCCTGTGATGCGTGGCGTCAAGTGTTGGTTAACTCTGTTGGGTGAGGGTCGGTGCGGGCCGGCTGCATGTTCGGCGAAGTGAGTCGCCGATGCAGGTCCGCCGCGTTCAGGCGCCGAAATCCTTTGGCCGGCGGCGACCGACGATGGAGGTCCCGGGCCAGGGTGAGGAGGGGCGCCCCGCCGCGAAGAGCCTTCTCGCTTGGTCTCTGCGGGTGACGTTGGTGATCGGGCTCGTGGCGGTTGCCGGCGCCGCGCAACTGGCGCGATGGAACAAGCCCACTGACGGATCCGGGCGCACGGCTGCCCGCCTGGCCGCTGGAGCGATCCCGGTACCGGTCGATCCCGAGACCACCGGCGCGATCACGCAAATGGGTGCGGCTCAGGCGGCCCGCGGCACGCGTCTCGACCCCTGTCTCGTTCCGGTCACCGCGCCCGCCCCCTCGCCCGTCACCCTGCCCGCCGCGGGGCAGCTCCGGCCCTGATCGCCTGTGCGTGGTGGCGCAGGGCTGCGCATTGCGAGATTGACAAGCGGCGCCAAGCCCCTAACTGACACGGAAGCATGCGCCCCGCGGCCCCGGGAGCGTACCAGCGCCCCGCGCAAGCCTTTCCCAGCCGTTGCCGCGACGGTGTCCTTCGCGCCGGCCGGGCGCGCAACGGTTCCAGAACGCAGATGCCTTTTTCCGACCTGGGACTGAGTGAGAAAGTCCTGAACGCCGTCGAATCGACGGGTTACACCGAGCCGACGCCGATCCAGGCCGAGGCCATTCCCCACGTGCTGGCCCGCCGCGACGTCCTCGGTATCGCCCAGACCGGGACCGGTAAGACCGCGGCCTTCACGCTGCCGATGCTGACGCTGCTGGAGAACGGCCGCGCCCGCGCCCGGATGCCGCGCACGCTGATCCTGGAGCCGACGCGGGAACTGGCCGCCCAGGTGGTCGAGAATTTCGACCGCTACGGCACCAACCACAAGCTCAACGTCGCGCTGATCATCGGTGGCGTCTCCTTCGCCGACCAGGATGCCAAGCTGATGCGCGGCACCGACGTGCTGATCGCGACGCCCGGCCGCCTGCTCGACCATTTCGAGCGCGGCAAGCTGCTGCTCACCGGCGTCGAGCTGCTGGTCATCGACGAGGCCGACCGGATGCTCGACATGGGGTTCATCCCCGATATCGAGCGCATCGTGAAGATGGTGCCGTTCACCCGGCAGACCCTGTTCTTCTCCGCGACCATGCCGCCGGAGATCGAGCGGCTGGCCGACATGTTCCTGCACAACCCGCAGCGGGTCGAGGTGGCCCGGCCCGCCTCCACGGCCACCACGATCACCCAGCGCCTCGTCGCCACCGGCTCCGAGGGCCACGCCAAGCGCGAGCGGCTGCGCGACCTGATCCGCGGCGAGGCGGAGCTCAACAACGGGATCATCTTTTGCAACCGCAAGCGCGACGTCGCCCTGCTGCAGAAGTCCCTGGTCAGCCACGGCTTCGACGCCGCCGCGCTCCACGGCGACATGGATCAGCGGGCGCGCACCACCGCCCTCGACGCGTTCCGGAACGGCGAGACCGCCCTGCTGGTCGCCAGCGACGTGGCGGCCCGCGGCCTGGACATTCCGGCGGTCAGCCATGTCTTCAACTTCGACGTGCCGCACCACCCGGAGGACTACGTCCACCGGATCGGCCGCACCGGCCGCGCGGGCCGGAGCGGCACCGCCTACACGCTGGTCGCGCCGGAGGATGCGCGGTCGCTCGGTGCCATCGAGGCGCTGATCGGCCAGCCGATCCCGTGGCTCGACGGTGATCTGTCCTCCGTGGCCGAATCCTCCAGCGACACCGGTACCCGCCATCGCGGCCGCTCCGGCGAGGGGCGCCGCGGATCACGCTCGGCCAGGGGGGCGGCCAAGGGGCCAGCCAGGGAGTCGGTCAGGGAACCGGCAAGAGAAACGGCCAGGGAACCGGCCAAGAGCGTGGCCAGGGCCGCCGGGACGGGGTCCGACTCCGGGGATCGTCCGAAGGCCCGCGGGGGCCGCAGCGGATCCGCGGCCCCTCGGATCGAGGGCCGGCCGGAGCCGCGCCGCGAGTCCGGGCGGGAGGAGCGGGTGCGGGACGAGCGCGGGCGCCGGAACGAGCCGGAGGGCGAGACCCCGGTCGGTCTCGGCTCGCACGTGCCGGCCTTCCTGCTTCGTCCAGTTCTGGCGAAGAAAGAGAAATAACTCTGGCTATTCGAGCTTAACGTCTCAGCTACCGACCTGCCGTAGATTAATTTTCGGGAGCCCGCGCGTCGAGGCGCCGATGATCCGGGGGCGACGGCACTGGCATGAGTCATGAGACCCCCATGGATCGGGATCGCAGCTTCGCGTTGGCGAAGCGGGTCCATGATCTGATCCGCGACTACGGCCCGATCCCGACGCCCCACGCCTACGCGGTCTGGTACACCTACGTGTCGGCCGAGCTTCCGTTGCTCAGCGACGCGGTGAAGCGTCTGATCACGCAGAATGGCGGCCTGACCGAAGCCGATATCGACGCGCTGTACGAGACGTATCTCGACGGGCGCCGGCTCGCGAGCGCCGCCGGCGACATCAGCGGCGTGGTCCTGAACGAGATCGCCGCCGCCAATGAGATCCTCGATCTCTCCCTCGGCTCCACGACCCGGTACGGCGAATCCCTGCGCCGGCTGGCCCAGGACCTCGCCCAGGGTCTGCCGAGCGGGGCGCGGCTGGGCGAGATCGTCGCGACGCTCGCCTCCACCACCCGGGAGGTCGCGGTGAACAACCGGGTCCTCGAAGCGCGCATGCGGGAGACCCGCAGCGAGATCGAGACCCTGCGCGAGAAGCTGGAGGCGACGCGCCTGGAGAGCCTCACCGACACGCTCACCGGCCTCGCGAACCGCAAGCAGTTCGAGGAGACCCTGAAGGCGACGATCGACGAGGCCCGCCTGCGGGCCGGCCCGATGAGCCTGATCATCCTCGACATCGATTTCTTCAAGCGCTTCAACGACCTGTATGGCCACCTGACGGGCGATCAGGTTCTCAGGCTCGTGGCGATCGTGATGCGCGAGAAGGCGGGCAAGCCGGCCCAGCTCGCCCGGTTCGGCGGCGAGGAATTCGGCATCGTGCTGCCCGGGGCGGACCGCGCGGCGGCGCGGCAGGTGGCCGAGACCGTCCGGACCAGCGTGATGGGGCGGGAACTGGTCAAGCGCTCGACGGGCGAATCGCTCGGCAAGGTCACGGTGTCGCTGGGCGTCGCGGTTCTGCGCCCGGGCGATACGCCGGCCTCGCTGATGGAGCGGGCCGACCTGTGCATGTTCGTGGCCAAGCGCGGCGGCCGCAACCGCGCCGTGGACGACACGGCCGAGGCCCTGTCGCAGGTGGCGTAACGGGTTTCGGAAGGGCGAGCCTTTTGCGGGTGCAGGGCCCTGCGAGAGGGGGCCAGGATCCGTATGCCGGGGTTTCACTCCGACACCCCACCAAAGGACGCGTCCTTTGGAAACCCGGGACGTCAGGCCTGAGCGGGGATCCGGTCGGCCGAGACGGGCGTGATCGCCACGGACTCGCCGCAGCCGCAGGCCGAGGTCTGGTTCGGGTTGTTGAACACGAACTGCGACGCGAGCTTGTTGGTGGTGAAGTCCATCTCGGTGCCGAGCAGGAACAGCACCGCCTTCGGATCGACGAAGACCCGCACGCCGCGATCCTCGACCACGTCCTCGCCGGGCTTGGCGGCCTCGGCGTATTCCATCGTGTACGACATGCCGGCGCAGCCGCCGTTGCGGACGCCGACCCGCAGGCCGGCGATCGGCCGGTCGGCATCCGCCATGATCGCCTTGATCCGGTCGGCGGCCCGATCGGTCAGCGAGAGAACCTTGAACCCAGTCGACATCGTCACCCTCCCGCCCAACCGGGTTCAAGGCCCGGGGACGCGCATTCTGACGCCGATAAGATAAGCATTGGGTTGCAGTCGGTCCACCGCGCCCGGGTCACACCCGCCCGGCATTCGGCGCCGGAGGGCCGTGCCCGAGCGCAAGGCGATCGGGTGATCCCACCAAACCCCCTCATCCTGAGGTGACCGCGTTAGCGGGCCTCGAAGGCGGGCTCGTTCGAGGCCTCCGCTGCGCTCCGGCACCTCAGGACGAGGGGGTGGGTTGGATCGCCGATCCGGGGCTTCCCAAAGTGCTGTGTGGCTCCCGACCCAACTCCGCTCAGGCAGCCCCGGCGGTGAGCTGCGCGAAGGTCGCGAGATCGACGTTGCCGCCGCTGATCACCACCCCGACCCGCTTGTCCTTGACGTCCACCAGCCCGTGCAGCACCGCCGCCGCCGCGAGGCAGCCGGTCGGCTCGACCACGATCTTCATCCGGCTGGCGAAGAACCGCATCGTCTCCACGAGCTGAGCGTCGGTGACGGTGACGATCTCGGCCACCCTCTCCCGGATGATCGCGAAGGTGAGCGGGCCGAGCGCCGTCGATTGCGCCCCGTCGGCGATGGTGCGGGGCACCGGGATCGTCACGATCGCGCCGTCGCGGAACGAACGCTGCCCGTCATTGCCGGCCTCGGGCTCGACGCCGATCACCCGGCAGCCCGGCGACAGTTCGGCGGCCGCCAGCGCGCAGCCCGCGAGCTGGCCGCCGCCGCCGAGGCAGGCCACCAGCGCGTCGAGCGCGCCCACGGTCTCGATCAGCTCCTGGGCGAGGGTCCCCTGCCCGGCGATGACGTCGGGATGGTTGAAGGGCGGGATCAGCGTCAGGCCCCGGGGCTCCGCGATCGCCCGGCCGAGCGCTTCCCGGTCCTGGCTGTAGCGGTCGTAGAGGATCACCTCGGCGCCGTAGCCGCGGGTGCCCGCGATCTTCGCCGCCGGGGCGTCGCCCGGCATGATGATCGTGGCCGGGGCGCCGAGCAGCCGGCTCGCCAGGGCGATCGCCTGGGCGTGGTTGCCCGACGAGAAGGTGATCACCCCGCGGGCGCGCTCCGCCTCGGACAGGGCGCTGATGGCGTTGTAGGCCCCGCGGAACTTGAAGGCCCCGGCCCGCTGCAGGTTCTCGGCCTTGAAGAACAGCTTTGCGCCGGTCATCGCGTCGGCGGTGCGGGAGGTGAGCACCGGCGTGCGGTGCGCGACGCCCGCGATCCGGTCGGCCGCCCGGGCCACGTCGGCATAGGTGGGCAGCCCGCCGGCCGCCTCGATCGATTCGCCCCGCATCGGATTCCGCCTCGCGCCCGCTTCGTACCGGGTCGAGTCATACGGGCGAACGGCCCGCGCCGCATCCCGCGCCCATGCACAGCCGGAAGCGGAGCCATTCGCCGGCTCAGGGTTTAACCCGGCGGGATCATCGCGGCTGAGCTGGGGGGCGGCATCGCATGCGGATGGGATCGAACGGACGCCACGGCCCGGGGGCCGCCCGTCCGGCCGACGGGGTGGACCGGTGAGCGGCTGGGTCCGGGAGCGTCCGCCGGGCGACGGCGCGACCGAGGTCACGTTCCGGGGCCGCGGGCTGGCCCTGCGCGCCGGCGGGCGGCTGAAGCTTCTGGTGTGTCCGCTCTGCTCGCAGCGGAATGCGGCCCGGGGGGCCGAGCGGGGGATCTGTGAGTGGTGCGCGTATGTGCCCTCGCCGGAGGAGGCGGAGCCGGTGGAGGTGGGGCGGGGGTGAAATAGACGAAGCAAACTCGATTATAAATCGCTTGACGCCTGTGGATTTTCTAAATCGAAGGTAACTGGGTTGCGACCCATTCGAGATGCCATTTGCCCCCACCACGGTACTACTTCCGCTACACGATCTCGAAAAGGGTAAGGTTTGTTGGTATGAGGACCCGGCGCTATTTCATCATGTACATTCCATAGCATCCAACCTATAAGTTGCTCAGATGCGGCCTGAACAAATGTATCAATGAGAGAGCTCGGAGTGGCTCGGGCACACAAAATTTCAAGATCATCTATGGGGCAAAAAGACACAGATATACGATCTACTTCGTTGATCATCGGAAATTTTTCGACAGATTCTAAACGCGCCTGCTTGACGATTTGCTGTTGCATAGATTTTGACATCATCAGCCAGCTATCGAGCGTTACTATTAATCCTATTGCGTTTTCTGAAAAGGCTACGACAGGTGCGATGCCGAGCCTTACATGAGCTCTGTACTTCCAAATTTGAATAACGCCTCGCACCAGTTCGTCGTATCTCGATTTGGCATCCCTCAAAGGGTAATCACCAAAACGAGCCTCAAATGTCATTTTCAAGGCCTTGCATTCAACAATAGCCGCAATTTTATTATTTTGCACAACAGAAATATCTGGTGAATCTACCTCACCGTTCTTCGAATTGTACTTGAAACTGCGCCTTATGTCGTTATGAGAAAATATTGTTCGCAGCAGATCGGCTACATAGATCTCGAACCGGCCACCTATTTCATTGCGCGTGGCGGTATGGGCCGTCACCAAGTCATAGAAAATTCCTGCGGTAGATCGCAGCATGACAAGCGTTGGCAGTGGGGCAATGACAATATTGTGGGAGCTACCAAAGGCGATACATGGAAATTTTCTAAGAAGGCTTGGCCGGTATGCGATTTGTCCGCCTTTCGATCTTAACTCTATCGCCTGTGAACGAGCCTGCTCGATTGGGAGTGAAATAATCTGCCAAGTTTGCGCGATTGCTTCCCGCGATAATCCGATGATTTCGAAACTCGTCTCTTTATCGAGAAAGGGACGTGTCGTTAGAGAGGCGCCGACGGAAAAACAGGCCTGAACGAACGTGTCGAGTGACATTTGGCGAATTCTCTCGAATTCAGATCGCGCCAAGCTGCCGCCGTAGATAAAACTTGAACGATATAGATTACTTAATAGCAGAAAGCCACGCTGCCATTCGAATTGTCTTTGCGCAAGGCGATGAAGTTCATCAAGTACGTTAATCTGTTGAAGCGATACTCCGGCTTCAGCGTTTTCCACCTTTCCGAGGGCATTCAGCAAAGCGGCTATATCGTTGTACGACGAGCATGTGAGCTTCCTGTCGTACGACGAAGTAGGCGGCTTTTTTGGCGTAACTAGAGATTCATTTATTATCGTCTCTAATTTCCATCGATGGGCAAAATAACGTGATCCGTGATCGGTGGTAATTGCTTCGTTTGGAAAGTCCAAGTAGTCTAGAGCCCGCTCAGGTCTGTCAGATTGTAATGTGAAAATCGCCCACACCAGCCTAAATAGATCAGAATCTTCGGCTATGCTGAGATAGTTTGCAAATCTTCTCTTGTGTAGACCTATCGACGCTTGACCCATCTAGTAGTTGCCTTGATGTGAGGCGTTTTAAGACGTGCACCCAAAGCAGATAAATTCAAGAATTGCCATCAAGATGTGCCCCAAATTAAGGCCGAGAAACATTGGTGGTGTGCTGGCCGCTTCCCACCAGTAAAGCGTAATTTTACGCAATCAAATCAGGGGCAAATTCTTACGCCGAATAAATTTGAAGTTTTGGGATCCCAATCAGCAAAACTTCCACAGTTGAGATCCCAAATTATGTTTTTATCAAGTATGGATCACCTTTCCATACGCATCCAGCACGCTCTCGTGCATCATCTCGCTGAGCGTCGGGTGCGGAAACACCGTGTGCATCAGCTCCTCCTCGGTGCTCTCCAGGTTCATCGCCACCACGTAGCCCTGGATCAGCTCGGTCACCTCGGCGCCGACCATGTGGGCGCCGAGCAGCTGGCCGGTCTTGGCGTCGAACACGGTCTTGATCAGCCCGTCCGGCTCGCCGAGCGCGATCGCCTTGCCGTTGCCCGCGAAGGGGAAGCGGCCGACCTTCACGGCAAAGCCCTGCTCCTTGGCCTTGGCCTCGGTCAGCCCGACGCTGGCGATCTGCGGCTGGCAATAGGTGCAGCCCGGGATCTTGGCCTTGTCCATCGGGTGGGTGTGCAGGCCCTTGATGGTCTCGATGCAGAGGACGCCCTCGTGCTCGGCCTTGTGGGCGAGCATCGGCGGGCCGGCGACGTCGCCGATCGCGTAGAGGCCGGGCACGTTGGTGCGGCCGAGCCCGTCCGTCACCACGATCCCGCGGTCGATCGTCACGCCGAGCTTTTCGAGGCCGATATTCTCGATGTTGCCGACCACGCCCACCGCCGAGATCAGCTTCTCGGCGGTGATCTGCTGGGTCTTGCCGTCGCCGCCCTCGATGGTCGCCGTGACGGAGTTGGCGCCCTTCTCGACCTTGGTCACCTTGGCGCCGGTGAGGATCTTGATCCCCTGCTTCTCGAAGCGCTTGCGGGCGAGGCCGGCGATCTCGGCATCCTCCACGGGCAGGATCTGCGGCAGCAGCTCCACCACGGTCACCTCGGCGCCCATGGTCCGGTAGAACGAGGCGAACTCGATGCCGATGGCGCCCGAGCCCATCACCAGCAGGCTCTTGGGCATCGTCTCGGGCACCATGGCCTCGTAGTAGGTCCAGATCAGCTTCTTGTCGGGCTCGATCCCGGGGATCGCCCGGGGCCGGGCACCGGTCGCCACGATGATGTGCTTGGCCTGGTAGGTGCCGGCGCCCTTGGCGCCCTTCGGCGGCTCGGCGCGCTTGGATTCCTTCACGGTGACCTGGCCGGGCTGGTTACCCTTGGCCACGCTGTCGACCGCGGCCTCGCCCCAGATCACGTCGACCTTGTTCTTCTTGAGCAGCATGCCGACGCCGCCGTTCAGCCGCCCCGAGACGCCGCGGGAGCGCTTCACGATGGCGGCGGTGTCGAACCCGACCTTCTCGGCGGTCAGCCCGTAATCGCCGGCGTGCTGGAAGTAATGGTAGATCTCGGCCGAGCGGAGCAGCGCCTTGGTGGGGATGCAGCCCCAGTTCAAGCAGATGCCGCCGAGATGCTCGCGGTCGACCACGGCGGTCTTGAACCCGAGCTGCGCCGCGCGGATCGCCGTGACGTAGCCGCCGGGCCCGGCGCCGATGATGAGGACGTCGTAGGTGTCGGACATCGTGTGCTCCGCCTCAGACCAGCATGCCCATCGGGTTCTCGATCAGCCCCTTGAAGGCCGAGACCAGCTCCGCGCCGAGCGCCCCGTCGAGCACCCGGTGGTCGCACGACAGGGTGCAGGTCATCACCTGGACCACGGCTGGCGCCCCGTCCTTCACGACCACGCGCTTCTCGCCCGCGCCCACCGCCAGGATGCTCGATTGCGGCGGGTTGATCACCGCGGTGAAGTGCTTGATCCCGAACATGCCGAGATTCGACACCGAGGTGACGCCGCCCTGGTACTCCTCGGGCTTCAGCTTCTTGGCGCGGGCGCGCGCCGCAAAGTCCTTCATCTCGTTGGAGATGGTCGAGAGCGTCTTCTCGTTCGCCCGGCGGATCACCGGGGTGAACAGCCCGCCGTCGATCGCCACCGCGACGCCGACCTCCGCGTTCTTGAAGCGCAGGATCCGGTCCTCGGCCCAGACCGCGTTGGCGGCCGGCACGCGGGTCAGGGCGAGGCCCATCGCCTTGATGACGAAGTCGTTCACCGAGAGCTTGAAGGCGGGCTTGCCGTCCTTGTCCTTGCCGGCGGAGCCGTTCAGCGTCTCGCGCAGCTTCATCAGCGCGTCGAGCTCGCAATCCACCGTCAGGTAGAAGTGCGGGGCGACCTGCATCGCCTCGGTGAGGCGCTTGGCGATGGTCTTGCGCATGCCGTCGAGGGGCACTTCCTCGTAGGCATCCTTGGCGAAGAAGCCCTTGACCTGATCGGTCGTGAGTCCGGCCGGCGCGCCGCCGCCCGCGGGGGCGGCCTTCGGAGCCGGGGCCGCCTTCGGCGCCTCGGCGGCGGCCTGCGGAGCGGCGGCGGGGGCCTTGGTGGCGCCGGAGGCCTTCGCGGCCTGGACGTCGCGGGCGATGATGCGACCATGCGGGCCGCTGCCCTGGACGGCGCCGAGTTCCACGCCCTCCTGCTTGGCGATCCGCCGGGCGAGCGGCGAGGCGAAGACCCGCCCGCCCGAACCGGCCTGGGCGCCGGCCTGCGGGGCACCGCTCGGCTGCGCACCCTCCGGCGCGGCGTTGATCCGCTCGTACGACATGTGGCCGCCGCCGGGCGTGGTGTTCTGGTCGGCCGCCGAGGCGTCAGCCTTGGGCTCGGACTTGGCTTCGGACTTGGGTTCGGCCGCGCCGTTGGAGGCCGCCTTCGGCGCGCCGCCGGCCTGGACGCTCGACGGGTCCTCGCCCTCGGCGGCGATGATGGCGATCAGGTCGTTGACCGGCACGTCCGCGGTGCCCTCGGGCACGAGGATCTTGGCGAGCACGCCCTCGTCGATCGCCTCCACCTCCATGGTGGCCTTGTCGGTCTCGATCTCGGCCAGCACGTCGCCGGACTTGATCGCGTCCCCCTCCTTCTTCAGCCACTTGGCGAGGTTGCCCTTCTCCATGGTGGGCGAGAGCGCGGGCATCAGCACGTTGATCGGCATGGCATCAGGTCTCGGGCTGGGCCGGGGCGGCCGGATCGTCGAAGGGAAAGAGGTCGTCGAAGGGGAACGGAACGGCGTCGAAGGGCGGCAGGGCCACGGTCTCGCCGCGCTGGATCGTGGCGGGGAGCACCCAGCGCCCGTCCGCGAGGGCGAAGCCTTCCAGCACGCCCGCGGCCGGGTCCAGTAGCCAGAGGTGACCGACGCCGGACGTGCCGTAGATGCTGCGTTTGCGGCCTCGGTCGAGGCGGATGGTGGACGGCGAGAGGATCTCGCAGATCCAGTCCGGAGGAGTCTCGATGTACGCGTCCTCGGGTTCGGCCGGCATCCGCTCGCGGCGCCAGCCGGCGAGATCGGGAACGACCACCTGGGATCCCAGATGAAGTTCCGGCTCGATGATAAACACCCATCCACCAGGGCCGCCACGGCCACGCGCGAACGGCCGATCCAGCTCTCCCGAAAGGCGAGCCGCGGCGATGCCGTGCCGGGGCCTCGGCCGCGGATGCGTCTCCAGCACCCCGTCGATGATCTCGGCGACGAGATGCTCGGGGACCGCTTCCAGATCCGCGTAGGTCGCCTGCCGGACAGCCGCCTCAGCCATGGTCGGGTGCCATCGCTAGTTGAGGCCGCCGGGGTCGAGCCCCTCGGCCTCCCAACCGGCGCGGATGCGCTCCAGGGCCTCCTCCTCCGACATATCGGTCTCCAGCGCATAGGCGCGGGCCGCCTGCCGGGCGAGGTCGATCAGGAGCCGGCCCCAGGTTGCCGGGTCGTCGAAGGAGCGGCGCAGCGCGACGCTCACCGCACCGTCGACCACGGCCGCGCGCAGCACCTCGATGCCGCCCTGTTCCAGGGCGTCGGGCGGGATGGCGAGTTCGGCGAAGTCGCTGTTGGAATCCTGGCTCATGGCGCGCCGGCTGTTCCTCGATCCTGGCCGGGGCGGGCGACAGCGTCGCCCGCGCGCCCGTTACTTGTAGCAGACGCTCTTGGCGGCCTCGACGACCTCCGCAACGTTCGGCAGCGCCAGCTTCTCCAGATTGGCCGCGTAGGGCATCGGCACGTCCTTGCCGGTGATCCGCAGGACCGGGGCATCGAGGTAATCGAAGGCGTCGGCCATCAGGCGGGCCACGATCTCAGCGCCGATGCCGGATTGCGGGAAGCCCTCCTCCACGGTGATGCAGCGGCCGGTCTTCTTGACCGACTTGACCACCGTCTCGGAATCCATCGGGCGGATCGTGCGCAGGTCGATGACCTCCGCCTCGATCCCCTGCTCGGCCAGCACCTGTGCGGCCTTCAGCGCGTAGGTCATGCCGATCGAGAAGGACACGATGGTCACGTCCGTGCCGGGGCGGTGGATCCGCGCCTTGCCGATCGGCAGCACGAAATCGTCGAGCTGCGGCACCGGGAAGGACTGGCCGTAGAGGATCTCGTTCTCGAGGAAGATCACCGGGTTCGGATCGCGGATCGCGGCCTTGAGCAGCCCCTTGGCGTCGGACGCCGTGTAGGGCGCGATCACCTTCAGGCCCGGCACGTTGGAGTACCACGCGGAATAGTCGTGGCTGTGCTGGGCGCCCACCCGGGCGGCCGCGCCGTTGGGGCCCCGGAACACGATCGGGCAGCCGAGCTGGCCGCCGGACATGTACAGCGTCTTGGCCGCCGAGTTGATGATGTGGTCGATCGCCTGCATGGCGAAGTTGAAGGTCATGAACTCGATGATCGGCTTCAGGCCGGCGAGCGCCGCGCCGACGCCGATGCCCGCGAAACCATGCTCGGTGATCGGGGTGTCGACCACCCGCTTGGCGCCGAATTCCTGCAGCAGGTTCTGGGTGATCTTGTAGGCGCCCTGGTACTCGGCGACCTCCTCGCCCATGACGAACACGTCGCCGTCGCGGCGCATCTCCTCCGCCATGGCGTCGCGCAGGGCCTCGCGCACCGTGGTGGTGACCATCGGCGTGCCGGTCGGGAACTCTTCCATCACCGGCTCGTCGGCCTTGTTGGTGATGATTGCCGGCGCCGCCGGGGCCTTCGGGGCATCGTCGCCGGTCTTGGCGGCGGGGGCGGCCTTGTCGGCCATGCCCTCGGCCTGCATGTCGGGCGTGGGCGCCGGATGGCCGCCCGCGCCGTTGGGCTTGGAAGCATCGGACTTGGCGCCGCCGCCGGACTGGACACTCGCCGGGTCCTCGCCCTCGGCGGCGATGACGGCGATCGGCGTGTTGACCGCAACACCCTCGGTGCCCTCGGCGATCAGGATCTTGGCGAGGACGCCCTCGTCGATCGCCTCCACCTCCATGGTGGCCTTGTCGGTCTCGATCTCGGCCAGCACGTCGCCGGACTTGATCGGATCGCCCTCCTTCTTCAGCCACTTGGCGAGCTTGCCCTCCTCCATGGTGGGCGAGAGGGCGGGCATCAGGATGTCGGTCGCCATGCTCAGCTCTGCGGTCGTCTTTTCGATAGGGGCGGCCAGGGTTTCAGGATCGCGCTAGGCGTGCGCATCCAACAAGATATCGGTCCAGAGCTCGGACGGATCGGGCTCGGGATCGTTGGTCGCGAACTCGGCCGAGGCGTTGACGATCTCGCGGACCTTGGCATCCGTCGCCTTCAACTCGGTCTCCGGCACGCCGTGCAATTCGAGCAGGCGCTTGCGCACCATCTCGATCGGGTCGTGCTCGTCGCGCATCTTCGAGACCTCGTCCTTGGTCCGGTACTTGGCCGGATCGGACATGGAGTGGCCGCGATAGCGGTAGGTCTGCATCTCCAGGATGTACGGCCCCTGGCCGGTGCGGGCGTGCTCGATCGCCCGGGTGGCGGCCTCGCGCACGGTGCGCACGTCCATGCCGTCGACCTGCTCGCCCGGGATACCGAAGGAGAGGCCGCGCTTCGAGAAGTCGGTCTGCGCCGAGGCCCGGGCCACCGAGGTGCCCATGGCGTAGCGGTTGTTCTCGATCACGTAGACGACCGGCAGCTTCCAGAGGGCCGCCATGTTGAAGCTCTCGTAGACCTGGCCCTGGTTGGCGGCGCCATCGCCCATATAGGTCAGGCTGACCTTGCCGTTCTCCCGGTAATGATCGGCGAAGGCGAGGCCGGTGCCCAGCGAGACCTGCGCGCCGACGATGCCATGGCCGCCGAAGAACTGCTTCTCGCGGCTGAACATGTGCATCGAGCCGCCCTTGCCGCGGCTGTAGCCGCCGCGGCGGCCGGTCAGCTCGGCCATCACGCCCTTCGGGTCCATACCGCAGGCCAGCATGTGGCCGTGGTCGCGGTAGCCGGTGATGACCTGGTCGCCCTCGACCGAGGCCATCTGCATGCCGATCACCACGGCCTCCTGGCCGATATAGAGGTGGCAGAAGCCGCCGATCAGGCCCATGCCGTAGAGCTGGCCGGCCTTCTCCTCGAAGCGCCGGATCAGCAGCATCTCGTGATAGGCGTGGAGGTCTTCGTCCCGCGAGAATTGCGGCATGTTGGGCGCCGGCTTGTGCGCCTCGGCGACCTGGGGGCTTCCGGCCTGCGAAGCCGAGGACGCAGCGTCCTTGGCGGGCTCCTTGGCGGCATCCATCGGCGCACTCCCCATGATTCCACGCGACTTCGGGGGGTGTAGGACAGCGCCAGTTGGAAAGCGAGGGTTGCCGCTCTGACAGGAGGCCGCTGTTGTCAGAAGGCTTTCGGGATTGCGGCGCGGGGCGCCACCGCGATCACGGCGTGATGATGACCACGTCGTTGGCGTGGACGCGCCCGAGCACGATCCGCGCGCGCTCCTCCAGCAGATCGCGGTCGATCTGGTCGCTCTTGAGCAGGGCGACGCGGTGCTCCCAGGTCGCCCGCTCGGCCTTCACGGCGTTCAGCTCCTGGGTGAGCTGATAGGCGCGGATCTTCAGCGCCTTCTTGGCCTCGAGGCCCCGATTGCCGCTCTCGGCCTGCCAGACGAAATAGCCGACGACGAGCGCCGACAGGGTCCAGAGACCGAGCGGCAACACGACCATTCTGACGCGGCGGCGGACAACCATGGGGCGACCGTCGCGCGGAAAGGTTAAGGGTTCTTTGCGATCGTGCGGCGGCCGGGGCAGACAGGGGCGAGCCTGAGGGATGGACCTGACACGACTGAGCCGCTGGATCGCCGGGCACGCCACCGCCACCGACGACCACGACACGCTGCTGACCGGCTTCTGCGAGGCGCTGGCCGGCGCCGGCATCCCCGTCTGGCGGGTCAGCGTCATGGCCCCGGCCCTCGACCCGACGCTGCGCGGCGTCAGCCTGAACTGGCACGCGGGCGAGGGGATTTCCTTCGTCGCCAATGCCCACGGCGCCGACGAGGAGAGCGACTGGCTCCTGAGCCCGGTCTACGCGCTGGTGGAGAAGGGCGAGAGCTTCGGGCGCTGGCGCCTCGACGCGCCCGGGCTGGACGCGGATTTTCCGGTCCTGCGAGCCCTCGGGGCCCAGGGCGGCGTCGACTACGTCCTGCACATCGTCGAGTTCGCCCCCGGTACCGCGCTGCGGGGCATCGCGGTCTCGTTCTGCACCCGGGACGGGGCCGGCTTCACCGCGGCGCACCTGGCCGCCATCGCCGACATCCTCCCGTTCCTGACCCTCGCCCTCGCCAAGATGAGCCTGGCCCACACGTTCCGCGAGGTGTCGGCGACCTATCTGGGCCGCTCCACCGCCGAGCGGATCCTCGACGGTCAGATCCGGCGGGGCGAGGGGCGGGCCGTACCGGCGGCGATCCTGCTGACGGATCTGCGCGGCTTCACGGCCCTGGCCGACCGGGTGGATCCGGCCGACATGGTCACGTGGCTCAACGAGCATTTCGACGCCCTCGGCGATCCGGTGGCGCGGCACGGCGGCGAGATCCTGAAGTTCTTAGGGGACGGGTTCCTGGCGATCTTCCCGGTGCCGGAGGCCGGCCCCCTGCCCTGCCCGGTCTGTGGGGCCGCCCTGGACGCCGCGACCGAAGGGCTCGCCGCCAACGCCGCGCTCAACGACCGCCGCCGCGCGGCCGGGCTGCCGGAACTCGTGGCCGAATGCGTCGTGCATTTCGGGACGGTGATCTACGGCAATGTCGGGACCGAGCGGCGCCTCGACTTTACGATCATCGGCCGGGCGGTCAACGAGGCCAGCCGGATCGAGAGCCAGTGCGCGACGCTGGGCCACGATCTCCTGGTGTCGGACTCGTTTGCGGAGCGCTGCGCGCGTCCGCTGGAGCCGGTCGGGACGATCGAGCTGCGCGGCCTGTCGCGGCCGATGCGGGTCTGGACCGTGCCGAGGGCCTGAAAGCCCGCCTTCCCACCCGGCACCGAGCGGATGGCGGCTGGCACCGCCTTTGTCCCGGGGGCCTGCAGCGTGAGCGGAATGCGTCCCGGAACCCAGCACGGAACAGCGTGAAGCGTCCTTCCGGTCCAACTTGTGCCGCTGGCGCGGCTTGTTCTCGTGCCGGCTCCCGGATCAGGCTCCGCTGCCGCTTCACCTGTTCAGGGACAAGGGCGCGGATCGTCTTCGTTACGCTCGCGGTACCTGCGCCCTTGGAACCATAGGCCCGCCTCGCCCAGGCGAGGCGGGCGGCGCGTCCTCAGCGCCGGGCGAGCTGCTTGAGCGCGGCCGGGCCGGCATAGAGCGCCTGGGGCCCAAGGCCCTCCTCGATGCGGATCAGCTGGTTGTACTTGGCCAGTCTGTCCGAGCGGGCCAGCGAGCCGGTCTTGATCTGCCCGCAATTGGTGGCGACCGCCAGATCCGCGATGGTCGAATCCTCGGTCTCGCCCGAGCGGTGCGACATCACCGCGGTGTAGCCGGCGCGCTGGGCCATATCGACCGCCGCGAGCGTCTCGGTGAGCGAGCCGATCTGGTTGACCTTGATCAGGATCGAGTTGGCCGTGCCCTCGCCGATGCCCCGGGACAGGCGCTCGACATTGGTGACGAACAGGTCGTCGCCCACCAACTGGCAGCGGTCGCCGACCCGCTCGGTCAGCAGCTTCCAGCCGGCCCAATCGTCCTCCGACATGCCGTCCTCGATCGAGACGATCGGGTAGGCATCGACGAGCTGGGCGAGGTAATCGACCTGCGCCTCGATGGTGCGGGTCGTGCCCTCCCCCTCATAGGCGTAGCCGCCGTCCTTGAAGAACTCGGTGGCGGCGCAGTCGAGGGCGAGCGCGATGTCCTGGCCGGGCTTGAAGCCGGCGGCGCTGATCGCGTCCATCACGAAATCGAGGGCCGCCTCGGCCGAGGGCAGGTTCGGGGCGAAGCCGCCCTCGTCGCCGACATTGGTGTTGTGGCCGGCCTTCTTCAGCTTGCCCTTGAGGGTGTGGAACACCTCGGAGCCCATGCGCACGGCCTCGGCGAGCGAATCGGCGCCCACCGGCATGATCATGAATTCCTGGAAGTCGATCGGGTTGTCGGCATGGGCGCCGCCGTTGATGATGTTCATCATCGGCACCGGCAGCACCCGGCCCTGCACGCCGCCGACGTAGCGGTAGAGCGGCAGGCCCGAAGCCTCGGCCGCGGCCTTGGCCACCGCCAGCGACACGCCGAGGATCGCGTTGGCGCCGAGCCGCGCCTTGTTGGGCGTGCCGTCGAGCTCGATCATCGCCTCGTCGACCGCGACCTGATCCTCGGCCTCCATGCCGCCGATCGCGTCGAGGATCTCGGTCTGCGCCGCTTCGACCGCCTTGAGCACGCCCTTGCCGAGGAAGCGGTTCGTGTCGCCGTCGCGCAGCTCCACCGCCTCGTGGGCGCCCGTGGAGGCACCCGAGGGGACCGCGGCGCGGCCGAAGGAGCCGTCCTCCAGGATCACGTCCACCTCGACCGTGGGATTGCCACGGCTGTCGAGGATCTCGCGGGCGCTGATATTGGTGATCGCGGTCATGGAACGTCCTCTCGCGGGGGCCGCGGGTCGGCGACCGCACTCAAATCAGGGGTGCGGCGCATCGCGGCGGCTTATCCGTCAAGCCGCGTCCGGCGGCAAGCGCCGGAGCCACCTTGCGTCCTCCGGAAAAATCGCCGCGGACCGGATGGATGCGCCCGGCGGCGGCGCGCTTTATATGCGGGCTATGACGACCTCCAGCGATCTGCAGCTCGGCCAGCCGACGCCTGTCCCGTCCTCCCCCGAGGAGGCGCGCCTCGACCGGGTGCCGAACCCGCACCCGGATACGGACTACGTAGCCCGGTTCACCGCGCCCGAATTCACCTCGATCTGTCCGGTGACCGGGCAGCCCGACTTCGCCATCCTGGTGATCGACTACGTACCGGGCGACTGGCTCGTGGAGTCGAAGTCGCTGAAGCTCTACCTCGGTTCGTTCCGCAACCACGGCGCGTTCCATGAGGATTGCACGGTGGCGATCGGCAAGCGGCTGCGGGACCTGCTGGCGCCGCGCTATCTGCGCATCGGCGGATACTGGTATCCGCGCGGCGGCATCCCGATCGACGTGTTCTGGCAGACGGGTGAGCTGCCGAAGAACGCGTGGTTGCCCGATCCCGGCGTGCCGCCCTATCGCGGCCGGTGACGATCCGGGCTTCGAGCCGCGGGGTCGCCCGGCGACCGGTTCAGCGCCCGCATGACCTCGTCGATCGCGATGATCCCGGGCCGACGCATCAGTCGGTCTGACGCAGGCTGCGCGTCGTGCGGGCCAGAAGGCTTTCCTGCGCGGGAATCGGCCCCTGATGGATTGCCGCGACAGTGCCGAGCATCCGTTCGAGGTCGGCCCGCTCGGAAGCGGTGAGCTTTTCGCGCAGCAACGGCGCCAGATGGCCGAGGGCCGTGTCGGCATCCGCGACCTGATGGGCGGCGTGGCGGATATAGACCAGTCGCGTCGCCAGATCGTCGCCCGGTGGCACGATCGCGCGCAACTCGGCCTCGATCGCCACCTCCTGCTCGGGGGTCGGTATGCCGCGCGCGAGGGCGACAAGGTACATCAGGACGCCGGCGGCATCGATGGGGTTTCGAATCGAACGCACCGGTGCGGCCCGAAAAGCCGCCTCGTTCCTCGCACGAAGCTTGGCATTGCGCCGATCGGTCAGGGCACGGTCGATCTGTGCCATGCCGTCGCCGTACTTGAACCAGTAGACCAGCCCGGACAGGATCGCGCCGACAATGACAGCGATGATCGGCACCTTCCGCCCCCCGACAGTCGATGGCTCGGGGACAGGATGTCGCACTGCATTGCGGAAGGCAATCGCGAAATAGGAATTCAAGTACAGGTTGCGGGTCCTTAGATCCTCGCAAGAGGCACGAAAAAGGGCGACCGGCCTGCGCCGGTCGCCCCGATCCGTTCGGATCTTAGATATTAGTAGCCGTAGCCGTAGTAGCCGTAGCCCGGGTTGGCATAGCCGTAGCCGCCGTAAACCGGGGCGTAGCCGTAGCCGTAGGACGGGGCGTAGCCGTAGCCGTTGCCGTAGTAGCTATCGCGCGCCGCGCCGGCGGCGATGGCGCCCGCCGCGAGGCCGGCAATGCCGAGGCCGATGGCGGCGCCGGTGCCGATGCCGCGACGACCGCGGTAGTAGCCGTGGCCATAGCCGCCGTAGCCGCCATGGTAGCCGTAGGGACGGGCCTCGGCGCTGGACGTGGCGGCAACGCTGCCGAGGGCCAGGGCGGCGGCGGTGGCGATGATACCGATCTTGCGCATGATGTTCCTTCTCGATCCTCGATCGAACCTGCCCAATAACGTAGTCACCCCGGGACAGTTCCAAGTTCTCACAGGTCTTGGCGTGCGGATCCGCACGCCGTCGGTTTTATGAATCGCGGTTCATCATGCGCGACGCGCCAGGCTGCGTGCGCAGCGTGACCGTTGCCAGCGTCGGCCGATCTGAAACCTTGCGAAGATTTTCCGGATCGGGGCGTCCGTTCCTCGCGCGCTGCGGTCGCCTCCCCGAGGGGCCGCCCCTATGTTCACGGCCGTGGAGGATTGCCGAATGGATGCCCTGACCCTGATCCGCGAGACCTTCGCGCCCCTGTCCGGCAAGCGGATCCTCGATATCGGATGCGGCCCCGGAACCCTTTCCAAGCGGCTGAGCGAGGACGGTGCGGCGGTGACCGGGATCGATCCGGGTGCCGCGGCCCTCGAACAGGCCCGGGCCGCGGTGCCGGGGGCGCGGTTCGAGAATGCCTCGGGCGAGGCCCTGCCCTTCCCCGATGCCAGCTTCGAGGGGGCCGTCCTGCTCAACGCCCTGCATCACGTGCCCGACCCCGCGGCCGCCCTGGTCGAGGCGGCCCGCGTGCTGGTCCCCGGCGGATGCCTCGTCGTGGTGGAGCCCCTCGCGTCGGGCAGCTTCTTCGAGGCCCTGCAACCCATCGAGGACGAGACCGCGGTGCGCGCGGCCGCACAGGATGCGATCGCGGCCGCCCTCGCCCGTGGCACGCTCGCCTGCCGCCGCGATGTCACGGTCGAGCGGCGCGAGAGCTTCGCTGATCTCGCTGCGTTCCTGAAGCGGGTCTGCACCGTGGATCCCGCCCGCGCGGCGGCGATCGAGGCCCGCCGCCCCGTCGTGGAGGCCGCCTTCGAGACGGCGGCGGAGCGCGAGGCCGACGGCCGCTACGGCCTTGTCCAGCCCCTGCGGATCCACGTGCTGGAGCCGGCCTGATCGGGGTTTCGAAAGGGCGAGCCCTTTCGCGGGGCCAGGGCGGAGCCCTGGTGCCGGACGTTGTCCGGTGTCGGGCTACGCCCGAGACCGTCAGGGCTTCGCCCTGACAACCCACCAAAGGGCCTGCCCTCTGGAAACCCCGTTTACGCGGCGCGGGCCTTGGCCAGCCTGTCGAAGGCCATCAGCTCGTCGAGAAGCGCCGGCATGTGCTTCAGCGCCACCATATTGGGACCGTCGGAGGGGGCCCGGTCGGGATCGGGATGGGTCTCGATGAACACGCCCGCCACCCCGACCGCCACGGCGGCCCGGGCCAGCACGGCGACGAATTCCCGCTGCCCGCCGGAGCTTGCGCCCTGGCCGCCCGGCTGCTGCACGGAATGGGTCGCATCGAACACCACCGGCGCGCCACCCGTCACCTGCGCCATGATCGGCAGGCTGCGCATGTCCGAGACGAGCGTGTTGTAGCCGAAGGAGGCGCCCCGCTCGGTGACGATGACGTTGGGGTTGCCGGCCTGCGTCACCTTGGCGGCGACGTGCTTCATGTCCCAGGGCGCCAGGAACTGGCCCTTCTTGATGTTGACCGCCCGCCCCGTCGCGGCGGCGGCCAGGAGCAGGTCGGTCTGGCGGCACAGGAAGGCCGGGATCTGGAGCACGTCCACGGCCTCGGCGGCCCGGGCGCATTGCTCGGCGGCGTGCACGTCGGTCAGCACCGGCAGGCCCAGGGACTCGCGGATCTCCGCGAAGACCGGCAGCGCCTCGTCCAGGCCGACCCCGCGCGCCGCGCTGCCCGAGGTGCGGTTGGCCTTGTCGAACGAGGTCTTGAACACGAGGCCGATCCCGGCGCGCGCCGTCATTTCCTTCAGCGCGGCCGCGATCTCGAGGGCATGGTTGCGCCCCTCCAGCTGGCATGGGCCGGCGATCAGCGCGAGCGGCAGGTGGTTGGCGAAGCGGGCGGCACCGACTTGGACGATCGGACCGGGGATCTCGGGATTCGACATGGGCGCGGTCTAGCCCGCACGGCGGATCCGCGAAAGCCCGGCGCGGGGCGCGACCCGACAGACCGTGAGATCCTCGCTCAGGGCATCGGTCCGCGGTCCGGTCTCGCACAGCATCACGGTACGACCGGTGCCCCCGCGGCGCGGGGCGTTCGCGAGGAGGCTCGCCTGATGCAGGTTGAGCGCCAGCACCTCGGCGGCGGCGGCATCCGCTCCGGCGAGCGCCCGCGCCGCGCGGCCGATCAGGGTGAAATAGGCCCGGGATGGTTCCCGGTCCCGGGAGGCCACAGTGATCCGGGCCGGCTTCCGGCAATCGAGGCTCATCCGCTCCGCGTCCTCCGCGCGGAACACCGCGTAGGGCCCGGCCCGGCCGGCGAGCGACGCGCCGGTGGATCGGATCACCTGGGCGGCGAGCGCGTCGCAGGCATCCGCGGCGTGGGCCGAAGCTGTGCTGAGGCCGGCGAGAAGAGCAAACGTTAAGATCGTTTTCGTGGCCGATGTCATTGACTCGTTCCAAATCGTTTGCAAAGGATCATCGTAGGCTTGGCCGTAAGACGAACGAATTACCGCACAGTTTTCCGAAAATGTACCGATGATTGCTTTCAATTTTGGCCAGAATACCGAGAGAAATTCAGATTTTTGTCGATGAAGTTTGGTTTTTACGAGTTCTGTCGGCGTAAATATTTCTCATCCGCTGCCGTTGATCCGCGGTTCGTCCGGGTCGAGGGCGGGCGGGATGGGCAGAATGCCACGCGGATCGATGAGTGTCGGCCGAAAAGGTTCCGTGCGCGCTGATCGCAAGGACGGGTGTGTAGAGGAGTTGGATCGTGGAAAATGAGCTTGGAATCGTCTTCAGATCGGTCTTGAGCGTCCGGGACACGCTTGAAGGATCGATCGCGGAGATCAAGAGCCTCGTCGGTCCGGGCCAGGAGGCTTACGCCGAATCGATCGACTTCCTCACCTTCGCGGCCCGGCGCGCGGCCCTCTCAACGGCGCCGCTCCTGCAGGACCTCTGGGTTCTGTTCGAGCTCGGGGAGGAGCGGAACGGTTACTTCGTCGAGTTCGGTGCCGCGGATGGCCGGGGCGCCAGCACCACCCAGCTGCTCGAGACGCTCTACGGCTGGCAGGGCGCCATCGCGGAGCCGGCACGCAGCCGGCACGAGGCGCTGCGCGGCAGCCGGACGTGCTATGTCACGAACAAGTTCATCTATACCGACGATGGCCTGAAGATCCTGTTCAACGACACGGCGAGTTCCGAGGATCCGGCGGCGGGGGCTGCCGTGGGCGTGCGCCGGGGCGGAAAGCGGTACGAGGTCGAGACCATCACGCTGCGCAGCTTCCTGCAGGCCGCGCAGGCGCCGCGCACGATCGACTACATGAGCATCAATGCCGAGGACGATACGCTCGACATCCTGGAGCGCTTCGATTTCTCGCAACACGATGTGACGCTGCTCAGCGTCGCCAACGCCGATCCGCAGCAGAGCGCGACCCTTGCCGAGCTCATGGCGCGGACCGGGTACGAGCGCCGGTTCGAACCGTTCTCGCTGTCCGACGTCTGGTACGCCAAGCGCGAGAGGGCCGTGGTGGCGCGGCCGGAAGCGGCCTAAGGCCCGCCCGGAGCGTAGACAGCACGCACCGGATGCCCGATCTGTGCCGGCGGCGCGGCGCCTCACGCCGCTGGCACACAGGCTCCGGCCCATGCTCCGATCCATCCTCGCTGGCGTGCTCCTCAGCGCGGTCACCCTCGCCCCGGCGGTGGCGGCGGACCGGGTCGCCACCCCGGCCTACGGCCCGGAACTGGAGGGGTTCGCCTATCCGTTCCCGGTGCAGCGCTTCACGTTTCCCTCGCAGCGTCAGGCGCTCCAGATGGCCTATCTGGACGTGCCGGCCGAGGCGCCGAACGGCCGCACCGTCGTGCTGCTCCACGGGAAGAACTTCTGCGCCGCCACCTGGGAGAGCCAGATCCGCGCGCTGAATGCGGCCGGTTACCGGGTGATCGCACCCGATCAGATCGGCTTCTGCAAGTCGAGCAAGCCAGCGGCCTACCAGTTCACCTTCCGGCAGCTCGCCGAGAACACGCACGCGCTGCTGGCGCAGCTCGGGGTGGAGCACCCGATCCTGGTCGGCCATTCGACCGGCGGCATGCTGGCCGCGCATTACGCCCTGCTCTACCCGAAGGATGTGGACCAGCTCGTGCTGGTCAATCCGGTCGGCCTCGAGGATTGGAGCGCCAAGGGCCTGCCGCCGATCTCCCTGGCGCAATGGTATCAGCGCGAGCTGAAGGTCTCGGCGGAGTCGATCCGCGCCTACGAGACGGCGACCTACTATGCCGGCCGCTGGGAGGCGCGCTACGAGCCCTGGGTGACGATGCTGGCCGGGCTGAACAACGGCCCCGGCAAGGAGGCGGTCGCCTGGGATTCGGCGCTCGTCTACGACATGATCGTCACCGAGCCGGTGGTCTACCGCTTCCCCCAGATCGCGGTGCCGACGCTGCTGATGATCGGCCAGAAGGACAACACGGCGATCGGCAAGGATCTCGCCCCGCCGGAGGTGCGGGCGAGCCTCGGACACTATCCTGAGCTGGGGAAGGCGGCCGCGCAGGCGATTCCGGGGGCACGGCTCGTGGAGTTCCCCGAGCTCGGCCACGCGCCGCAGATGTCCGATCCGGAGGGGTTCAACAAGGCGCTGATCGAGGGGATCGCGGCTCGCTGATCCTGGATGGCCCCGCCCCCGAGGCGGGTCTGATGTGCACACCGGGGCAGCGCAGCGACGCGGACTGCAGAACTCGACATGCTCCCTCTCCCGTGCGGGAGAGGGTTGGGGTGAGGGTCGAGACGGTTCAGGATCGAGCACACCGCCGGAGCGCCGACAGGCCGCGCCTTATCCGGAGCGTTCTCATCCCTCACCCGGCTTTCTGCGAGAGCAGACCTCTCCCGCACGGGAGAGGGGATCCGCGCTCGATCCTGGACGGGCTGCGCTTGCAAAAACCGCTTTTCAAGCGGCCTCAGTTCCCCGCCGTCCGGAACGTGTCGCACGCCTTGGTCTGGCCGCTCTTGTAGCCGGCCGTGAACCAGCGCTGGCGCTGGGCCGAGGAGCCGTGGGTGAAGGAATCCGGCACCACGTAGCCCTGCGAGCGCCGCTGCAGCGCGTCGTCGCCGATCTGGGCGGCGGCGTTCAGGGCCTCGTCGATGTCGCCCTGATCCAGCTCGGCATACTTGTCGTTGGAGTTCTTGGCCCAGACGCCGGCGAGGCAATCGGCCATCAGCTCGATGCGCACCGACAGGGCGTTCGCTTCGGTCTTGCTCGAGGCCTGCTGCTGGCGGGCCTGGACCTTGCCGAGGATGCCGAGCACGTCCTGGACGTGGTGGCCGACCTCATGGGCGATCACGTAGGCGTAGGCGAAATCACCCTTCACGCCGAACTTCGAGGCCATCTCCTTGAAGAAGCCGGTATCCAGATAAACTTTCTTGTCGAGCGGGCAGTAGAACGGGCCCATCGCGGCCTGGGCCGAGCCGCAGCCCGAGCGGGTCCCGCCGGTATAGAGCACCAGGGTCGTCGGGGTGTACTGCTTGCCGGTCTGCTGCGGCAGGATCTGGCTCCACACGTCCTCGGTGTTGCCCAGGATCTTCGACGCGAACCGGCCGCTGTCGTCGGTGGGCGCTTGGCGGCGCTTCGCCTGCGTCTGCGGATCGGCGGGCTGTTCCTGCTGGCTGTGACCGCCGCCGATCCGCTCGGCGCCGCCGATCAGGATCGCCGGGTTGATCCCCGTGAAGTAGCTGATGATCAGCAGCACCACGATGGTGCCGATGCCGAGCCCGCCGGCGCCGCCGCCGGGAAAGCCCATGCCGCCACCGCCGCCTTCGCCCCGGCGATCCTCGACATTGTCGGAGCTGCGTAGATCTTCCCAGCGCATGGTGGGTCCCGCCATCGATGCTGCTGCGCCGGCCGCCGCGGGCGGGACGCAAGGTGTCGTGCGTCGTCCTGTCCGGACGGCGGCGAACCGCCGGCGGGAACGAAGCTCTAATGGCGGGAGGGGAGAGCCGGTTCCGCTTACGCGGTCAAGCTTTCCCGTCGATGAGGGCGCGCAGGGCGCGGAAATCGCGCCACGCTAGGCGCTTCTGCACCGGCTGGCGCAGCAGGAAGGCCGGGTGCAGCGTCGCGAGCAGCTTCACCTCGCGATTCGGCAGCTTGTACGGAAACAGCCGGCCGCGGGTCCGCAGGATGCCGTCCTTGGAGCCGGTCAGCGTCTGGGTCGCGGGGGCGCCGAGGCAGACGATGATGTCGGGATCGACCAGCTCGATCTGCCGCTCCACGAAGGGCCGGCACACCGCCACCTCCTGGGGGGTCGGGTTGCGGTTGCCGGGCGGCCGCCAGGGCACGATGTTGCCGATATAGGCGCTCGTCCGGTCGAGCCCGATCGCCTTCATCATCTTGTCGAGGAGCTGGCCCGAGCGGCCCATGAACGGCTTGCCAATCCGGTCCTCATCGGCGCCCGGCGCCTCGCCGAGAAACATCACCCGGGCCTCCGGATTGCCGTCGGCGAAGACGAGGTTTTTTGCCGTGAAGCGCAGCGGGCAGGCGTCGAAATCGGCGAGGATGCGCTCCAGCTCATCGAGACTCTTGGCCTGCCGGGCGCGGGCGCGGGCGTCGGAGGCCGCCTCGTCGGGTTGGGCGCTGGCGGCGCGGCCGAAGGTCCGGGGCGCAGCGGAGGACGAGGCTGGGGGCGGAGCCGAGCCTGGGGGGGGCACGAGGGTGTTGGCAACCGGAGTGGCGGACGATTCCGCGATCCGGGGGGGCGCCCGGCGCGGCGCGCGCAGGGTGGGCGCCGGCGTGTCGGCCTCGCTGAAACGGTCGTGGGGGTGCTCGTCGAGGGCCGCGTCGGCACCGGCCTCCACGTGGAAGTCGAGATAGGCGATCAGGTCGGCTTGCGCGTCGGAGGGACTCGGCATGTGATCTGTCATGTGGGATCGCCGGGGCCTGTGGACAACGCGCGGAATCGCTTCGGGTAGCAAGGACTTGCGTGACCGAATAGCGCGGTCTTCACGACCCGGGATACAGCGATCATCGTCCCACCCGCGCCCTCATCCTGAGGTGCCGGAGCACAGCGGAGGCCTCGAAGGAGGACTCCAGGGATCGCAGTGCCTTCCGGAGGGCTCCTTCGAGGCCCGCTGGCGCGGGCACCTCAGGATGAGGGCGCGGGTGGGATCTTCCGAACACCGCGTCACGTGGTTCGCACCCTGCGGCAACGGGAACTTTGCCTTGAGCTTGAGCGTCGGCACCTTGCCTTTCTAGCTTGGAATCGCTTGAGACGGCATCACGAGGGTTGCCGCGACGACCCTGAGACAAGAACACGGAGAGGCGAGGATGGCGCTGCCCGAACGCGAGAGCATGGATTTCGACGTGGTCGTGGTGGGCGCAGGCCCCGCCGGCCTCGCCACCGCGATCCGCCTGAAGCAGCGCGCCGCCGAGATCGGCGAGGACATCTCCGTCGTCGTCGTCGAGAAGGGCTCGGAGGTCGGCGCCCACATCCTGTCGGGGGCGGTGATCGACCCGATCGGCCTGGATCGCCTGCTGCCCGAGTGGCGCCAGGATCCGGAGCGTCCGCTGAAGACCGAGGTTCAGCGCGACGAGTTCATGATGCTCACCAAGAACAGCGGCATCACCCTGCCGAACGTGTTCTTCCCCAAGCTCATGTCGAACCACGGCAATTTCGTCGGCTCGCTGTCCAACACCTGCAAGTATCTCGGCGCCCAGGCCGAGGCGCTCGGCGTCGAGATCTATCCGGGCTTCCCGGCCTCCGAGGTGCTGTTCGACGCGAACGGCGCGGTGGCGGGCATCGCCACGGGCGATCTCGGCATCGGCAAGTCGGGCGAGCCGCGGGACGACTACACCCGCGGCATGGAATTGCGCGGCAAGTACACGGTGTTCGGCGAGGGCGCCCGGGGCAACCTCACCAAGGGGCTGATCCAGCGGTTCGAACTCAACCGGCACAGCGACCACTTCAAGTATGGGCTCGGCGTGAAGGAGCTCTGGCAGCTCGCCCCCGGCAAGTTCGAGCCCGGCCTCGTGCAGCACACGATGGGCTGGCCGCTCCCCAATAAGGCCGGCGGCGGCTCCTGGCTCTACCATTTCGACGACCACCTGCTCTCGGTCGGCTTCGTCACGCACCTGAATTACGAGAACCCGACCCTGTCGCCGTTCGAGGAGTTCCAGCGGTTCAAGACCCACCCGATGATCGCCGAGACCTTCGAGGGGGCCAAGCGCATCGGCTACGGGGCGCGGGCCATCATGGAGGGCGGCTGGCAATCCGTGCCCAAGCTGGTCTTCCCGGGCGGGTGCCTCGTCGGCTGCTCGGCGGGGTTCGTGAACGTGCCGCGGATCAAGGGCTCGCACAACGCGATCCTGTCCGGCATGCAGGCGGCCGACGCCATCGCGGACGCCCTGAAGGCGGGCCGCGCGGGCGACGAACTCACCGCCTACGAGGCCGGCTGGCGCGAGAGCCCGATCGGGCAGGACTTGAAGGCGGTGCGCAACGTCAAGCCGCTCTGGTCCAAGTACGGCACTCTGGTGGGCGTGGGGCTCGGCGGGATCGACATGTGGGCGACGAGCATCCTCGGCGCCTCGCCGTTCGGGACGCTCGGTCACGGCAAGCCGGACCATGCCTGCCTCAAGCCGCTCGCCGAGGTGACGCCGATCGTCTACCCGAAGCCCGACGGCAAGCTGACCTTCGACCGGCTGTCCTCGGTCTACATGTCGAACACCAACCACGAGGAGGACCAGCCGCCCCACCTCAAGGTGCGGGACATGGAGCTGCAGAAACGCTCCGAGCACGACGTCTACGGTGGACCCTCGGGCCGCTACTGCCCGGCCGGCGTCTACGAGTGGGTCGAGGATGCCTCCGCCAGCGACGGGGTCCGCTACCAGATCAACGCGCAGAACTGCGTCCACTGCAAGACGTGTGACATCAAGGATCCGAACCAGAACATCGACTGGGTGACCCCGGAGGGGCCGGGCGGGCCGAACTATCCGAATATGTGAGGGGGCCCTCGGCTGAGGAGCCGAGGCACCCGTCTTCGCTGCGCTCGCGATGACGGGAAGGCAGACGCTGCGCTCCGCCGCCCCCGCGCCATCCTTTCGCCTTGCGGGGCTGGCGGGATGGGTTCAGTGTCCCCGGCGCTTTTCCGGGGATAACCCGCCATTCTCGCGCCCGGCCCCTTGGCTGGCCGGCGCCCAGGAGCCGCGATCGGTTCATGATGACATCCCGCGCCCGCCGGAGCGTCTCGGCGCTCGCCCTGCTGCTCGCCGCCGGTCTGCCGCAGACCGTGCTGGCCGCGCAGCCGAAGGAATCGACCCCGGTGCTCGACTACGAGCCCGCGGATTCGCTGGAGGGCAATTTCCTCTCCGCCTACATCGCGGGTGCGGCCCGGGACACGGCGGCGGCCGCCACCTTCTACCGGGAGGCCGTGAAGGCCGACCCGCGCAACGCCGAACTCGTCGAGCGCGCCTTCATCTCGCTCCTGGCCGACGGCGCCCTGCCGGACGCGTTCCGCACCGCCGAGAAGCTGATCGCCCGCGATCCGACCAACGGGCTCGCCAACCTCTCCCTCGGGGTGCGTCAGATCAAGGCCGGCCAATGGGCTGCCGCCCGCCAGAACTTTTCGCGGAGCGGCCGCGGCGCGGCGACGGATCTGACCGCCACGCTGCTGACCGCCTGGTCGTATGCCGGCGCCGGTGACGGCAAGAAGGCGCTGGAGACCGTCAACAAGCTCCGCGGCGAGCGCTACTACAACACCTTCCGCGACTACCATGCCGGCCTGATCGCCTCGGTGACCGGCGACAACGCCGAGGCGGAGCGGCGCCTCAAGGCGGCCTATGACGCCGACCACAACACCCTGCGCATCGTCGATGCCTACGCGCGCCTGGAGGCCAGCCTCGGCCGCACCGACCTCGCCATCCAGGCCTATTCGGATTTCGACCAGCTCTCGCCCCGCCACCCGCTGGTGCGCGACGCCCTCGACAAGCTGAAGGAGGGCAAGCCCCTCACGCGGCTGATCGCCAACGCCCAGGAGGGTGCCGCCGAGGTGCTGTACGGGCTGGGCTCGGCCGGCTCCACGCAGGGCGACGAGTTGCCCGCCGTGATCTACCTGCGGCTCGCCCTCTACCTCGCCCCCGACCATGCGCTGGCCCGGCTGACGCTGGCCGACACGCTCGACCGGATGAAGCAGCCGGAGCGCGCCAACGAGGCCTACGCGCAGATCCCGGCCAATTCCCCGCTCAAGCTCAACGCCGACATCCAAGTCGGCCTGAACCTGGAGCAGATGGGCAAGGGCGACGAGGCGCTGGAGCACCTCGACGCCACCATGAAGGCGCATCCCGACGACATCGACGTGATCACCGCCCTCGGCAACGTCCAGCGCGCCCGCAAGAAATACGAGGAGGCGGCGGCCACCTACACCCGTGCCATCGACCTGATCGGCAACCGGCCGCAGGCCAATTACTGGACGACCTATTACTTCCGCGGCACCGCCTACGAGCGCGCCAAGCAATGGCCGAAGGCCGAGGCCGACCTGAAGAAGGCGCTGGCCCTGGTGCCGGCCAGCCAGCCGGCCGCCAAGGCGCAGGTGATGAACTACCTCGGCTATTCCTGGGTCGACCAGAACACCAACATCGACGAGGCGTTCAAGCTGCTGCAGCAGGCGGTCGATGCCAGCCCGCGCGACGGCATGATCGTCGACAGCCTCGGCTGGGCCTATTACCGGCTCGGCCGCTGGGACGACGCGGTGCGCGAGCTGGAGAAGGCCGTCGAGCTGAAGCCCGGCGACCCGACCATCAACGACCACCTGGGCGACGCCTACTGGCGCGCGGGCCGGCGTCTGGAGGGCAAGTTCCAGTGGCAGCACGCCAAGGACCTGAACCCCGAGCCGGACGACCTCGCGCAGATCAACGCGAAGCTGAAGGACGGCCTACCCGAGATCGAGAAGCCGACCGCCACCGCCGAGACGGTGCCGGCCCCGGTGGCCGCCCCGCACAACGCCGAGAACCCGGAACTCCCGAAGGGCGCGCCGCAGCCCCACGAGGCGCCGGGCGCCGCCGACAAGGCCAAGAAATCGGGGGGGTGAGCCGAGCTGATCCCATCCAAACCCTCATCCTGAGGTGCCCGCGTCAGCGGGCCTCGAAGGCGCCCTCCAGGGATCACAGTGCCGGCTGGAGGGCTCCTTCGAGGCCTCCAGCCGGCATCTCAGGATGAGGGCGTGGGAAGGAAAGCCATCCCGGTGGCGCTCTCCATGCCCACTCCAGCCTGCGGACCAAAAAACTTGTTTTGTCCGCCACCTCATAAAAATCGACGCGCATTTCCCATTCGTTTGACGCACAGTGCGCAGCCGTTCGCGGGCGGCCGCCCGCACGGGTGGACATCCGCACGGCAACAGCCGGCGGCGGGCTCCGGGCCCGTGATTCAGGGAGGGAACGCCCATGCCGTCAGATATCGAGATCGCCCGCGCCGCGACCCTGAAGCCGATCGCCCAGGTCGCCGAGACGCTCGGCATCCCGGATGACGCGCTCCACCATTACGGCAAGCACATCGCCAAGATCGACCACGGCTACATCGCCGGGCTGGAGAGCCGGACGCCCGGCAAGCTCGTGCTGGTCACCGCGATCTCCCCGACGCCCGCGGGCGAGGGCAAGACCACTACGACGGTGGGCCTCGGCGACGCCCTGAACCGAATCGGTGAGAAGACCATGATCTGCCTGCGCGAGCCCTCGCTCGGGCCGTGCTTCGGCATGAAGGGCGGCGCGGCCGGCGGCGGCAAGGCGCAGGTCGTGCCGATGGAGCAGATCAACCTGCACTTCACCGGCGACTTCCACGCCATCACGGCGGCCCACAGCCTCGCGGCCGCGCTGATCGATAACCACGTCTACTGGGCGAACGAGCTCAACATCGACGTCCGCCGCATCCACTGGCGCCGGGTGGTCGACATGAACGACCGGGCGCTCCGCCAGATCACCCAGTCGCTCGGCGGCGTCGCCAACGGGTTTCCGCGCGAGGACGGGTTCGACATCACGGTGGCCTCCGAGGTGATGGCGGTGTTCTGCCTCGCCAAGGACCTCGCCGACCTGGAGGAGCGCCTCGGCCGGATCGTCATCGCCGAGACCCGCGACCGCAAGCTGGTCACCCTCAAGGACGTGAAGGCGACCGGCGCCATGACGGTGCTGCTCAAGGACGCCCTGCAGCCGAACCTCGTGCAGACGCTCGAGGGCAACCCGGCGCTGATCCATGGCGGCCCCTTCGCCAACATCGCCCATGGCTGCAACTCGGTGATCGCCACCCGGGCCGGCCTGCGGCTCGCCGACTACACGGTGACGGAAGCCGGCTTCGGCGCCGACCTCGGCGCGGAAAAATTCCTGGACATCAAGTGTCGGCAGGCGGGCCTGACACCCTCGGCGGTCGTGGTGGTGGCGACCATCCGCGCCCTCAAGATGCATGGCGGCGTCGACAAGAAGAACCTCGGCAGTGAGAACATCGACGCCCTGGAGAAGGGCTTTGCCAACCTCGCCCGGCACGTCACCAACCTGCGCGGCTTCGGCCTGCCGGTGGTGGTCGGCGTCAACCACTTCTACGCCGACACCGACGCCGAGCACGCCAAGCTCAAGGCGCTGTGCCGCGAGCGCCTCGACGTTGAGGCGATCACCTGCCGCCACTGGGCCGAGGGCGGCGCCGGCGCCGAGGAGCTGGCCCGCGCGGTGGTGAAGCTCAGCCAGGCCGAGCCGGCGCCGATCCGCCACGCCTACGAGACCGAGAGCCGCCTCACCGACAAGATCCGGGCGATCGCCACCAAGCTGTACGGCGCCGCCGACATCCAGATCGAGACCAAGGCCGCCGGCAAGCTCGCCACCTTCGAGAAGGACGGCTACGGCCACCTGCCGATCTGCATGGCCAAGACCCAGTACTCGTTCTCCACCGACCCGACCCTGATGGGCGCGCCAGAGGGGCATATCGTGGGCGTGCGTGATGTCCGGCTCTCGGCCGGCGCAGGCTTCGTGGTGGCGATCTGCGGGGAGATCATGACCATGCCGGGCCTGCCCCGGGTGCCCGCCGCCGACACCATCCGGCTGGACGCCAACGGGCAGATCGACGGGCTGTTCTGAGAGGCGCGCGCGGCCTTGCCAAGGTTGGCTCAAGGCCGCGCGGAACGCTCCCAAGGGTTCAGCAGGGACACACCGGTCGTCGCGAAGTCGGCGACGTTGCGGGTTACCACCGTCATGCCTCGGACGAGCGCCGTAGCGGCCATCAAACCATCGCGGTAGGGTCGGGGATCCGGAACATGCAGGCGTGCGCTGCGACGGGCGACGGCTGCGTCGACGGGCAGGAGGCGATCGGAGAAGGTCGGCAGGACATGATCCTCCAGCCACGCGCGCAGGAGCGCGGCTTGAGCCGTATCCCTCCGTTCGACCTGCAGGATCCCGATCTCCAATTCCTGGATGACGATCACCGAGAGGAAAAGATCGCTCGCCGGTGTCGTGCTCGCCCAGGCCGTGACCCGTGGATCAGCCCTGCCGGTCCGCGCCTTGCGCAGCTCCGAAACGACGTTGGTGTCGAGCAGGAACATCAGGAGAAGTCGGCCGCCCTGGGAAGATCGTCGGAACGCGGAAACTCGATCTCGACATCCTCGATACCGGCCGGCCACCCTAAAGCTTCGATGATACTGGGCTGCTGTCCTGTCAGTCGCTGGTACTCGGCAATGCTGAGTAGGACATGGGCCGGCTTGCCGCGATCGGTGATGAAGACGGGTCCATCGGCCGCTGCTTTCTTGGCGCGACCCGTATCCTGATTGAATTCTCGGCTCGTGAGAGTGGTGACCGCCATGCTCAAGGCTCAGATAAGATCGAACAGCTTTTGTAGAAACGTTACTACAAACTTCCGGTCCGAGCAACCGCGACCGTCCGCAGGGCTCTGCCCTGCACCCGCAAAAGATCGAAGACCTTTTGAAACCAGGACTTAGGCGCCCCCGAACAGCGCCACCGCCAGCCGGGAATGGTCCTCGCGCAGGCGACCGACATCGACCCCCACCGGCTGCCCGTCGATCACCCGCCAGCGCCCCGCCACCATCACCCGGTCGGCCCGGTGGGCGCCGCACAGGACCAGGGCCGCCAGCGGATCGTGGGCGCCGGAGAAGCGTAAGTCGTCCAGGGTGAACAGCGCAAGATCCGCCTCCCGCCCCGGCTCGATCTTCCCAATGTCCGAGCGGCCCAGGCACGCCGCAGACCCCTCGCTCGCCCAGCGGAGCGCGTCGAGATGCGTCACCGCCTCCGCGCCATAGGTGAGCCGGCTCAACATCACCGCGTGGCGCACGCCCTCCATCAGGTTCGAGCTGTCGTTCGAGGCCGAGCCATCGACCCCGAGACCCACGGGGGACCCCGCCACCTCCAGCTCGCAGGTGCGGCAGCGGCCCGACGCCAGGGTCATGTTGGAGGTCGGGCAATGGCACACGCCGACCCCCGCCTTGCCGAGCCGCGCGACCTCGGCATCGTTGAAATGGATGCCGTGAGCGAGCCAGACCCGGTCGTTCAGCCAGCCGACCTCCTCCAGATATTCCACCGGCCGGCACTGGAACATCGACTGGCAGTAATCATCCTCGTCGAGCGTCTCGCCGAGATGGGTGTGCAGGCGGGCTCCGTGCCGGGCGGCCAGATCCGCACTCTCGCGCATCAGGCGCTTGGTCACCGCGAAGGGCGAGCAGGGGGCGAGCCCGATCTGCACCATCGCGCCGGGGGCGGGGTCGTGGAACAGGTTCAGCACCCGCTCGGAATCGGCCAGGATCGTGTCGTCGTCCTGGGTCAGCGCCTGGGGCGGCAGGCCGCCCTCCCGGTCGGACAGGCTCATCGAGCCGCGGGTCACGAAGGCGCGGATGCCGAGCGCCCGGGCCTCGTCCACCTGGACGTCGACCGAATCCTCCAGCCCCTTCGGGAACAGGTAGTGGTGGTCCCCCACCGTGGTGCAGCCGGAGAGCAGCAGCTCGGTATAGGCGACCCGTGTGGCGAGCCGGAACGCCTCCGGGGTGATCCGCCCCCAGACCGTGTAGAGCGCCTTCAGCCAGGGGAAGAGCGGCTTGTTGATCGCGATCGGATGGGCGCGGGTCAGCGTCTGGAAGGCGTGGTGGTGGGTGTTGATCAGCCCCGGGATCACCACGTGGCGCGACGCGTCGAAGGTCTCGTCCACCGGGCCGGTGGGCCGGGCGCCCGCCGCCACGTGCTCGACGATCCGGGTGCCCTCCACCACGATTCCGCCCCCGGCGCCCGCGGCCAGGATGGCGAGCGGGTTGCGGATCCACAGGCGGCTTGGTGCCGGTCCAGCTGCTTGCGCCATGCGTCCGACCGCTCCCGTTGCCCCGACGCCCCTGCGTAGCGGAGCGGACGGAGGGCCGGCAACCGTCCCGTCGGCGAGACCGCCAGGGTTGACGCAGTCGGGCCGCCTTGAGAAACGTCACGGGGACTGACCTATCACCCGTTGGGAGCGGCCGCGCCGTGACACGGACAGCCCCGCGCCAGGACACCTTCGCGGAGACGTTCGCGGCGAACCCCGTCCCGGACGCCGCGACGGCCGCCCTCGGCAGCGACGACCTGATCGAGCTCCTGTTCTTCGCCTATCGCGACTTCGTGGGCGACCCGGACCGGATCCTGGCGGCCTACGGCTTCGGCCGGGCGCATCACCGGGTGCTGCATTTCGTCGACCGCTATCCGGGCCTGACCATCGCCGAACTCCTCGACATCCTGCGGATCACCAAGCAAAGTCTCAACCGGGTGCTCAAGGACCTGATCGGGCAAGGCTACGTGGCGCAGAAGCCGGGCTCGAGCGACCGGCGCCAGCGCCTCCTGTACTGCACGGCCTCGGGCGCGGAGCTGGCATCGGACCTGACCCGCGTCCAGGCGCGCCGCCTCGCCCGCGCGCTGGCCGCGCCGGATTCCCGAGGCTCGCCGGAGGACTTTCTGATGGCGATGATCGAGCCCGAGGACCGGCCGGCAGTCCAGCGCCTGATGGCGCGGCGCGGGGCCCGCGCGCGCTCCGCCGAAGGGGATGCCGGTTCGGCGCAAGAGGGCGCGGCACAACAAGGACTGAGAGCCGTTCGCGATGTGATCGGGAACGGCTCCAGCGGGGGCGGCGCATGAGCCATCCCCCCCGGGCCGACCTGCCCGACGAGGCCCCGCACGTCCTCGTGGTGGACGACGACCGCCGCCTGCGCGAATTGCTCGCCCGCTACCTGACCGACCAGGGATTCCGGGTCACCGCAGCGGCGAGCGCCGCCGAGGCCCGGGCCCGGGCGCAGAGCGTGGTGTTCGACGCCATGGTGCTCGACGTGATGATGCCGGGCGAGAACGGCTTCGATTACGCCCGCAGCGTGCGCGAGACCTCCCGGGTGCCGATCCTGATGCTCACCGCCCGCTCCAACCCGAACGACCGGGTGATGGGCCTGGAGATCGGGGCCGACGACTACCTGCCCAAACCCTTCGAGCCCCGGGAGCTGACGCTCCGGCTCACCAACATCATCAAGCGCGGCGTGCGCCCCCGCGAGGCGGCGCCCGAGACGGTGACCTTCGGGCCCTTCGCGTTCCGGATCGACCGGGGCGAGCTGCGCCGGGATGACGAGCTGATCCGCATCACCGAGCGCGAGCGCGAGATCCTGACCATCCTGGCGCTGGCCGGCGGCGCCAACGTGGAGCGCGAGCAGCTTGCGGGTCCCGGGGGCGCGGCGGCGGAGCGCACGGTCGACGTGCAGATCAACCGCCTGCGCCGCAAGACCGAGGTCGATTCCGCCAACCCGGTCTTCCTGCAGACGGTGCGCGGGGTGGGCTACCGGCTCGCCGTGGATTGAGGCTTCGGAGTCTGAGCCAGATCAGCTTCGCCTTGGTCATGTCCGGGACGGGTGGAAAACGGACTGGCCGCTCTCGGCGTGCATCCGCAAATATCGGCCGTTCGACAGCAACTGGAAACCACGCGTCTGCGGACTGCTCCCAGCATTGATGCCGATGGCGCATCGATCGATCCAGGAATGATCTTGGACACGGAAATGGCTCTGTTCCACGGTCCGCGCTGAACGAAGGCTGCCGTTGCTCCGTGAGCAGCGAGACGGGCCTCGATATCGGAGGATCGCCGTGGCTCAGGCAGGGCAAGTGCTGAAGAAGACCCATGTCAGATACGTCATTCTGGCCCTGATCTTCCTCGCAACGACCTTCAACTACGTCGATCGGGCGACCCTGTCGGTCGCCGCCTCGTCGATGCGGACGGAATTCGGCTTCGACGCGATCACGATGGGCCTCGCCTTCTCGGCCTTCGGCTGGGCCTACACGGCGATGCAGATCCCGGGCGGCTGGGTGCTCGACAAGTACGGCGCCCGCCTCGTCTACGGCATCGGCCTGATCCTGTGGTCGGCCTTCACGATGATGCAGGGCCTCGTCCACGCCGTCTCGTTCACCTTCCTGGCGCTGTTCGCCCTGCGCTTCCTCATGGGCATCGCGGAATCGCCGGCCTTTCCGGCCAACAGCCGCCTGACCGTGATGTGGTTCCCCACCCAGGAACGCGCCTTCGCGACCGCGATCTTCCAGTCGGCTCAGTATTTCGCGCTGGCCGTCTTCACGCCGATCATGACGTGGATCCTGCACGCCCATAGCTGGCAGGCGATCTTCTACGGGGCCGGCGGCGTCGGCATCGTGCTGGGTGTCGTGTGGCTGCTCTACGTCCACGAGCCGCGCCACCATCAGGGCGTGAACCAGGGCGAGCTTGACTACATCGAGGCCGGCGGTGGCCTGCCCAACATGGGCGACACGCGCGACCGCATCCGCTGGTCCGAGGTCAAGGCTCTCGTCAGCAACCGCATGATGATCGGCATCTATATCGGCCAATTCTGCCTCACCACGATCACGTGGTTCTTTCTGACGTGGTTCCCGACCTACCTGCTCGAAGCGCGGGGCATGTCGATCCTCAAGGTCGGCCTTGTGGCGGCGATCCCGGCGATCTGCGGCTTCCTCGGCGGGTTGGCCGGTGGCCTGTGGTCGGACTGGATGCTCCGGCGCGGCTTCAGCCTGACGGCGGCGCGCAAGCTGCCGATCATCGTGGGGCTGCTGTTCTCCTCGACGATCGTGCTCGCCAACTACGTCCCGTCCGACGTGTTCGTGATCGTGGTGATGAGCGTCGCCTTCTTCGCCAAGGGCATCGGCAACCTCGGCTGGTGCATCGTCGGTGACGTGTCGCCTAAGCAGATCATGGGCGTCAGCGGCGGCATCTTCAATCTGTGCGGCAACCTCGCCAGCATCGTCACGCCGCTCGCCATCGGCATCATCGTCAAGGAGATGGGCTCCTTCGACCTCGCCCTCGTCTACATCGGCGTGGTCGCGCTGATCGGCGCCCTCTCCTACCTCGTCATCGTGGGGCCGCTGAACCGCCTGGACATCCGCAGCGATGAGGGCGCTCCGGATGCCGGGACCGCCCTGCCGCGCGGCATCGGCACTGCCCGGGCCTGAACGCCCCATCCCGCTTTTGGAGGACATCATGGCTCAGGACACCGTCACCGGCATCCGCCTGCGCTCGGTCTATCTGCCGCTCAAGACGCCGATCAGCGACGCCAAGGTGCTGACCGGCCGCCAGAAGCCGATGACCGAGATCGCGATCCTGTTCTGCGAGGTCGAGACCGGGGACGGCCATCGGGGACTGGGGATCAGCTATTCCAAGCGGGCCGGCGGGCCGGGGCAGTTCGCCCATGCCCGGGAGATCGCCCCGGCGCTTCTGGGCGAGGATCCGAGCGACATCGCCAAGGCCTGGGACAAGCTCGCCTGGGCGGGCGCCTCGGTCGGGCGCAGCGGCCTTGCCGTCCAGGCGATCGGCGCCTTCGATGTGGCCCTGTGGGACCTGAAGGCGCGGCGGGCGGGTCTCTCGCTCGCCAAGCTTCTCGGGGCGCAGCGCGACAGCGTGCGCTGCTACAACACCTCCGGCGGCTTCCTGCACACCCCCCTGGAGGAGCTCCTGGTCAACACCGACCGCTCCCGCGAAAGAGGCATCGGTGGCATCAAGCTGAAGGTGGGGCAGCCGGATTGGGCGCTCGACATCGAGCGGGTCTCCCGCGTCCGGGAGCACCTGGGCGAGGCCTTCCCCCTGATGGTCGATGCCAACCAGCAATGGGATCGTCCGACCGCCATGCGGATGGGCCGGATCTTCGAGCGGTTCAACCTGATCTGGATCGAGGAGCCGCTGGATTGCTACGACGCCGCCGGCCATGCGGCCCTGGCCGCTGCCCTCGACACGCCGATCGCCACCGGCGAGATGCTGACGAGCGTGTCAGAGCATTGGGACTTCATCCGACAGAACGGCGCGGACTTCCTGATGCCGGATGCCCCGCGCGTGGGTGGCATCACGCCGTTCCTGAAGGTGGCGACGCTCGCCGAGTTCGCTGGCATGACGATCGCCCCGCACTTCTCGATGGAACTGCACATCCACCTCGCCGCCGCCATGCAGCGGGAGCCCTGGGTGGAGCATTTCGAGTGGCTGGAGCCTCTGTTCAACGAGCGCCTGGAGTTGACGGACGGGCGGATGCGCGTGCCGACCCGCCCCGGCCTCGGCATCAGCCTCAGCGAGCAGGCCCTCGCCTGGACGCGCGACACAGCCGGCTTCGGCAGCCTCGGCTGATCGCTCGGAAGGACCGATGTCCTTGAACGACCGAGTTGGGCCCGACGCTGCCGCCGCATGCTCAACCCGATTGGGTTCGGCCTGAGGGGATAGGGGCGGGACGAATCACACCGCGCGCGGCTCGTCGGGTTTCAGCTTGAGCGTCTTGGCGATCCGGGTGGACAGGCCGCCCACCAGGGCGACGGCGTCCCGCGGCTCCGCCAAGCCGCGCACCGCGTCCAGGGCCTCCTCGGCACTGGGTTTCATCACCGCATAGACCACGGGGCGCGCTGCCTTGCGGCCGCGCTCCGGCGTCACGGCGACGAGGAAGGCCGTGTAGCGTCTCCGTGGGCGACCAGGCATGCGCTTGGATGTGGCATGTCGGCTAAGCATCGCCAAGGCCTGAATCCCGGAGCCGTCGCAAGGTGGTTGCGAGACCCGACGATAAGCCCCGTCGCGCACCTCAGATCAAGGCGAGATCGAGATCGGGGAGCGGCAATCCGTGGATCCGGGTCTGCCAGCGCTGACCGGGGGCCACCGGCAGCGCGTCGGTCAGGGTGCCGGTGGTGATGATCTCGCCGGCGGCCATGGACGGCGACAGCGGATCGTTAGCCAGCACATCAACAAGATGGACGAGGGCGGCGAGGGGCCCCCCACCCAGGACGTTCCGGCCGCCGCCCCGGTCTGCGGGCGTTCCATCCCGCAGGAGATCGATCGAGAAGGTTTCGAGCCGCTCGATCCAGCTCCGCCGCTCCGCCACGGTGATCGGCACCCGCTGGCCGACCACCAGCAGCCCGTGCAGCCCGAAGGCCGCGACCGTGTCGGGGGCGGCGAAGCGCCAGCCGGGATAGAGGGATTGGACGATCTCGAAGCCCAAGGCCGCCCAGGCGACGCATCCGATCAGGTCCGCTTCATCCATGCCGGGTTCCGGGGCACGGGCCAGCCCGAACACGATCTCCGGCTCGATGCGCGGCTCGACGAAGGCGGCGAGCGCCACGGGCCCGGCCAGGGCGGCGCGGTCGCGCAGGGTCGTGTCGTAGACGTGGCCCCAGATCGGCGCCCGGACGCCGTACCGGTCCCAGAGGGTCGTGTTGGTGAAGCCGATCTTGCGGCCGACCACCCGCTCGCCCCGGGCGGCGCGCAGGCGCCGGACCTCCTCGGCCACCCGGTAGGCGGCCGGCAGGTCGAGGGCCGGATCCCAGCCGGTCAGCGGCGCGATCGGGCGGCGATGCTCGTGGGCGGCGAGGATCGTCCGGGCATGGGCGGCGGCCGGGACGGGGTCGGTCATTAAGGTGCGCCTCCCGAAACCGGCCTTGCCTGCGGGGTGATCGTGCGTTTGTCCAGCCCGGATGGCCAGCGGGCCGCGACGTGATCCAGCAGGATGTGAGGCACGGTCAGGGCGGACAGCATGCGGAGTGTCACGGTCAGGAGGTTCGCCGCCGTATCCGGTGCGCCGGAGGCATAGAGCGGCCACAGCCCGGCGCCGAGCCCGAGGGTCAGCCCGAAGATCGGCAGCGAGGCGCGGACCGCCCGCGGTACCGTGTCGATCCCAGGTGCCCGTACGGAATCGCGCACCAGCGCCAGCATGTGGCGGGGGGCATGAAGGCCGACGAAGTACAGCGTGAAGGCCGTGAGCGGCGGCAGTGCCAGGAAGGCCGCCGCCAGGACGGCCATCTCGGCCATCACCGCCGGACGCGGCCGGCCGATCAGGAGCCAAGCCGCCGCCAGGGCAAGCCACAGCCAAGCGGCGGCCGACCACCAGCCGGGGAGTTCCGGCATCGGCACGCGGGCAACGACCGCGAAGAGCCCCGCCGTCTGCTCCGGGTGCAGCAGCGCCGGCAGGGCGACCGGAAGGCCCCCGCGCACGAGCGCCTCGAACGGCCTGCCGGGTCCGGCATCCTCCGTGCCGAAATGCAGGACCGAGATGGCCAGGAACGCCGCCAGGGTGGCCATCGGTACGACCTGCCAAGCCAGCAGCACCGAACCCGCCAGCCCGAGATACGGGAGGGCGAAAACCGGGAACCACACCCGCCCGAAGCGGGGCCGCAGCAGGGGCGCCGCCACCGCGCCGTCCAGGGCCCCATGGGGGACCCCGAGAACGATCACCGCCACCAGAGCCACCAACCAGGAGGCGTCACGGGGCAGCATCGCGGAGGCGGCCAGACCGAGCACGACCAGCGTGCCGGCGCCCTGCAGCAGGCGGGTCCCCGATAAGGGGATCCGGTGGCGGCGCACGCCCGCCGCGTTCCCGGGGAGGGAGACGGAGGACGGGCCCGCCATCCGGTCAGGCTGCCCGGCGCAGCGGCGGGGCGGCGACAGGCCCCTCCTTCAGGTCGCGATCGACGGCGCGCGTCGTCTCCAGGGTCGCCATGATGCCGTAGACGACCTTGGCGGTCAGATCGAGGAGCGCGATCACCGCCAGGGCGACGGTCGGCGACAGGAAGCCGAGGCCGTCCTGACCCAGGAGCAGCACGATGGGGTAACCGCACCAGACGCCTGAGAGGAACACGGCATTGCGCAGGAAGGCCTTGCGCACGTCCGCCCGCTCGCTGGCGTTCTCCTCGCGCAGCTGCACGAAGATCCCGTAGAACACCGCCAGGAAGGCGCCGCACGAGATGGCAAACCACGTCCACTTCACCGCGGCGACGTCGGACAGGCCGAAGGCGAAGGCGGTCACGATCATGATCAGGTCGGAGCCGATCAGCCCCCAGACCACGGCCGGCCGGCGCAGGCCGGAATGCATCGCGGTGCGGGCCAGGCCGACGAGCAGCAGGGGCGTGGTGAACGTCCAGTCGATGTAGCGGGCGAAGTAGAACTGGCGCGCGGCCTCGGCCGCATCGGGGCCGGCGGGCAGGACGAGGCTTCCCTGCCCGGTCGCCATGGCGAAGTACGAGCAGGCCGCGATGATCGGCACGATCCCGTGGATGATGCCGTCGGCCTCTTCGGCTTGTGTCCGCCGCTTCGCCAGGACCAGGATCGCGGCGGCTCCCGCCGCCATGCCTGCAAAGCCCAGCCACAACCAGAATTGGGGCGTCATCGAAATCCCGTTGTCCATGGATGAAATGTCTGCCCGCGAACGTTGCAGCACCTCTCCAATGGGACGGGGACGGGATTGTTTCGGAGGATCGGTGTCGCAGCAGGCTGCCGCGCGACGTACCGTCCTACCAGCGCAGCCGCTCGATCACCGCATCGGGATGCACCGCCTGCTGGCCGAGCCAGTCCGCGATGTCGCCCAGCCGGTGGTGCTCGGCCGTGACGCCGAGTTCCTCCGTGTGGATGCCCCGGGCGACCAGCAGGCTCGCGATGCCGAACCCCCGCGCCCCCGCGATGTCGGTGCGGATCGCGTCGCCGATCGCCAGGACCCGGGCCGGATCCACGGGGGCACCGGTCAGGTCGCCGCCTTTGGTGAGCGCCGCCTCGTAGACCGGCCGGTGCGGCTTGCCGGCATAGACGACATCGCCGCCGAGCTCGGCATAGGCCGCCGCCAGCAGGCCCGCGCAGGGGATCAGCCGGTTGCCGCTCTCCACCACGAGGTCGGGATTGGCGCAGATCATGGTCAGCCCGCGGGCGGCGAGCCGCGTCAGCTCCGGCCGGTAATCCTCCGCAGTCTCGCTGCGATCATCGAACAGGCCGGTGCAGACCACGAGATCGGCCTCATCCTCCGGCACGAGGCTGAGATCGAGACCCTGGAAGATGCCGAGGTCCCGCTCCGGCCCGATATGGCGGATCCGGGCGCCGGGCCGCGCCGCGATCAAGCCGCGGGTGAGGTCACCCGAGGTGAGGATCGCGTCGTAGGCCTCCCGCGGCACCCCGAACCGGTCGAGGATCCGCCCCACGCCGTCCCCGGGCCGGGGGGCGTTCGAGACCAGGACAACACGGCGCGGCCGGTCCCCGGCCAAGCCACGGAAGCGGATCAGCGCCTCGCCGGCCGGCCCATGGGCCTTCTGGCCGTCGTGCAGCACGCCCCAGACATCGCAGAGGATCAGGTCGTACCGGTCGGCGATGGCGCCGAGGCCGTTCAGGGTCGGAATGGTGGTCATCGCAAGTCCTGGTTTCAAAAGGTCCGGGACCTTTTGCGGGTGCAGGGCAGGGCCCTGCGTTCGGCGACCGGGCTACACATCAGGGCTCCGCCCCGATACCCCGCCAAAGGGCTCGCCCTTTGGAAACCCGTTACCGGCGCTTCGGCCCCAGGCGGTGCTCGGCGAAGAAGTCGAGCATGGCCCGGGAGGCGTCGGGGCCGTCGCGGTCCGTGTAGCTGCCCTCGGGGTGGCCGCCCGACCACGCATGGCCGGCGCCGCGCACCCGCCAATCCTCCACCACCACCCGGTCGGACGAATCCCGGTAGCGGGTGCGGGTGAAGGGATGGCCGCGGCCCTCCAGGGTCTCGGACCGGGCGGTCAGCCCCGCCACGTTGGCCTGCGCCAGCACCTGATCGGCGTTGCGCACGCTCACCGTCCCGTCATCCTCGCCGTGGAAGATGATGGTGGGTACGCGGGTGGCCGTGGCGGGCGCGCCGAACGGCGTCGGTGCGGCGAGGCCCGGCGCCCCGACCTGCATGGCCATCAGGGCCGAGCCGAGGTCGCGGGCGCAGCCGGCCGCGAGGCCCGAATGCACGCCCACGGCGGCGTAGAGGTCCGGATAGGCCCGGGCGATGGTGAGGGCGGCCGCGCCCCCTGCCGACAGGCCCGCGATATAGATCCGGGCCGGGTCGATCGGGTGTTCGGCCACGATCGCGCGGGTGAGGCCCGTGATGATCGCCGGCTCGCCCGAGCCGCGGGCCTGGTCGCGGGGATCGTACCAGTTCCAGCAGCGCTGGGCATGGGCCTGCCGGCTCTGCGCCGGGTAGGCCACGAACACGCCCGCGCGCTCCGCCAGGGTGTTCATGCCGGTGCCGGCGGCGAAATCGTCCGGGTTCTGCGTGCAGCCGTGCAGCATCACGACGAGCGGTGCCCGGGCGTCCGGACGGCTCGGGATGAACAGCTTGTAGTCGCGGCCGCCGGCGGCCTCCGTGTGGCTCAGGGCCACGAAGCGGCCGCCTGGAGGAACGGAAGAGTCGGCGGGCGGCGCGGGCTGGCGCAGGGGTTTACCCAGGCCCTTCAGCACCGGCGCGAGGCCGCGTACGACCTGACCGACCACCTCGCGCACCCGCGGAGCGGACTCGGCCGTGTCTCGCACCGTCCCGGACTGCGCTTCAGGGGCGGCCGCGTCGCTCTGGGCCTGCGGGGCATTGCCGAAGCTCCGCTGGATCAGCGCCGTGGCCTCGTTGAGGCGGCCGAGGCCGGTCAGGCGCGTCGCCTCGATCATGTCGGCCCAGGGCGAGGTGTTGGACCCGTGGGTCGGTTCCCCGTCACGGCTGCCGAGAGTGTCGGTCATGCGTGCGCGCCTCGCTGTCTCAGCATTCCTGTCACGGCTGGGACCTACGCGCCGAAGCCACCGCATGGACCATCCTCACCATCCGACCGATGGTACGCCGAGCTTGGATTGTGCGTTGCAATAAACCTCGCTGTGCCGCGTCGCAACATCCGGCGACGCGGGTCTGCCGGGCGCCTCAGGCGGGCTCGTCGGTGCCGATATAATCGGACCAGATCGCAGCAGCGCCGAGGCTGGCCCGGAAGGCGTCGTGGCGGGCCCGTTCGTCCTCGGTCAGGCGGCTGCGGTACGGGTGCGGCGCTGCGGCGGCCACTGGACGGGCGCCCGATCCCGCGGCGGGGGCGGCGACCGCCACGTCCATGAGTCCGAGGCTGGTCTGCTTGCCGCCGAGCAGCTCGACATAGACCTCGGCCAGGATCTGGGCGTCGAGCAGCGCCCCGTGCTTGGTGCGCTTCGTGTTGTCGATGCCGTAGCGGGAACAGAGGGCGTCGAGGTTGTTGGCCGCCCCCGGGTGCTTGCGCCGGGCCATCGGCAGGGTGTCGACCACGTCCTCCAGCCGGATCGGCGGCGGGGCGCGGTCGCCGAGCCGGGCATATTCCATGTTGAGGAAGCCGACGTCGAAGGGCGCGTTGTGGATGACGAGGCGTCCGTCACCCAGGAAGTCCAGCAGCTCGCCGACGATCTCGGCGAAGAGCGGCTTGTCGGCCAGGAACGCGTCCGACAGGCCGTGGACGTTGAACGCCCCCTCGGAGACCGCCCGCTGCGGGTTGCAGTAGCGGTGGAAGGTCTGGCCGGTGGGGATGTGGTTGAGGAGTTCGACGGCGCCGATCTCGATCAGCCGGTCGCCGCCCTTGGCCTCCGTGCCGGTGGTCTCGGTGTCGAGGACGATCTCGCGCAGCATGGGTCTCGCGGCTCGCAGACAAGGGGCAGAGCCTTAGTCTGATAGGCACTCACAGTTAAGCTCCGGTGCCCCTTACCGTGAAGTGTTGCGGTAGACGCAGACGCGGCCCTGATCCTCGTAGCCGGCCGGGCAGGCGATGACGCAGGCGCCGGCCGCGAATTTTTTTGGCGGCGGGCAGGAGGCGGCGTACTGGGCCCGAGCCGGTACAACTGCGAAAAAGGTCGTCACCGCCAGGGCACAGGTGAAGCCGGTTCGACGGATCCCATTGAGACGCCACGTCATCGAATCCACCCTGCGATTGGTCCGCTCTCCCGAAAATCACAACCGCAGATATTCAACCGCGTGGGTGCGTCATCCGTTCGCCGGGTGTGGCGGCGCACGACCTTGCGTCAGCCGGGCGACAATCCGCGTCACCTCGGCCTCGGCCGCGGGAAACCCCCGGCTCGTATCGATGATGAAATCCGCCCGCGCCCGCTTCTCGGCATCGGGCATCTGCTTGGCCAGGATCGCCGCGAAGGCGGCCTCATCCATGCCGGGGCGGGCCAACACCCGGGCGCGCTGGACCTCCGGCGGGGCGCTCACCACCGCGACCGCGTCGCAGCGGGCCTCGCCACCGGTCTCGTAGAGGAGGGGAATGTCCAGGACGACGAGCGGCGCTGTCCGGTGCCGGGCCAGGAAATACGTGCTGGCTGCCCGGACCAGGGGATGCACGATCGCCTCCAGGGCGGCCATCCGGTCGGGCGCATCGAGTACCGCCGCGCGCAGGCGCGTCCGGTCGACGCCGCCTTCCGCGTCGAGCACGCCCGGAAAGGCTTTTCCGATCGCCGCCGCGGCCGCACCGCCGGGCCCATACAGGGCATGGACGGCGGCATCCGCGTCGTGGACCGGGATGCCGCTTTTGGCGAACATCGCGGCCGTGGCCGATTTGCCCATGCCGATCGAGCCGGTGAGCCCGAGCACGATCGGTCCGGACCCGGCCTTCGGCCTCATCGCGCGAGATCCGCCACGATCCGGTCGCGCAACGCGGGGGTGACGGTCGGGCGGGGCCCGAACCAGGCCTCGAAGCCCGGTACCGCCTGATGCAGGAGCATGCCGAGCCCGTCCACGGCGTCGAGCCGCCGGCGGCGCGCCGCCGCGAGAAGATCGGTTTCGAGGGGCGCGTACACGATGTCGGCGACCGCGGCCCCCGACGGCAGGGGCGCGAGGTCGAGGGCGAGGGGCGGCTGGCCCTTCATGCCGAGCGCGGTGGTGTTGACGACGAGCCCGGCCTCGGCGAGCGCCGCCGGCAGGTCGCCCCAGGCGAGGGCGTCGGCGATGCCGGGGGCCAGCGCCGCCACCGCCTCGGCCCGGGCCAGGGTGCGGTTGGCGACCCGGATGCGCCGCATGCCCCGCTCGGCCAGCCCGACCACGATCGCCCGCGCCGCGCCGCCCGCGCCCAGCACCACGGCCGTGCCGTTGCCGCGCGCCGGCCAGTCCGCCCCCAGGCTGTGATCGAGATGGGCGCAGAAGCCCGGCGCGTCGGTGTTGTCGCCGCGGATCCGCCCGTCGGGCCCGACCACCAGGGTGTTCACCGCGCCGATCTTTTGCGCCCGCGGCGTCAGGGTATCGGCGAGCGCGCAGGCCGCCTCCTTGTGAGGAATCGTGACGTTGCCGCCCCGGAAGCCCGAATCCGGCAGCGCCCGGATGAAGTCCGGAAACGCCTCCGGGGTCACGTCGAGGCGCTCATAGGAGCCGTCAATCCCGTGCTCGGCCAGCCAGTGGCCATGGATCAGCGGCGAGCGCGAATGGGCGATCGGGTGGCCGACCACGAAGGCGCGGGGGGCTCCGGTGGTCACGCCGCGCAATCCTCCGCCAGCCGGCAGGCCGGGCCGCCGGCCTCCTCGATCTGCATCGTCGCGTGGACGATGCCGAAGCGCGCGCGCAGGCCCTCGGCGGTCTCGGCCAGGAAGCCGTTGCCGGTCACGCGATGGGCCTGATGGCCCTCCGCCATCACGAGATGGACCGTCAGGGCGACGCTGGTGGTGCTCATCGGCCAGATGTGCAGATCGTGGATGTCGGCGACCCCGGGCCGCTCGCGCAGGAAGCCGGTCACCGCCTCGGGGGAGATCTCCGACGGCACGGCGTCGAGCGACATCGCCACGCTGTCGCGCAGCAGCCCCCAGGTCGCCCAGACCACGAGGCCTGCGACGACCAAGCTGACGGCCGGGTCGAGCCAGACGAGGCCGGTGAGCTGGATCACGAGGCCGGCGATCACGACCCCGGCCGAGACCGCGGCATCGGCCGCCATGTGCAGGAAGGCGCCGCGGATGTTGATGTCGCCCTTGGCGCCGCTGGCGAACAGCCACGCGGTGACGCCGTTCACCAGGATCCCGATGGCGGCCACCACCATCACGGTGATCCCCGCCACGGGCTCGGGATGGACCAGCCGGACCAAAGCCTCCCAGATCACCGCCCCCATGGCGATCAGCAGGAACACGGCGTTGAACAGGGCGGCCAGGATCGAGGAGCCGCGATAGCCGTAGGTGAAGCGCGCCGTGGCCTGTCGGCGCACGAGGATCGCGGCGACCCAGGCCGCCACGAGCCCCAGAACATCCGACAGGTTGTGACCGGCATCGGCCACAAGCGACATCGAGTTGCCGAGATAGCCGTAGATCGCCTCCACCACCACGAAGACGGTGTTGAGCGCGATGCCGATCGCGAAGGCGGGCCCGAAATTCTTGGGCGCATGGACGTGGCCGCCATGCGAATGGCCCCCATGCGAATGGCCACCGTGGGAATGCCCGCCGTGGGAATGCCCGCCGTGGGAATGGGCCGCGTGATCGTGGCCGCCGTGTGAATGGTCGTGTCCCGCCACGGCGGTACTCCCTCAAAAAGCCAGAAGCCCTGCGACCCGCAGCCGCGCGAGGAGCGGCAGAAGCGGCAGGCCCAGCACGGTGCTGTGATCGCCCGCGACCGATTCGAACAGGTGGATGCCCGGCCCTTCGAGCTGGTAGCCGCCGACGCTCGCCCGCACACGATCCTCGCCGGCGCAGTCCACATAGGCCGCGATCGCCCGGTCATCGAGGGGGCGCAGGGTTAGCCGGGCGGTCTCCACGAAGGCGTCCTCGACCGCACCGGCCAGGACGACGGCGGAATGGAGGGCGTGGCTGCGGCCGGAGAGGCGTGCGAGCTGCGCCCGGGCCGCCGCGGCATCGGCGGGCTTGTGAAACACCGTGCCGTCGCAGGCGAGCACCTGATCGGCGCCGATGACGAGGCGTCCGGGGAAACGGGCCGCCACGGATTCGGCCTTGGCGCGGGCGAGCGTCAGGGCGAGATCGGGCGGCGACAGGCCGGCGCTCTGCGCCTCCAGGGCGCGCTCGTCGACATCGGGCGAAGCGGTCTCGACCGGCAGGGCCGCGCTCTCAAGCAGGAGGCGCCGGGTCGGGCTGGTCGAGGCGAGGAGGAGCGGGTGCGGACCGGTCCAGGGGGTGCGCGTCATCGCGCCAGTGTCACGGAACCGGTGACGGGCGCAAGCCGGCCAGCGCTGCGACAGCCCCGCCGCCGGGATGGACCGGCCGGCGGGGCTGTCGCGGCGCCGATACGCAACGTGGCGCCTGACAATGACTTTGGCAGGCGCCGGTTAGGGGAAGGTCAACGGCCTCATCGTGCGGCCGCCTCGTTTCGTGCCGTGACGGGACAGGACTCCGCAGTTCCCCCGCCCCGCGGGGCTGTCCGGGTTCCGCGGAGCGGGGAGGGAATACCGCCTCACACCCACCCGATCCCCTTGAAAAACCCCGCGATCGTCTCGGCGGCGCGGTCCGGATCCTCCCGATGCGGGAAGTGCCCCACCCCTGGGAACGGCGCGAGGTCGAGATCCGAAAAGGTCTCGCCCAGGCGGTCGGTCCAGGCATAGGGGAAGATCGGGTCGTGCTCGGCCCAGCGCACGCAGGTCGGAACCGTAATCGGCGGCAAAGGCGGGGCCTCGCCCTTCATCATCGCCACCCGCCCGGCATGGGCGGCCCGGTAATGTGCGAAGCCGCCCGCGAGGTTGCCGGGCTTCCTGTAGGCGTCCACGAAGGCGTCGAGCACGTCGTCGAACGCATCCTTGCGGTGCGACCAGTGCCGCAGGAAATGGCCGATATAGGCGGCGCAGCTCTCGCGGCTCGCGCCCACGAGCTGCACCGCCAGGTCCATCTGGTTGAAGGACTGGTACCAGATCTCGGTGAGCCGGTCCGGCGCCCCGAGGCGGGGGCCGATCCCCGGATAGACGAAATCGAACAGGACCAGGCCGGCGCAAAGCTCCGGATGCGCCCGGGCGAGGGCCTGGATCACCGCCCCGCCGACATCGTGGCCGACGATGCCGGCCCGCGCGATCCCGAGCGCATCGAGGAGTGCCGCCATGTCGGCGGCATGATCGGCGGCCCCGAAGGGACCGGATGGCTTGTTGCTGTCGCCGAAACCGCGCAGGTCCGGGGCGATCAGGGTGTGACGGTCCGCGAGCCGGGTCATCACGGGTTCCCAGGTCAGCCAGAATTCCGGCCAGCCGTGGAGCAGCAGCAGCGGCGCCCCGGTGCCGCAGCGCGCGACGTGCAGATCCGCGCCGTTCGCGCGGATCCTCAGGTGCTCGACTCCGTCCATTTGCCCTCCATCTCGGCCCGGCGCGCCAGCATCTTGGCCTGCAGGCGGCTGCGGCGGGCGGCGATCACCGTACCGTTGATCTCGCCGCCGAACAGGAACATGGCGGCGAGCCAGTAGAGGAACACCAGGAACACCATCGCGGTGGCCAAGCCCCCGTAGGTCGACGCGTAGGCGTTCGAGAACCGGTCGAGATAGAAGCCGAAGCCGAGGCCCGCGAAGAACCAGAGCACCAGCGTCACCCCGATCCCCGGCAGCACCGACAGGATCGAGCGCCGCCCGGCCGCGACGAACTTGTGGGCGATGACCAGGATCACGGCGAGCAGCAGCGCGGTGACGGCGATCCGCCCGATCGCCACGGTGAGGCTCAGGGGCTCCAGCCCCGGCGCCACCAGGACGAGGGCGCGCCAGATCAGCGGCCCCAGCACCACGAGCAGCGCGAAGGCCAGCATCGCGAAGGCGCCGCAGATCACGTAGCCGATCGATTCGAGCCGGGTCAGCCACCAGGGCCGGCTCTCGCGCAGGCCATAGGCCCGGTTCAGCCCCACCCGCAGGCTCTCGACCCCCGAGGACGAGAAGTAGAGGGCGAAGAGGGCGCCCAGCGTCAGCACGCCGCTGCGCTGCTCGGTGAGCACCCGGTGGACCTCGCCGACGATCGGCTTGGCGATCTCCCGCGGCCACGCGTCGAAGATCAGCACCCCCGCCTCGTCGGCGAGCGACTGGGTGCCGAACAGGCCGGCCAAGGCCGCCAGCAAGATCAGGAACGGGAACAGCGACGTCAGGGTCGAGAGCGCGATGTGGCTCGCGATCGCCCAGCCGTCATGGGAGACGAAGCGCTGCGCCGCCACACCCATGACCTGCAATCCGTTGCGGAGCGGTTTCACGATCCTCTGTCTCATCATCCCGTGGCGGCCGGCCGATGAACGGCGCTTGGGCCGGCCCGTCAACGCGGGTGACGCGATCCGGTCCCGAACACGAGCCGGTGACGCACGGGCGCCACGCCCCTGGCATGCGCCGCATCGCCGTTGCGACTCGCGCGCCGGATGCGCCTTAGATACGGCCATGCTGACACCCTCACGACCCCCGACGCGCGCGGCTAGCGCCCTCCCGGCCCTGTTCGTGCCGATCTGGGCGACGGGCTTCATCTCCGCGCGCGCGGTGGTGCCGCACGCGGACCCGCTGGGCTTCACGGCCATCCGCTTCACGGCGGTTACCCTGGTGCTGGCGGGGATCGCCCTGGTGTCCCGCGTGCGCTGGCCGGCCGACCGGGCGGGCTGGCGCGATCCCGTCATCGCGGGCTTCCTGATGCAGGGCGTCTACCTGTCGAGCACCTTCTGGGCGGTGAGCCACGGGCTGCCGGCCGGGATCGCGGCCCTCGTGGGCAGCCTCCAGCCGCTGCTGACCGCGCTGCTGGCACAGCCCCTCCTCGGCGAGCGCGTCAGCCTCCGGCGGGCGCTCGGCATCCTGATGGGCTTCGTCGGTGCGGGGCTCGTGCTGGCCCCGAAGCTCGGCGCCGCCGATCCGTCCGGGATCCCGCCGCTCGCGCTGGCGGTGAGCTTCCTGGCGGTCCTGTCGCTGACGCTCGGCACCCTCTGGCAGAAGCGCACCGGCGGCCGGGTCGATCTGCTCGCCGGGGCGACGCTCCAGTTCGTGGGCGGCATGGCCTGCGCGATCCCCCTGGCGCTCGCCTTCGGCAGCGCGCGGTTCGAGCCGGTGGCGCCGGTCTGGCTCGGGCTCGCCTGGGCGGTCCTGATCAACTCGGTGGCCGGCATCCTGCTGCTGCTGGCGCTGATCCGGCGCGGCGCGGTGGCGGGGGTGGCGGCCCTGTTCTTCCTCGTCCCGCCGGTGGCGGCCGTGCTCGGCTACCTGCTGTTCGGCGAGGTGCTGACGCCGCTCCAGGGCGCCGGGATGGGGCTGGCCGCCCTCGGGGTCGCGGTGGCGAGCCGGGGCTGAAAGGCCTGGGCCCGGATTCCCCGAGGGCGAGCCCTTGGGCGGGGTCTCGAGGGGGAGCCCTGAGATGATCTCCAGGGCTCCGCCCTGGACCCGCGCCTGGACCCGCGAAAGGGCTCGCCCTTTCGAAACCCTGACCTGGGCCTGCGACCGCAGGGCCCGGAAACCCTTCGCCGCCTCGCGGTTTGATGCGCACGGGCCGGGTGGCCCGGGCCGGCACCGAGCGCGACACGCATGGATCAGGACAAGCCCCGCGAGATCCGCTTCGCCCTCGACGCGATTCCCCTGGGCGGCAAAGCCGAGGGCAAGGCGGGCGACGCCGCGGTCCTGTTCGTGCGCGATGCGGACGGCGTGCGCGCCTTCCAGGCCAAGTGCCCGCATCTCGGGGCACCCCTCGCCAAGGGTGAGATCTGCGGCGGCCGGCTCTACTGCCCATGGCACAAGGCGGCCTTCGCCCTGTCCGACGGCAGCCTGGAGGAGCCCCCGGCGCTGGAGGCGCTGACCCGCTATCCCGTCCGGATCGAGGGCGGCGAGGCGGTCGCGACGCTCACCCCCGAACCGGCCCCGGCCAAGCGCGCCGAAGCGCCGGTCGACCATGTCCTGATCGTCGGCACCGGCGCGGCCGCCGTCGCCTGCGTGACCACCCTGCGCCGCGAGGGCTTCTCCCGCCGGATCACGATGGTCGGCCGCGAGGCGTATCCGCCCTATGACCGGACCAAGCTGTCCAAGCAGTTCCTGGCGAAGCCCACGCCCGCGGAAAAGACCTTGCTGGAGCCGGATTTTGCCGCCGTCCACCAGGTCGAGCGGATCGAGGCCGAGGCGACCCGGGTCGATCCGGCCGCCCGCAGCGTCACCCTGGCGGACGGGCGCACGCTCACCGGCGATGCCCTGCTGATCGCCACCGGCAGCCGCGCCGTGGTGCCGGACTTCGAAGGTAAAGACCTCGACGGCGTGATGTCGCTCCGCAGCCTCGACGACGCCGTACGGCTCAGCGAGGCCGCCGAGCACGCCAAGCGGGTGGTGGTGATCGGGGCCGGCTTCATCGGCCTGGAGGCGGCGGCCTTCCTGACCAAGCGCGGCCTGTCGGTGACGGTGCTGTCCCGGGAGGAGATCCCCCTCGCCAAGCGGTTCGGCGAGGCCGTGGGAAAGGCGTTGAAGCAGTACCATTCCGGCAACGGCGTCACCTTCGTGACGGGCAACGTCGCCCGGATCGTCGGCGACGGCCATGTTGCCGCGGTCGAGACCGAGGGTGGCGAAAACCTGCCGGCCGATCTCGTCCTGATCGGCGCCGGGGCTGCACCGGAGACGGGGATCGTCGATGGAGTCGAGCCCGACGACAACGGCGGGATCCCGGTCGGCGCGGACCTCACGCTCGCCGATCGGGTCTGGATCGCGGGCGACATTGCGGCCTTCCCGGAGCATGGCAGCGGGGTCACCGCCCGGATCGAGCATTGGCGCCTCGCCCAGCAGCACGGCACCCACGCGGCCCGGGCGATCCTGGGCGGGCAGGGCGCCTTCTCCGGCGCGCCGTTCTTCTGGAGCAACCAGGGCGACAGGCGCCTCGACTACGGCGGCTACGCGCCGGATTTCGAGCGGATCATCCTGCAGGGCGATCCGGCGGCCCTCGATTTCATCGCCTACTACGTCCGGGAGGGCCGGGCGGTCGCGGCCTGCAGCATCGGCCGCAACACGCCCTTCACGGCGTTCCTGCACCTGCTGGGTGAAGGCCGGGTGCCGGACCCGGCGGCGATCGAAGGCGGTGCCGATTTGGCCGCGCTGGTGTGATGGAACCTGCGCTCACACCCGCGCCTTTCGCTTGACGCCGCCCGCCGTCCGAGAAGCCGGGCCGAGCCGGGAGGCCCCATGAATCAGATCCTCGTCGTCGCCCTCATCTGCGCTGCCTCGGTCCAGGCCCCGGACTGCTCGCGCGACACCGCCATGGATGTGGTCACGGGCCCGGCCCACACGCTTCAGGAATGCCTGATCCAGGGCCCGGTGCTCGCGGCCAATTCCGGCTTCCGGGGCGAGGATGGCGCCTACGTCAAGACGCGCTGCGAGCAGAAGCGCTGAGTCGCCGCGCACAGGCAGGCACTCGAAGCACCCCGCACGGCGATCGCAAGTCGAACGGCTTCCCGCAGGCCCGATCAAACTTTCGCCAATTCGCCCGGTCTTCAACTTCAGTTCAAGACCGGCCAAACGAAATCTGCTTCGGCTTGCGACCCGAACAGGTTAAAAGGCATGATCCAATAAGACGCCACGCGAGCTAAAAACCATGTCCGCATCCCCCGCCATCCAGACCGAGCCGCAGGACCTCGTGTCCCTGACCAAGAGCGCCGGCGAGAGCGCCAAGGCGCTGGCCGCCGAGGCCACCCGCCGGGTCCGCACGCGGATCCTCGGGACGGATGGGCGGATCGATGCCGCCAAGCTCGAAAGCCAGCAGCATGCCGCCCACGGTCTCGCGTGGCTCGCCACCTACGCGGAGGCGGTTCGCGAACTCGGCGGCTATGCCGAGCGCCTCCAGGCCGAGGGCCGGTTCGGGGAGACCGAGTCGCTCCTCGTACGGATCGGCGCGGGCGAGTACCTGGATCAGCTCTTCTCCGGCATCCCGATGAGCCAGGGCGAGATGGTCCGCCCCATCGGGTCACTGGGCCTCTCCGCCAAGGAAGTGGCACAATACCGCACCGACGCGGTCGAGACCCTGATCGCCGAGGGCAACACGTCGGAGAACCGCGCCGCCCTGGTCGCCCAGATGCGCGACGGCAGCGGCGCGGCGACCGTCGGCGCCTCGGGCCTCGACGAGGATATGGAGGCGATCCGCTCCGAGATGCGCCGCTTCGGCAAGGCCGAGGTGGTCGATCAGGCCCATGAGTGGCACCTGAAGAACGCCTACATCCCAATGGAGATCGTCACCAAGATGGCCGAGCTCGGCGTCTTCGGGCTGACGATCCCCGAGGAATACGGCGGCATGGGCCTGCCCAAGACCGCCATGTGCGTGGTCTCGGAGGAATTGTCCCGGGCCTATATCGGCGTCGGCTCCCTCGGCACCCGCTCGGAGATCGCCGCGGAGCTGATCCTGTGCGGCGGCACCGAGGAGCAGAAGCAGCGCTTCCTGCCGAAGATCGCCTCGGGCGACATTCTGCCGACCGCCGTCTTCACCGAGCCGAATACGGGCTCGGATCTGGCCAGCCTGCGCACCAAGGCCGTCAAGGACGGCGACACCTGGAAGATCAGCGGCAACAAGACCTGGATCACCCATCCGGTCCGCGCCGACATCATGACGGTGCTGGTCCGGACCAAGCCCGAGGAGAAGGGCTACAAGGGCCTCTCCATGCTGATCGCCGAGAAGCCGCGCGGGACGGATGAGGAGCCGTTCCCGGTCCAGGGCCTGTCGGGCGGCGAGATCGAGGTGCTCGGCTACCGGGGCATGAAGGAATACGAGCTGGCCTTCGAGGGTTTCGAGGTCCCGGCTGCGAACCTGCTCGGCGAGGTCGAGGGCAAGGGCTTCGCCCAGCTCATGCAGACCTTCGAATCGGCCCGCATCCAGACGGCCGCACGCGCCATCGGCGTCGCCCAGTCGGCCCTCGATGTCGGCCTGCGCTACGCCGAGGAGCGGGTGCAGTTCGGCAAGCCGCTGATCAGCTTCCCGCGGGTCGCCGACAAGCTCGCCATGATGGCGGTGGAGATCAACATCGCCCGCCAGCTCACCTACTTCTCGGCCCGCGAGAAGGACGAGGGCAAGCGCTGCGACCTCGAGGCCGGGATGGCCAAGCTCCTCGGCGCCCGCGTCGCCTGGGCGGCGGCCGACAACGCCCTGCAGATCCACGGCGGCAACGGCTTCGCGCTGGAATACAAGGTCAGCCGGATCCTGTGCGATGCCCGCATCCTGTCGATCTTCGAAGGCGCGGCCGAGATCCAGGCCCAGGTGATCGCCCGCCGGCTGCTCGAAGCCGCGTGAGGGACCGGGCGGCTCGGCCGCCCGGTATCGTCGGGGCTCCGCCCCGACACCCTGCCAAAGGGCCACAGGCCCTTTGGAAACCCGAACCTACTTGGTGATCTTCACCGAGACCGGGTCGCTGGACGGAAAAGTCTCCTCCAGGGCGTCGTCCAGGCGCTCGTCCAGCTTCTCCTGCTTGTTGTCGGGATGCGTGTTGTCGCCCGGCTTGGCGCTGCCCTGCTGGAAGCCCGGCTTGGTCTCGTTCTGCTTCGGGTCGTCGGCCATGTCGTTCGCTCGTCGGTGACGGAGGCACGCAAGGTGCTGGTGCGCATCAACGCGGCCGGCGGCGGGTGTTTCCGATTTTTCCGGTGTGCGATCGATCCGCCCGACGGTCAGAGTGTCTGATTGAAGCGGCCACACCGTCATCACGCCGCTGCGCTCGCAGAGACGGCGGCGCCATACCCCCCAACCACGCGTGGCGTCAGGCCGTCGCGACCGCCGGGGCGGTGACCGGCCCGCGGGCATCGGCGCCGCGCATCACGGTCTCGTAGACGCGTGCCAGACGATCGAGATGGGCGTCGAGGGTGAGCGGCGCCGCCCAGTAGCGTTCATAGGCGGCCCGGCTCATCCGGGTGGCGAGACCGTCATCGGCCAAGCTGCGCAGGTGCGCGGCCAGCGCCTCCGGATCGCCCGAGCGGAACCAGAACCCGGTCTCGCCGTCGACCACCGCCTCCCGGCCCGCGCAGACATCGCTGACGATCACCGGCGCGCCGCAGGCCAGCGCCTCGTAGACGGTGAGCGGCTGGCCCTCGTACCAGACGCTCGGGAAGACCAGCGCCCGGGCCTGCCGCATCAGGGCCTGCACGCCCGCGGCATCGCGCCAGCCCAGCATGACGGCCTCCGGATAGCGCGCAGCGAGCTCGGCCCGCTGGGGGCCATCGCCGACGAACACGGCCCGCGCGCCTGCGAGCCGCGCCGCCTCGGCGAAGATCGGCGCGCCCTTCTCGGTCGAGATTCGCCCGACGAACAGGAAATCGCCCGGGGGCCCGTCGCGCAGTGGCGCCTGCGCCACCGCGATCGGGTTGTCGACCCGGTGGAACACGGTGCCCGCGGGCAGCAGCGGCCGCACGACCCCCTCCTGGAGGTTGCTGATCGTGATGACGTGGGAAAACAGCTCCGGCAGCCGGGCCACCTGCGCGAGGCCGACGTGGCGGACCATCCGGGCGACCTTGCGCGGATAGCTGCGCGCGTCGCAATTGGCCACGATGCAGGAGGCCGACATCGGCGTGCGGTGGCAGATCTGATGCTCCGGGTAGGCGTAGAAGCCGCCGGTCGGGCAGACCAGGAAAAACTCGTGCATCGTGTAGAGGCAGGGGAGTCCTGAAGCCCGCAACGCCGTGCCGATCGAGGGCGACAGTGCCTTGGCGAAGGCGTGGACATGGACCACGGTGTCGCGCGGGTTGCAGGCGGCGAGTTCCCGGGCGAGCGCGCGGCTCGCCGCGCCGTTCCAGATCGCCTGCGCGGCAAACGCCAGCTTGCTGCGCGCCGTGGCGATATCGTCCTGCTCCAGGCACACGACGCGGATGCCGGCCGGTTCGAGCCGCGGATCCACCGGACCGACGGCGGCGAACAGGCTGACCCGGACCCCGCGGGCGGCGAGCCCCAGGGCGGATTCGATCGCCACCTTGGCCTGACCGCCGTTGATCGAGGCGTGGTCTGCAACGAGGACGACGTGCACGGGCGTGTTTCCGAGGCTCTGGACCGGAACAAAGATCTGTAAACGCCTGCGGTTGATCCCCCGTAAACCGGTCTTCGGCATCATCCCGGCAGCAGAGACCGGGGCCTTTTCCATGCACGTCGTGATCCTGGCCGAGTTCGCGTCCGCCAGTGGCGGCGCCGAGAAGGTCGCGCTGGAATCGGCCCGGGGGCTCGCGGAGGCGGGTGTCTCGGTCACCTACCTCCAGGCGATCCCGGGCGAGGCCGATCCGCTGCTCGCCCACGACAACATCCGGCGGGTCGTGCTCGGCCTGCCCGACATCTGGTCGCTCGGCGGCGTGAAGGCGGCGGCGGCCGGGATCTGGCACAGCGCGGCGGCGCGCAGCCTCGCGTCGGCGCTTGCCGCGCTGCCGGCGCGGCCCCACTGCATCCACCTGCATCAATGGACCCGCGCCCTGTCGCCGGCCATCTTCCCGGTCCTGTCCGGCGCGGGCGTGCCCCTCGTGGTCACCCTGCACGACTACGCCCTGGCCTGCCCGAACGGGGTCTATTACCGCTTCGACCGGGCGGAGCCCTGCGGGCTGACACCCCTGTCGGCCGCCTGCATCACGGCGCCCTGCGACGCGCGCAGCCGCGCCCACAAGCTGGTGCGCGTCGCCCGCACCGTGGCCCTGCGGCAGGCGATGCGGGGGCAGCCGCTCCACGTGGTCCATGTCTGCGACGCCAGCCGGCGGCGGTTCAGGGCCCACCTCGGCGACGCCGTCACCCACCACCGGATCGACAATCCGATCCGGATCGCCGAGGGGCCGGCGGCCGTCCCCGAGCGCGGCGACGCCATCGCCTATGTCGGGCGCCTGACCCGGGAGAAGGGGGCCGACCTCGTGGCCGAGTCCGCCCGGGCGGCCGGCCTGCCCGCCCTGTTCATCGGCGCCGGTCCCCTGGAGGCGGAGCTGCGCGCCCGGGACGGCGTCGAGGTGATCGGCTGGCAGAGCCCCGCTGCGGTCTGGGAGATCTTGCGCAGCCGCGCCCGGGCGCTCGCCGCACCGTCGCGCTGGTACGAGACCGGGCCGCTCACCGTCTACGAGGCGCTGGCGGCCGGGATTCCAGTGGTCGCCTCAGACCGGTCCGGGGCCGCCGAGAAGGTTCGGGACGGCCGGACCGGCTTCGTGGTCGCCCCGGAGCCCAAAGCCCTGGCGGCGGCGTTCTCGGCCCTGCGGGACGATGCCTGCGCCCGGACCCTCGGTGCGCAGGCCCGCATCGCCGCCCGCGCCGCCCCGATGACGCTGTCGACCCATGCGGCTGCGCTCCGGACCCTCTATGGCGGGCTCATGGCGGATCGCTCTGGTGCGCTGCAACATTTAGGCGAATCCGTCACGCCGTGAAGCCTTCGATGCGGTTGCAGCCAGGCGCTCGGATCAAGACTTCATAATTCGTTAGCGCGCGACTGGACACGGGGATGATTTCTTGTCAATCGGTCCACCGCCCGAATCATCCATCGCTATTGGCTTTGCGTACGGCAAAGCTCGGCGGCGGTCTGGTATCGAGATACGGCCCCGGTCCGATAACTTGCCGAGATCCTGGATCCGGCATTTTATTGATCCTCCGCGGTGTCGCGGCGGCCCCCGAATATGCACTTGACTTCTTGTTGCAGTGCAATATCTAGGGCGCGTCACGGCGGACGCAGCCGGCGTCCCGCTCCAAGGATCATTCTGGAGACACAGATGCAGACTCCGAATTTCGAGATGCCGACCGAGATGCGCGATTTCGCCGAGAAGAGCGTCGATCAGGCCCGCAACGCCGTCGGCACCCTGATGGCCAACGCCGTCAAGGCCACCGAGCAGGCTCAGTCTTCGGGCCAGACCTTCCAGTCGACCTTCAGCGCGGTGATCGCGAAGGGGTTCGACCACGCCCAGGCCAACGCCAACGCGACCTTCGACTTCGCGCAGAAGCTCGTGCGCACCAAGGACCTGCGCGAGGCCTTCGAGCTGCAGTCCGAGTTCGTCCGCAGCCAGTTCGCCGCCTTCCAGGCCCAGGCCAAGGATTACGGCGCCCTCGCGCAGAACGCCGCCCGCTGAGGGCCGGCTGCCCCCGGTCCGCAAGGATCGGGGTGTCCCAATGATTCGGGCGGCCCCTCGGACCGGCCGGATCCCACGATTCGACGCCCGAGCGTCGCAGGTCCGAGGCCGGCAGGCCGGGGGCGGGCCGACCAACGCTCAAGCGGGTCGGCTGAAGCGGACAGGAGGAGATCGCGCGATGGGAAAGCCGCGTCGGCCGAGAACGGGCCGTCCCGACTGGCAGCCGAAGCCGCCGCTGGACACAAAGACCCCCGCTCCCCCCGAATCCTTGTCCGAGATCCTGGCCGACGAATCGGATGTGTCGGTCGCAGCCCTGTCGCGCGCCGCGTTCGCGGAGGCCGACGAGCCGGTTCTGGCATCAGCCCCGGATGCAGATTCCATCGTCCCGGCCGAGCCTGAAGCCGATATCGCTGACCGCATTGCCCACGCCGTGAGCCCCCCCGCGGCGGATCGCGACGCAGAGGCCCCTCAGGACATCCATGACGAACCGCCTGTGGCCGACCCCGCGGATCCGGAGACGGAACTCCGTGCGGTCTCCACGCCGGACCTCGTCCCCGCCGGGGTGCTGAGCGCCGCCGAGCCCTCGGCGCCGAACCGGATCATGTTCGCGCCCGACCGCGTCGACATGATCGAGATCGGCTCGACCATCGCCCGTTACATGCAGGACGAGGGTGCGGCTGCCCTGGCGCATTTCCGGGCCCTGTCCGATGTCCGCACGCCGGCCGATCTGATCCGCCTGAACGTCAACGAGGCCCGGCGTGCCGCCGACGCCTCCCTGACCTGCTGGGTCACGGTGATGGGCAAGGCGAGCCGCGCCGTCGCGTTCCGCTGAGGCCGGTTTCCGGCCCCGCCGCAGCGTCGACTTTCGGACCGGGGCGGTTGCGGCAACCGCCCGTTAACCCTATCGGTCCCATGCCGTGACGGAGGGCACGGGAAACCCAACCGCACCGATGCCGAGCTGCGCGCGCCTGATCCGTTCCGTCTGCCTCTGCCTCTGCCTCGCCCTGGCGCTCCTGCCGGCGCTGGCGGGTCCGACCGCTTCTGCGCAGACCGGCGACAAGCCCGCCATCGCCATCGGGGCCGACCTCGCGAGCCAGGGCGGCACGACGCGCCTCACCCTGACGCTGTCCCGGGCGGTCGAGGCCCGCGGCTTCGTGATGGAGCGGCCCGACCGGGCGGTGATCGACCTGCCGGAGGTCAACTTTCAGCTCGAATCGGGCACCGGCAGCCGTCGGGACGGCCTCGTGCAATCCTTCCGCTACGGCCTGTTCGCCCCCGGCCGCTCCCGCATCGTGATCGACCTCGCAAACCCCGCCACGGTGGGCAGGATCGAGACGACGACCGGGGCCAAGGACGGCGCCGTGCTGCTCACGATCCCGCTCCAGCGCGCTGACCGCGAGGCGTTCCGCAGGGCCGCCGCCGCGGCCGATCCCGCCCCCGCTCAGGCGCGGCCCGCCGCGCCCGAGCCCGCCGACCAGCGCCCGCTGATCATGGTCGATGCCGGCCATGGCGGCACCGATCCGGGCGCCATCGCGGTGGGCGGGGTGTTCGAGAAGGACATCGTGTTCGGCTTCGCCCAGGCGCTGGTCGAGAAGCTGGAGGCGGGGGGCCGCTACCGGGTCCGGATGACCCGCGATCGGGACGTGTTCGTGCCCTTGGCCGAGCGTGTCCACCTCGCCCGGGAGGCCAAGGCCGACCTGTTCGTGTCGATCCACGCGGATTCGATCTCGGCCGCCCCGCAGGTGCGCGGCGCCACGATCTACACCAATTCCGAGAAGGCGACCGACCTCGAATCCGCCAAGCTTGCCGAGCGCGAGAACCGGGCCGATGCCGCCGCGGGCCTCGACGCCGCCGAGGCGCCGCCGGACATCGCCGACATCCTGCAGGAACTGACCCTGCGGGAGACCCGGGGCTTCTCCTCGGGCTTCGCCCGGACCCTGATGGGCCAGCTCAGCCCCGTGATGGAGATGAGCACCAAGCCCCACCGCGAGGCCCGCTTCGTGGTGCTGCGCTCCCCCGACGTGCCGAGCGTGCTGGTGGAACTCGGCTACCTGTCGAGCAAGCGCGACCTGGAGATGCTGCAATCGCCGGAGTGGCGGGCGGGCGTCACCGGCTCCATGGCCAAGGCGATCGATCTGTTCTTCACCAATCGCGCCAGCCTGGGACGACCCACGATGACGCGTCGCTCGGCCGCCGTCGCCCCAGTTTTACCATAGAGTAAGTGTGGATACGGGCCGTCCGAACGCCCGCTCGCAGCCGTCACAACCGGCATTCCGAGGGGGCCTCACGGGATCATCCGGGGGCCGGCCGCATCGTGCGCGGCGGCCATGCACCGGGTGAGCCGATTCCGGCATGCGGCCGGGCCAGCGACGAGCGGAACACCGGATGCGTCTGATCCTTCGTTTCTTCGGGATCCTGTTCAGCGCCGGCGCGGTGGTCTTCGTGCTCGCCGCCGGGGCCGGTGCTTACTTCTACTGGAAGTACAGCCAGGACCTGCCCGACCACGCGGCGCTCGCCAATTACGAGCCGCCGGTGATGACCCGCATCCATGCGGCCGACGGTTCGATGCTCGCGGAATATGCCCGCGAGCGCCGGCTCTACCTGCCGATCCAGGCGATGCCGAAGATCGTGGTCGCCGCCTTCCTGTCGGCGGAGGACAAGAATTTCTACAAGCACGGCGGCATCGACCCTGAGGGGATCGTCCGCGCTATCTTGACGAACGCCAAGAGCGGCAAGAAGCAGGGCGCCTCGACCATCACCCAGCAGGTCGCCAAGAACTTCCTGCTGTCCTCCGAGCAGACCTATGACCGCAAGATCAAGGAGGCGCTGCTGGCGCTCCGGATCGAGGCGGCCTACTCGAAGGACAAGATCCTCGAACTATACCTCAACGAGATTTTTTTGGGGACGATCGTCCCTGGGCGCAACCTGCATGGCGTTGCAGCTGCGGCGCTCGATTACTTCGGAAAATCGGTCCACGAGCTGACCATCAACGAGGCAGCCTACCTCGCCGCCCTGCCGAAGGGGCCGAACAACTACCACCCCTACCGCAAGACCCAGGCGGCCCTCGACCGCCGCAACGAGATCATCCGCCTGATGGCGGAGAACGGCTACATCACCAAGGACGAGGCCGACGCCGCCAAGAAGATGCCGCTCGGCGTCAACCCGCGCGTCGCCTTCCCGAACGCCGCCAACGCCAATTACTTCACCGAGGAGGTCCGCCGCGAGATCTCCGAGCGCTACGGCGAGAAGAAGCTCTACGAGGGCGGCCTCTCGGTGCGCGCCACCCTCGACCCGAAGATGCAGGCCTGGGCCCGCAAGGCGCTGGTCGACGGCCTCGTGCGCTACGACCAGGCCCATGGCTGGCGCGGGCCGGTCAGCAAGGTCGACCTGACCGGCCGCGACTGGGGCATGGCGGCGGCCGAGGTTCCGGCGCTCGGCGACGTGGCGCCCTGGCGACTCGCCGTGGTGCTGGGCAATGGCGGCGGCGGCGTGCAGGTCGGCCTCCAGCCCAAGCGCGAGGCCTCCGGCCAAGTGGGCAAGGACCGCGAGACCGGCGTGATCACCCCCGAGGGGATGCGCTGGGCCGGCCGTGCGAACCTCCAGCCCGGCGACATGGTGTATGTCGAGGCGATCGAGGGCGGGAAGGGCCAGTTCCGCCTGCGCCAGAAGCCCGAGGTCTCCGGCGCCATCGTGGCCATGGACCCGAATACCGGCCGCGTCCACGCGATGGTCGGCGGCTTCTCGTACGACGAATCCGAGTTCAACCGCGCCACCCAGGCGATGCGCCAGCCCGGCTCCTCGTTCAAGCCGATCGTCTACTCGGCGGCCCTCGACAACGGCTACACCCCCGCCTCGATCGTGCAGGATTCGCCGATCACCATCGAGGCCGGCCCCGGCCAGGAGGCTTGGTCGCCGTCGAACTACGACGGCAAGTCGGGCGGCCCGCACACCCTGCGCTACGGGATCGAGCACTCGAAGAACCTGATGACGGTCCGGCTTGCCAAGGATGTCGGCATGCCGCTCATCGCCGAGTATGCCCGCCGCTTCGGCGTCTACGACGACATGCTGCCGGTGCTGCCGATGTCGCTCGGCGCGGGCGAGACCACGGTGATGCGCATGGTCACCGCCTACTCGATGCTGGCCAATGGCGGCCGGCGCATCCGGCCGACCCTGATCGACCGGATCCAGGACCGCACCGGCGAGACGATCTACCGGCACGACAACCGCAAATGCATCGGCTGCGATGCCGAGAAGTGGTCGGGCCAGGACGAGCCGAAGCTGGTGGACGATTCCGAGCAGGTGCTCGACCCGCTGACCGCCTACCAGATGGTCTCGATCATGGAGGGCGTGGTCCAGCGCGGCACCGCAACCCTGCTGAAGCAGATCGGCAAGCCGCTCGCCGGCAAGACCGGCACCACCAACGACGCCAAGGACGCGTGGTTCGTGGGCTTCTCGCCGGATCTGGCGGTCGGCATCTACATGGGCTTCGACAAGCCGCGTTCCCTCGGCGACCGGGCCACCGGCGGCGGACTGGCGGCGCCGATCGCGCTCGAGTTCCTGAAGACCGCCCTCAAGGACAAGCCGCCGACCCCGTTCCGCGTGCCCCCGGGGATCAAGCTGATCCGCATCAACCTCGCCAGCGGCACCCGCGCCGGTTCGAGCGAGGGGGCGGGGACGATCCTGGAGGCGTTCAAGCCCGGCACCGCGCCGCCGGATTCCTACGTCGCCCCGTCCGGCGGCAGCCAAGCACCGGCCCCCGCGGCGGCTGTGGCGCCGGATCCGGACCGGGCCGCTCAGGCGGGTGGGTTGTACTGAAGGCGGGGCCGGAAGCCGCCGCGTTTCACGCCCGCCCCTGCGGGCTTGTTGGTCCACACGTTTCCTCCAAGAACGGACACGAAGGTCGCCGCGTCTCTCCCCCCCTGCGGGGAGGCAGGGATGCGGCGATCCTGTTCTGTGAACACCGTCGCCCTTAGAGGGGACGGGAAATCAGCGCGGGCGCCGCGCATCCCCGATGTCCGAACAGAAAAAAGCCGCCCCGGATGGAGCGGCTTCGAGGAGTCTTCAGGGAGGCATCAAACAGAGCGGACGAGAAGGTCCAACTCCACATCCAGATCTCTGGATGCCTCTTTATGAATCAGGAACCTTAACGGACGGTAAATACCAGTCTTCGCGATAGTTCAGGCCGCCAGACTGTCGAACAGCCCGCGCCCGTCGGTCCCACCGACCAGGTCCTCGACGAAGTTTTCCGGGTGCGGCATCATGCCGAGCACGTTCCGCTTTTCGGAGAAGACGCCGGCGATCGCGTTGAGCGAGCCGTTGCGGTTGGCCTCCACGGTGATGGACCCGTCCGCGTCGCAGTAGCGGAAGGCGACCCGGCCCTCGCCTTCGATCCGCGCCAGGGTCTCGGGATCGGCGAAGTAATTGCCTTCGCCATGGGCCACGCAGACGTCGATGACCTGACCCGCCCGGTAGGCGCTGGTGAAGCGGGTATCGGTGCGCTCGACCCGGAGCGTCTGCCGGTGGCAGATGAAGCGCCGGTTCACGTTGCGCATCAGCACGCCCGGCAGGAGCCCCGATTCGCACAGGATCTGGAAGCCGTTGCAGATGCCGAGGACGAGGCCGCCCCGGGCTGCATGGGCGCGCACCGCATCCATGGCGGCGGCGCGTCCGGCGATCGCCCCGCAGCGCAGGTAGTCGCCGTACGAGAAGCCACCCGGCAGGACGGCCAGGTCGGTGCCGGTCGGCAGGTCGTGGTCCGCATGCCAGACGAGGCTCACCTGCGCGCCGGACCGGCGCAGGGCCCGGACGACATCGCTCTCGCGGTTCGAACCGGGGAAGATGATGACCGCGGCGTGCATCAGAGGATTTCGATCGCGTAGTTCTCGACCACCGTGTTGGCCAGGAGCTTCTCGCAGGCCGTGCGCAGCGTCGCCTCGGCGGCGGCGGCATCCGGGGCCGCGACTTCGATGTCGAACACCTTCCCCTGTCGCACGCCCTCGACGTCCCGAATTGCCAGCGACTTGAGCGCGGCCTCGATCGCCTTGCCCTGCGGGTCCAGCACGCCGTTTTTCAGGGTGACGATGATACGGGCTTTCATGGATCTTCGGATCTCGCACGTCGCCGGGCCGAGGGCATAACCTGCGGCAACGTTTCACAGGATGCCGCGGATCTCTAGTAGCAGGAAGGCTGCCGGCCTGTCGAACGTTGGCCGCCTACCGGCGGGACGGGACGGCACCCACGCGCAGCGGCTCGATGCTGGTCGCCCGGCGCCAGAGCTGCAGCATGATCCAGGCAGCGAACAGGCTGAACACGCCCATCAGGACATGCCCGACCCGATCCCCGAGATCGAACAGGCCGGCCAGCGCCCAGCCGGCCGCAATGGCCACGGCGAACACCTCGGTGCCGACGAGGACCATCATGCTCACGATGGTGATGGCGTTGCGCCCGTTCACGCGATCGACCCCTGAAAACGAATTCGGGTCCCGGACGAAACCGTCCGGGACCCGCGCAGCTAGCCCGGCAGGGCCGCGGATGCAACCGAGGCGCGCCTGTTACCGCGGTGCGCGCTTGGCCAGGATCCGCTGCAGCGTCCGCCGGTGCATGTTGAGGCGCCGGGCCGTCTCGCTGACATTGCGGCCGCACAGCTCGTAGACGCGTTGGATGTGCTCCCAACGCACCCGGTCCGCGGACATCGGGTTCTCGGGCGGATCAGCCCGCTCACCGGGCTGCGCCATCAGGGTGCCGTGGATCTCATCGGCATCGGCGGGCTTGGCGAGGTAGTCGAAGGCGCCGAGCTTCACCGCGGTCACCGCGGTCGCGATGTTGCCGTAACCGGTCAGGATCACGCCGCGCGCCTCGGGCCGGCGCTCCTTCAGGCGGGCGATCACGTCGAGGCCGTTGCCGTCGCCGAGGCGCATGTCGATCACCGCGAAGGCCGGAGCCCGCGCCTCGACGGCCGAGACGCCGTCCGCCACACTGTCGGCCACCTGCACGTGGTAGCCGCGGCTTTCCATGGCGCGGGCGAGCCGGGTCTGGAAGGGCTTGTCGTCATCCACGATCAGCAGGCTGCGGTCGGAGAAGGCCGCCAGCGGATCGGCGTCGCTGATCACAGCAGCGTCGGTCGCCGCCGCGGTCCCGGGCTGCGTGAGCATCGGGCATTCCTTTCAGGTTTTCGTCGTGGGTTCTTGGTCTGTCCTTATATAGGAACGACATCGCGCGGTGGCAGGGGGGGCTGGATATTGAGTTCCGGCGAATGGCGCGGGACTGCCCCGCGCTCGAAGATGTGGCGGGCCCAGGACACCCGCACCACCGCCCCGTGGGCCTCCGGACTGGGCATGTTCATCAGGACGAGCTGAGCGCCGGAGCGCTCGATCAGGGTTTTCGCGATGAACAGGCCGAGGCCGAGCCCGGCCCCCACGGTCCCGCCCGATTGTGGCCGGTCCTGGCTGCGGGTGGTTACGTAGGGCTCACCGGCGCGCAGCAGAACCTCGCTGGAGAAGCCCGGACCATCGTCGCGGATCTCGATCCAGACCCGCTCCTGGCTCCAGCGCCCCTCCACGGAGACCCGCGCCTCCGCGAAGTCCGCCGCGTTGTCGAGGATGTTGGCAAGTCCGAACATCACCCCCGGGTTGCGGCGGCAGGCCGGCTCCGGCCCGTCGCCGAGGCTCGTGACGTCGAGGGCGGTGCCGAGCGCCCGCTGCGGGGCCACCAACTCCTCGATGAGGTGGCTGAACGTCACCGTCTCCAGGAAGCCGGCGCCGGCGCCATCGCCGTCGAGGGAGGTGAGCTTGCCCAGGATGCCGCGGCAGCGGTCGACCTGCTCGCGCAGGAGGTTGAGGTCCTCTGCTACGGCAGGGGAGGCCGTGGGCCCGAGCTGGCGGATCAGCTCCTTGGTGACCACCATGATGGTGCCGAGGGGCGTGCCCAATTCGTGGGCCGCCGCCGCCGCAAGCCCATCGAGCTGCGACAGGTGCTGCTCCCGGGCGAGCACGAGTTCGGTCGCCGCGAGAGCCTGGGCGAGGAGCCGGGTCTCCTCGGCGACCCGCCACGCATAGACCCCCGTGAAGGCGGTGCCGAGCAGGATCGCGGTCCAGACCCCCGAGACGTACAGGAACGGCAATTCGATCCGCCCATCGGCGAACCAGGGCAGCGGCCGGTGGACGAGGGCCAGCAGGGTCGCGAGCCCCACCGCCAGGAGGCCGAGCGCCAGCGTCCGCTCCGGCGGCAGCGCTGTCGCGGAGATCAGCACGGGGGCGAGGAACAGCAGCGAGAACGGATTCTGCAGCCCGCCCGTCAGGAACAGGAGGGCGGCGAGCTGCACGATGTCGAAGGCCAGCAGCAGGGCCGCGGAATCGTCGCTCAGCCGGTAGCTCGCCGGGAAGCGGATGCGCAGCGCCAGGTTCAGCCAGGACGAGGTGGCGATCACCAGGAAGCACCAGCCGAAGGGCAGCGGCAGGCCGAGGCCGAACTGTGCCCCCACCACGGCGGCGCTCTGGCCCGTGATGGCGAGCCAGCGGAGGCGGACGAAGGTGTCGAGCCGCAGGTGCCGCGCGTCGCGGACGAGGCCGTTGAGTTCGGTATCGGGCATGCGCTGCTTCGGTGGGGCGTCGGACGGACTGGGCCGGTACGAAAGTTTCGCCACGGCCGGCGGCGTTCAAGTCCGGCGATGTCGCGGATGCGGAAAGCCGACAAGCCATCCGGGCCGAATCGTCACAGGCGCCAGCGTCACAGGGAAAGCCTGCCCATTTGGGGATGTTCCAATATCGTTCAGGGTGGAACATTATCCTGCCGATTCCGGTCGGGGGCGTTTGGTGCCGGTTGGCATGAGACGCCGGTGGCCGGCGGAAGACCGTGAGGTAACGATGCTGCTGGCCTATTCGCTATACGAGGGCGCCCGTGCCCTGATGACGCCGGCCCGGGTTGCCGCCGACCTCACGCGCTACGGACTCCAGATCCCCGGCAATCCCCTGGCCTATGGGCCCTACGCGCGGGCTGTCAGCGCCGGCTGCGAGATGTTCGAGCGGGTCACCCGGCAATACGGCAAGCCGGCCTTCGGCTTCACCGAGACGCTGGTCGACGGCCAAGCGGTGCCGGTCAGCGAGCGGGTGGTGTGGGAGCGGCCGTTCTGCCGCCTGATCGCCTTCGACCGCGCCTTCGCGACGCCCCCCGCCGAGGCCCAGCCGAAGCTGCTGATCGTGGCGCCGATGTCGGGCCATTACGCGACGCTGCTGCGCGGCACCGTGGAGGCGATGCTGCCGAACCACCGGGTGTTCATCACCGACTGGACCGACGCCCGGATGGTGCCGCTGCTTGCCGGGCGCTTCGACCTCGACGACTATATCGACTATCTGCAGGAGATCTTCGCCTTCCTCGGGCCGGACCTGCACGTCATGGCGGTGTGCCAGCCGGCGGTGCCGGTGATCGCCGCGGTGGCGCTGATGGAGGCTGCCGACGAGCCGGCCGTGCCGAGCTCCATGACGCTGATGGGCGGCCCGATTGACACGCGCCGCTCGCCCACCGCGGTGAACTGCCTTGCGCAGGAGCGCGGCCAGACATGGTTCGAGCAGAACACGATCAGCCTCGTGCCGCCGATCTATCCGGGGGCGTGGCGCCGGGTCTATCCGGGCTTCCTGCAGCTCTCGGGCTTCATGGCGATGAACCTCGACCGGCACGTCACGGCTCATACCGACATGTTCGAGCATCTGGTGAAGGGCGACGGCGAACCGGCCGAGAAGCACCGGGAATTCTACGACGAGTACCTCGCGGTGATGGATCTCACCGCCGAGTACTACCTGCAGACGGTGCAAACCGTGTTCGTGAACCATGCCCTGCCGAAGGGGGAGATGCAGCACCGGGGCGTTCTGGTCGATCTCGGGGCGATCCGCCGGTGCGCGATCCTCGCGGTCGAAGGCGAGAACGACGACATCTCGGGCGTCGGCCAGACCAAGGCGGCGCTCGACCTGACGCCGAACTTGGCCGACGCGCGCAAGGCCTATCACCTTCAGGCGAGCGTCGGGCATTACGGGGTGTTCAACGGCTCACGCTACCGCACGGTGATCGCGCCGCGCATCGCCGCCTTCATCCGCGCCCTGCAGGCGGTCCCGGCCGCACGGGGCGGGCATCTGCGGCAGGTGGGCTGAGGCGGGCGGGTCCACGGACCGTCGAGGGATCTGACCGCGGCCGCGCATCCACTTCCCAGCAAAGCCACCGGATTCAGGCATCGTGTGCGGTGCCAGGGTTGTAGAACGGAACGCGGGCCCCCTCTCCCGATCGGGAGAGGGGGCCCGTTGCGCTCTGCCGCGAGCCGCGGTGTTCGACCCGGAGGTGTGACTATCCGAGCTCCGCTGGGGGCAGGGAGGGCGCATGCCCCAGGTCTGAAGCTTTCCGATTCCGTCCCGCACGGGCGTGCGGACCGTCCCCGCTCCCCGAGACGGGCGTGCGCGGGGAAAGGTACCCAGACCCTCCGAGGTGTTTGGTGCCCGCTCCGGCATCGCGAGCGCAGCGAAGCGACCCAGGGCAGCGCCCTTGGTCGACGTGGCGTGTCCCGGGAGTGCTTCGCGACGCTCGCAACGACGGCCTTGCGCTGATCCGGCCGCACCGCCGTCCCCTCGGTCGCCTTGAATACATAACGCAATGACAGGGCAGCTGGCGCGGGGTTTGCGAGACCGCCCCCGTGACCGCGATGACCGCAACGCCTGCCTGCGCCCAGACCCGATCCGCCCCTGATCCGGCGGCCGCACGGTTGTGCGTCCCATCCCGGTTGTCACGGCGGGCCATTGCGCCCCTGCCTAAGAATTGTTCAAACTCGCCCGCAAGGTGTGGGCCGGCGACGCGTGCCTGAGATCCGCACCGTCAGGGAGATCACGATGGACCGCAGGACCTTCCTCAAGGGCTCGGCCGCGCTCGGGCTGGCCGCGCCGCAGGTCGCGATGCCCGCGGTCGCTCAGGGGGCAAAAGTCCTCCGCTTCGTCCCCCAGGCGAACCTCGCCAATTTCGATCCGATCTGGGGGACCCAGTATGTGGTGCGCAACGCCGGCACCCTCGTGTGGGACATGCTGTACGGCGTCGACGCGCAGCTGAAGCCGCAGCGCCAGATGGTCGAGTCCGAGGAGGTCTCGGGCGACAAGCTGACCTGGACCTTCCGGCTGCGCCCCGGCCTCACGTGGCATGACGGCGAGCCGGTCCTGTCGAAGGACGTGGTGGCGAGCCTGACCCGCTGGATGGCCCGGGACCCGATCGGCCTCATGATCCGCGGCGTCCAGGACGAGCTGTCGGCGACCGACGACCGGACCTTCCGCTGGCGCCTCAAGAAGCCGTTCCCGAAGCTGCTCTACGCCCTCGGCAAGACCAACGCCCCGATGGCGCTGATCATGCCGGAGCGGATCGCCAAGACCGACCCGTACACGCAGATCACCGAATATGTCGGCTCCGGGCCGATGAAGTTCGTCCCCAACGAGTGGGTGCCGGGCGCCCGGGCGGTGTTCGAGAAATTCGCCGGCTACAAGCCCCGCGAGGAGCCGAATTCCTGGCTGGCCGGGGGCAAGCGCATCCTCGTCGACCGGGTCGAGTGGGTGATCATGCCGGACGCCGCGACCGCCTCGGCGGCCCTGCAGAACGGTGAGGTCGACTGGTGGGAGAACCCGATCTCCGACCTCGTGCCGCTCCTGCGCAAGAACAGCAACCTCAACGTCGATATCGCCGACCCGCTGGGCAATGTCGGGTCGTTCCGGATGAACCACCTGTACCCGCCCTTCGACAACCCGAAGATCCGCCAGGCCGTCCTGACCGCGATGAGCCAGGAGGATTACATGCGGGCGATCGTCGGCGACGACGACAGCCTCTGGAAGACGCTGCCGGGCTTCTTCACCCCGGGCACGGCCCTCTACAGCGAGGCCGGCGGGGGCCAGGTCGGCAAGGGCGACATCAAGCTCGGTCAGAAGCTTCTCAAGGAGGCCGGCTACAAGGGCGAGCCCGTCATCTGCGTCGTGGCCCAGGACCAGTCGATCACCAAGGCGCAGGGGGACATCACCGCCGACCTCCTGAAGCAGATGGGCTTCAACGTCGATTTCGTCGCCACCGACTGGGGCACCACCGGCACCCGCCGGGCCTCCAAGGCGCCCCCCGCCCAGGGCGGCTGGAACATGTTCCACACGTGGCACGCGGGCGCCGATTGCATCAACCCGGCGGGCTACCCGGCGGTGCGTGCCAACGGCGACAAGGCGTGGTTCGGCTGGCCCAACATCCCGCCCGTTGAAGCGGCGATCTCGGAGTGGTTCGACGCCGCCGACCCGACCTCCGAGAAGGCCGCCATAGACAAGGTCAACGCGGCCGCCTGCGAGGGCGTGGTCTACGTCCCGACCGGATTCTTCCTCGGCTACCAGGCGTGGCGGAAGAACGTCTCGGGCATCGTGAAGGGGCCGATCCCCTTCACCTGGGGCGTGTCGAAGGCGTGATGGAGCGGGTGGCGATCATGCCGGTGACAGCCGCGCGCCTTCCCTCCCCCCTCTGCGGGGGAGGGTACCCTGCGCAGCAGGGGGGGAGAGGGGAACCCGGGTTCAGGAAAAGGCGGAGCAGCGGTGAGCGGCGCGCATCATTCTGCCCCGTCGCGCTGCCCCTCTCCCGACCCCCTTCGGGGGCCACCCTCCCCCGCAGAGGGGGGAGGGAGAACCGCCGCGCCCTTCTTCCCACCCGATAGCGAGGACCCATGCTCGGCTATATCGGCAGGCGCATCCTCGCCACCATCCCCGTCATGGCGGTGGTCGGGCTGTTCGTCTTCAGCCTCCTCTACTTCGCCCCCGGTGATCCGGCCGCCATCATCGCGGGCGATCAGGCGACCCCCGACGACGTCGCCCGCATCCGCGCCACGCTGGGCCTCGACCGGCCCTTCCTGGTGCGGTTCGGGGAATGGTCCTGGCACATCCTGCACGGGGACCTCGGCACCTCGATCTTCACCAACCTGCCGGTCACCACCATGATCGGCCAGCGGGTGCAGCCCACCGTCTCCCTGATGCTCGTCACCCTGGTCTTCGCCATCGCGGTGGCGGTGCCGCTCGGCGTCGTCGCCGCCTGGAAGGCCGGAAGCCTGATCGACCGTCTCGTCATGGGGGTCGCCGTGACCGGCTTCTCGGTGCCGGTCTTCGTGGTCGGCTACGTGCTGGCCTACGTCTTCGCCCTCCAGCTCGGCTGGCTGCCCGTGCAGGGCTACACGCCGATCGAGCAGGGGCTCTGGCCCTGGCTGTCCAACCTGATCCTGCCGGCGGTGACGCTCGGCCTCGTCTACATCGCGCTGATCGCCCGGGTGACCCGGGCCACCATGCTCGACGTGCTGAGCCAGGATTACGTGCGCACCGCCCGGGCCAAGGGGCTGGCGCAGGGCCCGGTCCTGTTCGTCCACGCCCTCAAGAACGCCGCGGTGCCGATCGTCACGGTGATCGGCATCGGCATTGCGTTGCTGATCGGCGGCGCGGTGGTGACCGAGACGGTCTTCGCCATCCCCGGCCTCGGGCGCCTCACGGTCGATGCGATCCTGCGGCGCGATTACCCGGTCATCCAGGGCGTCGTGCTGCTGTTCAGCTTCGTCTACGTGCTCGTGAACCTCGCCATCGACCTCTTCTACACCGTGCTCGACCCGAGGATCCGCTATTGACCGCGACCGTCGCGCCCTTCCCCGATCGCGCCCCGCAGGCGGGCGCCCCGCCCGGGGGCGCCGCCCTCAAGGCACCGCCGCCCCCCGGCATCGCCGTCGCGGCGCCGCTGCCCGACGTGATCCCGGTGCGCAAGCGCCGGGGCCGGGTCTGGTCTTACGTGCGCCGCAACCCGACCATCGTGGTCGGCGGCCTGTTGCTGCTCATCGTGTTCCTGATGGCTTTGCTGGCGCCGTGGCTCGGCACCGTCGATCCGACCGCCCTGGCGCCGGCCAAGCGCACCCGGCTGCCCTCCGCGCAGTACTGGTTCGGCACCGACATGCTCGGCCGCGACGTCTATTCGCGGGTGGTCTACGGCGCCCGGGTCTCGCTGCTGGTCGGCTTCTCGGTGGCGTTCTTCGCCTCGATCGCGGGGCTCGCGGTCGGGCTCGTCTCCGGCATGGTGCGCTGGCTCGACGGGATCGTCATGCGGATCGTCGACGGCATGATGTCGATCCCGCCGATCCTGCTCGCCATCGCGCTGATGGCGCTGACCCGCGGCTCGGTCCAGAACGTGATCATCGCCATCACCATCGCGGAGATCCCCCGCGTCGCCCGCCTCGTGCGCGGCGTGGTGCTGTCCCTGCGCGAGCAGCCCTATGTCGAGGCGGCGGTGACCACGGGCACCCGGATGCCGACGATCATCTGGCGCCACATCCTGCCCAACACCCTGGCGCCCATGACCGTGCAGGCGACCTATATCTGCGCCTCCGCGATGATCACCGAGGCGATCCTGTCGTTCATCGGCGCGGGCGTGCCGCCGGCCACCCCCTCCTGGGGCAACATCATGGCCGAGGGCCGGGCGCTCTGGCAGGTGAAGTTCTACATTATCCTGTTTCCGGCGATCTTCCTGTCCACCACCGTCCTGGCGGTGAACCTCGTCGGCGACGGCCTGCGCGACGCCCTCGATCCCCGCATGGCCAAAGATGTCTGAGATGGGACGCGCGATGAGTTCAGGCGTCAGCGGCGCACCCCTCCTGTCGATCGAGAACCTGCAGGTCCATTTCCGCACCCCCGACGGGGTGAACCGGGCGGTGGACGGGGTCTCGTTCGCGATCGGCTCGGGCGAGACCCTGGCGATCGTGGGCGAATCCGGCTGCGGCAAGTCGGTGACCTCGATGTCGATCCTGCGGCTCCTGCCCGAGCCGCCGGCCCGCATCGCCGGCGCGATCAAGTTCGAAGGAAAAAACCTCCTCGATCTGCCCAACAGCGCCATGCGCAAGATCCGCGGCAACGACATCAGCGTGATCTTTCAGGAGCCGATGACCTCGCTGAACCCGGTCCTGACGGTGGGCCGCCAGATCGGCGAGACGCTGCGCCTGCACCAGGGCCTGAGCCGGCGCGCCGCCGAGGAGCGGGCCGTGGAGATGCTGACGCTGGTCGGCATCCCCGAGCCGCGACGCCGGGTGCGGGAATATCCGCACCAGCTCTCCGGCGGCATGCGCCAGCGGGTGATGATCGCCATCGCGCTCGCCTGCTCGCCGAAGCTGCTCATCGCCGACGAGCCCACCACGGCCCTCGACGTGACCATCCAGGCCCAGATCCTCGACCTGATGCGCGACCTGAAGGCCCGGGTCGGGGCCGCCATCATGCTGATCACCCACGATCTCGGCGTGGTGGCCGAGGTCGCCGACCGGGTGGTGGTGATGTATGCCGGCCGCAAGGTCGAGGAGGCGTCGGTCCGCGACCTGTTCCGGGCGCCACGCCATCCCTACACGCGGGGCCTGATGGGAGCGGTGCCCAAGCTCGGCGCCGTGGAGCACGGCGGCGACGAACGGCTCGCCGAGATCCCCGGCATGGTGCCGAGCCTCAAGGGTCGGATCGAGGGCTGCGTCTTCGCCGGCCGCTGCCCGGACGTGACCGACCTGTGCCATGCCTACGCCCCGGCCCTGGAGCCGAAGGCGCCGGGCCACCTCGCCGCCTGCCACTACGCGCCGAAGGACGCGCTGGCGGCATGACCCTTTCGGGACGGACCAACAAGGGGTTTCGCCCGCTCGACCTGTCCACATGGATCGTGGGGCCCCTCTCCCGAACGGGAGAGGGGGCCTGTTGCGCCCTTCATCGGCCGATGCCTGACCATCATGCCTCGCAGGCGGCTGCGTGCGATCGGGAGATCCGCTCATGAACCCGGCTTCTCGCACCCTGCTGGAGGTCAACGACCTCAAGAAGCATTTCGCCCTCAGCGGCGGCCTGTTCGGCCAGTCCAAGCGCGTGCTCAAGGCGGTGGACGGCCTGTCCTTCACGGTGGCCCGGGGCGAGACCCTGTCGCTCGTCGGCGAATCCGGCTGCGGCAAGTCCACGGTCGCCAAGGCGCTGATGCGCCTCTACGCGCCCACCGCCGGCCAGGTGGTGCTCGACGGGCGCCGGATCGACGACCTCTCACCCGGGACGCTGCGGCCCCTGCGCCGCCACATCCAGATGGTGTTCCAGGATCCGTTCTCGTCCCTCAACCCGCGGATGCGGGTGCGGGCGATCCTGGCCGAGCCGATCCGCAATTTCGGGCTCGCCCGGAACAGCGCCGACCTCGAGAGCCGGCTCGCCAGCCTGATGGAGCGGGTCGGCCTGCCGCGGGAGGCCCTGGGGCGCTTTCCCCACGAGTTCTCGGGCGGCCAGCGCCAGCGCATCGGCATCGCCCGGGCGCTCGCCGCCGAGCCGGACCTGATCATCTGCGACGAGGCGGTCTCGGCGCTGGACGTCTCGGTGAAGGCGCAGATCGTCAACCTGCTGCGCGATCTGCAGCGGGAGCTCGACCTCGCGATGCTGTTCATCTCGCACGACCTCGCGATCGTCGAGCACATGACCCACCGGGTGGCGGTGATGTATCTCGGCAAGATCGTCGAGATCGGCCCGCGCCGGGACATCTTCCTGGCGCCCAAGCACCCCTACACCCAGGCCCTGCTCTCGGCGGTGCCGATCCCCGAGCCTGGGGCGGGGCGCACCCGGATCGTGCTCAAGGGCGACGTGCCGAGCCCGATCAATCCGCCCTCCGGCTGCCGCTTCCACACCCGCTGCCCGCACGCCTTCGACCGCTGCCGCACCGAGGTGCCGGGGCTCGACGCGGTGGGCACCGGCCACTTCGCCGCCTGCCACCTGAACGACGTGGCGGCCCAGGCAGCCTGACAGTGCCGTCCTTGCGAGCGCAGCGAAGCAACCCAGCGTCGCGCCCGATCCCCGATCGGAGCGCTGCCCCGGCTCGCTTCGCTGCGTTCGCGATGACGGTTGAGTTTCACGTGAAACACATCCGGGGCCAGACATGCAGCACGACCTCATCCTGAAGGGCGCGCGGGTCATCGACCCGTCGCAGAACCATGACGGGATCTGCGATGTCGCCTTCGCGGACGGCCGGGTCTCGGGCTTCGGCCGCGACCTGCCGATGGGCCCCGACACGCAGGTGCGCGACATGGCCGGCGCGATCGTCACGCCGGGCCTGATCGACCTGCACACCCACGTCTACTGGGGTGGCACCTCGATCGGCATCGACGCCGACGAATTCTGCCGCACCTCCGGGGTGACCACGTCGGTCGATACCGGCAGCGCCGGGCCCGGCAACTTCGCCGGGTTCCGCAAGCACGTCATCGACCGTTCCGAGGCGCGGATCCTCGCCTACCTGCACGTCTCCTTCGCGGGCATCTACGCCTTCTCGAAGACCATCATGGTCGGCGAGAGCCAGGATCCACGGCTCATGGCGCCCCGGGAGGCGGTCGAGGTCGCCGAGGCCAACCGGGACGTGATCATCGGCATCAAGGTCCGGGTCGGGCGCAACTCCTCCGGGGACCAGGGCACCGCGCCGCTCAATATCGCCCTGCAGGTGGCGGAGGAGACCGGCCTGCCGCTGATGGCCCATATCGACGAGCCGCCGCCGAGCTACGAGGAGGTGCTGGCGATGCTCCGCCCCGGCGACGTGCTGACCCACGCGTTCCGGCCCTTCCCGAATTCCCCCGTGACCGCGCAAGGCGCGGTGAAGCCTGCCGTGCGCGAGGCCCGGGCGCGGGGCGTGCTGTTCGACATCGGCCACGGCAAGGGCTCGTTCGCCTTCAAGACCGCCCGGGCCATGATGGCGGGCGGCTTCCTGCCCGACACGATCTCGTCGGACGTGCATCAGCTCTGCATCGACGGGCCGGCCTTCGATCAGGTCACCACCATGTCCAAGATGCTCTGCCTCGGCATGAGCCTCACCGACGTCATCGCGGCCTCCACGGTGAACGCCGCCGTGGCGGTGAAGCGGATGGAGTACGGCACCCTGAAGGTCGGCGCGCTGGGCGACGCCACCGTGCTGGCGGTCCGGGACGGGGCATTCGACTATGTCGATACCCGCGGCGAGCACATGACGGGCGCCCAGCGGATCACCGCGGAGGGCGTGGTGCTGAAGGGCCGGTGGTGGCACCCGGCGTGACGGACCGAACACGGTCTTTAGGACGTTGATCCTGTCACATATGAAATAACGGCCTTTACAGCCTCTTCGGCGCACCGATACACTTTCCCGTGAGGGTCGGTCCATCGCCGGGCCCTCAGCGAAACGCGCATCAAGCCGCGGCGCCCGGGAGGATGGATGGATACGGATCAACCTCTCCTTGAGGTGGACGGGGTCACGCTTCGGTATAAGACGCGGGACCATCTTGTGACGGCCACCTACCGGGTGAGCTTCCGGGTCTTTCCCGGGGACCGGTTCGTGCTCCTGGGGCCGTCGGGCTGCGGGAAGTCGACCTTGCTCAAGGCGGTGGGCGGCTACATGGCGCCGACCGAGGGCGAGATCCGCCTCAAGGGCCGGCCGGTCACCCAGCCCGGGCCCGACCGCATGATGGTGTTCCAGGAGTTCGACCAGCTCCTCCCCTGGAAGACGGTCCGCCAGAACGTCGTGTTCGCCCTCGAAGCCTCCGGCCGCCTGAAGGGCCGGGAAGCGCGCGAGCGGGCGGACCTGTATATCGACAAGGTCCACCTGACGCGCTTCGCCGACAGCTACCCGCACACGCTCTCGGGGGGCATGAAGCAGCGCGTGGCCATCGCCCGCGGTATGGCCATGGAGCCCGACATCCTGCTGATGGACGAGCCCTTCGCGGCGCTGGACGCCCTCACGCGCCGGCGCATGCAGGACGAACTCCTGGCCCTGTGGGAGGGCACGCGCTTCACCGTGCTGTTCGTCACCCACTCGATCCCCGAGGCGATCAAGGTCGGCGCACGCATCCTGCTGCTCTCGCCGCACCCGGGCGAGGTCAAGGCCGAGCTCAACAGCGCGGCCACGCCCGAGGCCGCGCTGGCCCTGGAGAGCCGCATCCAGCAGATGCTGTTTGCCGAGGAAATCCCGGAGGCCGAGAATGTCTAGCGCCCCAGTCCTCGATCAGGTCCGCGCCGTACCGCCGGCCGTGTCCCCGGTCCTTTCATCCCGCCCGGCGCCCGCGGCGCGCCCCGAGATCGAGCACGTGCTGGGCCCGGCCCGGGGCGGGGCGGGCGCGCCCGTGGTGGAGAAGCCGCTGTCGGTCGCTGAGCGGCTGTTCAACCAGGGCTGGCTGCGCAAGCTGGTGATCCTCGCCGTGCTGGCCGGGATCTGGGAGGCCTACGGGCGCTATCTCGACAACGACCTCCTGTTCCCGACCTTCTCGGCGACGGTCGAGGCGTTTGTCCGGGGCATCATGGACGGCACCTTGCCGGCGCGCGCGTGGTCGTCGCTCAAGGTCCTGCTGATGGGCTACGCGGCCGGCGTCGGGCTGGCGAGCCTGCTCACCGGCATCGCCATCGCCTCGCGGGTGGGCACGGACGTGCTGGAGACGCTCACCGCCATGTTCAATCCGCTGCCGGCGATCGCGCTCCTGCCGCTGGCGCTGATCTGGTTCGGCCTGGGCAATGGCAGCCTCGTGTTCGTGCTGGTCCATTCGGTGACCTGGGCGATCGCCCTCAACACGCATTCCGGCTTCCTGTCGGTGAGCCGGACGCTGACCATGGTGGGGCGCAATTACGGGCTGTCGGGCCCGCGGCTGATCGGCAAGATCCTGATTCCGGCGGCCTTCCCGGCGATCCTGACCGGCCTGAAGGTCGGCTGGGCCTTCGCGTGGCGCACGCTGATCGCGGCCGAGCTGGTGTTCGGGGTATCGTCGGGCTCGGGGGGCCTCGGCTGGTTCATCTTCGAGAACAAGAACATGCTCGATATCCCCAACGTGTTCGCCGGGCTTCTGACCGTCATCCTGATCGGCCTCGTGGTCGAGAACCTGATCTTCCAGACCATCGAGCGCCGCACCATCCAGCGGTGGGGCATGCAGGCGTAAAACGATCCGGCGCATGCTCCGGCGCGATGGATCCCGGTCCGACACCGGGACACGCGACTGCAACATCCCGGAGCCGCGCAATCGCGCCGCCCGTATCACGCCACACGGGGTGGGTCGCCACGCCGTCGAGCGCGGCGACCCACATCTGATCCGGGATCCGCACGCAATCCCATCGGCGCAGGCCGTGCGCGTGCCCTGACGCGCCGATCCACAGGTTTGCGGTTCACCGACGTCGCAAACGGTCTCGAACCGTACAAACCGATCACCGGATCGTCCGACCCAGTATTACCCGCCAGTCATGGACCGTCACGCTGGAAATATCTGCGTCCTGGCGTCGAGCAGTAGTGAAAAGCTCTTTCCGAAGCTTGCATCGCGTCGGCTCGCGTCGACACGCGTTCCCCGTGGCGTGCGGTTGATCAAAAGCATCTTGACACATGTGTAGATTTTGCTTTTGAAACCTGCGACGCCACCCTCGAAAGCTTTGATTGGACTCCCCCTGTGCCCGAAAGAAAATCAGAGACCCCGCTTGAGCGCGTCAAGCTCGCCGCCGAAATCGTCGCGGCCTACGTCGCCAACAATTCCGTCCCGCCCACCGCGCTGCCTGACCTGATGGTGGGCGTCCATACGGCGCTGAACAACCTTGGCGGGCAGCCGGTGGTCGAGGCCGCGCCGCCGGTCGAGCAGCCCACGCCTGCGCAGATCCGCAAGTCAGTCCAGCAGGATGGCATCACCAGCTTCATCGACGGGCGGTCCTACAAGACCCTGAAGCGCCATCTCACCGCCCACGGCCTGACGCCCGAGCAATACCGGGAGCGCTACGGCCTGCCGGAGGATTACCCGATGACCGCGCCCGGCTACGCCGCGCAACGCTCGGCGCTCGCGAAGGCGATCGGCCTCGGCGTCCCCGGCGGCCGGATCGATCAGCGCAGGACCGGCACGAACGGTTGATCGCCATCCTGGGGCGGCGCGGCCTGTCGCGCCTCCCGGCTCCGGAACGGCAGTACCTGCGCGGTCGCCGGATCGGACCGGAACAGCGGTCCGAAATCGGGGCGTGCGGGCCGGCCGAACGTGTCGGCCCAGCTCAGCTTGATGACCTGCCCCGGCATCGTCCGGACCACCGGATCCGCGGCCTCGGCAGAGGGCAGCCCCGCCTTGCGATGACCCGCGCCGATCCAGCGGGTGACCCGCTTGTCGGCCCCGCGGCCTATCGGGGGCGGCGCCGCCGGCACGGAGCGCTTGGCGGGTCGGCGGATATCGTTGGGCTGGTCTGAGATCGACACGCTGATAAAATCCCGTCGGCGTTCGCGGGGCGAGCGGAGACGGATTGCGGGTCAGCCGTGGATCCGCCGGGGGCGCTCGACCCTCGACACGGCCCATCCTACCGAATGGTCCGATTCCCGACAGGGCAACTCTGTCCAAAAAACTTGTCCCAGCGTCCCAGATGAGGCCGATCCCGGCCCCCGGGGGGACCTTCAGAACCCGGCTGCGCCTGCCTGCGCACCCGGGACCGCCGCCAGGAGACTGCGCGTGTAGGCGTGCTCCGGCGCCGCGAACAGGTCGGCGGTGCCCCGCATCTCCACGATGGCGCCCCGATGCATCACGGCGATCCGGTCGCAGATCGTGGCGGCCACCCGCAGGTCGTGGGTGATGAACAGCATCGCCAACGACAGGCGCTGCTTCAGATCCTCCAGCAGATCCAGAACCTGCCGCTGGACCGAGACGTCGAGCGCCGAGACCGCCTCGTCGGCGACCAGCACGTCGGGCTCCATGGCGAGCGCCCGGGCGATGCCGATGCGCTGGCGCTGCCCGCCCGAGAAGGCGTTGGGGTAGCGGGCGGCGGCCTTCGGATCGAGTCCGACGAGGTCGAGGAGGCTGCGCGCCCGTTCCCGCGCCTCGGCGGCCGGGACCCCGTGGGCGATCGGGCCGGCCGTGATGATCTGCTCCACGGTGCGCCGCGGGTTCAGCGACGCGAACGGATCCTGGAAGATCATCTGGATCCGGCTGCGCTTGTCGCGCAGGGCTGTCTTGCCGAGGGCCGTGTAGTCGAGATCCCCCAGCCGGACCGTGCCGCCGTCGGGCTCGATCAGGCGGATCGCCAGCCGCGCCGTGGTGGACTTGCCGGAGCCGGACTCGCCGACGATGCCCAATGTCTCGCCGCGGCGGACATCGAAGGACACCTCCTTCACCGCCGCCACGATCCGCGGCTTGCCGAACAGGCCGGAGCGCCCGGAATAGGTCTTGGACAGCCCGGTCACCGACAGGGCGACCGGGGCCGCCGCCACGGGTGGGCGCGGCGGTGGCGTCAGGCTCGGGACGGCGGCGAGCAAAGCCTTGGTGTAGGGCGCCTGCGGGTTGCGCAGGACGGCCACGGCGGTACCGGATTCCACGAGCCGGCCGCGCTGGAGCACCGCCACATGGTCGGCGATCTCCGCCACCACGCCGAAATCGTGGGTGATGAACAGGACACTCATCCCGCGCTTCTGCTGCAGGTCTCGGATCAGCCGGAGGATCTGGGCCTGGGTGGTGACGTCGAGGGCCGTGGTCGGCTCGTCGGCGACCAGGACGGACGGCTCCAGCGCCAGCGCCATGGCGATCATCGCCCGCTGCCGCTGGCCGCCGGAGAGCTGGTGCGGATAGGCCCGCACCGCCTCCTCGGGGTTCGGCAGGCCGACTTCGGTGGCGAGTGCCACCGCCCGGGCCCGGCGCTCGCTCCGGGGGAGCAGGTTGTGGGCCTCGAACATCTCGGCGATCTGGTCGCCGATCCGCATCACCGGGTTCAGCGCCGTCATCGGCTCCTGGAACACCATGGCGATGCGCCGACCCCGCAACCCGCGCCACGCGGGCTCGTCGAGGGTCAGGAGGTCCCGGCCCTCGAACAGGATCGTGCCGGCGGTGGGTTTGAGCGCCCGGGGCAGGAGCCCGGTCAGCGCGTAAGCGCTCATCGACTTGCCCGAGCCCGATTCCCCAACGACGCAGAGGATCTTTCCGGCCTCGAGGTCGAGGTTCAGGCCCTCGACCGCGTGCGGCCGGTCGGCGCCCTTGGGGAGCGCGATCGTCAGATCGCGGATGCGGACGACCGGCTCGCCCATGGTTCAGGCCCTCGCGGTGCGGCGGCGGAGGATGTCGGGCCCGGCCTCGGCCAGATCCCAGAACAGGCCGGCCATGATCGCCAGGCCCTCGCGGGTGCCGGAGGCGAGCATGTGCTCGTCGGGCCCGTGCTGGCGGCAGGCCGGATAGGAATGCGGCACCCAGAGGGTCGGCAGGCCCAGGATCTCCGAGAAGGCGTCGTTCGGCAGGGAGCCGCCGAGATTCGGCAGCAGCGCCGGTTTCTTGCCGGAGCTCGCCTCGATCGACCGGAGCGCCCACTCCACCCAGGGGTCTTCCACCGGCAGCCGCGTCGCCTGGAAGACTTCCGCCGCGCGGGCCGGCCGGACCTCGATCATCGGGAAGCCGTGCGCGTCGAGATGGGCGCGCACGTTCTGGATGAGGTTCTGCCAGTCGGTGCCGACCACGAAGCGCAGCTGCAGGGTCGCCTTGGCGTGGGGTGGCACGGCGTTGAGCGGACCGTCCGGATCGCCGGTCTTGAAGGCCAGCACCTCCAGGGTGTTCCAGGCGAAGACACGCTCGGCCGGGGTGAGGCCCGGCTCGCCCCAGTCGGTGTCGATCGTCGGCGCGGTCGGATCCTCGCCGACGCGGATGTCGGCGAGCGCCGCGCGCACGCCCTCGGGGATCGGCGGCGGCCGCAGGGCATCCACCAGGATGCTGCCGCGGGCATCGACCATCGCGGCGATCGCTGAGGCCAGCACGGTGCCGGGGTTGCGCAGCAGGCCGCCCCAGTTGCCGGAATGGTGCGGGCCTTCCCGCAGGTTGAGGCTCAGCTCGAAATTATAGGCGCCGCGGGAACCCAGGAAGAGGGTCGGGCGCTCGCCGTTGAGGCGCGGCCCGTCCGAGGCGATCAGCACGTCGGACCGCAGGGCCTCGGCCTGCGCCCGGCAGAACGGCCGCAGGCCCGGGGAGCCGGATTCCTCGCCCATCTCGATCAGCAGCTTCACGTTGAAGCCGAGATGACCCTCGCGGGCCGCGATCACCTGCTCCAGGGCGGCGAGGTTGAGGACGTGCTGGCCCTTGTTGTCGGCGGTGCCGCGCCCGTACCAGCGGTCGCCCTCGACCACGATCTCCCAGGGGCCGAGGCCTTCCCGCCATTGCTCGGGATAGCCCCGCACCGTGTCGCCGTGGCCGTAGATCAGCACGGTCGGCAGGTCGGCGCCCTCGTGGCGCTCGGCGATCAGGAACGGGCCATGCACCCCGTCGGGGTTCGGGAAGATTTTTGGGGTCGCGAAGCCGAGCCGGGTCACCAAAGGCACGATGAAGGTATCGAGGTAGGCGCGCAGGGCCTTCTCCTGGCCGGGGGCCTGGCTCTCGGTGGGCATCGCCACCGCCTCCCGCAGGAGCGCGAGGAATGTGCCCGAATCGAAGGCCTCTGTGGCGCGCGCGATGGCGGCGTCTCGCGTCATGGTGTGTTTCCCGTGAAACATTCTGGTGCCGGGCCGGCCGGCATCGTCAGTGGCGCGCCTCGGGCGCCGTGATGTCGCGCAGGCCGTCGCCCAGGAGGTTGATCGCCAGCACGAGGAGGAGGAGCGCCACGCCCGGGATGGTGATCACCCAGGGCTGGAAGAACATGTACTGCTTGCCCTCGGCGATCATCAGGCCCCACGAGGGCAGGGGCGGCTGGACGCCGAGGCCGAGGAACGACAGGGCGGCCTCCAGCAGGATCGCGTGGGCCATCTCCAGGGTCGCCACGACGATCAGCGCGTTCATGATGTTGGGCAGGATCTCCTGGCCGATGATGCGCAGGTCGGTCAGCCCCGCGGCGCGGGCGGCCGAGACGAAGTCCTGGTTGCGGATCTGCTGGGTGGCGGCGCGCGTCACCACGGCGAAGCGGTCCCAGAGCAGGAAGCCCAGCACCAGCACCACCACCTTGAGCGAGCCGCCGACCAGCGCCGCCATGGCGAGCGCCACCAGCACCACCGGCATGGCGAGCCGCGTGGTGACGATGTAGCTGACCACCGAATCGACCCAGCCGCCGAAATAGCCGGCGCAGAGCCCCAGCGTGGTGCCGATCAGCCCGGAGATCAAAGCCGCCGAGATCCCGATCAGGAGGGAAATCTGGCCGCCGTAGAGCAGGCGGCTGAGGTAGTCGCGGCCGAGCTTGTCGGTGCCCAGCACGTGGTCCCAGGTGCCCTTGGCCTGCCAGATCGGCGGGATCAGCCGGCGGGACACGTCCTGCGCGTAGGGATCGTGCGGCGCGATGAGCGGGGCGGCGAGGGCCGCCAGCACGATCAGCCCAAGGATCCCGGCCCCGATCAGGAAGCCGGTGTGGCGCAGACCCCGCCGCAGGATCAGGCGGGTGGGGGAGGGGACCGGCGCGAGGGCGATCGGCGCGTCCGGGGGCCGGGCGGGGGCGGCGAGCGCCGCCGTGTCGGGGGGGAGGCTCATGGCGGTCTCCATCCTCAGGCCTGGCGCAGGCGCGGATCGAGGAAGGCGTTCAGGAGGTCGGCCGCAAGGGTCAGGCCGATGTAGATCATGGCCAGCACCAGCACGATCGCCTGGACGACCGGGAAGTCGTTGCGGGCGATCGACTCCCAGGCGAGCTGGCCGAGGCCCTGGAGCGAGAACACCGCCTCGATCACGATCGAGCCGCCGAGCATGAAGCCGAACTGCACCGCAGCCAGCGCAATCACCGGGATCACCGCGTTGCGCAGCGCATGCCGCACCAGGATTTTTCTGGGCGGCAGCCCCTTGGCGCGGGCGGTGCGGACATAGTCGGACGCCAGCACCTCCAGCATGCCGTTGCGGGTGAGGCGCATCACGGCCGGCATGGCGTAGTAGCCGAGCGCCACCGCGGGCAGGACGAAGTTCTTCCACGTGGCGTTGCCCGAGACCGGCAGCCAGCGGAGGTTGACGGAGAAGATCAGGATCAGCGTCAGGCCGAACCAGAAGCTCGGCATCGCCTGTCCGAGCACCGAGACGGCGAGCGCCGTGCGGTCGATCCAGGTGTCCCGCTTCACGGCGGCGATGACGCCGAGGGGAATGGCCACGAACAGCGCGACGGCCAGCGCGATGAACCCGAGATAGAGGGTGATCGGCAGGCGGGCGGCGAGCAGATCGATCACCCGCTCGCGAAAGTAAAAAGAATTGCCGAAATCGAGGTGCAGGGCCCGCCAGCCCCAGGTGAGGAACTGGGTCAGCAGCGGCTGGTCGAGGCCGTAATCCTGGCGGATCTGCGCGATCTGCGGCCCGGTGGCCTCCGGGCCGGCGATCGCGGTCGCGAGGTCGCCCGAGAGGTGGAGGAGCAGGAAGCTCGCCACCGAGACGGTGACGGCCACCGCCAGGGCGACCAGCACGCGCCGAACCGTGAAGGCCAGCATGGCTCAGGCTCCCTTTTGGCGATACGGACCGGATCGGCTTCGGCCATCGGAACCCAGCTGGATCGCGGGTCCCCTCTCCCGGGCGGGAGAGGGACAGGGTGAGGGATGCAACCTATCCGGAAAGACCGGGCCCCTCACCCCAACCCCCTCCCGCACGGGAGAGGGGGCCGGTCGCGCCACGGCCCCCACCCTCACTTCCACGACGCAGCGTAGAAGCGTGCCACCTCGTCGGGCTGGGCGGTGAAGTTCAGGTCCGACGTGAAGGCGTAATTCGTCGAGTAGGAGAACATCGGCAGGGCGTAGGCCTGCGCGGCGATCCGCTGGAGCGCCTTGGCGTAGGCGGCCTTGCGGGTTTCCGGATCGGTGGAGCCGTCGCCCTTCTGGAGGTCGGCGATCACCTGCGGATCCTTGGTCAGATCCTCCTCGCCGCCGCGGAAATACACCCCGTCGAAGGCCGAGACATCGAGCACCGAGAACGAGCCCCAGGTCTGGTAGCCGATCGAGACCTTGCCGGCGCGCAGCGAATCCCGGAACGCCGCGTAGCGCAGGTAGTTGAGCCGCGCCTTGATGCCGACGGCGCCGAGATAGCCGATCACCGCCTCGGCGTAGTCGCGCTCCCGGTAGGCGCCGAGATCGATCTCGAACCCGTTTCCGTAGCCGGCTTCCTTGAGCAGCGCCTTGGCCTTGGCGGGGTCGTAGGGGTAGCGCATCACGCCCTGGTCGGTGCAGCCGAACTGATCGACGAAGCAGAGCGCGTTCATCACCCGCGAGGCGCCGCGCACGAGGTTGTCGACCATCGCCTTGCGGTCGATGGCGTAGGCAATCGCCTGCCGGATGCGCATGTCCTTGAGCGGCGAGTTCTCCTTGGCGCGGCCCAACGTGTCGAACTGCAGGAAGCCGACCCGCATCGTCTCGGAATTGAGCACCGTGATGTTCGGGGCAGCGCGCAGCTGCTCGGCCTGATCGCTCGGTACCCGCCAGATCCAGTCGACGCCGCCGGTCATGAGCTCGGCCATCCGGCTCTCGCCGTCCGGGATGACGCGGAACTGCAGCTTGCCGATTTTCGGTTTTCCGAGCGGGCTGCCGGACCAGTACTTGTCGAAGCGCTCCATGCTGACGCCGCGGCCGCTATCGACCTTGGTGATCTTGTAGGGGCCGCTGCCGACGGGGGCCTTGGCGAAGCCGTCGAGGCCGACCTTCTTGAAGTAGGCGGCCGGGAAGATCGGGGTCGGCCCGGCGAGGTATTCGAGCGCCGCCGGGAACGGCGCCTTGAGGTGGATGCGGACCGTATGCAGTCCGGTCACCTCCACCGACTTCATCCAGTCGACGTTCTGGCGGGTGACCGTGCGGGCCTCCGGGGTCAGCACGTAGTTGAACGTGAAGGCCACGTCCTCCGGCCCGAGCGGGTCGCCGTTGTGGAAGACCACGCCGTCGCGGATCGTAAGATCGAGGGTCATGTCGTCCGCCCAGGTCCAGGCGGTCGCCAGAAACGGCTTGTAGGTGCCGTCCTTGGGATCCCGGTACAGCAGCGTGTCCCAGCAGTTCCGGGCCAGGATCACGCCCTCGCGGGCGCTGTTGTGATACGGGCTGACGTTCTCGGGCTCGCTGTCGGAGGCGTAGACCAGGGTGTCATCGGCCTTGCCGGCGAGCGCCGGATGCGCGGCGATCAGGGTCGCGAGCGAGGCGGCCAGGGTGGCGCCCAGGGTGAGAGTCCGTAGCGGCATGCAGGCTCCGACGGCGCGGCGGACAGGTCACGCGGAGCAATCCGCGTCTGCCGCCTTTTTCACCCTGCGATGATGTTGTGCATCTGGGATCGCAACAAGTAGAATTTGGCGAGTGCTGCCTTGCCAGATCGGCAACGGATATGGCGTTATAGTCGTATCGGGGTACGATAGTGCAAACGACGGGCCTTCGCTATTTCCTGGCCGTAGCCCGCACTGGCTCGATTGCTGCGGCCTCGTCCCAGCTCAACGTCGCGGCCTCGGCGATCAGCCGGCAGATCGCCAACCTCGAGGCCGAACTCGACTGCGTCCTGTTCGAGCGGCGGCCACGCGGCATGGTGCCGAGCCCAGCGGGCGAGCTGCTGGCCCAGCACGCCCATCAGGTGCTGATTCGCGCCGAGCAGGTGGTCACGGAGATCCGCGAACTCGAAGGGCTCGCCCGGGGGCTGATCCGAGTGGCAAGCGCAGAGGGCTTCGCCCTCGATATCGTACCGAACGCCATCGCGGCCTTCCACGCCGCCCATCCGGGCATCCGGTTCGAGGTGACGGTCCTGCCGCCCGCACAGGTGACCCAGATTGTGGCCATGGGGGAGGCCGATCTCGGGATCACCTTCGCGCTCGCGCCCACCGCGCAGGTCGAGGTGCTGTATGACGCGCAGGTGGAGATGCGTGTGCTCGCCGCCGCCGACCATCCCCTGGCGGGCGCCTCGGCCCTGCGGCTGGCCGATCTGGTGGCCTATCCGGTCGCGCTGACCACCCGGGACACGACCCTGCGGCAGGCCTTCGACGCCGCCTGCGCGCAGGAGGGCATCGCGGTCGAGCCGGTTCTGACCGCCAACAATCTCTCGACGCTGCTGCCCTTCGTGCGGCGTTCGCGGGGGCTGGCGCTGATGTCGGCGCTGTCGGTGCAGACGCCCGTGCAGCTCAAGGAACTGGTCAGCCTGCCGATCCGCGCCCGGGCGGGCCTCGCGCGGGGCATCCAGGTCCAGGCCCTGCGCGACCGGCGCCTGCCCCGGGCGGTGCGGGCGTTCCTGCGCCAGTTGGTGGAGGCGCTGCCGCCGCCGCGAACCGGTTGAGGATCGCTCAGGCGCCCCGATCCGCGGCGGCGCAGCTGTGGTCCATCACGTCCTCGGCACTGGCCTGCGGCGCCCGGTAGGCCAGCAGGATGTAGCCCGGCTCGGGATCGCCCGGCGGCGTCGCCACGGCCGCAAAACTCGTCCGGTGCAGGTCGGGCCGGGCGCCCGGCAGGCCGTGCAGGGCCGCGAACGGATTGAAATGTTCAGCCTCCGCCTCCGGCACCCGCAGGGCGAAGTAGCGGTCGCCCGCGAGCGGCACCGGGAAGCGGCTCCAGCTCCGGTGGACCTGGCGGCCATGGGCCTTCAGGGCCGCCAGCACGCTCGGCCGCAGGCAGTCGAGGTGGATGTGGAGCTGGTCCTGGCTGCGGCCCTGGGCCGAGTTGACGGCGAGCCCCACGGCGTCGGGCGACAGCTTTCCCTTGAACACGTCCGACACGAAGGGCCGCGCCGCGAGCGCCGCCCGCCAATAGGCGACCCCGCGCGGGCCCCGCAGCACCGCCGCCTCCAGGCCCGCCACCGTATCGGTGGGCATGACGACGCTGTGGGTCGGCTCCCCGGGCGCACGCAGCACCGCCGTGCCCGGACGTGCCCCGTCGCCCAGGTCGACCGAGAGGCACGGGAAGGTCCGGTTGGCGAGCCGCTTGGCCAGCACGCAGGTCTTCAGCGCCGCCCACAGGACGTCCCGGCTCGGATCGGGCGCGGCCGCGAGCGGTGCGGGGACCACGAGGACGGCGAGGACGGCGAGCAGCGCGCGGCGCATGGAGGCTTCCGGTGTGGCCAGCGGGGCGGCCCGAATCCTCGATAGCCGAACTGCCCATGTGCCGGCAAAGCGTCCCGATGTCCTGACGGCGGGCTTCGGAACGGGTATGCCAGCCCGTCCCGAACCCGGAGCTCCGCGATGGTGCCCGTCCTGACCCCGGAGATCGCCGCCTCCTTCGCGGCCCTCGCCCTCGGCCACGTCACCCGGGAATATCCGAACAAGCCGGGCCATGTCCTGGCGGGTCCGGAGGATGCCCGCACCCCTGTCGCGCTGCACCCGGTCTTCCACGGCAGCTACGATTGGCATTCCTGCGTTCACGCCCATTGGCTGCTCGCCCGGGTGCTGCGCCTGTTCCCGGAGGGCGTGCAGGCGGGCGCGATCCGCACCCATTTCGATGCGCAGCTGACCCCCGAGAAGGTTGCCGGGGAATGCGCCTATTTCGGCCAGCCGACCGCCCGGGGCTTCGAGCGGCCCTACGGCTGGGCCTGGCTCCTGAAGCTCGCCGACGAACTCGCCCATCTTCCGGAACCCCGCTGGGCCGAGGCGTTGGCGCCGCTCGCCGGGATCGTGGTCCAGCGGTTCCGGGACTTCCTGCCGCTGGCCCCCTACCCGGTGCGGGTCGGGACCCATTTCAACACCGCCTTCGCGCTGCGCTTGGCCACCGATTACGCCGAGGGGGCGGCGGATGCGGCGCTCCGGGCCCTGCTGCTGCAGAAAGCGGAGCGCTGGTACGGGGCGGATGTGGATTGCCCCGCCTGGGGCGAGCCGGGCGGCGACGACTTCCTGTCCTCCGCGCTGATCGAGGCCGAGTGCATGCGCCGTCTGCTGCCGCCGGAGCGGTTCGGGCCCTGGTTCGACCGGTTCCTGCCCGATCTCGCTTCGGGCCGCCCCGCCACCCTGTTCCGCCCGGCCGCGGTCACCGACCGCAGCGACGGCAAGATCGCCCATCTCGACGGGCTGAACCTCAGCCGGGCGTGGTGCTTCCGGGCGCTCGCCGGCGCCCTGACCGCGGAGGATGCCGGCCGGCCGTTGCTGATCGCGGCGGCCGAGGTGCATCTGGCGGCCGGGCTTCCGCATGTCGCGGGTGACTACATGGGCGAGCACTGGCTGGCGACCTTCGCGCTGCTCGCCCTCGAGGCCTAAGCCCCATCCCCGCAACAGCCGGCACAAAATAAGACTTGCCTGAGAACTTTTCGTCGCAGGCTGCGTTGATCCCGGTTCGGCAAAAAAAAGGACCGCCCACAGGGACGGTCCGAAGTCTAGGGAGGAAACGCCCACGAGGGGCAGCAGCGCGACGACGCCATCGTCGTGCTGCACTGCATCAACCCGGAACAGGCGGGGTTGTTCCAGGTCGAGCGTCCCGGGGCTCGGGGCTTGGTTGATGCGAGCTCACCGACCCGTGGCACGAGCCTTTCCCGGGCGGATGCGGCGTCAGCGGAATGCGACCCGGGAGCGAGCACACGGCGACGCAAAGCGTCCCTGTGAAGGAACCTGTGCCGCTTGCGCGACGCTTCGCGTGCTGGGTCCCGGATTGCCTTCCCCTGCGTTCCGGACATCCGGGAGAGCGCGCCCCCAGAGTCCTGCTACTCCCGATCGGGGCCCATCGCTCAGTCCAGCGCTGCGCTGTCCGCCGCGACGCGTTGCACCCTCGGCTTTCCGCGCCCCTTGGCCGCCTCGTAGAGAACCTGGGCGAGCTGCGCGGCCGAATAGGGCTTGCGCACCAGGGCGAAGCCGTGGGTATCGTCCTTGGCCAGGACGTGGCTGTAGCCCGAGGTCAGGACCACCGGCAGGTCGGGCCGCGTGGTCTGCAACTGCCGGGCGAGCGCGAAGCCGCCCATGCCGGGCATCACCACGTCCGAGAACACCACGTCGAAGCGGTCCGGCGTGCTGTCGAGTTCGGCGAGCGCCTCCTCGGCGGATTTCGTCCAGATCGGGGCGTGGCCCAGATCCTCCAGGATCTGCGTGCAGAACCGGCCGACCCCGAGATTGTCCTCGACGACGAGGATGCACAGGCCCCGCTGCGGCTCCGCCTCCACCTGAGCGTCGCGGCCGGTCTCCACCGCCGCCGCCGGGGCGGCGACCTGCGGCAGGTAGAGGGTGAAGGTGGTCCCGCCGCCCAGCGCGCTCGCCACGTCGATGTCGCCGCCCGATTGCTTGGCGAAGCCGATCACCTGGGACAGGCCGAGCCCGGTCCCCTTGCCGACCTCCTTGGTGGTGAAGAACGGCTCGAAGATCCGCCCGAGATCCGGAGCCGGGATGCCGGCGCCCGTGTCGGAGACCCGCACGGCCACGAACGGCCCCTTGGCGCCGGCATGTCCGCGGATCGGCGGCATCGGGCAATCGCCGTCGAGGCGCAGGGTCAGCCCGCCTTCCCCGTCCATGGCGTCCCGGGCGTTGACCGCCATGTTGATCAGGGCCGTCTCGAACTGGCTCTCGTCGGCGCGCACGTAGCGGGGCGCATCCGGCAGGTCGATGGTGACGTGGATCCGCGCGCCGGTCACCGAATCGAGCATGTCGGCGATGCTGCGCAGCCGGGCGCAGATGTCGAAGACCTGGGGCTTCAGCGCCTGCCGCCGGGCGAAGGCGAGGAGCTGGCCGGTGAGCTTGGCGGCCCGGTCGACCGTGTCGGAGACCGCGTCAAGGTAGCGGCGGCGCCGCTCCTCCGCGAGGTCGGGCCGGCGCAGGAACTCCATGGAGGAGCGGATGATCGTCAGCAGGTTGTTGAAGTCGTGCGCCACGCCGCCGGTGAGCTGGCCGATCGCCTCCAGCTTCTGCGACTGGCGGAGGGCCTCCTCGGCCTGACGCTGCTCGGTGATGTCGCGGCCGAACCCGTAGAACAGCCCGTCCTCCGGGACGACGGTCCAGAGCACGCGCCGCCGGTCCCCGGAATGGGTCACGCAGGCGAGTTCCACGTCCTCGACCCGCCGGCCCTCGCAGAGCGGCCGCAGGGCGGCCCCCGCGGCCTCACGCTCCGGCTCCGCGATGAAATCGAGCGCGGCCCGGCCCAGGGTCTCGGCCTCCGACCAGCCGAGCGCCCGGCTCCACGAGGGGTTCACCGACTGGACCCGCCCGTCGCGGTCCGAGACGAGCTTCAGCACCGGCGAGAGTGTCCAGACCCGGTCGCGGTCCCGGCTCTGCGCGGCGACCTGCGCCTCCAGGCGCTCCGCCCGGGATTGGAGCAGTTCCTCGACCCGCTTCCGCTCGGAGATGTCGTGCGCGAAGACGTAGAACCCGTCGACCTGCCCATCCGGCCCGCGTCGCGGGAGGTAGCGCGTGTCGGCCGTGCGGCTCCCGCCGTCCGGGAAGGTCCAGGCCCATTCGTGCCGGATCTCCTCCCCGGCGAGCGCCCGCGCGATGGCGGGCCGCCGGGCCTCGAAGGCCTCGGGGCCGAGGAGGTCGACCACGGTTCGTCCGACGACGTCGGCGGGGGACTGGCCCGTCCAGGTCTCGTAGGCGGCGTTGGCGAACTGGTAGACGAGGCTGCGATCGATGAAGGCGATCAGCACCGGCATCGCGTCCGCGACGAGGCGCAACTCCGCCTCCCGCGCCTGCAGCACCATCTCGCTCCGGCGGCGCTCGGTGATATCGTTGAACAGGATCGCAATGCGGTTCCGCATCGGCCCGTCGACCCGATAGGCGTGCACGTCGTACCAGCGGCCGAGGCCCGCGGCCTGCTGCTCGAACCGGACCGGCTCCCCGGTCCGGGCGACCTGCCCGTAGAGGTCGAACCAATGCTGCTCGTGGCCGGGCACGAGCTCCCGCATCGTGCGGCCGACCACGTCGGCCAGGCCGGTCTGCCGCTCGAAGGCGGCATTGACCTCCAGGAAGCAGTAATCGACCGCCCGGTCATCGGCCCCGAAGATCATCTCCACGATGCAGAAGCCGGCATTGAGGAAGGCGAACAGCGAGCGGTCGCGCTCCTCGTTGCGGCGCAGGGCGGCCTCGGCGCAGCGGGATTCCAGCTGTGTCATCACCGCCCGGGCGAGCGCCTTCAGGACGAAGGCCTGCTGGTCGGTCAGGTGGCGCGGCTCCCGGTCGAGCACGCAGAGGGTTCCGATGGCCCAGCCGTCGGGCGTCACCAGGGCGACGCCGGCGTAGAAGCGCAGGTGCGGCTCCCCGGTGACGAGGACGTTGCCGGCGGAATCCGGCGCCGCCGTCAGGTCCGGCAGGATCAGGATGCCGTCCGTGCGCATCGCCTCGGTGCAGAAGCCGGATTCGAGCGGCATCGCCTGCGGCGCGTGGCCCACCGCGGCCTTGATCCATTGCCGGTCGGCGTCGATGAAGTTGATATGGGCCATCGGCGTGCCGCAGGCCTGCGCGGCCATCTCGGCGATCTCGTCGAACGCCCGCTCCGGAGGCGTGTCGAGAATGGCGTAGGCCCGCAGGGCGGCGAGGCGCTGGGGGTTCTGGAGCTCGAAACCCGACGGGCGGGGCATTGTCTGGGTCCGCGACACGGGGGCGTCATAACCTACGCCTTCGACCCTCCCAAGTGGGTCCATGCAACGCAGCTCCGGTGATACGGCCAACGAATGGTTTGCGCGAGGGTAAGCTCTTGAACGATCGGACCGGATCCCGGCCGGCTTTCATCAGCGCATTCGTCCGACCCACGCGCGCGCCTGCATGTGTCGAATAATTCTGCAATCTTGAATTGTAATAATGTTTCTGACGTGACTGGTCATCGCGACGGGCCGGACCGATCCCCGGCGGCTCCAGACGCAGTATCACGACTTCGTGTTCCGGGCCGTTCTCCGGTCCTGCCGGACGCGCTGAACCCACGAATCGGACCGGCGATCCGCGCCGCTGTGGATGGGATTGCCGCGCCCGGGAGCCCCGGCGGCCCGTGCCGCGTTGGCGGGGCTGGGGATACGGATTCGGACAGGCATGGCCAATCGCAGGTTGAAGTCGGGCGCGCAGCAGGGCGTCGAGGACGCGCCGCTGATGCCCACGGGGGCCCTGGCGGTGGCGCTCCTGCGCTACGAGGCGGGGAGCGCTCCCCTGGTCCACGTCGCCCGGGATGGCCGCCGCCTTGAGGAACTGGCCGCGACCCTCCGGGCGCTCGACCCGGAGGCCCGGGTCGCGATCTTCCCCGAATGGGATTGCCTGCCCTACGATCACGCCTCGCCGTCCCGGGCCACCATGGGCGCCCGGGCCGCCGTGATGCGCTGGCTGACCGACCCGGACGCGCTGCCTGGTTTCGTGCTGACCACCGCCCCCGCCCTGATCCAGCGCGTGCCCCCGCCGGAGACCTGGGCGTCGGCCCGCGTGACGCTCCGAGTCGGCGACCGCCTCGACGTCGCGGCCACGACCGCGGATCTCAAGCGCCTCGGCTACATCCTCGACGAGCGGGTCGATGAGCCCGGCGAGATCGCCGTGCGCGGGCGGACCGTGGAGGTGTTTCCCGCCGCGGCCCTGCGTCCCTGCCGGATCGAGCACGCGGAGGGTCGCGTCACGGCAATCCGCTCCTACGATGCGATCTCGCAGCGTTCGGTCGCCGAGGCGGACACGCTCGTCATCGATCCCGCCACCGAGATCATCCTCGAGCCCGGCTCCGGGCAGAGCTTCGAACCCTTCACCGGCCAGGAGCACCGGCTGGAGCGCTACTATCCGCGCCTTGTCACCCTGCTCGACTACGTCCCGACCGCGCGCCTCGTCGTCGAGGACGGCACCCAGGCCCGGATCGATGCCGTGTTCGAGCAGATGGCGGAGGCGCGGGGCCGGCTCGGCGGGCGCGGGCAGGCCGGGGCCGGCCTCTATCTCACCCCGCAGGCGTGGCGCGATATCGTGGCAGCCCATGACCGAATCGCCGCCACCGAGGAGGCCGGGGAATCGCTGACGCTGCCGTCCTTCGCCCGGGATCGCCGGCCGGGTACCGCCTTCGCCAAGCTGTTGCGCGAGCGGCTGAAGGCCGGCGACGTGATCGTCTTGGCGGGCAGCCGCCAGCCGCTGCGGCGCCTGGTGCGCCAGACCGGCCGGATCGCGGAGCGCACGATCCGCCTGATCGACGCCTGGGCCGACGTCGCCAGGGCGAGCCCGGGGGACGTCCTTGCCCTGGAGGCGCCCCTCGGAGCGGGATTCCGCGATCCCGACCAGGGCGCCACGGTCATCGCTGCCGCGGACCTGTTCGGGCCGGACGCCGCGGTGGCGGGTGGCGCCCGGGCGATCCTGCCGATGGGCGAGGTCGATCTGCGCCCGGGCGACGTCGCGGTCGACCGCGACCGCGGCCTGTGCGTGTTCGAGGGGCTGGAATCGGTGGCCACCTCTGGCGCCACGCAGGGTGAGGAGCCCTCCGAGGCCCTGCGCTTGCGCTTTGCCGGCGATGCGATCCTGATGGTGCCGGTCTCCCAGGCGGACCGGATCTGGCGCTACGGTCCGGAGCCCGACGCCGTCACCCTCGACAAGCTCGACGGCGGCACATGGCCCCGCCGTCGCCTGGAGGCCGAGGCCACCATGGCGCGCACGGCCCGGATCATGCTGGAGGCCGCCCGCGCCCGCCGGGAGACGGACGCCCCCGTCCTGGCGCCCCCCGCCAACGACATGGAGCGCTTCGCCGCCGGCTTCGGCTTCGCGCCGACCCCGGATCAGGCCGCGGCGATCGACGAACTGATGGCCGATCTCGCCTCTGGCCGGCCCATGGACCGACTGGTCTGCGGCGATGTCGGCTTCGGCAAGACCGAGGTGGCGTTGCGGGCGCTCGCGGCCGCGATCTTCTCGGGCAAGCAGGCCGCGCTCATCGCCCCCACCACCGTGCTGGCGCGCCAGCACGCCGAGATCCTGCGCCGCCGCTTCGGCCGGTTCGGCATCGAGGTCGCACAGCTCTCCCGCCTCGTGGCGCCGGCGGAGGCCAAGCGCGTCAAGGCGGGGCTCGCCGACGGGTCGATCCGGCTGGTGGTCGGCACCCACGCGCTCGCCGGCAAGGGTGTCGCCTTCTCCGACCTCGCCCTGACGGTGATCGACGAGGAGCAGCGTTTCGGCGCCAAGATGAAGGCGGACCTGCGCCGCTTGGCCGAGGGCGGGCACGTGCTGACGCTCACCGCGACGCCGATCCCACGCACGCTCCAGGCGGCTCTGGTCGGCCTCCAGAGCCTCAGCGTCCTGGCGACGCCGCCGGCCCTGCGCCAGCCGGTCCGCACCGTGGTGGCGCCCTACGATTCCGAGGCCGTGCGCGAGGCGCTGATCCGCGAACACCGGCGCGGCGGCCAGAGCTTCGTGGTCTGTCCGCGGATCGAGGACATCGCCCCGATGGCCGAGCGCCTGCGCGCCCTCGTGCCGGATCTGTCGATCCTGGTGGCGCACGGGGAGCTGAAGCCGTCCGCCATGGACGAGGTGATGGTCCGCTTCGCCGAAGGCGACGGCGACGTGCTGCTCGCCACAGCCATCGTGGAAAGCGGGCTCGACGTGCCCCGGGCCAACACCATGCTGGTCTGGGAGGCGGCGAAATTCGGGCTGGCCCAGCTCCATCAGCTCCGGGGCCGTGTCGGCCGTGGCCAGCGGCGCGGCACCGTCCACCTGCTGAGCGATCCGGCCGCGCCCCCGCCGCCGGCGGCGCTCCAGCGCCTGCGCGCCCTGGAGGCCCTGGACCGGCTCGGCGCCGGCTTCGCGGTCAGCGCCCGGGACCTCGACCTGCGCGGCGCGGGCGATCTCGTCGGCGAGGATCAGGCGGGCCACGCCAAGCTGGTCGGGCTCGGGCTCTACCAGCACCTGCTGCAACTGGCGCTGACCGCCGCCAAGGGCGGGCGGGCCGAGGATTGGAGCCCGGAGATCGAGCTCGGCCTCCCGAGCCGGATCCCCGAGGATTACGTGCCGGAGCCGGAGATCCGCCTGAGCCTCTACACACGGCTCCTGCGCCTGCGCGAGGCCGAGGCGATCGACGCCCTGGCCGGGGAGGTGGAGGACCGGTTCGGTGCAGCCCCGGCCCCGATGCTCGCGTTGTTCGATCTGGCGCGGCTGCGCGCGGCCTGCTGCGAGCTGGGCGTCGCCCGGCTCCGGGGCGGCCCGCAGGGCGTGGCGGCCGATCTCAGGCCCGACCGGCCGTTGCCCGCCCTGCCGGTCACGGACGCGATCATCCTGCGCGAGGGCCGCGTGGTCTGGAAGCGGCCCTGTCCCGATGCGGCCTCCTGCGCGGCGCTGGCGGGCGAGCTTCTGGAGCGCATCCGCACCGCCCGGGAACGCGCCGGCTGAGCGCAGGACTCACCGCCCGAGCGGGCTTTGATGGTCCGATAGGGCGGTTTGAGGCTGCGAACGGTATCAGGATGATCCGAGCCCGAAGCCGTCGCGCCCTCTCTCCCCCGCAGACGGGGGAGGGGGATACGCGGATCCGGCCCGTGCCTTCAGGGGCGGCCGACCGGCCGACCTTGCGCCCGGCGCTTCAAACCGTCACAGCCTGTCGCCCAGAAACCGCGAACGGGAGTGTCCCATGCACGTCACGATTGAGCAGGCCGAGAAGGCCATTGCCGCCGCCCGGGCGAAGGCGATCGCGCTCGGCACCCAGATGTGCATCGCGGTGGTGGATTCCGGCGGCAACCTCAAGGCGTTCCACCGCATGGATGACGCCTGGGTCGGCTCCATCGACATCGCCCACAAGAAGGCCAAGACGTCGGTGTTCTTCGGCATGATGACCGGCCAGATCGGCCAGCTGTCGCAGCCCGGCGGCTCGCTCTACGGGATCGAGCACTCGAACGACGGGCTGATCACCTTCCCGGGCGGGATCCCGATCGTCGATGCCGACGGCGTGATGTCGGGCGCCATCGGGGTCAGCGGCTCCACGGTGGAGAACGATCACACCGTCGCGGAGGCCGGCGCCAAGGCCATCGGCCAGACCGAACTGCCGGCCCATCCCTGGCGGACGTAACCGGGGGTCAGGACGCGCGCTGCGCGAGCGCGCGTCCGATCCCGAGCAGCAGCATGCCCGAGAGCAGGCGCAGGGCCGTGTCACCATGGCGCTCCAGCGCCGTGTGCGCCTGGATGCAATGATCGGCCGCGGCGTCCAAGTGCTCCGCCTGCTGCTCGGACGGCTCGGGGGGGCCGTCCGGCCGTGACGGCCGGCGGCGATACAATTCCGTGATGTCGATATAGACCCCGCACCCGTGCAGGCGCCCGGTCTCGTTGGCGGACAGGAGACCCTGGTTGAGGATCCACCGGATCTCACCCGTCCCGGTCAGGATGCGGAACTCCAGCGCGACCGGTCCGCCGGTCTGCCGAAGGCCTTGGATCCTGTCGAAGATGCGGTCGCGGTCGACCGGATGGACCCGCCCGAGGGCGACGTCGAGGGGCACGGGCTTGCCGACCAAGCCGGGATTGCCTGCGAGCACCGAGGTCGAGCACGGAGCGGCCTGCGGCAACGTCCGTATCCCAGGTTCCGATGAATCCCGCGGCCTGTAACGTTGAGGCTGCCGTGGAAGCCAGTAGCATGAGGACCCCTACCCAGCCTTTAGCCGGCGATGATTCCGCAATCGGATAAACCCTGTGACCGGCATCTGCGGCATCGCTGACCCAGCGGAGCAGGCGCACCCGGATTTCACAAGTTGATGTGAGACTGCCACAGAACATTACATAGGTCAAATTAATCTGGAATCTGTATTGACGCTGGTATACATATGACTTTACACCTAGGGCATATCGTTCAATTCTGCCGGCCGCGATGACCGTGCCGATCGATATTGTCGCGCCGGATGACCGGACGGTTCCCGAAGGCGCCGGGCGCCATCTCCCGTCCCGGTCCCTCCCTGGTGCCGATCCGGATCGCGGCCTAACCTTCGCATCTGGCACGCCTTCGGCAGAGAGGCATCGCACCCATGGATCGCATCAACCTCCCGCTTTCCCGGGATCGGCTCTGGGATAGCCTCATGGAACTCGCCCGGATCGGGGCGCTGCCGAACGGCGGCAACGACCGCCAGACCCTGACCGACCAGGACGCGGAGGGGCGCGCCCTGTTCCAGCGCTGGGGCGAGGCGGTAGGGCTGACCCTCACCGTCGACCGGGTCGGCACCATGATCTTCCGCCGCCCGGGACGGAATCCGGACCTGAAGCCGGTGGCGATCGGCAGCCATCTCGACACACAGCCCACGGGCGGCAAGTTCGACGGGCCGCTCGGCGTGCTGGCCGGGCTCGAGATCATGCGCGCCCTTCACGAGGCCGGGATCGAGACCGAGGCGCCGCTCCTGCTGATCAACTGGACCAACGAGGAGGGGTCGCGCTTCCCGCCGCCGATGAGCGGCAGCGGCGTCGCCATGGGGATCGTCCCGGAGGCCGAGGTCCTGGCGACCCGGGACCTCGCGGGCCTCGCCTTCGGCGACGAGTTGCGGCGCATCGGCTGGCAGGGCGCGGCGGACCCGGCGGCGTTGCGCGGGATCGGCGCCTATTTCGAGCTTCACATCGAGCAGGGCAAGCGCCTGGAGGATGCGGGCCTGACCATCGGGGTGGTCGACCGGGCGCTGGCGCAGATCTGGTACGAGATCACCGTGCAGGGCGAGGAGGCCCATGCCGGCAGCCCCATGGACGGGCGGCGCGACGCCATGATGGCCGCGGCGGCGCTGATCGCGTCTCTCGAAGGCATCGCCCACGGGGCGGTGGGCGCCAGCGGCGAGCGCGGGCGGGCCACCGTGGGTGTCCTGAAGGCCGAGCCGGAAAGCCGCAACGTCACGCCGGGCCGGGTCTGGTTCAGCCTCGACACGCGCCACGGCGATACCGCGCAGCTGGAGGCGATGCGGGCGCGGATCCAGGCCCGGGCCGACGCCCTGGCGGCGGAGCGCGGCGTCTCGATCCGCGTCGACGAGTTCTGGCGCGCGCCGCCAACCCCGTTCGATCCGGTGCTGGTCGACCGGGTCCAGGCCGCCGCCGAGGCGCGGGGCCACGCCTGGACGCGGATGCCGACGGCGATCTACCACGATGCCGTCTACTGCGCCCGCGCGGTCCCGGCGGCCCTGGTGTTCTGCCCTTGCCACGGCGGAATCAGCCACAACGAGGCCGAGAGCATCACGCCGGACTGGGCTGGAGCGGGGATGGAGGTTTTGGCCGATGCGGTCCTGGCGACGGCCGGCTTGGCCGGCCGGGCCGGGGGCGCTTGAGGGAGGGTTCCGCCATGCCCGACGACAACGTCATCCGCCCGGCCTTCGGCGCGCCCCGCCGGCCGGCCTCTCCCGGCCCTGCGGCGGCCGATCAGCCGCCCCTGCGCGTCATCGGCACGGCGGCAGGCCATCGGGTCGGCCTTATCTGGGATCCGGCCGCGCAGGAGGGCGAGGTCTTCCGGATCGTGGTCGGGCCGGAGGACGACGAGGAGGTCGAGACCGTGGCGCTGCTGCCGGCCACCGGGGACGCGGAGGCCGAAGCCGAGCGGATCGGCTTCGCGGTCCTGCGGGCCCTGGAGGTGGTCGAAGGTCCGATCTGAACCGCACCGTTTTCGGTCCACGGGTGTTCTTCACGGCAGGCGCGGGAGGGACGCATGACGGTCGGCAAGGGGAAGGTCGACAACAGGACAGCCGACAAGGGGTCCGCCGACAAGGGGGCCGCCGACAAGGAGACGGCCGGCAGGATCAGCAGCGCGGCGATCGCGATCCCCGCCCGGGCCGGGATGGTCTGGTCGGTGCTGACGGATCTCGAGTCCTATCCGGATTGGAACCCGTTCATCCGGAAGGCCGAGGGGCAGCGGCGCGCGGGGGCACGTTGGCGCCTGGAGCTGACCCGGAACGGCCGCAGCTACCGGACCCTGCGCGTGCAGGTGACCTGCTGGGAGCCCGGCCGGCGCCTGACCTGGCGCAGCGGCATCGCGACACCGCACCTGATTACCGGCACGCACGACGTCCGGATCACCGAGACCCGGCAGGGCGTCGATCTCGTCCAGGCGCAGACCTTCGCGGGCTGGCTCGCCCCCGTGCTGTTCCCCTGGCTGCGGGCCCGCGCGCAGGCCCGGTTCGCCGAGATGAACGCGGCTTTGCGGGACGAGGTCGCCCGCCGGACGGCCGAGATGGCCTGACCGGTGATAGGGATCAGTCGACCGGCTTCGGCTTGACGATGGGCGAGCGGGTCAGGCTCTGGATCTCGCGGCCGGGCCGCCCCGCCTTGAGGGCGATCTCCGCCTCCTGCTCGAGGATCAGGTCGCGGGCCGGCTCGTCGCCGTCCAGGCCGCCCAGGATCTCCATCGGCACCCGCCGGTTCGAGGCCCGGGAGCCGTCGGTATAGACGACATCGAACATCACAAAGCCCCGCTCTTGCGGTCTCGACTTGATACGCTTGGCCATAGGTGCTGATACGCCGCCGGAATTGGTCGCGGCAAGCCGCTGCGACGCGTGGGGGGACGTGCGGCGCGCATAGGCCGCGCCCCCGACACCCTGCACCGACGAGGACGCTGCCCGTGATACCCTGGGTTCATCTCGATACCGGATCCGTGCCCGGCGGCGGCACCCCCTTGCGCCTGATGCGGCGCGGCGACGAGTTCGCGATCCTGGCCGATACGATCGAGCTGATGAACAACCGCCGCAGCGGCTCCGAGGTGGCGCTGGCCGCGATGACCTGCGCGCGGCTCACCGACCGGCCCCGGGCCCGGATCCTGATCGGCGGCCTCGGCATGGGCTTCACCCTGCGGGCGGCTTTGGCGAATCTCGGGCCCGAGGCGCAGGTGGTGGTGGCCGAGCTGGTGCCGGCGGTGATCGCCTGGGCGCGGGGGCCCCTGGCGCATGTCTTCGCCGGCTGCCTGGACGATCCGCGGGTCGATCTGCAGGAAGCGGACGTGAACCGCCTGATCCAGGCGGGGCCGGAGCGCTACGACGCGATCCTCCTCGACGTCGACAACGGTCCGGAGGGCCTGATGCGCCGGTCGAACGACCGGCTCTACGACGAGTGGGGCCTCAAGCGCGCCCGCTGGGCCCTGCGGCCGGGCGGGATCCTGGGCGTCTGGTCCGGCGCGCCGGACCGGAAGTTCAAGAGCCGGATGCAGCGCTCCGGCTTCGATGTGGACGAGCAGCGCGTCCATGCGAGCGGCCGGGGCAGCGGGCCCAAGCACGTGGTCTGGTTCGGGACGAAGGTCGCGGGATCCCCGGAGCCGGCGCACGATGTGCCTGCGCGGGCCGCGCCCGGCCGGGCGCGGCAGGCCCGATAGCCCATGCTGCCGCTCACGGTCGCACCCCCTGTGCCGGCGGCGCGATCTCCCGCACATTCAATCGATGGGTGCGAATTGCGGGCATCTCTACACGGTTGAAGTGAAGCCGAGCCGGCATGATCCGGGTCGCTTCACCTGGGCGATCCGTGACCGCGGCAAGCTGGTCCGGGGATCGTACCGCCCGCACGCCTCCGAGCATGCCGCGCGCGCCGTGGCCCTGGCCGAAGTCGAGCGGCTGATTGGGCATGACGGCCGGGCAGGCGAGGCCTGATCCGACGATTCATCGCCCCGCCCCAGCGCTGTCATCCAATCGTCACAGACCGGCCAGAAAGCCTCCTGCATCTCCCGCAGAGAGGGCTCCATGGACTTCCACCGTCGCTTCACGGTCCTGATGTGCACGCCGGCCTTCGATCCGGACGACTTGGAAGGCGCGCGCGTCAATCAGATCGTGGCGGCGGTCGAAAGCCGCGGCTTCGAGGTGGTGCGTGCCCGACGGGTCGAGGACGCGGCGATCGCGGTCCAGACCGACGCCGCGGTCGGCTGCCTCGTGGTCGATTGGGGCAAGCGCGGCCTCGACGGCAAGGCCGCTGCCCTCATCGACATGATGCGCAAGCGCGGCCTGGAGATGCCGATCGTCATCATGGTCCGCCGCAAGCGGCTGGAGGACATCCCGGTCGAACTCTTGGACTTCATCGACGGCTACATCTTCCTGGCGGAAGAAACGCCGGAATTCATCGCCCGCGGCCTCGTCAGCCGGGTCACGCAATATGCCGGATCCCTCAAGACGCCGTTCTTCGGCGCGCTGGTCGACTACGCCGAGAAGGGCAACCAGCTCTGGACCTGCCCCGGCCACAACGGCGGCATTTTTTATAACCGCTCGCCGATCGGGCGGATCTTCGTGGAGCACCTGGGCGAAGCCATCTTCCGCGACGACCTCGACAACTCGGTCCTCGACCTCGGCGATTTGCTGACCCACGAGGGCCCCGCATTGAAGGCCCAGAAGGAGGCGGCCAAGATCTTCGGGGCGGAAAAGACCTATTTCGTCCTCAACGGCACCTCGGCCTCCAACAAGATCGTCCTGTCCTCCCTGGTGGCCGAGGACGACCTCGTCCTGTTCGACCGCAACAACCACAAGGCGGCCCACCACGGCGCCCTGTTCCTGGGCGGTGGCATCCCGATCTTCCTGGAGACGGACCGCAACGCCTACGGGCTGATCGGGCCGATCTTCCACGAGGCCCTGGACGAGACCCGGATCCGGGAAAAAATCCGCCGGAACCCGCTGGTGACCGATCCGGAGGCGTGGCGCCGGGAGCGGCCGTTCCGGGTCGCGGTGATCGAGCAATGCACCTATGACGGCACGATCTACGACGCGCAGACGATCCTGGAGAAGATCGGCCACCTCTGCGACTACATCCTGTTCGACGAGGCCTGGGCGGGCTTCATGAAGTTCCACCCGCTCTACGCCCGCCGCTTCGCCATGGGGCTGACCGGTCTCGACGAGACCTCGCCGGGCATCGTCGCCACGCAATCGACCCACAAGCAGCTCGCGAGCTTCTCCCAGGCCTCGCAGATCCACACCCGCGACGGGCACATCCGCGGCCAGACCCGGCGGGTCGAGCACAAGCGGCTCAACGAGAGCTTTTTGGTCCACGCCTCCACGTCGCCCTTCTATCCCCTGTTCGCCTCCCTCGATGTCGGCGCCCAGATGATGAAGGGGCGCTCGGGCATGATCCTGTGGGACGACACGATCCGGCTCGGGATCGAGTGGCGCAAGAAGGTCCGGGCGATCCGGCGGGAATTCGAGGAGAACGAGCGCGATCCGGCCCGGCGCTGGTTCTTCGACCCCTTCGTGCCGGACGTGACCAAGGGCGCCGACGGCGAGGAGGTGCCCTGGGAGAGCGTGCCGACCGACGAGCTCGCCGCCACCCCGCGCCACTGGGAGCTGAAGCCCGGCGCGCGCTGGCACGGCTTCACCCATGTGGCGCCGGGCTACGCCATCACGGATCCGAACAAGCTGACCGTGCTCACCCCGGGCTTCGACCGGAAGACCGGCGCCTATGCCGAGCACGGCGTGCCGGCGCCGATCGTGGCGCAATACCTGCGTGAGAACCGGATCGTCGCCGAGAAGAACGACCTGAACTCGCTGCTCTTCCTGCTGACCCCGGGGGTCGAGTCCTCCAAGGCCGGCACACTGATCTCGGGCCTCGTCGCCTTCAAGCGGCTCCACGACGACAACGTCCCGCTGGAGGAGGCCATGCCGGAATTCGTCGCGCGCCGGCCGAACCGCTATCGGGGCGTGCGCCTGCGCGACCTGTGCAGCGAGTTCCACGCCTTCCACCGGGAGGCCGGCACCTCCACGCTGCAGCGGCGGCAATTCGCCCCCGAGCACCTGCCCGAGATGGTGATGCCGCCCAAGAAGGCGGCTCAGATGCTGACCCGCAACAAGGTCGATTACGTGCCGATCGCCGAGGCCGAGGGGCGGATCGCCACCACGCTGATGCTGGTCTATCCCCCGGGCATCGGCACGGTGCTGCCGGGCGAGCGGCTCGACGAGCGGGCCAAGCCCATGCTCGACTATTTCAAGATGTTCGAGGCCTCGGCCAACCTGTTCCCGGGCTTCGAGGCCGAGATCCAGGGCGTCTACCGCGAGGTCGAGCCGGACGGGCGGATCCGCTTCCACACCTACGTCGTGCGCGAGGGGGCCTGATGGAGATCGAGGTCGAGCCCCCCGGCCCGGTCGTCGCACGGCCTTCCCCGGACATCGTCATCCGCCCCTCGTCGGACGCGGATCTCGAGGCGATGGTGGCGATCTACGAGCACCATATCGGCAAGGGCGTGGGCGATGTCGGGGCCTTCGAGGAGGCGCGGATGCTACCCGACGACCTGAAGCGGCGCCGCAAGTCGATGCGCAAGAAGCGCCTGCCGCACCTCGTGGCCGATCGCGGCGGCGTGGTGGCGGGCTATGCCTACGCGGTGCCGTTCCGGAAGCGCCCGGCCTATCGCTACACGCTCAAGCACTCGATCTACGTGCATCCCGACCACCTGCATGCGGGGATCGGCCGGCGGCTGCTGCCGGCGCTGATCGAAGCCTGCGCGGCCGGCGGCTACCGGCAGATCATCGGTTACATCGACGCCGAGAACGAGGCGTCGCTGCGCCTCCACGAGGCCTGCGGCTTCGATCGGGTCGGCTACCTGCGGGCGGTGGCGTTCAAGTATGGCCACTGGGCCGACAGCGTGATGGTCCAGCGGGCGCTGGGGACCGGGTCGGAGGACCGGCCGGGGTAGGGGGCTGTCGCGCCGCTGGCGCCTGTCTCGGCTGGGGCCGATTTCATTCGGAAACGTCGGACTGCACCGCGCGTCTCCCTCCCCCCGCAGCTACCGGATGCACACATCTGGGTCGGGCCTCGCCGTTCGTGGCAGAGCGCGACCGACCCCCTCTCCCATGCGGGAGAGGGGTGGGGTGAGGGACGAGAAGATTCAGGACGGGGCACAACCTTGCGGCGTGTACTGGTCGCGCCTCATTCTGAGAGTTCTCAACCCTCACCCTGTCCCTGTCCCGCACGGGAGAGGGGACCCCCGCTCGATCCGGAACCGGCGTGTCTGGACCTGATGAGTGAATCCGCAAGCCCCCGCAGAGGGAGCGGGGAGAGACGCGGGGGCCTTCGTGGTGGTTCTCGGAAGGAGAGAACGCGCCGCGAAGCGGCTCCAGCCTATGAGCCCGCCCTCAATCCTGCTTCTCGAACGCCCCCGCGATGGTGAGGTGCAACTCGTCGCCGATCAGCGGCACGTAGGTCTTCACCCCGAACTCCGAACGCTTGAGCGTGCCGGTGGCCTCGAAGCCGACCGTGTATTTCTTGCTCAGCGGATTCACGCCGGCGCCCACCAGGGTGACGTCGAGGGTCACCGGTTTGGTCACGCCGTGGAGCGTCAGGTCGCCCGTCACCTTCGCGTGGTCCTTGCCGGCGGGCGCGACCTTGGTGGACACGAAGGTCATGTCGGGGAACTTCGCGGCGTCGAGCCACTGGTCGCCCTTCAGCTCGTCGGTGAGCTTGGCGCTGGTCGTCGTCACTGAGGCGACCGGGATCTTCACCGACAGCTTCGCCGCCGCCGGGTTCTTCGGCTGCAGCTCCAGCGTGCCCGACACGTCCGAGAAGCCGCCCGTGTAGTTCGAGAAGCCCATATGGGACACGCGCCAGCCGACCTGGGTGTGGCCGGGATCGACCGCGTAGGTGCCGGCCTGGATCTGCGCCGGATCGCGGGTCGGGGGCGTCTGGGCGAGGGCCGGGGTGGCAACCAGCAGGGCCAGCAGGCCGGAGGCGAGAATCGACTTCAAGGGTATCTCCACGTGCGCAACGGTCGGGCGCGATTCGGCGCGCCATCCGGGTCGTCTAGCGCCGTTCACGGCCGCGGTTGAGCCTGCTATCCGGAACCCCATGGTTGCCAGAACGGAAACATTCCGCGGCGGGCTCGACGACGTGCGGGCCTTCTGCACCGTCGTCGATCTCGGCACCGTGACGGCGGCCGCCGCGAGCCTGCGGGAGACCAAGGGCAGCGTCAGCCGGCGGGTCTCCCGGCTGGAGCGGGCGCTCGGTGTCCGGCTGATGGCGCGGACCTCCCGGGCGGTCTCGCCCACCGCCGAGGGGCTCGCCTTCTACGCCAAGGCCCAGGAGAGCCTGACGCTCCTCGACGAGGCCGCCGAGACCGCCCGCGATGCCCGCACGGTGCCGGCGGGGCACCTGCGGATCACGACCTCGATCGATTTCGGCATCGAGGTGATGCCCGAGATCGTCGCGCGTTTTCGCGAAGCCTATCCGCAGATCACCGTGGAGATGCTGAACACCGATGCGCGCCTCGACCTGGCGGCCAACCGGATCGACCTCGCCCTGCGCCTCGGCAGCGCCGAGGAAACCGGCTACCGCGCCGTCGTCCTGGCGACGCTGGCGGCGGCCCTCTACGCCGCCCCGGCCTACCTGCTGCGCCGGCCGGCCCCGGTGGACCTCGCCGCCCTGCACGACCACGACCTGATCCTGGCCCGCGAGCGGTTCGGCACGGGGGCGCTGGCGCTGAGCGATGGACAGGGCCGCACCGAGCCGCTCACCGTCAACCCGGCGATCCGCGTCAGCGACTTCGCCACCGCCCATCGTCTGACCCTGGCGGGCGCGGGAATCGGCCATCTCCCCACGCTGGTGGCCGCCCGGGCCGTGGCGGCGGGGCAGCTCCAGCGCGTGCTGGCCCCCTGGGCGAGCCGCGGCGCGGCCCTGCGCGCCGTGACCTTGGCCGGGCGCGAATTGCCGGCGCGGGTCCGGGTGTTCCGCGACCATGTCAGCCACGCCCTGGCGGCCTACGACTGCGCACGGGAGCCCCGGATTTAGGCGTCAATACTGTACAAGATTGAGCACACTCAGTAGAGAGATGGCCGATTCCGAAAATTCGATAAAATCGTAACGATGGTCGTATCGTTTCGTTGGGGGGCATCCGTCACCATGCGATGCAACACGCCCGACACCCCCGTGAGCGATCCGGGTTGGCCGGGACCGTTCAAGACCACCGCGGACGCCATCATGCCTCCTCGCAGCAGGTGCCTGCGCTCTCTCCTTATTGTCGGTACGCTGACCCTGGCGGGCTCCAGTGTGGCACCGGACGTGGCGCGGGCGACCCTGTCGAGCGCAGTCCGGATCGTGCTGCAGAAGGGGCGGCAGTATGCGCCGACCGACCTGTATCTGCGCCAGGGCGACACCATCACCCTGCGCAATGGCGATGACGGCCTGACCCACCACGCCTTCATCGAGGCGGACAGGTTCTCGTTCGATGCCGGCGACCAGGAGCCCGGCGCCGAAACGCGGCTGACCTTGTCCGAGCCGGGGGATTTCGTGATCCAGTGCGGCATCCACCCGAAGATGAAGCTCACCATCCACGTCGAGTAGAGCCTTATAGTGCAGGGAAGCCGTCGGCTTGCGGAAGGCCTGATGCTCCCCGCGCCCCGGGGTCAGCTGTCGCGGCCGAATCCGAGACCGCGCAGGATGTCGCCGATCGGGTCGATTCGCTGGCTGGCCTGTGACGCGGGCTGCGGCGCAGCTTGCGGGATCATGGCCGGATCGACCGCCGCGGTGCGGGCGCGGGCGGGGCGATGCAGACGGGCGAGCCGGGCTCGATTCCGCTCCGCACCCTTCCCATGATGAAGCGCGGTGCTCCTGCGGGGCGTGTTGGGGAGCGCCGCCGAAGCGGGGGCCGATAGAGTCGCCGCGGGCAGGGCGGCCGGCGACGGCACAGCGAGTGTCCCGGTCGTCTCGGGGGCACGGCGTGCCGGCGGATCGGTCCAGGCCACCGGGGTGACCCGGGGGGCGGCCGCGGCGGGCCGCGCCCGGTCGTCGCGATCGTGCGAATGCAGGTTCTGAGCAGCCATGCCCAGCCCGAATACGGCAAGGACCGTGGTCGCGAGGGTGGAGCGGGCGTATTTCATGCCGGGAAAACGTACGGTCAAGCTCCCGGTTCCGCTTGACTGCTTCGTCGGGATCTGAATTTGCGGCGGCCCGCCGGCTTGGCAGCGGATCACAGGCCGAAAACAAAAAAGGCCACTCCCGAAGGAGCGGCCCGAAGTCTAGGGAGGAAACGCCCAAGAAGGGCAGCGGGAGGGCGACGCCATCGCCATCCCGCAATGCACACATAGGATATCGCAGTGCGGCGAGCAATGGCATCGGGCCGTTTAAGGCATGCATAGATGACGGTATCGCTGACCTTCTTCATGCGCTTGAGTCATGGCGCTGTGCCGCGGCCGATCGCGAACCGATGGCGTCACGCCCGGCGCCGCTGATCCCACACCTCGGGATTGACCAGACCGCCCGGATGTCGGCCGGCGAGCACATCGATCACCCGGGCCGCGGCGGTCTCGGCGGTACGGATCAGCGCCGCCTCAGTCGAGCCGCCGACATGGGGGGTCAGGATCACCCGGTCCTGACGGGCGAGGGGATGGCCGGGGGGCAACGGCTCCTGCGCGGTGACGTCGAGCCCGGCGCCCGCGATCGTGCCGGCTTCCAACGCCTCTACCAGGGCGGCCTCGTCGATCAGGCCGCCGCGGCTGGTGTTGATCAGGAAGGCCCCCGGCTTCATCCGGGCGAGCTGCGCCCGCCCGATCAGCTGGCGGGTGCTGGCGGTGAGCGGCAGGTGCAGCGAGACGATGTCGGCCTCCGCCAGCACGGCCTCGACCGAGGTGGCGCGCAGAGCCCCGGCCGTGGCGAAATCCGTCTCCGGGCGGCTCGGCCCGTAGGCCAGCACCCGCAGGCCCAGGGCGGAGCCGAGCCGGGCGGTGGTCTGTCCGATCGCACCAAAGCCGACGAGGCCCAGGGTGAGGCCCGCGAGTTCGACCAAGCGGGTGGTGAACTTGAAGGTGTCGTCGCCCTGCCGGACCGACCGGTCGGCCCCGGGCAGGGCCTTCGCCAGGGCGAAGATCAGCGCCAGGGTCTGTTCGGCCACCGAGACGGCGTTGGCGCCGGGCGTGTTGACCACCACGATCCCCGCCTCGGTCGCCGCCGCCTTGGCGACGTGGTCCGTGCCCGTGCCGTGGACGCCGATCACCCGCAGATCCGATGCCGCCGCGATGGCCTCGGCCGGGAAACCGGTGTTGCGGGTGATGACCGCGACGCAGCCTTCGACGTCGCGAGCCAAGGTCTCGGCATCGGTGCCGCGGGCCGGACGCGGCTCCAGCCCGGCCGCGCGGAGCCGGTCGAGGCCCGCCGCGTGGATCGGCTGAACGATGAGGCACGGACCGGTGATCACAGGGCTATCCTTCGCCGACCTGAGAGACGGGTTCGCGCGCCAAGCCTGATCCTGCCAGGGCGCATCACCCAAGAGCGTGGTTTCAAAAGGTCCGTGACCTTTTGCGGGTGCGGGGCGGAGCCATGCTGGGGATGGGCGAAGCTCGATTGTCGGTCGTCGACCGATATCTGGGCTCTACCCCGGTACCCCGCCAAAGGGCTCGCCCTCTCGAATCCCATATCCGACGTCTGCACCACGCACCGATACCCGAAACCTCTCCTTCGCCCTTAGAATCCGCCTTGCATCCTGGCAACGCGGGCGCCGTTGTTTCACGTGAAACGTTTCATTCACCAAGGGCCGCCGCCCCTGTGGCGGTGGCGTCATCGCCGTGAGGGCCGCCATCTGCTAGCCCCACCGTGGCATGACAACCTCGCAGTGGCGCGATCTTCGCAATCAGAAGTCTCAGGCGCGGCTGGAGCGGGCACTGCCGCCGATCTTTCCTGCCCCGGTCCTCCGGCACGCGCTCACGCGGCCGCTGATCCCGCCGACGCCGCGGCTCGCCGTCGAGAGCTATTGGCGCAACCACGTCCTCCGGGCCGACCGGCTCGCCCGTGCCCTGGCGGCCCGCTCCGGGACGCCGGAGGGCTGGATGTGGCAGCTCGACCGTGACGGATCGGGGGAGGGGCGCGCCGGCAGCTTCCGGACGCCGCCCGCTCCCTATCGCGATCCCGCCTTCGCCCGGGGCCGCGGCGCTTGCTGCATCTGCGGCCAGCCGGTCTACCGGTTCGGCTGGCACCGGGACCTCTGGGGCAGCGGTGTGCCCAACGCCCGGGCCGCTTGGCACGCGGCCTGTGTCACGGCCTGGAAATTCTGGCTCGCCCCGCACGCCCAGGTCCGGGCGCTGAAACTCCGCCAGCGGCACCGCTGCGCGACCTCCGGCAAGCGGCTGCTGCGCACCGCCGAAGTCGACCATGCCCTGCCGCTCTACCAAGTCTGGCGGGAGCACCGCACCCGCCCCTGGCCGGACCTCCTCGCCTATTGGGGGGCGCCGAACCTGCAGGTGGTCAACCGGGCGGTCCACGTCCTCAAGTGCCGGGACGAAGCCGCGGAGCGCTCCCAGACCCTGCGGCTCTCCCGGTTCCGGGTGGTCGAGGACGAAGCCGGGTTCAGCGTGATCGAGGAGGGCTGAGCGGGGGGCTCAGCCGCCCACCGCGTCGAGGCCGCGCGCGAGGTCGGCCAGGAGATCCTCCTCGGCCTCCAGCCCCACGGAGAGGCGCAGCAGCCCGTCGGTGATGCCGGCGATCGCCCGCGCCTCCGGGTCCATCGCGGCATGCGTCATGGTCGGCGGATGGGCGACGAGGCTCTCGACCCCGCCGAGCGACTCGGCGAGCGTGAAGACCCGCACGGCACTCACGAAGGCCCGCACCGCGTCGAGCCCGCCCGCGAGCTCGAAGCTCAGCATCGCACCGAACCCCGCCTGCTGCGCCCTGGCGAGGGCGTGGCCGGGATGGGACGGGAGGCCGGGATAGTGGACGCGACTCACCGCCGGATGCGCGTCGAGGAAGGCGGCGATCCGGCCCGCGTTCCGCTGCTGCTGTTCCACCCGTACGAACAGGGTGCGCAGGCCCCGGAGCGTCAGGTAGGCATCGAGCGGCGAGCCCGTGACGCCGATCGTGTTCGCCCAGGCGGCCAGCTCCTCGCCCGTCGCCTTGTCGGCCGCAATGACGGCCCCGCCGATCACGTCCGAATGGCCGTTGAGGAATTTCGTGGTGGAATGGACCACGAGATCCGCCCCCAGGGCGATCGGCTGCTGCAGGGCCGGCGACAGGAAGGTGTTGTCGACCACCGCCAGGGCGCCGACCGCCTTCGCGGCGGCGGTGACGCGCCGGACATCCACCACCCGCATCAGCGGGTTGCTCGGCGTCTCGACGAGCACCACCTTCGGCCGCTTGGCCAGCGCCGCGGTCAACGCGTCCGGGTCGGTCTGGTCGACGAAGTCGACACGGTAATGGCCCCGGGCGGCGCGGAAGCTCAGCAGGCGGTGGGTGCCGCCGTACAGATCGTGCGGCGCGACCAGCAGGTCGCCGGGCCGCAGGCTCGACATGGCGAGGTCGAGCGCTGCCATGCCGCTCGCCACCATCACGGCCCGGGCCCCGCCTTCCAGCTTGGCGATCGTGTCGGCGAGTGCGTCCCGCGTCGGGTTGCCGAGGCGCGAATAGTCGTAGGGGCCGGGCTGTTCGAAGGCCGGGAACTTGAAGGTGGTCGACAGGTGGATCGGCGCGATGACCGCCCCGAAGGCTGCGTCCTGGGCTACGCCGTTGGCCGCCGCGACGGTACGGGCCGCGAATCCGTCTGACATCGACTCGTCTCCACACCAGGGCCGGCCCCTTCGGCCGAATCCCGTGCGTTCTTTATGGAGAACAGTTCAGACTTTCAAGAGAACGATGTCCGATCCCGCGCTTCCGCCAGTTCTTGCACGTCAGGGGCGAGATGACGCGCTTGGCGCTTGATCACCTGCGGAGGCTGACCGAACGCCCGAAGGAAGGCGCGACGCATCCGTTCCCGGTCGGCGAAGCCGGTCTCCTGGGCCACCGTATCCAGCGAATGCCGGCCGTCCTCCAGCATCGTCCGGGCTGCATCCAGGCGCAAATTCTCGACGGCCTTCGCGGGTGATTGGCCGGTCTCGTCCCGGAAGATGCGGCTGAATTGGCGCGGGCTCAGACGCGCGGCCTCCGCCAGTTCCTCGACCGAGAGGTCATTCCTCAGGTTGCTCCGGGCGTAGGCCAGGACCTTCTGGACCCGGTCCGACCGCGGCTGAAGCTCCAGCAGGGCGGAGAATTGCGACTGGCCGCCTGTCCGGCGGTGATAGACGACGAGTTTCCTGGCGATCCCCTTCGACATCTCCGGCCCGAGGTCGTCTTCGACCAGCGCCAGCGTGAGGTCGATCCCCGCGGTCATGCCGGCCGAGGTCCAGACGTTGCCGTCCGAGACGAAAATGCGATCGTCGTCGACCTTGATCGACGGGTAGAGCCGGCGCAGGTCGTGGGCATGGGCCCAATGGGTCGCCGCCTTCCGGCCGTCGAGCAGCCCGGCTTCGGCGAGGAGGAACGCGCCCGTACAGGTCGCGGCAACCCGGCGTGCGGTGGAGGCGGTCTCGCGCAACCGCGCGATCAGGCCGGGGGCCGCCGGGCCGACCGTGATCGCCCCCACGACGAGGAGCGTGTCGAAGCGCTGCTCCGCGAAGGGCTCGGTCTCGACGACCATCCCGATGGAGGTCCTGATCGGTCCGCCAGCCTCGGACAGGAACGTGACGTCGTAGAAGTCCCGACCGAGTTCCAGGTTCGCGAACTCGAACGCCGTCAGGGGGGCGAGGTTCATGACCTGGAAGCCGGGGAACAGGACGACACCGATAGACGGCATGAGCCCTTCGGGGGAATGTCCGAAAAAGGTGGATCTTCGACATATGGGATATAGCGGCGGGCGTCTAGATTCCCCCGCAACAGGCGTCGGCCTCACGCCGCGCCGAACCCGTCGCCAGGGATCCAGACCGCCATGACCGCGCAAGCCCCGAACCTCGGCACGGCGGCCGAGGACTACACCCGCCGCTGGCTCAAGGCCGGCGAGATCGCCACCACGACCCTGCGCGACGGGACCCGCATCCGGTACGTCCGGGTGGGACGCGGGCCGAACCTCATCCTGGCCCATACGGTGCGCACGCAGCTCGACCTGTTCCAGCGCGTGATCCCGCTGCTGTCGCCGCATTTCACGGTCTACGCCCTCGATCTGCCGGGCTTCGGCTGGTCGGACCTGAGGCCCGACGCCCCGAAGGACGAGCCCACCCTGCGGGCAGCCTTCCGGGACTTCGTCGCCACCCTCGGCATCAAGCGTCCGATCCTCGCGGGCGAGTCGATCGGGGCGACCCTGTCGCTTTCGCTGGCCGCGGAACTCGGCGACGCGATCGAGCGGGTCTTCGCCTTCAACACCTACGACTACCTGCCGGGGCTGGAGCGGTCGAACCTCCTGGCCTCGATCATCATCAAGAGCGTGCGGGCGCCGATCGTCGGCCCGGTCTTCGCGGCGTTGGAGAACCGGGCGATCACCGGCGGGATCATGAGCGGCGGCTTCCACGATCCGCGCAGCCTGCCCGCAGACCTGCTGGACGAGTACGCACGGGTCGGTGGCCGTGTCGGCTACAGCAAAGCCGCAAGGTCGCTGCTCAAGGCGCTGCCGAGCTTCGTCGCCGCCCGCGCCCGCTATCGCGCGATCACCGCACCGGTCACGCTCGTCTGGGGCGACACGGACTGGGCGACGCTCCGCGACCGCGCCGGCGTCGAGGCCGCCGTTCCGGCGCCCGAGGTCATCACCCTCGACCGGACGGGGCATTTCAGCGCCCTGGAGCGCCCGCAGGCCTGGGCCGACATCATCCGCGCAGCGACAACGACGACCGCTGCGATCCGCTGACGCGCGACGGTCTTCCCCGGTCACCCACGCGACGGCCGGCCATGACCTGCATCGCCCTCACAGACAGACCCGGAGGCGAACCCATGACCGAGCCCGTGACCGAGCCCGTGACCGAGCAGATCACCGCGACCCGGATCACGATCGAGCACGTGACGCTCCGCTCGCCCAAGTCCTTCGCGGCGGTGCGGTCCGCCCTGGAGGCCGCGGTGCCGTCCCTGGACCACGCCTATGCCGAACTCCTCCGGGATGGACAGGTGGATGCGGCCCGTGACCTGCTCGAACGGCAGGCGCCCCTGTCGATCTTCGGTGCCCGGGACCACGGCGGCCTGCTCCTCACCGCCGGCCTGACCCGCAAGGCCATCCAGTACGACATCGGCAATCCGCTGACGGCCGCGCGGATGACTCGGCACGTCCTATCGGCCGCCCTGTACGCGCCGATCCGGGTCCTCCTGCGCGAGGATGCCGAAGGTGGCGTCGCGTTCGAGTACGACCGCCCGGCCTCTACCTTCGGTCAGTTCGGGAACCGGGAGATCGACAGCGTCGCCCACGACCTCGACGACCAGCTCCGGATCGTTCTTGCGCAGGCCGCGCGCTGAGCGGATTTGGCTGCGGCTCCCGGGGGGCGTCCAGATCTTACCGGCGGGACCGCCAGGGGGCCATGCTGGCGAAGACGCCGTCCTGGCGGATCAGCGCGTGCATCAGCGCCGCCCCGAGATGCGCCAGGAATACGGCGACCAGCGCGTAGGCCAGCCCGGTATGGACGTGCCGTAGGCTCGCGGCGAGCATCGGGCTTTGCGGCAGGATCGGCGGTAGAACCACCGGGCCGGCCAGCACGATCGGATAGCGCGCCGCCGACAGCATGCCCCAGCCGACCAGCGGCAGGGCCAGCATCAGCCCGTAGAGGGCGACATGGGAGCCGTGCGCGGCGATCCGCTGCCAAGCGGGCAGGTCCGCCGGCAGGGGCGGGGGCGGGTGGCGCCAGCGGTTGGCGAGCCGCAGCACGGCGAGGAGCAGGATCAGGGCACCGAGGGGCCGGTGCAGGGCGACCAGGGCGTGATAATCGGCCAGCGACGTCACCATGGCGGCGCCGATCAGCAGCATCGCCAGGATCATCGTCGCCATGGTCCAGTGGAGCAGGCGCGCGGGAAGGTTGAAGCGGTCCGTCACAGGGCCGCTCCGGGGTTCGGCGCGCCGGTCACGGCGCTCGGCGCCTTCGCTTCGCCGGCCCGGCGGGTGAAGGATTGCGCGTAGGCCGCCGAGCGGGCGCTGAGCAGCGGATCATCGCTCGGCGCGATGCCGTCCGGCAGCACGAGCGGGTCGAAATTGATGTCCCGGCAGGTGTGGGGCGCCTCCGGCGTGACCTCGGTGAGGCTCAGGGTGCCGACATCCACACCCTCGCGGTCGGGGGGCCAGGGCTGCGTCGCGTCGGCGGTGGGGTCCTCCACCCGGCCGAGCGTTACGACGAGGTGCCAGCGCTGCGGATTCTGCCGCACCTGCGCGGCGAAGGTGTCGAACAGCGCGTTCCTGTCGGCCTGCCCGGCGCGAGCCGGTGTCTCGGCTGTGGCCATCCGCTCCGGGACGAAGGCCCAGCGCACCGGCCGCACGCTCCCGTTGGCGGCCACGAACCGGAAAGCGTTCAGGCTCCAGAAGGTGCTGTCGGCGAAGCCCCCGGTCACGATCCGCGCCTTGATCAGGGCGGCGGCCCGCGCACTCTCGGGATGGTCGGCGAAGAACGCCGCCATGCGGGCGGGGTCGGGTTTGCCGGTGGCGGGATCGGGCTTGGCGGCGAGGAGCTGCGCGGCGAAGGCCTCCGGCGTGCGCACGGGGAAGACCGGGATGTTGTTCATGCCGGTCCGCCATTCCTCGCCGTCCGACTGCCGGAACAGCAGGGCGAGGCTGCGCACGGTGGTCTCGGCATCGGCCGCGTAGGGCTGACCGCCGGCCAGCGCGACCCGGCCCAGGACGGGCGTCACCTGTCCGGGGGCGAACAGCGCGGCCTTCGAGAGGCGCGCCCCCGCGCCGTTGGCGGCGAAGCGCCCGGCCACGCACAGGCCCTTGGCGTGGTTGCGCCGGAAACCGGGATGGGGCCCGTTCACCGCCTCGAAGCGATCGACGATCCGCGCCGGGGTGAGGAGCCCGGGCGACAGCCAGCCGCCCGCATAGGCGAAGCCGCCGGCGGTACCGGCCACCACCGCGCCGAGGGTGGAGAGTCGCAGGAGCAGGCTGCGCCCGGTCATGCCGGGCGGCGCCCCCGTGAGGTCGTTCAGCAGCGTCATCGGGTCCCATCCGGGATTGATCGCGATGCTGCCTCTTCGACGGGCCGACGCGGTGGTTTCACCCGTCGGTTGCCGGATCCGTGCGAATTCGCACTCAGGCGGCGACGGACTCGAGCGTCGCCGGCTGGTCCGCCTCCAGCTCCCATATCGGCGCGGCGTCGAGGCCGTCGGCCTCCTGCACCATGGCCTGTGCGAGGAGCCGCGCCCGTCCGGCCCAGAGGTCGCGGGCCTCGTGCACGGCGCCGATCCGGTCCTCGGCGGAGGCCAGGGCGATCCGAAGGGCGTCGATCTCGGCCCGCAACTCGGTGGTGCGCGCCCGCTCGCTCGCCAGCGCCGCCTTGAGCACGTGGAGGGCGGCCTCGGTCGCATCCCGCGGCGCGGCGGCGCGGCTCGGGATCGCGGCAGCCGGAGCCGGCGCAGGGGCCGGGGCCGCCGTATCCGGCCGCAGCTGGGCGATCTCCGCGCGCACCTGCACAACGTCGAGCGCCGCAACCGTGCGCGTCACCTCCACGGGCGGGGCGATCTCGGCGGCCGGGATGCCTTCCTCCTCGACCACCAGACCATGCAGCATGGAGAAGACCCGGTCGCCGTCGAGGCGCGACAGATCGAACCCGCTCTCGGCCGCGAGGCCGCTGAAGCGGGTCTGTCCCAGGGCCGACTGGCCGACGAACGCCATCGACCAGTTCGCGAAGCCGCGGCTCTCGGCCAGTCCGCATTGCAGGACCGTCACGTCGCTGTGGCGCAGGTCGCGCTGGATCCGCTCGAAGGTGGCCTCGACGCCGGCCCGGGGGCCTTCGAGCACCTGCGCGAAGGCCCCCGCATTGAACATCAGCGCGCCGGTCACGCCGACCGCTTGGTTGTTGCGCTGAGAGGCGTCCAGGATCTGCCGGACCTCGGCGGTCATCTCGGCCTCCGTCCCCCGGAGCAGGTTCTTGCTGGCATAGACGAGGCGGTAGAGGTCGGTCATGGCAGTGCGTCCGAGAGAGGGGTGGGTCAGGCCTTCGGATAGGCGGCGAGGACCTGGAGCAGGTCCTCGGTCGGGACGGGCCGGCTGATGAGATAGCCCTGGACGTCGGTGCAGCCCTCCAGGCGGATGCGCTGCATCTGCTCGGGGGTCTCGACGCCCTCGGCGACCGTGGTCATGCCGAGGCTCTTGCCCAGCCCCGCGATGGCCCGGATGATCGCTTCGCCGTCGGGCTTGGTGGCGAGGTCCTTCACGAACGAGCGGTCGATCTTGATCTTGTCGAAGGGGAAGCTGCGCAGGTAGCTGAGCGACGAGTAGCCGGTGCCGAAATCGTCCATCGAGACGCGCACGCCGAGTTCCCGCAGCCGGTGCAGGGTCTGGAGCGTCTTCTCGTTCTCCTGCAGCAGCACGCCCTCGGTGATCTCCACCTCCAGCCGCTGGGCCGGTAGACCCGAACTCGCGAGGGCCGAGATGATCGTCTCCACGAGCCGGTCGCTCTTGAACTGCGCGGGCGAGACGTTCACCGCCACCGACATGTGGGCCGGCCAGGTCATCGCGTCGCGGCAGGCCTGGCGGATCACCCATTCGCCGATCGGGACGATCAGCCCGATCTCCTCGGCGAGCGGGATGAAGTCGAGGGGGGAGACCAGCCCCCGGTCGGGGTGACGCCAGCGGATCAGGGCCTCGCAGCCGATCAGCCTCCCGCTCTCGAGTTGCAGCTGCGGCTGGTAGTGCAGCTGGAACTCCCGGCGGGCGAGCGCTTGGCGCATGTCGAGTTCGAGCTTCCGGCGCGCCTGCATGCGCGCATCCATCTCGGGCTCGAAGAAGCGGTAGGTGCCGCGCCCGTCGAGCTTGGCCCGGTACAGGGCAAGATCGGCGTTCTTCAGGAGCCTGTCGGCATCCGCGCCGTCCTCGGGGGCGAGCGCGACGCCGACGCTCGCTCCGATGGTCAGAAGATGGCCCTCGACCATGTAGGTCCGGCCGATCAGGTCGACGATCCGGCGGGCCAGCGCCTGCGTGCCGGCAGCGTCGCGCACGCCCGCCTGCAGGATGACGAACTCGTCGCCGCCGATCCGCGCCACCGTATCGGTCGGCCGCACCGTCGAGCGCAGGCGGTCGGCGACCTTCTCCAAGAGCGCGTCGCCGATCGGGTGGCCGAGCGTGTCGTTGACCGGCTTGAACCGATCGAGGTCGATGAGCAACAGGGCGCAGGCCTCGCCGGTCCGGGCGAGGCGCGCCAGGGCTTCGGCGAGGCGCTCACGCAGGAGCAGCCGGTTCGGCAGGCCGGTGAGCGGGTCGAGGCGGGCCATCTCGTCGGCCCGGGCCTCGCTCGCCTTGCGGGTGCTGACATCCTCTAGCGTCACCACCCAGCTTCCGCCCGCCACGGGTTGAAGCTCCGCCTGCACGGTGTGGTCGGCGCCGCGGACCTCCAGCGTGCGCGGCTGCCGCTGGCTGAGGGTGTGGCGCAGGGTCTCCAGGATCGCGCGGCGGGTCTGCGGGGTCTCGCCGCGCAGGAGGCGCAGGAGCGGCAGGGCGCGGGCATTCTCCCGCAGGGGCACGTTGAGGCTGGACAGGATCTGCCGCGCGGAGGCGCTCGCCACGACGACCGCGCCGGTGTGGTCGATCATCAGCAGGCCCTGCCGGACCGCGTCGAGATAGCGGACGAGGGTATCGCGGCTCACCGCCGGATCCGGCCGTTTCGGAAGCGCCCCGATCCGGCTCACAGCGGCAAAGGGCTGGGGATCTGCGCTCATGCACGAGGCCTTGGGTCGAACGGGCGAGGCCCGAGATCGGAAAACCCTGAGGTTCTATCACCGGAGATCCTAACTTCCGGTTTAACCACCAGCGAGAAGCAACCTGACATAGGTTAGCGCGGACAAAGAACTGTCCGGTTTCGCGTATTGCCAATCCCGAGTCGTCGGGGCTGGGCGTTCACGGACATGGCGTGAGGTCTGTGGCCGGGGCGTTCGGTGGATGGTGATCACTAGGCCCCCGCTGGTGCCCCGGAGCCAGCCGCAGCTCGCATGGAACAGCCCCGCGACATCCCGAGCCTTGCAGAATCGGGAGGACTGCGCCATATCGGGTCCATCGGCAGCGACGGAACGCCGTTCGCCGAAAACCTCCAATCTCTCAGTCGACCACATCCGCTCCGGCGGGGCGTCGACGTGTCGGAGCCTGATCAGGTTCTGCGGAGCGTTGGAAGCCTTTTCCTAGAACGTCTGCGGCTGGCCTTAGGGGCGTGCCGTTGCGTTTGGCAGAAGGTGATCTTGTCCCGACGGCCCGCCGGGAGCGGTTCTTTCGCCGGAGAAAAGGTCGGTTGACAGGGGGGTCGGGGTCAGCCTATACGGCGCCTCCCGACGCGGTGCCGAAGCAAAACGGCCCGGGTCGGACGGACTTCCAGAGAGTTAGAAAAGTAGATCTGGCGAAAGCCAAGGTGCTTGACTTCCTCTCGAAAGGTAATTACGAAAGTGATTACTGATCTTTGACAAGTTGGAATTGAGGAAGGGAGACGCGGGCGGCGTTTGTCCTTGCGGCCAGGCCTTAGGGTCTGGCGTGAGTAGACTTGTGCCGATCTTGTGTTCTTCTTTCTGAGCTCACCGACGGGTGTTTGGCGCTGTGA
>NZ_JAKSYG010000189.1 GCF_022829725.1 Methylobacterium sp. E-005 | reverse complement strand
CTCACGCCAGACCCTAAGGCCTGGCCGCAAGGACAAACGCCGCCCGCGTCTCCCTTCCTCAATTCCAACTTGTCAAAGAACACCTCAGCCACCCGAGGCTCATCAGAGGCAAACAGAGTACCGCCCGGCTACTTCGCCGGCCAGTCCCGCCGCTTGTCAGAAGATGGCTCAGCGCCCGGTCCACTTCCGCGGCCGGCGCCGATGAACCGGGGTATAGATCCACCGATCCGAGCCGTCAAC
>NZ_JAKSYG010000187.1 GCF_022829725.1 Methylobacterium sp. E-005 | reverse complement strand
GCGGGACATGGCCCGCGACATCGCGCGGTCCGAGGAAGGCAAGACCTCACGACGCGAGCGCAAGAAGGTCGAGATGCTGTTTGCCCACCTCATGCGCATCCTGAAGCTGGACCGCCTCCGGCTACGAGGACCAAACGGAGCAAGAGACGAGTTCCACCTCGCAGCCGCCGCCCAGAACCTGAGGAAGCTCGCAAAGCTCCTCCCGATCCCGCAGCCGAGCCCGGCCTGACCGGCTGGCGACACCCAGCCCTAGGGCGAGGGCTCATCCCGCCCCTCTCCGATCTCGGCCGCCAACGAATTTTTCAACGAAATCGGTCGTGAACAGACGCAGCGGCAACGTCCGCTCTCCTTCATTGTCGCCCAAAAGCGGACCGGCGGGTTTCCACCCTTCTCAGTCATTCAGAGGCACATGCCTTCGAGACTGGAACTGGCCGAAAGCGGAATGGCCGCTTCGGAGAAGGCCCACCGGAAAAGCGGACGTTCAGCGTGGGCCTTTTGGATGCCTCGGCGTGCCTCTGTTCAGAAGCCGAACGCCCCCGTCAGGTACCTCGGTACGTCCGATTACGTTGGGACGAAGTTGCTTCACGGCCAAGCCCGCAGCGAGCGGAAGCGATCGGGCCGACGGCCCATGGTGGAGGGCTATTTATGTGACGGATAGCTCATCAGATGGGAGGCCATCGATGCGACGAAAGTCCGATCCGGACCGCTAAGCGTGGCGTTGACGCTGCGATTGGTCACGCATACTGGTCCAGCCAGCAAGCCAAAGCACCGGAAGGAACCATAGTGAGCGCTTTCGAACCCGTCAGCGCCACGCGGCTCTACCGCATGATCGCGGACCAGATCACCGCTCGTATCAAGCGCGGCGACTTTCCTCCTGGCACTCGTCTGCCGTCGGAACGGGACCTCGCCGTGCAAATGTCCGTCAGTCGGACGTCTGTTCGCGAAGCCCTGATCGCCCTGGAAATCGCCGGCTACGTCGAGGTTATGATGGGCAGCGGCGTCTACGTGTGCGACTGCGCTCGGACAGCAGAGCAGCGCGCACCCAAGTCAGTTCTAAGGAATACAGGCCCGGACATCCGCGCCTCAGGCACGCATCCGGTTCATGCTGACGTAGGTCCGTTTGAGTTGCTAGCGGTCAACACGATTGTCGAGCCGGAAGCCGCCGCGATGGCGGCCACTCATGCAACGGCGGAGCAGCGAGAAGCGATCGTGGTAGCGGAGCGCGCTGTCATCCGATCAGAGACGCCGCGCCTGCACAACCGCCTGTTCCATCTTGCGATCGGTGAGGCGACAGGCAACGTCGCCATGGCACTGATTGTCCGCAATCTCTGGGATATCCATGACGAGAGCGTAATGTTCAACAAGCTCGAACACCATATCGTCGATCATCGCGGCGCCTGGGAATTGGCTGAGAACGAGCACGCAGCAATTGTCAAAGCCATTCTCGCTGGAGATCCGGCTCAAGCTAAGCGCGCGATGAAGAGACACTGCGACGGCTCAAGGCGACGCCTCGGTCAGGACTTCAGAACGAGCACTCTGCTGTAAACTTGCTCGTCAGCGCCGTAAAATTGCGCACGTTAAATTGGTCCAGCCAGTTGACCACCGGACCGGCGCTAGTAGGGTGCAGCCATTCGATGGCTTGGCTAGCGAGACGGCAGCACATGACAGTCAGGACGTTCAGGAGATCTCTTCGGTTGACCGGCGCGGCGATGCTGCTCGTTGCCACTCTCACTCCAGTCGCCTCTCAGACGCGGGGTGGGACGCTGAACCTGATCGTCCAGCCCGAGCCACCGATCCTCATCCTGGGACTAAACCAGCAGTCGCCGACGCAATACGTCGGCAGCAAGATCTACGAGGGGCTGCTCACCTACGGCGCCGACCTGAAGCCCATGCCAGGCCTCGCCAAGGCGTGGAGCATCTCAGAGGACGGCCTTACCTATCGTTTCACCCTGCAGGACGGCGTGACGTGGCACGACGGCAAGCCGTTCACCGCCGCCGACGTGGTGTTCAGTGCCGACAAGTTCCTCCGGCAGGTGCATCCGCGTGTGCGGCCGATCCTCAATCGATATCTCGCCTCGGTCATCGCGAGCGATGACCATACCGTCGAGTTCAAGCTGAAGGAGCCGTTCGCCCCCTTCCTCCAGCTATTCGGCACCGACAACATGCTGGTCGTACCGCGCCATATCTATGAAGGTACGGACTTCGCCACTAATCCGACGAACCAGCACCCGATCGGTACCGGCCCGTTCATGTTTCAGTCGTGGACGCGGGGCTCGGACATCGTGCTCATCCGCAATCCGAATTACTGGCAGAAGGGGCTGCCCTACCTCGACAAGATCGTCTTTCGGGTGATCCCCGACTCGGCCTCGCGGGCGGTGGCGTTCGAGCGCGGTGACGTCCAGGTCTTGCGCGGCGGTGACGTCGACAACGTCGACATCAAGCGGCTGGAGGCGATCCCCGGCGTGGAGCACACCACGAAGGGCACCGAGATGTACTCGACCATCACTTCGATGCTGATGAACGAGCGCAAGCCGCCCTTCGACAACGTCAAAGTCCGACAAGCGGTGATGCACGCGATCAACCGCGACTTTATCGTGCGCAATATCTTCTTCGGCATCGGCAAGGTCGCTACCGGACCGATCTCATCGACGACGCTGTTCTATGATCCGAACGTTCCGACCTACAAGTACGATCCGAAGCAGGCTGCAGCACTTCTGAAGGAGTCCGGCGTCGACGTCTTCAAATACCCGATTAAGATCCTGAACTATCCGTATGGAACAGCCTGGGACCGGCTGGCGGAGTATGTCAGCCAGTCGCTGCAACGTGTCGGCTTCAACGTGCAGATCGAGGGCACAGATGCCGGCGGCTGGGCGCAGCGCGTCGCCAACTTCGACTTCGACACCACCTTCCACTTCACCGACCAGTTCGGTGACCCGGCGATCGGCGTCTCTCGGCTCTTCCTGTCGAGCAATATCGTCAAGGGTTCGCCCTTCGTGAACAACGAGGGCTACCAGAGCCCGAAGACCGACGCATTATTCAACAAAGCCTCCTCGTCGCTCATCCCAGCTGAGCGGCAGAAACTGTATTCTGAGGTTCAGAACGCCCTCGTCCGCGATGTGGCCAACGGCTACTTGTTCGAGAATCAGAATGTCACCCTGTACAAGGGCGAGGTTCACAATCTGATCACCTCGGGGGTGGGCACCAATTCGAACTTCGCGACTGTGTCGCTTGGCAAATGAGCGCCGGGTCACCGATCACCGGGGCGGCGCCCGCTCAGGCGCCGAAAGCCACCCCCACCCTGGACCATACGCCGGCCCAGTCCGTTCTCCCGCAGCGAGTGCCGTCGATGGCACTGGCGCGCTTCATCCTGGCCAAGCTCGTCAAAGGCGTGCTCGTCGTCCTGTGCGTCGTGGTGGTCAACTTCTTCCTGATCCGGCTCGCACCCGGCGATCCGGCCTCGATCATGGCCGGCGAGTCCGGGTCGAGCGATCCGAACTACGTCGCGCAGCTGCGCACGCAGTTCGGCCTGGACCGGCCACTGCCTGTGCAGATGGCGACCTACGTGCTCGGCGTCGTGCGCTTCGACTGGGGCTTCTCCTACCGCATGAAGCTGCCGGTTCTGCAGCTCATCCTCGACCGGCTGCCCGCCACCCTGCTGCTGATGGGATCAGCCTTCGTCTTCTCGGTGCTGCTCGGCATCTTCCTCGGCGTGATCGCCTCCCGCACCCGGTACACGGGCAGGCGTCGCTGGCTCGACAGCCTGATCGTCGGTGGTGCTCTCTTGCTCTACGCGACGCCCTTGTTCTGGCTGTCGCTCCTGATGATCGTGCTGTTCTCGGTCGAACTTGGATGGCTGCCGGCCTTCGGCATGGAGACCGTCGGTGCCGGCCTGACCGGCTGGTCGCGGGTACTCGACATAACGACTCACCTCGTCCTGCCGACCGTGTCGCTCGGCTCGTTCTACATGGCGATGTACGTGCGGCTGACACGCGCCTCTATGCTTGAGGTGATGGGCATGGATTTCGTGCGCACCGCCCGCGCCAAGGGCGTTGCGGCGCCGGCGGTAATCCGCCGACACGTCCTGCGCAACGCGCTGCTGCCGGTGGTCACCTTCTCCGGCATCCAGCTCGGTCAGCTGGCCGGGGGAGCGGTGCTGACCGAGACGGTGTTCGGCTGGCCCGGCATCGGGCGGCTGATGTTCGACGCGCTGATGCAGCGCGACTACCAGCTTCTGCTCGGCGTGTTCCTGCTCACGTCGGCGATGGTGGTGGTCTTCAACATGCTGACCGACGTGATCTATCGTGTCGTCGACCCGCGGATCGCGTTCGAGGGCGGCCGATGAGTGGATTCGCGCGCAGGTTCCTTCGCAACACCGGCGCGGTGGCCGGCCTCATGATCCTCGCGGCGATCCTCGTCGTCGCGCTCGCGGCCCCGCTGCTCTTCCCCGACTCGCCCTGGATGATGGTGGCCGATCCCCTGATCCTACCTTTCCAGGACGGACAGTACCCGTTTGGCACCGATATGCTCGGGCGAGATATCGGCGCGGGCCTCGCCTACGGTGCGCGCGTGTCGCTGATGATCGGCGCGGTCTCCACCGCCGTTGCAGTGTTAGCCGGCATCGCGATCGGCGCGGCCGCTGGCTATCATGGCGGTTGGGTCGACGACCTGCTGATGCGGGTCACGGAGTTCTTCCAGACCATTCCGCAACTCGCGATGGCCGTCGTGCTGGTCGCGATCCTGACTCCATCGATCGGATCGATCGTCGCCGCGATTGCGATCGTGTCCTGGCCACCGGTGGCGCGCCTCGTACGCGGCGAGTTCCTGACCCTGCGCGAGCGCGAGTTCGTCCAGGCCGCCGTCGTCATCGGACAGCATCCCGGTCGAATCATGCTGACGCAAATTCTGCCCAACGCGATGTCGCCGATCATCATCACCGCCTCACTGATGGTGGCGACCGCGATCCTCACAGAATCCGCGCTCTCGTTCCTCGGCTTGGGCGACAGGAACATGATGAGCTGGGGCTTCATGATCGGCGCCTCCCGCACCATGCTGCGCGAGGCGCCATGGATGAGCCTGATGCCAGGGGTGGCGATCCTGCTCACCGTGCTCGCGATCAATTTGATCGGCGAGGGCCTCAACGACGCCCTCAACCCGCAGTTGCGCCACCGGGGCGAGGACTGATGCGTACCATGCCCGACCACTCGACCTCCGCGGATGTCGCGCCGCTACTGCGGGTCAGAGATCTCACAGTGCCGCTTCCCGGCGGCGAGCGACCTTATGCGGTGCGCGACGTGTCGTTCGATATCGCGCGCGGCGAGATCCTGTGCATCGTCGGCGAGTCAGGCTCCGGCAAGTCAATCAGCGCCGGCGCAATCATGGGCCTGCTGCCGCACCACCTCACGCCCGAGCGCGGCGAGATCCTGTTCGACGGGGTCGATCTGCTGCGCCTCTCGGAGACCGAGATGCTGGCCCGCCGGGGGCGGCAGATTGGCATGATCTTCCAGGAGCCGATGTCGGCCCTGAACCCGACGATGCGGATTGGCGACCAGATCGCCGAAGTGATGGCAGTTCATGGCACCCATCCCGGCCCGGCGCGCCGAAAGCGGGTGCTCGACCTCCTCGACCTCGTTGGCCTGCCAGACCCGGCCACTCTCCAGCACGTCTACCCGTTCCGTTTATCCGGCGGGCAGCGGCAGCGTGTGGTGATCGCCATGGCGTTGGCGCTCGAGCCGGCGCTCTTAATCGCCGATGAGCCCACCACCGCCCTCGACGTAACCACGCAGGCGCAGATCCTGGCGCTGATCAAGCGGATCCAGGCGAGGATGGGCATGGGTGTGATGTTCATCACCCACGATTTTGGCGTGGTGGCCGACATCGCCGATCGCATCGCGGTCATGGAGAAGGGCGTGCTGGTCGAGCAAGGCCGGGCCACCGAGGTTCTCGATTCTCCGCGCCATCCCTACACGCGGCACCTGATCGCCGCGGTCCCGACTGGACGGGCCGTGCCGCGTGGCGTGACTGTCGAGGACGCCCCCCTTCTGGCGGTGCGCAATCTGATCAAGACCTACACGACCTCGGGCGGTCCATTCCGTCCGAAGCGCGTCGTCCCCGCCGTGTGCGACGTAAGCTTCGAGGTGCGCCGCGGCGAGGCGCTCGGCATCGTCGGTGAATCGGGCTCGGGCAAATCCACGATCGGCAAATGCCTGCTCAAGCTTCAAGGCATCGACGGCGGTGAGATCGTCTTCGACGGGCAGGACATCGCGCCGCTCTCGCAGGCCGCCTTCCGGCCGCAGCGCCGCCGCCTGCAGATGATCTTCCAGGATCCGTTCGCCTCCCTCAACCCACGCCAGACCGTCGGCCGGATCCTCACCGACGGGCCGGTCGCGGGCGGCGAAGCGCGGGCCGAGGCGATGGCACGCGCACGCACGTTGCTAGACCTCGTCGGCCTGCCAGCCTCGGCGCTGGAACGCTACCCGCACGAGTTCTCCGGCGGTCAGCGGCAGCGCGTCGGCATCGCGCGAGCGCTGGCGCTGCAGCCCGACTTGATCGTCGCCGACGAGTCTGTCTCAGCCCTCGACGTCTCAGTCCAGGCGCAGGTACTCGCCCTGCTCAAAGATCTGCAGAAACGCCTCGGCGTCGCCCTGGTGTTTATCACCCACGATCTGCGCGTCGCCGCCGAGGTGTGCCAGCGGATCGCGGTCATGCACCGGGGCTGCCTTGTCGAGTATGGCCCCTCGGCTGAGGTCCTTGGCGCTTCGCGGGAAGACTACACACGCCGGCTGATCGAGGCGATGCCGGGTCGGGCTTGGGATGCACGGCGCCAGCCGGCGAGTGCGGCCTGACCGTAGACCTCCTTCCTCAAACCTTCCGCCCCCGACCGCACTCGGCCGCGCTCATGCGCGCCGGGCCTTCGCGGTGATGCCTGATCCGGACCGAACCGATGACCCACGCAGCCTCGCCATCAGACGCTGAGACCTTCGACTATGTCATCGTCGGCGCGGGCGCCGCAGGCGCTGTTCTGGCCAATCGCCTCAGCACCAATCCCCGAGTCTCCGTCTGTCTGCTGGAGGCCGGCTCGCCCGATACCTCGCCGTGGCTGCGCATCCCGGCCGGCTTCATCAAGGTGGTCTATGACCCGGCATGGACCTGGCAGTTTTCCGCGGAGCCGACGGAGTTGACGGCCGGCCGCCGCATCGCCCTGCCTCAAGGACGTACGCTGGGCGGTACCACATCGATCAACGGCATGATTTACAACCGCGGGCAGGCCGCGGATTACGACGAGTGGGCCGCCCAGGGCTGCCCGGGCTGGAGCTACCGCGAGGTGCTCCCCTACTTCCGGCGCAGCCAGCGCTGGCTCGGGCCCACGGACGACGACTACCACGGACGCACCGGCGAACTGCCGGTGTCGCACCTCGCTTGGCACCACCCAATCTGCGAGGCTTTCATCGCCGGCGCCGTCGCGGCCGGGCTTCCCCGAAACCGGGACTACAACGGTGCCGATCAGGCCGGGGTCGGCTACTTCCAGCGGACCATCGGCGGCCGCTGGCGCAGTAGTACGGCGCGCGCGTTTCTGCGTCCGATACGCGCGCGCGCTAATCTCGCGATCCGCACACGGGCGCAGACCACGCAAGTGCTGTTTGACGGGCCGCGCGCGACAGGGGTTCGCTACATGCAGGGCGACGGGCAGCACACCCGAACGGTGCTCGCGCGACGTGAGGTCGTGCTGTGCTGCGGTACGCTGAACACGCCGCGCCTCCTGGAGCTCTCCGGCATCGGCCATCCTTCGCGGCTTTCTGCTCTCGGGATCGAGCTGCGGCATGCACTGCCCGGCGTCGGGGAGAACCTCGCCGACCACTTCTCAGTGCGCGTGGTGGCCCGCGTCGCGAATGCGCGTACGATCAACGAGCTATCGCGCGGCGTCGGACTGGCCGGTCAGATCGCGCGATGGATCATAGGCCGTCCCAGCCTTCTGTCGGTCAGCCCCTCGCTGGTACACTGGTTTGCGCGCTCCTCGTCCGAGGTCGCCCGTCCCGACCTGCAGGGCGTGTTTACGCCGGCGAGCTACCGCGAGGGCGCGATCGGCGTCCTCGACGACTATCCCGGCATGACCGCCGGCGTCTGGGCGCATCGCCCGAAGAGCCGAGGCAGCATCCATCTGCGTTCCGCCGATCCGCGCGAGCCTCCCTTGATTCAGGCCAACTACCTGAGTCACCCTGAGGACCGACACACTCTCGTTCGCGGCATCCGCATGGCGCGCAACCTGCTGCGCATGCCGGAGCTCGCTCGGTATTTCCAGTCGGAAAGCCTCCCCGGTTCTGAGATCGACGACGATGACGCGCTGCTGAGCTTCGCCAAGCGTTATGGCGTATCCGCTCAGCATCTCGTCGGAACGGCGCGGATGGGTTCGCCCGATGATACGGGGGCCGTTGTGGGGCCGGATCTCAAAGTTCACGGCCTGTCTGGGCTGCGCGTCGCAGATGCGTCTGTGATGCCCGCTACACCGTCGGGCAACACGTGTGCGGCGACCATGATGATTGGCGAGAAGGGAGCAGATCTGCTGCTTGCTACACCCGGTGGTTAGAAGGTCCAGCCGAGATATCTGGGCAAGGCCATGGTCATGCTGACCTGACCGGCTGAATTGGCGGCCGCGCGGCCTTTCGAGACCGGTAGAACCAGACCGCCGCGCGGGTGTGTTCGGCTATCACCGGCCGGGGGACGGCGCGAAGCGCGGCGGCGGCACGAAGGGATACAGACGCTCAAGCTCGGCTGCGAAAGCGAGCGTCGTGCGGTCTTCCAGATGCGGCCCGATCACCTGAATGCCGATCGGCAGGTGACCATCGAAGCCGATTGGAACCGCCGTCGCCGGCAGTGATGGCAGCGTCGCCAGACCGGCCCAGAAGAGCTGGTCGTTATAGTCGACCGGGTGTCCATTGATCTGCAGGACGCGCTCCTCACGGGGCCGCGCCTCGTCGATCGGGAAGGCGGCGCAGACCGTGACGGGGGCGAGGAGAACATCGTAGCGTTCGAAGAAGGCGGCCCAGTCCCGCTTCAGCGCGGCACGGCGCTCCTCGGCCAGGATCCAGTTGCGGTGGTGCTGCGCGTGCGCTTGCGCCATCCGCGCCACGTAGGGCGTCGCGTTCGTGCCCGGTTCCGTGACGCGCAGGACGGCCTCCTCGAACACCGCCTGCGGGAGGCGGCCCGACGCCGATCCGCGCAGCAGCTGGAGATAGGTCGCGTGATGCGCGGCGTGATCGTCGAAGGGGAGCGCATCGGCCGTCACCCGGGCACCCAGGCCCGCGAGGCGCTCGGCCAGGGTCCGGATCGCGGCCCGGACCGGCTCGTCCACCTCGGCGATGGGCGAGTCGGTCACGTAGGCCACCCGGAATTCGGCAAGGCGCGTCGCCCGCGGCGCCGGGAGGTCCAGGCGCCAGGCCTTGGCGGCCGGCCCCGCCGGTCCCGCGATGACGTCGAGCGCGCAGCCGAGATCGGCCACAGTCCGGGCGAGCGGGCCGCTTACTACGAGGTCATTGTCGAGGAGGCTCGTCCCGCGCTCGTTGCCGGCGACGGGCACGATGCCCGGGGTCGGCTTGTGGCCGTAGACCCCGCAGAAATGGGCCGGGAAGCGGATCGACCCGCCGGCGTCGCTCCCGAGTTCGAGGGGCACGAGCCCCGCGGCCAGAGCCGCGCTCGACCCGCCGGACGAGCCGCCCGGTGTGCGTTCGCGATCCCAGGGATTGCGCGTCGTGCCGTAGATCGCGTTGTAGCTCTGCCAGTCGAGGGCGTTGATCGGCACGTTGGTCTTGCCGAAGATGATCGCGCCGGCCGCAAGCAGCCGCTCGACGATGACGGCGCCGTGCGGCGGGATCGCCCCGGCCAGGGCGGGATCGCCGTACGTGGTCGGCCAGCCGGCGACGTTGTTCGTCTCCTTCACGGTCATCGGGAGTCCGTGGAGCGGCCCCCAATCCTCGCCCCGGGCCAAAGCCGCGTCGGCTTGGTCGGCGCGGTCCCGCGCGGCCGGAAGGTCGGTGTAGACGATCGCGTTGATCTCGGGATTGAGCCGCGCCACGCGCGCGAGCTGGAATTCGAGCAGCGCGCGCGCCGTGAACTCCCGCGCCTTCAGGCGGCGCACCAGTTCGATGGCCGACGCGAAAGCGAGCGCCTCCGGCAGCGTTGCATCTCGGTTCATGCGCGCTCTCCTCGCGTGGATGGATCCGGTGCCCGTTCCCAGAACACGATCCGCCTCTGGGCGAAGTGCACGAGCGCGCTTCCCACGATGCCAAACCCAGCGAGCAACAGAACGCCCGCGAACATGGTGGCGACGTTCATGTTCACCGTCGCGGAGCCGATCAGGTAGCCGACCCCCTTCTCGGCGGCGACGAACTCGCCGACGATCGCGCCGATCAGCGCCAGCACGATCCCGATTTCAAGGCCCGCGAAGATCGCCCCGGCGGCCGCTGGAAGCTTCACGTGCAGGAAGATCCACCAGGCCGGCCGGGAGAATGACCGGGCCATGTCGATGAGTTCGGGGTCGGTCCGGCGGATGCCCGCGATCGTGTTCACGAGGAGCGGGAAGAAGCAGATCAGCGCGACCAGCACGACCTTGGAGGCGAGCCCGAAGCCGAACCAGACGAGAATCAGCGGTGCGAGCGCGACCTTCGGCATCGCCTGGATCGCCACGATGTAGGGGAAGACGAAGCGCTCGAAGGTCCGGCTCTCGGCCACCAGGACGCCGATCGCGACGGCCGCGATCGAGCCGATGCCGTAGCCGAGGAGCGTCGAGGTCAGGGTGAACTGAATGTGGGGCCCGTACTCGCCGCTGACGAGCCCGGTCCACAGCGCCCGACCGACCGAGACCGGATCCGGCAGCAGGTAGCTCGGCAGCCCGCCCGGTCCGGTGACGTAGGCCCAGAGAGCCAGTACCAGGGCCAGCGTGATCAGAGGCGGGACGGTGTTGCGCAGGAGGGTCATGCGGCGCGGGCTCCGGGCCGGGCCGCCTCGTCGAACAACCGGCGGAGTTCAAGCGCGAGGGTCCCGAACTGCGCGCCGCTGAGCGTCTCAAGGGTGCGCGGCCGAGGCAGGGGCACCGGCATGTCGGCGAGGATGCGGCCAGGCCGCCCCGCAAGCACGACGACCCGGTCGGCCAGGAACAGCGCCTCGGGGATCGAGTGGGTGACGAACAGGGCCGTGCGGCGCTCCTCCATCCAGAGCCGCTGCAGCTCCAGGGAGAGGTGCTCCCGTGTCATCGCGTCCAGGGCCGAGAAGGGCTCGTCGAGCAGCAGGAGGCGCGGATCGTGCAGGAGCATCCGGGCCAGCCCGACCCGCTGCGCCATGCCGCCGGAGAGCTGGCCCGGATAGAGTTTCACGCTGTCGGAGAGGCCGACGGTCGCCAGCAACGCGTCGGCACGCGCGACCTCGCGCGCGGAGGCCGCACGCGCGAAGCCGGCCGGCAGCAGGACGTTGTCGCGCACGTTCCGCCACGGCAAGAGCATCGGCTTCTGGAACACCATGCCGACGTCCCGGCGCGGGCCGGTCACTGGCGTGCCGTCGATCCGGATGGTCCCGCCCTGCGGCCGGATCAGGCCGGACAGGAGCTTCAGCACCGTGGACTTGCCGCCGCCCGACGGCCCGAGGATCGCCACGAAGGCCCCCTCCTCCACCGACAGCGATAGGTTCTCTAGGACAGGGGCTCCCGCCGACCCGCCATAGGCGAAGCGGACAGCATCGAGGCGGACATGGTCGGACCCGGGCGCGGCCGTCATTGCAGCGCCCGCGCCTGCGCTTCGAGGGCCGCGCGGTTGAACCGTGCGAAGCCCGGCACGAGAGCGTTCGAGAAATAGGCGGCCAGGGGTAGGTCGGCCGTCGCGAACTCGCCGTAGCGATGCATCTCACGGACATAGGCGGCGATGATCGTGAGATCGTAGGCACCTGGGACGCGGGCGGCACCGGCCTCGTCCCGCATCACCGGCTCGATCCACCGCCTGAGTAGCCGGGTGCTCGCCTCCAAGGCGTTGTCGCGGTCCGCCTGCGGCGCCACGGACGGATTCTTGCGCCAGAACGCCTCGATGCAGGCTTTCGGGTTCAGATCGCAGACGGCGAGCGCTTTCGTCCAGGCACGCCCGAAGCGCTCGAGTAGCGAAGGATTCTGCTCCAGCGTCGACCGGTGCGCGAGGAACCCGTTGACGACCATGCGCCGGAACACGGGCGGATAATCCAGCCGGCGCGCCGGAATGCCCTGGTCCTCCATGATGTCGATCCAGGAGCTGTTGAAGTTGAGCGCCTGGACCCGGTCCTCCCGCAACGCATGAAAGCCGGCTCCGAGCACCCCGGCCGCCACGATGCTGACATCCCGTCCGGGCTCCAGGCCGACCGAGCGCATCAGAGCGCGCGTCTGGGGGATCGTGCCCCAGGTCAGGGCGCCGACGCCAATCCGCTTGCCCTTCAGGTCGGCGAGGCTGCGGATGTCGGAATCGGCCCGGACGGCAAGTTCGAGCGTGTTGCGAGGCCCGGCATTGTAGAAATAGGCGACCGGCAGCGGCGGCTCGCCGGCCTTGTGTGCGGCGAGCAGGGTCTCGGGCAGCGGCAGGGCGATCGTGATGGTCTTCTGCAGCAACTGCGGCAGCAACGCGCCGGCCCCGGGAAGAACGACGTAGGCGACGTCCAGGCCTTCCTGCTTAAAGAACCCGAGTTCCTCGGCGATCGCCTGAACACTGCCGTCGGTGACCGTCGGCGGTATGGCGAGGCCGACCTTGACGCTGTCGAGGGCATGGGCCGGCGCCGGAAGGCAGAGATTCAGGGCGACCGTCGCAAGAGCCGCTCGGAGCCCCGGTGAGGCGCTGAGGCGCGTCCAAAATCGAGATGTCACAAGCACGTATACCTTACTGTTTGTCGAGATCGACTAGCATATACGAAATAAACCTTCGCCGATGAGGAAATTGATTTCATTTGCGGCCTTTTTCATAGCTTATCCGTCCATTTTTTGGACAAATATTGCCGTATCCGTTCCAGTGTCGGTACGGATCGCAGGCGATCAGTGGTGCCGGACAGCCGAGGCAGGACGCGCCGTGCGCCGTCACTGTGCGGCCTCCGGCAGGATCACGCCGAAGCAGTCCGGCAGCATGCCGAGGTTGACCGGATCGAGCGCAGGCGGGAGGCCCTTGCCGCCCTCGCCCAGCGCGCCGGTGAATTTGACGGCGCGCGGCACGCCATTGGTCACCTCGATCCGGGCGTTCGGATCCATGCGGATCAGCCGCTCGATGGCCTGGCCAGCGGCCGACCGGGGCTCGAACGCGTGGCCTGCACCGAATGCGGTCTGCGCAACCGGCTCCGGCAGTTCGACGTTCCCGGGGAACACATTGACACGGGCGCCGAGGTGCGACCGGTAGAAGGCCGGGCGCCACAGCACCGCCCGCACCGCGGGGAACACAGCCGCGGTCGGGACCTCCAGGGGCTTCGTCGGCAGCACGCTCGGCGCCGATCCCTCACGAATTGCGCGGGCGTTCTCGTACTTATTCCGGGGGGTGTCGCCCCTGCTGGACGGAACGCGCTTCAGCATGGACGGGATTTTCGGCAGTGGGTTGCGGTCGGGCTTCGCCAACACGAGCCACGTGCCTGCCTACTATCCGATCAACCTGGGTGTGACGCGCGATGTGCAACTGGTGCCGGGCTGGAAGCCTGCGCAGCTGCGGCTCGACGTAGTCAATCTGACTGACAAGATCTACCAGATACGCGACGGTACCGGGCTCGGCGTGTTCGCCGCGCAGTACGGGCAACGCCGCGGAGTGTTCGCCGGCATAGCCCAGGCATTTTAGCTTGGTGTGGATGCTCCTGACGAAATCAGATGGCCATCGCTTGCCGATTCGACGTCCGCTTCGTCGATCTCTCACCCGGAAACGGACCGGCGGAAACTCACCCATCTGAGACGCTCAGGCAGGCGGTCTGAAGCGGCTAATGGCCGAAAGCTGCCGCTCCGCTTCGGTGAACATCGAACGGCAAAGCACACAGGCCGTTACCGACCTGACTCCGACGTACAGCCGTGCGAGTGCGCCCGGAAAACGATCCTTCGCTCGAGTCTTCATTCGCGTCGGAAATTCACGTCAGCGAAACCGTCAAGCTGTTAGCTGTGTCCGATCAAAGCCGATATGAGAAGCCTGAGCTATGAAAAGGGGATGCCAGGGTTGCCAGGCTGGTGAGCCGCTGCCCTTTGAGTTCACAATGGCGTTCCATCCCATCCTCGACCTCCAACGACATGGCGTGTGGGGCTATGAGGCGTTAGTCAGGGGCGTCTCGGGTCAGGGCGCCGGCCAGATTCTCGCGATGGTCGATGAGGCAAACCGCTACAAATTCGATCAGGCCTGTCGTGTGAAGGCGATTGAACTAGCGAGCTCCCTGTTCGTCGAACCAGATACCCGTCTGTCCATCAACTTCATGCCCAACGCCGTCTATGAGCCATCCGCATGCATCCGGGCGACGCTGGAGGCGGCGCGTCGAGTCGGCTTCGCACACCAGCAGATCATGTTCGAGTTCACCGAGAACGAGCGCATGGCCGATGTCGCTCACGTCCAGCGCATCATCACCGAATATCGCAAGCAGGGCTTTGCCACCGCCCTCGACGATTTCGGTGCAGGGTACGCCGGGCTCAACCTGCTAGCGAGCTTTCAGCCTGACTTCATAAAGCTCGACATGGAGCTGATCCGCGGCATCGGAGCGTCGCATGCTCGCCAGACCATCGTCGTGGGTGTGGTTGCGATCGCACGTCAGCTCGGCATCGCGGTAATCGCCGAGGGCGTGGAGACAGAAAACGAGCTCGACACTTTGCGTGCGGCCGGCATTCACCTGTTCCAGGGCTACCTCTTTGCTAAGCCTGCCGTGGCGAGTTTGCCGGCTACTTGGCTCCCGCAGCGAGGCTCCACTGGATTAAGAACGGAGACTGGTGTGGATGCTGAGCTTGGCATGAGCGCCGCCTGAGCATCCCCGGACCGACATGCGAGGCCTGCTGTGCTCACTTTCGAAGCCATCTCTCTCGATATGCTCCTCACCCTTGAGGCGGATCGGCTCGACGTCCTGCCGTTCGGGGTGGTCGGACTGTCATCGGCGGGCATCGTCGAGATTTACAACGCCACAGAAGCGCAGCTGGCTGGTCTCCAACGGGAGACCGTCCTCGGCACGCACTACTTCTCCTTGACCGCGCAGTGCATGAACAACTTCATGGTGGCGCAGCGCTTCGAGGACGAGGCGGAGATCGACGCGATCATCGACTATGTGCTCACCCTCCGCATGCGCCCCACGCCCGTGCGGTTGCGGCTGCTGAAGGCGCCGCAGACCGATCGCCGCTACATCCTCATCCAACGCTGAGCGAGGCCGCCGTGACGACTGACCTCGAAGCCGAGAATGCGGCCCTGCTGCAGTTCCTCTACGCCTGCCCGGCCGGTCTCGTGGAGTTCTCGGCGGCTGGTGCCATTGGCATGGTCAACCCGGCCGCGATGGGCCTTCTCATGCCGATCGCGGGGCGTCCGTTCGTTATCAACCTGTTCGACGTCATGGACGGCTGCGCGCCGGAACTGCGCAACATGATCCACATCTTCGCACCACCGCAGGGGACAGTCTGTGACGGCCACCGCATCGTGACCGGACGCGGGGAGCGGTCCACCATCTTGGCCTGCACCATCGTGAAGCTCACCGAGGATCGCTACGTCGCGACCCTTTCCGATGTAACCGAGCAGGTCGCCCGCGAGCGGCGGTTGAAGCAAGCCGAGACATGGTTTGCCTCCCTGCTCGACGGCGTCGATGATGTCGCTGTGCTCTCGCTGGACGCGAATGGCTGCGTTGACGCGGTCACGCCCTCTGCGACGCGCCAGACCGGTTTCACGGAAGCCGAACTCCTCGGCAGACCCTTTGAATGGTTCGACCGCCCGGACCGCGCCACGGCGATGCCGCTGCCCGGTGAGGCGATCGCCGTGGCGCGACGGGACGGCTGGTACCTTCACGAGGGCTGGCACGCCCTGGCCGACGGTGGGCGCTACTGGTGCCAGCGGCTGGTTGCCGTGCGCAACGAGCCAGCGGGGGCCGCTGCGGGATACACCCTGGTCATACGAGCGGTGACCCGCCAAGGGCGTGACACGGCCGATTTGCGCAGGATGCTGACGCGCGACCATCTGACGGGTGCAAGCAACCGGGCCCACTTCTTCGAGACGGCGGAACGCCAACTTGTACGGGCACTCCGGGATGCGGGATCGTTGGCTCTCGTGGTCCTCGATGTCGATCACTTCAAGCGTGTGAACGACGAGCACGGGCATGCGGCAGGTGACGTGGTGCTGCGGGAAGTCGCGCGCCGCTGCGAAACGGAGCTGCGTCCTGAGGACATCTTCGCCCGTTTGGGGGGCGAGGAGTTCGTGGTGCTCCTGCCAGAGATCTCGCTTATGAAGGCCTCTGCCGTCGCCGAACGCTTGCGCACCTCGCTCGCGAGTGAGCCGATCGTTGCGGGCGGGATCGAGCTGCGCATCACCGCGAGCTTTGGCTGCTCTGCGTTGGATACGGATCCGGCCGCATCCCTAGCTGATCTGCTCGCGGCCGCGGACAACGCACTGTACAATGCCAAGCGTTCGGGCCGCGACCGGGTTGAGTTGTCACACCCAGATCAGGCCGCGGCCTGAACGCTGGTCATCCCGTGATGCTGTCCCAAAGCGCCCTCGCTACCGTTCTACAAAGTCTTCTCACCGCTGAACTCCTAGTTGCGCGCGGCCGCGGGAATCCTGCCGCACGTCTACCGACGCACCTGCCCCCTGCATGGAATGAGACCACGCAAATCAGCTCTGGAGCGGGAGAGGGGCTGGGCTGCGACTCGCTGGAGCGGTTGTGGTTGGCCTCGGCCGTGAACGAGATGTTCCACCTCCACGAGGCGGGTGGTGAGGATGGGCTGTTTGCGGACACCACGTTCGGGGCCTGGATCAAGCAAGTCGAGGCCGCCTGGCGGTCCGGTGTCGCTTCGGTCACCTTCACAACTCGGGCACGAGTGGGCGACCGAAGCGCTACGCGCACACGGCCGATGCTCTACGCACGGAGATCGCGTTCCTAGGTGAGCTGTTCCGGAACAGGCGACGCGTCGTCTCCCTTGTGCCCACCCACCATGCCTACGGGTTTCTGTTCGCCGCTCTCCTGCCCGATGCGCTCGGCGTCGACCATGTCGACGCGACGAAGCTTGGCGCTGCTGAGATCGCTCGCAGCCTCGCGCCGGGGGATCTCGTCGTCACGTTTCCCGACCGCTGGCGCTGGCTGGAGCGCTCGCTGCCCAACTGGCCGGAGGACGTCGCTGGCGTGGTCTCGACCGCCCCGTGTCCGCGAGACTTGATTGCTGCGCTCTGCGAACGCGGCTTGGCGGCAATGACAGAGGTGTACGGCTCGTCAGAGACGGCCGGCGTGGCTGTGCGCCGCTGGCCGGAGTTCTCGTATAGCCTCATGCCACACTGGCATTTCGTCGAACCGGTCAGCGAGGATGCCCCAGAGATCGACCATCGATCTGGACGGCGCATCTGGTTGCCGGACCGCATCCGGCGACTAGACGGGGGTCGGTTTGAGCTAGCGGGCCGCCTGGATGGTGCCGTACAAGTCGGCGGCATCAACGTGTACCCCGATCGGGTCGCGGCGCGCCTCCGTGATCGGCCCGGCGTTAAGGACGCAACGGTGCGTCTGATGCGCCCGGAGGAGGGCGTCCGCCTGAAAGCCTTTATCGTACCCGAGGTGGGGGTTGATATAACCGCGTTGCGGGCGGAACTTTTTGCATGGATTGACAGCGATTTGCCGACCGTGGAGCGACCGACGGCACTCTCATTTGGACCTCGTTTTCCGACGGGCATGATGGGCAAAAGCGCCGATTGGTAAAGAGCGCAGAGCGGTCATACTGGTAGTCTGACCTGTAATCCCGACTTCGTCCGGCACCATGAATACGCTCGCAAACTCTGAGGTCTGCTGGGCGCCGCCATGTCTGTTTACAGCGGTCTGCCCAGCGTGTTTCCATGACCGCCGCACGCGCAATTTGGCCGAGCGGATCTGGCCGCAAGTGGAAGGGCTGCTTCCGGACAGAAAGGATGACGAAGCGGACTAACGGTCTTGCTTATGAAGCTCGCCACCTAGATTGAGGGTAGTCATGAAGCAGGCGATAGGCCTAGTCAGGCAAAGCTAGCTCAGGCGGGGTATGCGATTAAGTCCACGTTGAGCGGACGGGTTTATTCCTTGGTCGGACCGTTGGTACGGTTTGAAGCAGTCGGACGGGGTCGATGGAATGGTCAGCGCATCCCACGGATACCTCGGGGGCCGATCAGCATGAGGCGGTAATCGAAGCTGCCGAGGAGGCGGTCCTCGAACCCCTCGCAGACTTCCCACACGTCGACCTGCGCTCGGGCGTGGAGCCGTGGGAGAAACGTCGCACCGCCGGCAAGATCCTGCGCCTGGAACTGCCGCATTCAGCTCATGCCGTGCTCGATCACGTCCGCGATCGACCCGACCCGGTCGCGCTCATCGGGGCAGCCCACGAGGGTCGACAGTTACATCTGATGCCGCTGCGAATCGCCCGCATGGCGTCCTCGCCGTTCGCCTTCCTGCGCGGGGCTGCTCAGGTCATGGCGTGGGACCTCGCGCAGGGAGCGCGCGGCGCCATCGACGTGGTCATGAACGGCGATGCCCATATCTCGAACTCTGGCCTGTTCGGCTCACCCCAGGGCGAGGTGGTGCTCGACCTCAACGACTTCGACGAGGTCACGGTCGGGCCGTGGGAGTGGGACCTGAAGCGCCTGTGCGCGAGCATCGAGGTCGCCGCGCGGGATGCCGATGTCCCTCCGGCCGAACGGCGGCAGGCGGTACTGAGCGCGGTGGTGGGTTACCAGCACACGATGGACGACCTCGCCCCGCGCGGTTCGCCCGACGTCTGGCAGCGCGCGGCGCGCGCCGAGGACTTCGCCTTCGCCGGCATTGAGATCGACGCGCGTTCGCAGGCCGTGGTACGCAAAGCCGTCGAGAAGGCACGGCGGAAGAACAACACGAGCTTGCTCGACCGGGTGGGGGAGCGGCGCACGGACGGCGGCTGGCACTTCCGCGAGGAAGCGCCGATCCTCGTCCGCGTCGATGAGGCGTCGCGCGAGGCCGTCATAACCGGGCTGGAGCGTTACGCCGAGACGCTGCCGCGCGAGCGGCGGTTCATGATCAGCCGCTACCACGTGGTCGATGTCGCACACCGCGTCGTCGGCGTCGGCAGCGTCGGCACCCGTGCCTACGTAGCGCTGTTGTGCGGCAACTCGAATCAGGACGCGCTTTTCCTACAGGTCAAGGAAGCCGTACGACCGGCCCACGCGCCGTACCTGCGTGGCATGCCCAAGCCCTATGCCGATCATGAAGGCGAGCGCGTGATCTACGGCCAGCGCCTGCTGCAGGCTGTGGGCGATCCGCTGCTGGACGAACATCGAAGGTCGGCCGTTCTACGTGCGGCAGATGAAGAACATGAAGGGCGAGATTCCAGTCGCCCGCATGACGGGCCGGTCGCTCCTGTACTTCTCGCACGCCTACGGCGCCCTGCTCGCCAAGGCCCATGCGCGGACTGGGGATGCGGCAGCGATCGCGGGGTATTGCGGTCATGACAGCCGCGCCGACCTGCGGGAGGCCCTGGCCGATTGGGCGATGGCCTACGGCGATCGGAACGAGGCAGACTATCAGGCGTTCCGGACGGCCATCGCGGTGGGCAGGCTCCGGGCAGCCGACGATCCGCATCTTTGATCCGGTGGATGAGCCGACGAGCCGATCACTCGTACGACGTTGTCCCGGACCCGTCGGCTTGAACCGACTCTAGTCCACCGTGCTGCTGCTCGGCGGGATCAGCTCCGTAGAGCGTCCTCAGCAGCGCCGAGAGGTCGGAGAAGGACAACCCGGCCTTCTGCACCACGCGGTCGGCCTGCCCGGCCAACTGCCGGAAGTCGTCCGCAGTGACGTCCTTGGCCGTCAGCACGACGACGGGGATGTCGTACCATTCCGGGCGGGTGCGCAGCAGGCGCAGGAAGCCGAAGCCGTCGAGTTCCGGCATCATTAGGTCGAGCAGGATCAGCCGCGGCCGGTGCTCACCGACCGCCGCCAATCCGGCTCGGCCGTCCGCCGCCGTGACCACCTGCCAGCCCTCCCGGGTCAGCTGCGATGCCGTCAGCGCGCGCAGGTCGGCGTCGTCGTCCACGACCAGCACCGGCCCGTCGTGGGGCTTCGGCCGGAACCGCTCCATCGCCTCCTTCAGCTGCGCCCAGTCGACCGGCTTCTGCAGGTAGTCGGTCGCCCCGAGCGAGAACGCGAGGTTCTGCTCGTCGAGCACCGTGACCATGATCACCGGCAGATCGCCGAGCTCCGGGTCGGCGCGCAGGGTGCGCAGCACGGCCCATCCGTCCATGCGCGGCATGGTCACGTCCAGCAGGATCGCGCGCGGACGCCGTATGCGTGCCTGCTCGAGCCCGGCCATTCCGTCACCCGCCGTCGCGACGTGGAAGCCTTCCTTGGCCAGGAAGCGCGCGAGCAGGTCGCGGGTAGCCTGATCGTCGTCGATGACCAGGACCTCGCTGCCCGCTATCGGCTCGGTCGATGGTTGCGGCGTCCGCGGGGATCTCACCGGCGCCTGTCTCTCCTCGCCCTCCGCCACGCTCGCCAGCAGCGTCAGGGTGAAGGTCGTGCCGGCGCCCTCGCGGCTCTCGACCGCGATGTCGCCGCCCAGCATGTGCGCGAACGCCCGGGTGATCGCCAATCCAAGCCCCGTGCCGCCGAAGCGTCGCGTCGTCGAGGCGTCGGCCTGGCTGAAGCGCTGGAACAGGCGTGACGTCTGCTCCTCGCTCATGCCGATGCCGGTGTCGGCCACCGCGAACACCAGCCGATCACCCTCGGCGTCCGTCTGCCGGCGTGCCGACAGCATGATTTGCCCGCCTTCCGTGAACTTGGCCGCGTTGCTCAGCAGGTTGATCAGGCACTGGCGCAGCTTGGTCGCGTCCGTGTACGCGCCGCCGAGCCCGTCCGCGATGTCGAGGACCAGGGCGTTGCCCTTCTTCTCCACCAGAGCTTCCACCGTGGCGGCGACGTCGCGCACGGTTGCGGCGACGTCGAGGCTCTCGGGATAAACTTCCATGCGCTCGGCCTCGATCTTGGACAGATCGAGCACGTCGTTGATCAACCCGAGCAAGTGGCGCGCGTTCGCCTCGATCTTCTTCATGTCGGGCAGCAGGTCCGCCTGGCCGGCGTCCTCCATCTCCTCCTGCAGCATCTCCGAGTAGCCGATCACTGCCGACAGCGGAGTGCGCAGCTCGTGGCTCATGTTGGCCAGGAACTCGGACTTGGCGCGGTTGGCCTCCTCGGCGGCCTCCTTTGCCGCCGCCAGGACGTGCTCGGAACGCTTGCGCGCGTCGATGTCGGATACCACCACGACGGCACCGCTAAGCGCGCCTTCGACATCCCGCATCGGCGCGCCGGCGAAGCCGACCCAGGCGCGGGCACCATCGCCACGCTGATAGTCAACCTCCAGCTCGGACTGCGGCTCGCCCGCGCGCACCACCTGGATCAGCGGCCACTCGCTCGGCTCGACCGACCGGCCATCCTCGTGGAAGCCGACCCAGCGCACCGGTCCCTCGCCGGGCTGCGCGGGCAGTACCCCGTGACCGAGGATCCTCTCGGCGCGGGCGTTGTGGCCGGTGATCCGTCCGGACGGCGCCTCTGCGATGAGAACGCCCACCGGCAGTGTGTCGAGCACGGTTCGCAGCAGCGCCTCGCCCGCGCGGACCTGGGCCTCGGATAGGACGGCCGTGGTCACGTCCGCCACGACGAGGCCGACGCCGGTGGCCACCGCCGACCCTTCATCCTGGCTCAGCGGGTAGAAGCTCATGCGGAAGTGGCGCATCCCGCCCGGCGCGCTCTCGCTCGGCACGCTAACCGGCACGTCGGCGCTGACGAGGCCGTGGTCGCGCGCCGACTCCAGCAGCGGGGTGAGCTGTTCTTCCAGCCTTGGGAGTAGCGTCCAGATCGGTGCGCCGAGATCTGCGCCGAAGCCTCGCTCGCTCATCGTCGCCAGCGCGCGGTTCATGTGACGGATGTTGAACCCGCCGTCGAGGAAGCCGAGCCCGACCGGGGCATTGGCGAGCACGCCCTCGAACAGCCCGCTGCTGCGCTGGCTCTCGCGGCGGCGAACCATCGCGAGGCGGGCCAGCAGCACGATCGCGAAGGTCGCGCACAGCAGGCTGAACGCCGACAGAGCGCTGTAGCGCAGGCTATCGCGGCGGTCGTTCTCCGCCAACGCTTCTCCGGCGGATCGGTTGGCCGTCGCGGTGGCGGCACGAATCGCGTCCATCAGGCGCTTACCCGCGCCGGTCTCGATCAATGCTTCCGCGCCGTCGAACCCCTGGTCACGCCGCGCGGTCACGACCCGGTCGGAGAACACCGTCTCATCGCCGATCAGCTTGCGCACGGGGCCGAGTGCCGCTGTCGCAGGATCGGAGGAGCCACCGTCGAGGGTGTCGAGGAAGGCGCTCTCGCCGGGGATGCGGCCCAGCGCATCGGTATAGGGTTCGAGGTACTCGGGCTTGCCGGTGAGCGCGTAGCCGCGCATGCCGGTCTCCAGATCCTTCATCGTCGAGAGCAGGCGCTCGCTGTGACTGATCAGCTCCCTGCGCTGCAGCCGTTCGCGACGGGCGGCATCGCCGGCGACGAAGTTCCAACCGACCGCCGTCAAGGCCAGGGCGAGCAGGGCGTAGGCGAGCGGCGAACTGGGCAGCCCGGCGAGCGGACGCGCGCCTCGCAAGCCTGAGCGCTGGATCAGGGGATGGGTGTCGGGCATGCGAGCTACCTGCGCCCTCCACGATCGGGCATCGGCAAGTCGTAGCCGGGTTCACACCTTAAGCGCGAGCCCTGGCTTCGAGTTCGAACTCGCAACCAAAGGGCTTTGCGGCGGAAGCGATCACAGCGTCTCTTCGTACCTCGTACGGTCGCGTATAACCATGTTTCTAGGTCTGGCTGAAACCGACCCGTCTGTTTCGAAGCCGTTTTGTCGGGAAAGTCGGACGACCTCCTACCGACCCGACCCTGCCGCCATGACCGTTGACAGCCCGCCGGCAATACGGCCGTTCGGCAAATTCAGCCTGGGGTAGAAACCTCACCCCGCTATTTCGCCCCAAAGCGAGCGCGGAGTGCAGCGTTCCAATAGGGCAAGCTCCAGGGAACGGCTGCGCTGGAATTCGAGCTTAAAACCTCGCGAAACGCCACGTTCTGGAACAAGTGCGTCGCGTGCGCTAGAAAGGCTGCGCCCGCCTTTGAGCAGTGGGACAGGATTTTAGAATTTTTCGAGAGCATGTCGCGGCTAACGCGATGTTAACCACATTGGCTGTGCACTGGGAGGTGTCCGGAGGGACTAGCTATGCGCCACATCCATGTCGTGCCGGGTCTGCGCCTGCGGTTCGCTGGCCGTGACAAGACTTTCAACGAAGGTGTGGAAATTGGTCTCCTCGCAGCTCAACTCGCATCCGGCATAGCTGAGTTCACGATGATCTTGGCCGCCAGTACACTGGACCAGGCGCGTATGCTGGCGACGAATATGGGCTACCGCCTCCATGTCACGACGATGGATGAAGACACGGTCGAAGTCATGTTCCTCACCGGAAGCCGCCGACCCAAACTGCAACTAGTGTCCAATAAACTTCTCGCCCAATCATAGGTGTAGTTCCGCCGCCTGAGATCCGCTCGGCTAGCCCATCGAGAGCGATCGGCCAGGTCAGGAATGCGCAGACGCGGCAGTCTGAGCTTTTCCTCGCATTCGAGCGTTGGCGCTTCGGATGGAGATACGCCGATGTCCGATGCAGCTCATCACATACAGATGCAGCAGATTGTGGCCGGGCTGTCCGAGGGCGTGATCCTGATCGAGCCGGATCAGACCATCGCCTATGCGAACGCCGCCGCCGTGATGATGCATGGGGTTGTGGATGCTGGTGACCTCGGCGCCACCGTGTCCGAGTACCGCGCGAACTTCACGCTGCACTACCGCAATCATCGAGAGATTGGCCCGCTGCAGCACCCCCTCGACCGGGTGCTCGCCGGCGAGGTGTTCCGCGACGTCGTGGTCGAGCTGGTCCCGACCCGAGACCCCTCACACAGGTGGATGCACCGCATCCGCAGCCTGGTGACCACTGATGTGGACGGCACACCCAGCGGCCTCGCCCTGGTGATGCAGGATGTGAGCGAGCGCTACCAGGCCGAGGCCCGGTTCGAGCGGATGTTCAACGCCAACCCGGCCCCGGCAATCATCTGCCGGATCGCCGATCTGCGCTTCGTGCGGGTCAACCATGGCTTCCTCGACCTGACCGGCTACCATCGCGACGATGTACTAGGCCGTACGTTCTGCGAGATCGATCTGCTGCGCGAGGCCGAGCGGCGCGAGATGGCGATCCATCGCCTGCATGAAGGCCGCACCATCCCGCAAATGGAGGCTCAGCTCGCCACGCCGTGTGGCCGAGGCCGCTACGTCATCGTGGCTGGACATGCGATCGAGATGCCGGGCCCGGGCGGCGTCGAGCCGTGCATGCTGTTCACCTTCGCCGACCTGGAGGATCGCCGGAAGGCCGAGATGGCACTGCGCCATAGCGAGGAGCGCTTCGCCAAGGCGTTCGATCTCTCGCCGGTGCCGAGCGCGTTGATGGATGCGGACGGCCTGGAGATCACCAGCGTCAACCAGGCCTTCGCCACCACCTTCGGGTACGCCCCTGAGACCAAAGATGGCCAGTCGCTCGCCGACTTCGCGCTCTGGGTCGACTGTGCCGAGCAACGCAAGTTCTCCCGCGACTTGAGGCGGCTCGGCAGCGTGCGCGGCTTCGAGGCCGTGCTGCAAGATGCAGCGGGCGCGGAGATCGACTGCCTCGTCTCGGCTGAGCGGGTGAGCATCAACGGCGAGGCGTGCGTGCTGTGCGTCCTGCAGGACATCACCAGTCGCAAGCGCTCGGAGCAAGAACTGATCACTGCCATCGAGGCGGTGATGGCGGACGCGTCGTGGTTCAGCCACGGGGTGATCGACAAGTTGGCGACCCTGCGTCACCCGTCACGCTCCGTCCGGCCATCGGTCGACATCGGGAACCTGACGATCCGCGAGCGGGACATGCTCACGCGGATCTGCCAGGGCGCCTCCGACCACGAGATCGGGACCGAGCTGAAGCTCTCGCCGAACACGGTGCGCAACCACGTCTCCAGCCTGTACCGCAAGCTCGGGGTCAACCGCCGCAGCGCGGTGGTGGTGTGGGCGCAGGAGCGCGGCATCGGGCCGAACACGCGGCACCGGCGCTGAGGCCGAAAAACCGTGACAGAACTACCAAGCCGATTTGGTACAAATGTACTTTATGTAAATCGTCGGAACTTCGAGTAGATCACCTCATTACGCAGTGGTAGCTCTGTTCACGCGAGCATCTCGGAAGATCATCCCGGCGGGTTGATATGAGGAGATCCGTGTGGCCGGGCGTCGGAAGGTGCTCTCGCCCGACCATGCCCGGGCGCTGATCAAGGAAGCCATCGGCATCATTGAGGGTGACCGTGCGATCCAGGCGGAAGCCGCCGCCGAGATCGCCGCCATCGAAGCCGCACACATGTCGTCGACCCCCGAGCCGAGATCGAAGCGCTCGACGCGGCCGTGATGCTGGAGCGCGAGCAGACACACGGGCGGCAACCAGTTCGGTCAGCCCGGCGTCGCGGGGCTGAACCCCCGCAGACTTGCTAGTCGCCGTCGTCGGCGCGGTGGTCGGGCTGCGCTCGACTACGCCCTGGTCGGCCGCCGCCGGGTGCTCTGAGCCCAGCCAAACTCATTTCCGCCGACCTCGGCCGAAAATCGAACCACACGAACCTTGAGAGTACCGAGCATGGCGTTATCACCCGATACCACACGTCCGGCCTACGACCGCGACATCCCCACCGCCAGCGCGGTCTCCCCCGCGGAGGACATGCGCACGATGGCGCTGCATTCCATCTCCTGGGGCGCGGTGTTCGCCGGCGCGGTGATCGCGCTGGTCGCCCAGGTCATCCTCAACATGGTCGGGCTCGGCATAGGCCTCTCGACCGTCGACCCGGCGGGCAACGGCACCCCGACCGCCAGCAGCCTGTCCTCGGGTGCCGGGATCTGGTTCGTGATCTCCGGCATCCTCGCCTCCGCCGCCGGAGGCTGGCTCGCCGGGCGCCTCTCGGGCAAGCCGGCCAACACCACCACCGCCTATCACGGTCTGATCGCCTGGGCGGTCTCGACCTTGGTCGTTGTCTATTTGCTCTCGTCGGCAGTCAGCGGTGTCGTCAGCGGCGCGTCAAGCGCGGTGTCGAGCACGCTGGGCGGCGCCGGCAACCTGATCGGCGGCTCGGTGAAGACCGCTGCGCAGGCTGCCGCCCCGTCGCTACCTGGCATGGACAACCCGTTCTCGAACATCGAGGGCCAAGTCCGCAACGGCACCGGCAACGACCCGGAGACCCTGAAGAACGCTGCCGTCAGCGCGATGCGCGCGGCGGTGACCGGTGACGCTGCACAGCAGAAGGACGCGCAGGAGAAGGCCGCTCAGGCGCTCGCCAAGGCACAGAACATCCCGGTCGACCAGGCGCGGACCCAGGTCGCCCAATACGTGCAGCAGTTCAACGACGCGACAGCCAAGGCCAAGGAGCAGACCAAGCAGGCGGCCGATGCCGCCGCGCGGGTCGGCTCGCAGGGCGCGCTCTACGGCGCCTTGGCTCTGATCCTCGGCGCTCTGGCGGCCTTCTTCGCGGGCCGCGGCGCCGCCGTCGATCCGGTGGTGAGCCGCACCGGCGTCGCCCCCACGACCCAGCGTCGGATCTGACCATGAGCGATCCCGCCGCCAGCCAGACTAAGCCTTCACGGACGCAGGGCGTAGAGGCGGCGGAGGTTGCCGTCGGTGAGACCCTGACGATCCCGGTGGTCGTGGAGACCGCCCGCATCGACAAGCGGGTGGTGGAGACCGGGCGAGTGCGGGTCTCGACCCGCACCGAGAATGTCGATCAGGTCCTGCGCGAGAGCCTGCGCAGCGACATGGTCGCGGTCACCCGGGTGGCGATCAACCGAACGCTGCCGGAGGGCGAGGTGCCCCCGGTGGTCCGTGAGGAGGACGAGGTGACGATCATCCCCGTACTCGAAGAGATCCTCGTCGTCGAGAAGCGCCTCGTCTTGAAGGAAGAGCTGCACATCCGTCGAAGCTCAACGGATGAGGATGTCGAGGTCCCGGTGACGCTGCGCAGGCAGCACGCCGTGGTCGAACGCGTGAGCCCGGACGGCCACGCCAGCGAGCAGATGAATCCCCCTTCAACCCAGGAGACAACACCATGACGCAGACGATCACCGCGCTGTTCGATCGCCCGGCCGAGGCCCAGGCCGCGCAAGCCAAGCTCGTGGCCGCCGGCATCCCGCAGTCCGCGATCAAGCTCGTGCAGGGCGCGCAGACGGCACGCACGAGCGGGTCGTACGACTACCGCAAGGACGAGGGTGGCTTCTGGGGCTCGCTCAAGGACTTCTTCATGCCCGAGGAGGACCGCTACGCCTACAGTGAGGGTCTGAGCCGCGGCGGCACCCTGCTGACCGCGAGCGTCGAGCCGACGCAGACCGAGACGGCCTACGACATCCTCGAGCAGAACGGCTCGGTCGACCTCGACCAGCGCGAGACCACGTGGCGCAAGGAGGGCTGGAGCGGGTACTCGGCGACGGGTGGCACGACTGCAGCCAGCTCGGTCATGGACACAACGGCAACCGGAACAGCGACGGGAACCTCTGCTACGGGCGGCGCAGCTCTGAAGGGTGCCGGCACGACAGGCGAGACGGATTACATCCCGGTCGTCGAGGAGCGCCTCAATGTCGGTAAGCGCGTGGCTGAGAGCGGCCGGGTGCGGGTGCGCTCGTACGTGGTCGAGAAGCCGGTCGAGGAGCAGGTCACCCTGCGCGACGAGACCGTCCACGTCGATCGGCGTGCGGTCGACCGGCCGGTGACGGCGGCCGACGAGGCCTTGTTCGCGAGCAAGACCATCGAGGCGACCGAGCTGCGCGAGCAGGCGGTGGTGTCGAAGGAGGCCCGCGTGGTCGAGGAGGTCGGCATCCGCAAGGACGCGGGTCAGCGTACTGAGACTGTCACCGACAAGGTACGCCACACCGAGGTCGAGGTCGAGGACGAGCGCGGCAACGTCAGCCGCACCGGCACGACCGGCACCGCGACGACCGGGACCACTCCGGGCGCCCGCAAGCCGGTCTGATCGACATGAACGGCGCTGCTTGGAGCCTGGATGCTCCGGGCAGCGCACCGTGTCGAGATCCGCGTTCGGATCAGCCGGTCCCTCCAGCACAACCAGACAAACAGGCCCCCGCCATGTCCCTGAACCGCTCGATCCTTGTTCTGTTACCGCTGCTCGCGGCAGCGCCTGCACTGGCGCAGACAACCGTCACCGGGCAGCCGGCGACAGATGGCGCCTCCAGCGCGACCTCCGGCGGGCAGAACGCCGTGACCCGGCCGAACACCGATCACGCCCATGACGACAGGCCCGCGGCCACCGGCACCGGGGCGAACGTCAAGCTGGAGCAGGGCGCCAACAGCTTCACTGAGGGTGAGGTTCGCCGCCGCCTCGAGCGGGCCGGCTACCACGAGGTCAAGGATCTCAAAAAGGACGGCGACGGTATCTGGCACGCCAGCGCGATGGCGGACGGCAAGCCTGCCAGCGTCGGCCTCGACTTCAAGGGCAACGTCGCTGTCCAGTAGCCGGTCCTCTCGCTCGATCTGTCCCGCTCGAACATCTCGGAGTCATGTCATGCCCACGCAGACCCTCTCAGCCCTGTACGACCGCTACGACGACGCTGCGGCGGCGGTGACCAACTTGGAGGCGGCCGGCGTGCCGCACTCAGATATCAGCCTCGTCAGCAACAAGGCGGAGACCGGCACCGCCGGGACGGGCGAGACGGCGGACCATGCCGCCACCGGCGCGGGTACCGGCGCGACGCTCGGCACGATCCTGGGCGGCGGCGCGGGCCTCCTCGCGGGCCTCGGGCTGATGGCCATTCCGGGCGTCGGTCCGGTCGTGGCCGCAGGCTGGCTTGTGGCGACGCTGACCGGTGCAGGCATCGGTGCCGCAGCGGGTGGTTTGACCGGCTCGTTGACCGGCGCCGGCGTGAGCGAGACCGATGCGCATGCCTACGCCGAGGGCGTGCGCCGGGGCGGATCGCTGCTGACCGTAAGGGCGGATGAGGCCCACGCCGGTGTGGCCACGCGCATCCTGGAGGAGCACGGCGCCGTCGACCTCGACGCGCGTGCGCAGGGTTGGGAGAGCGAGGGCTGGAGCAGCAAGACGGCGGGCGAGCCGCAAAGCGATACCTCGACCCTGATCGGCTCGAACGCAGCCGCAGGCTCGATTGTGCGTGCGGACGATGCGGCCAGCGCTCCCGTGACTAGCACGGACACGCGGACGTCCGGTGCCCGCCGGGTACGTGTCTACAATCACCCGGTCTAATTATCGGGATCCACCCGCCAGAGCGGCCTCGTCAGCGACCAGTACGATCACCCGGCCTGCGACCGCATCAGGAGGACACTTCATGGGCCTACTCGACAGCATCATCGGCAGCATGGTCGAGGGCAACGCCGGTCAGCAGCAGGGCGCCGGAGCCAATCCCCTTGTGGGCGTCCTGATGAGCCTTCTGGCCGCCCGGGCCGGGGGCGGTGGTCTCGGCGGCATGCTCGGCAATGCAGGCGGCAGTCTCGGCGGCAGCCAGGGTGGGCTCGATGGTATTCTCGGGGGCGGTGGCGCGGCCGGTGGGCTCGGTGCCCTGGTCGAGCAGTTCACCCAGGCCGGACACGGAGGGGCGATCAAATCATGGATCGGCAACAGCCAGAACCAAGCGATCGCACCGCATGATCTCGGAGCGGCGCTCAGTCCGGAAACGGTGGGGCAGCTCTCGCAGCAGACAGGAATGGGCAGCTCCGACCTGCTGTCGCAGCTCTCGCAAATGTTGCCCGGTGTGGTCGACCAGCTTACCCCGCAAGGCCGGATGCCGACTGAGCAGGAGCGCGCACACTGGTAGCGCTCGCCGCGCGGCTCCCACGATCAAGACGAGCGTTACCGTCTAAGCTGTATCACCGCCAACGTGCCCGTCGACGGATCCTAACGCTCGCCTTGTCGACGGCCGGTAGTGCCCCGTACGGCCTCGTCACGGCGATCGATCCGGGCGTGCTCGACGTCCTTTCAAGGCAGGCCGGCCTCTTACACGACACACTCTGGCCTGCCCCTATTTGGTGGCCCAGGTTCGAAGTTAGTGCATCGTCGGTCGGGTGACGATGTCAGGGCGAGCGAGCAGCGCTGAGCTGCTTGGTTCTGTTGGCCAGACGATGACCTCCGGCGCGGGCGGCTGGTAGCCCAACGACGAGTGCGGTCGGATACTGTTGTAGTGCCTCCGCCATTGCTCGATCACGACGCTGGCTTCCCTGAGGGTGTAGAACACTTCGCCGTTGAGAAGTTCGTCTCGCAGCTTCGCGTTAAAGCTTTCGCAGAACCCATTCTCCCACGGACTGCCCGGTTCGATGTAGGCGGTTTGCGAGCCAACCGCTGCGATCCAATCTCGGACAGCTTTTGCGATGAACTCCGGACCATTGTCCGAGCGGATACGACCGGGCACACCGCGCAGGCTGAACAGGTCCGAGAGTACGTCGATCACGTCGAGTGCCTTCAGCTTGCGGGATACGCGGATGGCCAGACACTCGCGCGTGAACTCGTCGATGACGTTCAGCATCCGGTACTTGCGCCCGTTGTGGGTGCGGTGCTCGACGAAGTCGTAGGACCAGACGTGGTCGGGACGCTCCGGCCGTAGCCGCACGCACGAGCCGTCGTTGAGCCAGAGGCGCGACCGCTTCGGCTGGCGAGCGGGAACCTTGAGGCCCTCGCGGCGCCAGATCCGTTCGACGCGCTTCACGTTGACCGTCCAGCCGTCACGCCGGAGCATCGCAGTGATCCGACGGTAGCCGTAGCGCCCATACTGGAGCGCCAAGGCGATGATGGCGTCCGTCAGAGCGGCCTCGTCCTCGACCGGGACGGCGACCTTACGCTGGGTCGAACGATGTTGGCCCAGGACACGGCAAGCGAACCGTTCCGACACGCCGTGCTCGACAACGACGTAGTCGACACAGGCCCGGCGGCGAGCCGGGCTCAGAAGTTTCCCCTGACCAGCACGATGACAGCGCCGACGACGGCGACGAGCAGGCTGTAGAGGTTGAAACCCGAGACGCCGGGCTCGCCGAACTGGTTGAACAGGAAACCGCCGACGACGGCGCCGACGACCCCGAGCAGGATGTCGACGACGA
>NZ_JAKSYG010000178.1 GCF_022829725.1 Methylobacterium sp. E-005 | reverse complement strand
GTCGAGCGAGAACTCGTAGAACAGGGCACCCTGCTCGACTTGCCGAGGTCCCATCATCTGCTTCGATCTCCGTCTCTCGACAGGAGTGAATCACCTCATCACAACCGCTGCAACACCCGAGTTTTTCAACAGAATCGACCCAACCCAGCCGCCGGAAGCACTGTCGGCGTTAGCCCGAAGCGGACGTTCGTCAACCGTTCGGCAACTTCAGCTCGGAGTGGTGAACGGCCTTTGGCGCTGCGGTTGAAACCGGACGTTTAAGCCAGCAGCGATTGGTCTGACTTGAGTGCACCTTTTCCAGTCCACTGTCCCCGGCTGCTTACGATCGATTTTGTTGAAATCTCGGAAGTAGGTCGAAGCAGCGCTGCGAAAGGGGGGCGACCGGAGAAAGTCCTACTATCGGCGCCGCCAGAATAACCTATAAGTGTAGGATTGCCGCGGTGCGAGAGATCAATTTTCTCTCGGGCATCATCTTGGACGATGCCTAAGGTTGGACGATGCCTGAGGCGCTGCCATCGAGTTTTTCAACAAAATTGGTCGGAAACAGACGGTACCAACTGTCGGATTTCGACCACTAGTCCCGCAGTGGCTCTGGTTTCTGACCATCCGGCAAGATCTCTTTCAGGTGGTCATGCACCATCTCGGCGGTAAACGGCTTGCCGATGAAGCGTGCTCCCTCGGGCATATCGTCCGATCCCGGCTGCACCTCTCCGGACGCCACCACGATGGCGATGTGGGGCCACCGGCGGGCGGTCTCGCGAGCGACGGCAAAGCCGTTGCGGGAGCCGGGCATCTGCACATCGGTGAACAGCAGGACGATTGAGGCGTGGTACTGTGCTAGCAGCTCCATAGCCGTGTCGCCGTCACGGGCCTCGAAGGTCCGGAACCCGGCATCCTCCAGCATGTACATCGCGTCCATGCGGATCAGCCCGTCATCGTCCACGACAAGGGCGTAAGGTGCTGAGGACGCAGATTGTTGGTTCATCTCCTAGTAAAATCCCACCCTTGCAGAAAGGTCCGAGGCACAGTGTCCCGGCAGAGTGGGGGATCGTGGCACATGACGGGGGCGCAACGGCTCCTCAAACGCATCGAGGCCCTGCCCGGTCATGATCGCTACCTTGCTTGAGCAATGGCTTTGAGAACGTCCCGAAAGCGGTAAGGCTTCGACACAAAGAGGCCGTGGTCCGGCACCTCTTCATCGGTAAGGCGATGTCGTCCGGAGGTAAGGACCAGACGGATGTCAGGCCATGACGCATGGACGTGCTCGGCCAGCGTCTTCCCGCACATGGACCCCGGCATGTCGATGTCGGTGAACAGGACACCGATGTCTGTGCGCTGTTCGAGGATGCCCCACGCCTCGTCGGCGTTGCATGCCTCGGTCACCGTAAGGCCCGCGTCCTCCAGCATCTCGACTGCGTTCATGCGCACGAGGTCATCATCCTCGACGATGAGGACTACCGAGGCATCCAGAGGGCGTTTCGAGCACATGGCCCATCAACTGGCCCACCCTGTATTGGTTGCTGTCGAGTTGCCTGGGCGAAAGCGTCACGCTGCATGGCATGTACCTAAAGCAGCAGCTCAATGAAGCTTTGCCGGAGCTAGAATGGCCTCGGCGGGTTATGTACCGGGACGGTGCCGAGCGCCTCGTCCTGACAGGAACGCAACCTGGGAAGGTCATGGCTGAGGGTCTCGAACTGGCGGGCGACGGGTGGACGCTGGAGAACTTCACCGGTGCGATCCATCGAGGCGGCGTCGCCCTTTGGGCGTGGTCACCGACCCGCCGGATGGCCCAGCTCGATGCCCTGTGCCGCGAATTTTGGGGGACGTCTGAAGCCGTCGTCGGCATCGACGAGCTGTTCAAGCGCGTGAACGCCGAGGACCGGTCGGGGATGATAGAGGACTGGTGGGCCAGCGAGAGAGACCCACAGGCCTACAGCTTCGACTTCCGCATCGGCGAGGGTCCGGACGCGCGCTGGATCTCGGCACGCGGCATCGGGGGTGATGCAGGCCGTGTCGGCGAGTGGGTGCAGGCCATCTTCATGGACATCACGGAGCGCAAGCGGGCAGAGGAGACCGAACGGCTCCTGACCGCTGAGCTGGCCCACCGGGTCTCGAACATGTTCACGGTGGCCCAGGCACTCACATCCATCGTCGCCCGCGAAGCCAAGTCGGCACCGCTGTTCGCCGAGGACCTGTCGCGGCGATTTGGCGTGCTGCACGAAGCGACCGCCCTTGCGACGCGCTCGCAGCACGGAGACCATGCGCATGTGGCGATGGGCACGCTCGCCGAGCGCATCCTGGCGCCCTACCGGGACGGCGCCAACATCGACATCGACATCGAGGACGCGGTGGCTGCGCCTCCGGGTAAGGTCAACGACTACGCGATGATCTTTCACGAGCTTGCCACCAACTCCGCCAAGTACGGTGCCCTGTCCGGCGGCGGCATGCTCCAGCTTCAGGGGCGGATGGAGGGCGGCGCATCCCGGCTGATCTGGAAAGAAGGTCCCGCCCCGTCGCGCGCTGCGAAGGCCGAGGGCACAGGGTTCGGCTCCCGCCTTCTCAAACAGACCATCGAGCGCAGCCTGGGCGGTCGCTTCGAGCGAACCATCGACGCCAGCGGACTACGCTTCGAGATGGTGGTCCCCATAGCCTGAGGTATACCCAAACCGCACCGGCTCGACCGGCTGCTTTGGGTCGTGAGGAGGCGCGGCCGCAACGTCCGGCCCCGTGTATTTCTGCCTGAAAGCGGACCGGCAGAAAGCCACCCAACCCAGCCGTTTAAAGGCGCCCGCCAACGCGACTGGAGCTGGCCGTGAACCGTCATTCCGCTTTGGAGCAAACGAGTCGGGAAAGCGGACACAAGGCCTCCGACCCAGCCCCGTCATTCGGGCTTCCGGGCTGTTGATTTCAGATTGCACTTTGAGGTTGGCTCGATGCCGATGTTGCTGCGGGACCTTCAGCCTTTTCAGGCGGTCAGTCCTCTCAGCCTTTCGGCCAGACTCGCCGACGCGAGGTCGCCACGATTGAGGATCTGGCTCGCGCCGCGAAGCTTGCTCCGGTCGTCCGCTGAGAATTCGCGACCCGTCAATACGATCACCGGGATGTCCGAGCAGCCGGGCAC
>NZ_JAKSYG010000176.1 GCF_022829725.1 Methylobacterium sp. E-005 | reverse complement strand
TGGCGGTTATCGACTGCTTCGCGCCGAGAGATCGCCTGAGCGGACGGCGGCTTTGGCGTTCTGGGCCGCGAACCAAGTTGGTATTGCCGGGTGGAGCGAAGTCTTTTTCGGTCAGCGGTCAACGGGATGGGCCACCGTCACCTCAGCCGCCCTAGGCGCAAGCGCAGTCGGTTATGTAGCAACGGCTAGTCAGGTCGATAAGACCGCCGGCCAGCTCGGCATTCCATTGGTGGCCTGGGTATCGTTCGCGACGCTGCTCGCCGAGGAGATCTGGCGAAAGAACGATTAGTCGGCCGAACTATCTTATGCCATTGGTACGCTGATCGGCAGATTGCGCAAAAGGGCCGGTGCTAAACTCAACTCTTTTGAACGGCGGCGACTGGGATGCAGCTTGGCCGGTTGACCGGCCAGCCGACCCGCTGGAGGGGGCAAAACAGCGGATCGGCCGGGGTACCGCTCGCCGTGGGGCGAGCGATAGCGATCGGCTTATTCAGCGACTTTGGCTCTCTCCGTGATGCGGTCGCGCACATCCTCGTCGGAGGTGCCGTGCATGCGCGCATATGCCAGGCCGAACAGCCATGCTGCGTGTTGTACGTCTTTGGACGACCGTACCGGATAGGTGATCCAGTCGCGCCCCCAGCTGGGCGTCCGCCCCATCTTGTCTTGCACCAGCAACGCAGAAATCGCGCTGCCGAACGGGATATGCGCGGTGCCGTCGAGGTGGATATGGCCCAGCTCGGGGTCGCCAATATGGAACTCTGCCCCGTCAACCACGCCCGGCGAACCGAGCTCCCAATGCGTAAAGGCCGCCACGCCCGGCCACCGGCTGATTGCCTCGGCAAGCTCGCCGGCCGGTCCTTGCAAGGCTGGGGCGGGTTGGACGGGGCCGGGGTTCCTGAGCTTCATGGCGGTTCTCTCGATCGGTTGGGCGACGTTCGGCGGCCGGCACGGCATGCCGTGCCGGCTTCTCCGCTTCGGTTATTGGGCGGACTCGCCGAGGGCCGACCATTGATCCCATTCGGCCAGTTTTTTCTGATAGGTCTGTTTTACCATCGGCAGCGCGCCCTTGCCCAGAATGATCCGTAGTGGCGGCTCCTTCATATCGACCAGTTCCAAGACGACCGGGGCGGTATGAGCCGGATCTCCCGGCGACATCTTCTTGAACGCTTCTTCGGTCTGCTGATGAACGGCCTTGTAGGCGTCGATCGTATTCTGCCCCTCCTTGCGCGAGGAGGTGTTGAAGTCAGTGCCGAAGTAGGACGGCTCGATCAGCGTGACCTTGATCCCGAGATCCTTGGTTTCGGCGGCGAGCGCCTCGCCAAGTCCTTCCAGGGCGAACTTGGTCGCGCCGTAGAGACCGCCGGTCGGGAAGTTCATCAGGCCGCCGAAGCTGGATGTGATGAGGATATGCCCGCTGCCCTGCTGGCGCATGATCGGCAGTGCGGCCTGCAGCACGGAGAGGCAGCCGAACACGTTGGTGTCGATCTGCTGGCGGGCTTGGTCCTCCGTCACTTCCTCGATTGCGCCGAACAGGCCGTAGCCCGCGTTGCTGACGACGACATCGAGCCGCCCGAAATGGTCGTGGGCCTGCTTGACGGCCGCAAAGACGGCGGCGCGATCCGTCACGTCCACGGGCAGGGCTAGGGCGGTATCGGGATAACGCTCCACTAGGTCGGCGACATCGCGGGCGGTCGCCGCGACCCGGTCTCCGCGCGCAAGGGCGGCCTCGGCCCAGTGACGGGCGAAGCCCCGCGATGTGCCGGTAAGGAACCACATCCTCGGCTGGCCTGCTGCTGTCATGATCGAATTTCTCCTGAAGGCTGTGTGGGTTAGTCGCTTGCACAACATTTGGAGGAATTTCATTGTCATGTGTAGCTTGTCCGAACTGGACAGCGTGTAAAGGATAGCTAACCAATGCGCGTCGATCCCAACTTGCTGATCGTCTTCCTTGCGGTCGCTGAGCGGGGGAGCCTTTCCGCTGCGGCGAGCCAATTGGATGTCACCCGCTCGGCGGTCAGCCAGTCGCTACGCCGTCTGGAAGACCGGCTCGGCACGGCTCTGGTGGTCCGCACAACGCGCTCGGCGCGTCTGACGGAGGCAGGCGAGCGATTGCGGGAGCGTCTGGCCGGGCCTTTCGGGGAAATCAGCGACGCCCTGGACGGCCTAGTCGATGCCACTGAGCCGACCGGCTTGCTTCGGCTGGCCGTGGCTTCGATCGCCGAACGCATCCTTTCCGGGCCGCTCATCGCAGGCTTCGCCCGTTCGTATTCAGGCATCAAGATCGACGTGACCGTGACGGACGCCGACATCGACATCGTGGAGTCGGGGTTCGATGCGGGCGTCCGGCTGGGCGAGGTCGTGGAGCAGGACATGATCGCCGTGCCGATCGGCGGCGAGATCCGGATGATGGCGGTCGCCTCACCGCGTTACTTGGGAGAGCATGGCTGCCCGGAGCATCCACGCGATCTCCCGCGTTTTCGCTGCATCGGCTGGCGCGCCACGCCGGATACGGCTCCCTATCGGTGGGAGTTCGATGAAGGCGGCCAGGCCTTCACCGTGCAGGTCGATCCGCAGATCACGACGAACGATCCGCGCTTCATGCTGCGCTCCGCTCTCGCGGACGCCGGGATCACGTTCGCCTTTGAGGAGACGTTCAAGGCCCACGTCGACCGCGGCGAGCTGGTCTCGATCCTCGACGCCTATATGCAGCCCTTTCCCGGGTTCTTCATCTACTTCCCAGCAAAACGGCACATGCCTTCAAAGCTGCGCGCCTTTCTTGATTATCTGCGCGCGGAGGCCGGGACCGTCGGACTGCCGAGCGGGGCCGATTAAATCATGATGCGAAACTCAAGACATTCGCACTAGTCACGACCCGTAAGGAAAGCGCCATCATAGCCGGTGCGGAAGTCAGGTGCAGTTTTAGGATGTCCGCATCGTCGCGTCGGCCCGCCGAAAGCAGACTGTACTGAAACCACCCAACCCAGACGTTCATGGGTGCCCACCGGCGGGGCTGGAACTGGCCGAAGGCGGAATGGCTGCTTCGGAGAAGGTCAGCTGGAAAAGCGGACTGCATTCTACCGACCCATGCCGGGCATTCAGCTGCGACCGGAGGTTTCTCGGAGGCGAACATTTGCAAGCCTTGGCGGAACCTCCTTGTGTCCTGAGATGCTCGCCCACGACAGCCCCTCCCCAGTTGAGAATGAACGTTCATTGACATGAGAATGAATGTTCATTATTGAACTGGGGAGGACTGATGGTGTCGAGCATGACCTACGAATCCGCTGACCACGTCGAAGCCCCCGCCGGCGCGGCGACGTTGCGCGCCCTGGTGCGTCCGGCGAATCTGATCTTTGGCGCCGCGATGCTGTTGGGGTGGGCATGCCTGTTGTCCTGGACCGGCACCGGTCCAAGTGGCTGGCAGGCCCGGGCTTGCGCCGGTCTCGAACACGCGCCCCGCGCCTGCGCCGACCTAGCCCCGGTCAAGGACCAGTCCAGGGTCGTCCCGCTCGGATCGGGTTTCGCATCGTGAACGCTGGGACCACGACCGTCGTCGAAGTCACCGACGCCCAGGCTGCGCGGCGCGAGCGCATCCTCGACGCAGCCGAGGCCTGCTTCGTCCGTAACGGCTTCCACCGCACCACGATGTCGGACCTCGCCCGCGAGGCCGCCATGAGCCAGGGCAACTTCTACCGCTACTTTGCCTCGAAGGAGGACATCGTCCTGGCGATGGCCGAGCGCGACCGGGCCCGGGGGGCCGCCCTCGTGGCCGAGATGGAGCGGGAGGGTGACCGCCGCGCGTCCCTGAACGGCATCCTCGAACGGTTCTTCACCGGCATCACCCGCGAGGCCGCGGTGCTGCGCCTCGACCTGTGGGCGGAGACCACACGTAACTCAGCAATCGCCGAACTGGTCGACCGCAGCGAGGCCGAGGCCCGGGAGTGGCTGTGCGGGATGTTCATGGCGCTCGCCACATCACCTGCTTGCGAGCCCGCGTTCATGTTCGAGGCGGTAAACCCACTGATGAAGGGCATTGTCGTCGGTCGTGCGATCCTGCCGGGCTACGACCCGGCCCCCGCCGTCGCCCACCTTCAGGTCCTGATCGAAGCAGGTCTGAATGGCGCACTGCCGCGGTCGACCGTCACCATTCCGGGGACCGGCCGATGATCCGCGCCGCCTTCCTCGCCACTCCCGCGCTGCTGGCGCTCGGCCTGTCGGCCGCTGTCGCGCGCGACGAGTCCTCCGCCACGGCCAAACCGATCCGAGCGCCTGCCGTCAGTGTCGTTGAAGCGACCCGGCGCGAGACCGTGGAGACCGTGACGGTGACTGGCACCCTGGTGCCCCGTGACGAGATCCTGGTGACGCCCGAGATCGACGGCTACCAGGTCACCGAGGTGTTGGTTGAGGAGGGCGCGCGGGTCGCGAAAGGCCAGGTGCTCGCGCGCCTCGCCCGCGACCTGATCGACCGCCAGATCGCGCAGCAGGACGCGGTGGTAGCCAAGGCCGAGGCCGCAGTGCCTCAGTCCCAGAGCAACATCGAGCAGGCCGAGGCCGCCGAGACCGAGGCCCGGCTCAGTCTGGAGCGGGCGCGCTCGCTCATCGCCACGGGCAACACCACCGCCGTGGTGATGGAGACCCGGACTTCCGCCCTGCGCCAGGCGGAGGGCCGGCTGGCCTTTGCCCGCAACGGGTTGGCCATGGCCAAGGCCGACCTCGCCCAGGCCCGCGCCGTGCGCGACGAGCTCTCCCTACGACTGGCCCGCACCGAGATCCGCGCCCCGGAGGGTGGCATCGTCAGCCGCCGGACCGCCCGCGTCGGCCTCGCCGCCTCGGCCGCCTCCGAGCCCCTGTTCCGCCTGATCGCCCGCGGCGAGATCGAGCTGGAGGGCGAGGTGGTCGAGACCAAGCTGCCCCTGCTGCGCGAGGGCGCCCAGGCCTGGATCGACCTGGGCGAGGGCGGACGCGTCGCCGGCCGCGTCCGTGCGGTCTATCCCGAGGTCGACAAGGCCACCCGCCTCGGCAAGGTTCGCGTACGGCTCGACCCCGACCCTCTCCTGCGCATCGGGACCTTCGCCCGCGGCGAGGTCGAACTCGCCCGCAGCCGCGGCGTGAGCGTCCCCCAGGCGTCGGTGCTGTACAGCGGCGGGCGCCGCAGCGTGCTCGTCGTCGCGGGCGACCGGGTCGAGAACCGCACCGTGCGCACCGGCATCGCCGACGAGGACACCATCGAGATCCGCGCCGGCCTCAACGAGGGCGAACGGGTCGTCGCCCGGGCCGGCTCGTTCCTGCGCGACGGCGACCGGGTCCGGCCGGTGCTCGAAGCCCCGGCCCCCACGCCCGCGATGGCCGCGGTGCCGGCGCCCCGGGACACCGCCGAAGCCGGCGTGCCGTAAGCCGCCTCGTTTCGGCACCCATTCCACATTCACCGAAAGCCAGGGCCGCCCGATGCGCCTGAACGTCTCCGCCTGGGCGATACGCAACCCCATCGCCCCCCTCGTCCTGTTCCTGGTGCTGGTCGTGCTCGGCCTCGTCAGCTTCCGCGGGCTCGCGGTGACGAAGATGCCCAACGTCGACGTGCCCATCGTCTCGGTGGCCATCACCCAGTCCGGGGCGGCGCCGTCCGAGTTGCAGACCCAGGTCACCAAGTGGGTCGAGGACTCGGTCGCCGGCGTGCGGGGCGTCAAGCACATCACCTCGGCCATCACCGAGGGCTCCTCGGTGACCACGGTCGAGTTCCGGCTGGAGGTGAACACCGACCGCGCCGTCAACGACGTGAAGGACGCGGTCTCGAAGATCCGCATCAACCTGCCCCGGACCATCGACGAGCCGGTGATCAGTCGCGTCGAGGTCGCCGGCCTGCCCATCCTCGTCTACGGCGTGAAGGCGCCCGCGATGACGCCTGCCGACCTATCCTGGCTGGTCGAGGACAAGATCGCCCGCACGCTCCAGGGGGTGAAGGGCGTTGGCGGTGTCGAGCGGGTCGGCGGCGTCGCCCGCGAGGTCCGGGTCGTCCTGCAGCCGGACCGGCTGCTGTCGCTGGGCATCACCGCCGCGGACGTGAACCGGCAACTGCGCCTCACCTCCGCCGACATGGCGGGCGGGCGCGGCGAGGTCGGCGGCCGCGAGCAGTCGATCCGGACGCTCGCCGCCTCCCGCACCCTGCGCGACCTCAAGGCCACCTCCATCGTCCTGCCGGGCGGCCGCAAGGTCCGCCTCGACGACCTCGCACGGGTCGAAGACGGCATCGAGGAGCCACGCGCCTTCGCTCGGTTCAACGGCGAGCCGGTGGACGCCTTCGCGGTGTCGCGCGGCGCGGGCGCGAGCGACGCCGAGGTCGCGGCCGGGGTGCAGAGGAAGATCGCGGAGTTCGAGGCGAGCTACCCCGACCTGCAGTTCGAACTGATCGACTCCTCGGTCTCCTCGACCATCGGCTCGTACGATTCCGCCATGCACACCCTGGTCGAGGGGGCGCTCCTTGCGGTCATCGTGGTGCTGCTGTTCCTGCGCGACTGGCGCGCCACGCTCATCGCGGCGGTGGCGCTGCCCCTCTCGGTCTTCCCAACTTTCTGGGCGATGGACGCCCTGGGCTTCACCCTCAACGGCATAAGCCTTCTGGCCATCACGCTGGTGACCGGCATCCTCGTGGACGACGCCATCGTCGAGATCGAGAACGTCATCCGGCACATGCGGCTGGGCAAGTCGCCCTATCAGGCGGCCATCGAGGGCGCCGACGAGATCGGGCTGGCGGTCATCGCCATCACCGCGACCCTGATCGCGGTGTTCGCCCCCGTCTCGTTCATGCCGGGCATCGCCGGCCGCTACTTCATCCAGTTCGGCCTGACCATCGCGGTCTCGGTGTTCATGTCGCTGCTCGTGGCGCGCCTGATCACCCCGATGCTCGCCGCCTACTTCCTGCGCGACCACGGTCACCACGACGAGCGCGAGGGACCGATCATGCGGGCCTACACGCGCCTCGTCGGCTGGTCGGTGCACCACCGGGTGATCACGCTGTTCGCGGGCCTCGCGCTTTTTGCGGCCTCCATCGTGTCTACCGGTCTGCTGCCCTCGGGCTTCATTCCGAAGCAGGACAACGCCCGCATCCTGTTCATGGTCGAACTGGCGCCGGGGGCGAAGCTCGCCGACACGGTGGCGGTGTCCGACCGTGTGGTCTCGCGCATCCGGGCGCTGCCGGAGGTAACCTCGGTCTTCGTCGACGGCGGCCGGCAGGTCGGAGGCAAGAAGGAAACCCGGCTCGCGACCCTGACCGTCAACCTCACGCCGAAGAACACCCGCGCCACGCGCCAGTGGACGGTGGAAGCCGGGATCGCGGCCCTCCTTGCCGAGGAGCCTGATATTCGCTCCTGGACGCTACGCGACAGCGGACAGCGCGACCTCGCCTTGGTTGTGAGCGGTCCCGACGCCGACGTCGTCACCGACGTCGCCGCCCGGCTGCAGCGGGACATGGCCGCCATCCCGCACCTCGTGGCGGTTATGTCGACGGCGCCGCTCAATCGGACGGAGGTCCGTATCCGGCCGAAGCCCGGCGTAGCGGCCGACCTAGGCGTCTCGACCGACGCCATCGCCGAGACCGTCCGCGTCGGCACCATCGGCGACATCGGCCTGAACCTCGCCAAGTTCAACGCCGCCGACCGGCAGGTGCCGATCCGGGTGCAACTGCCCGAGAGCGCCCGCGGCGCGGTCTCACGGCTGGAGAACCTGAAGGTGCCGGCCAAGAACGGAGCCGCCGTGCCGCTGGCGGTCGTGGCCGACATCGAGCTCGACCAGGGCCCAGGCGCCATCGACCGCTACGACCGGGCGGTACGCGTCGCCGTCGAGGCCAACATGCAGGACTCTGAGGCGCTGGGCTCCCTCATCGCCGAGGCCCTGCAGACGCCGACGGCGAAGAACCTGCCGCCGGGGGTGACCATCAAGCAGACCGGCGACGCCGAGATCATGGGCGAGGTGTTCTCGGGCTTCCTGATGGCGATGGGCGCCGGCATCATGATGGTCTACGCCGTGCTCGTCCTGCTGTTCGGCTCGTTCCTGCGGCCGCTGACCATCCTGTTCTCGCTGCCGCTCTCCATCGGCGGCGCCATCCTCGGCCTCCTGGTTTGCCAGATGCCGATCTCGATGCCGGTCGTCATCGGCATCCTGATGCTGATGGGGCTGGTGACGAAGAACGCGATCATGCTGGTCGACTTCGCGGTCGAGGAGATGGCGCGCGGCGTCGACCGGGTCACGGCCATCGTCGATGCCGGCCGCAAGAGGGCGCGACCCATCGTGATGACGACCCTCGCGATGGCCGCCGGCATGGTCCCGTCCGCCATGGCGTTCGGGGTCGGCGGCGAGTTCCGCGCGCCGATGGCGGTGGCTGTCATCGCCGGCCTCATCGTCTCGACCCTGCTCTCACTTGTCTTCGTCCCGGCCGTGTTCCTGCTGATGGACAGCCTGTCCCGCCTCCTCGGGCGCGTGTTCGGCCGGTTCGTGGGCGCTCGCGACGCGGCGGCCGGGCACGCGGCGACCGTGCCGTGAGCGTCACCTTTCGACAGATTGACAAAGGAATCCGATGACCGCTCCCCTCTACCGCTTGGCCACGGTTGCCCTGGCAACAGCCGTCGCGACCCTCGGGTGCGGCCGGCCGAACGAGGCGCATGCGGCGGAACCGTTCGGCACCTGGCTCACGGAGGACGGCCGCGCCCGGGTCCGGACCGAGCGGTGCGGATCCGATGCGTCCCGACTGTGCGGCTTCGTCGTCTGGGGCAGCGAGCCGCTGGACAAGGACGGCAAGGCGAAGGTCGACCGCCATAACCCGAACCCGGCTTGGCAGGCTCGGCCGCAGCTCGGCCACCAGATGCTTCTCGGCCTGAAGCCCAACGCCGAGGGGCGCTACGAGGGCAAGATCTACAACGCCGACAACGGGAAGTCCTACGACGTCACGGTTTGGAGCGACCAGCCTTCCGTGCTGACGGTGAAGGGCTGCATGCTGGTCTTCTGCGCCTCGCAGGCGTGGAAGCGCGTGGCCGACGTCGCCGCCGGCCAGCTCCAGGGGCCGACCGACGGCCCGGGCGGTCCGCGGTCCGATTCCGAATGGACATCGAAGGGTGGGCGGACGGGCACTACACCGGCCAAGAGGCCATCGACGGAAGGCTCGGCCACGCACGCGCGATAGGTATCGCGCCCGCATGGCGCACGAGGCATCGTGCCACCCGCCCGAGGCAGCACGGTCTGCCAGTCGGCCGGCACATCGCCCCCCCGTGCATGGCCGACCGGCTGCTTCTCCCGTTCCGACCGGAACTCGGGCCTGCCGTTCAATCCCCGAAGCGGAGAGCCGCGACCAGCAGGGCGAAGGCCGGCGTGGGCTGACGCCGGCTCGGATAGTACAGGTGGTAGCCCGGGAACGGCGGGCACCAGTCGGTGAGCACCCGAACGAGCCGCCCGGCGTCGATGTCGGTGCGAACCCGGTCCTCGGGCAGGTAGGCGAGGCCCAGCCCGCCGAGCGCGGCCTTCAGCGCAATCGACCCGGTGTTGACCACCAACGGCCCCTCGACGCGCACGTTCAGCACGCGCGAGCCCTTCTCGAACTCCCAGGCGTAGAGCCCCCCGCGCGTCGGCAGGCGCAGGTTGATGCAGGCGTGCTCCGTCAGGTCGTCGGGCGTGCGCGGCTTGCGGCGCCCCTCGAAGTACGTCGGCGCGGCCACGGCGGCCATGCGCAGGTCGGGCCCGATGCGCACCGCGACCATGTCCTTCTCGATTTGCTCGCCGAGCCGCACGTCGGCGTCGAGGCGCTCGGCCACGATGTTGGTCAGGCCGTTGTCGACCACGACCTCGGCTGTGACGTCCGGGTAATCCGGCAGCAGCCGCTCCAGCGCCGGCCAGACGATGGTCTCGGCCGAATGCTCGCCCGCCGCGATGCGGATGTTGCCCGCCGGCTTCTCCCTGTACTCGGTCAGCGCGGCGAGTTCGGCGTCAATCTCGTCGAACCGGGGGGCGAGCGTGCGCACCATGCGCTCGCCGGCCTCGGTGGGCGAGACGCTTCGGGTCGTGCGGGTAAGGAGCCGGACGCCGAGACGCGCCTCCAGCCCCTTCAGCGAGTGGCTCAGCGCCGACTGCGACACGCCGAGCTTGGCCGCCGCCCGGGTGAAGCTGCCCTCGCGCGCGACCGCCAGGAAGGCCGCCAGGTCGTTCAGGTTCTCACGTGCCACTGATGAGGCCTGCTCATAGCCTTAATCGTCTTTGCCTCACTAATCCGATTGCAACCCTGCGGATAGGTTCCCCGTCATGCCCGGACGGCGTCGCCGTCGGGATCCCCAGAATAACCTGCGAGGACGGGCTGCCGGCCCGGTCGAGGATACGACGATGCAGATGCGCAAACTCGGACGCACTGGCCCTGAGGTCTCGGCCATCGGCCTGGGCTGCATGGGCCTCAGCTTCGGCCTCGGGCCGGCCACCGACCGCGCGGAGGCCATCCGCGTGATCCGCACGGCGGTCGAGCGCGGCGTGACCTTGTTCGACACGGCCGAGGCCTACGGTCCCTTCGCCAACGAGGACCTCGTCGGCGAGGCCCTGGAGCCGGTGCGCGACCGCGTGCTGGTCTGCTCGAAGTTCGGCTTTCACATCACCGAGGCGGGAGAGATGGTCGGCCTCAACAGCCGGCCGGAGCACATCCGCGCCGTGGTCGAGGCCTCGCTGAAGCGGCTGCGCACGGACCGCATCGACCTCCTGTACCAGCACAGGGTCGACCCCGCCGTGCCGATGGAGGACGTCGCCGGCGCGGTGAGGGACCTGATCGGAGAAGGCAAGGTTGGACATCTCGGCCTGTCCGAGGCCAGCGCTTCCAGCATCCGCTACGCCCACGCCGTCCAGTCGGTCGCCGCCATCCAGGACCACTACTCTCTCTGGATGCGCGAGCCCGAGACGACCAAGTTCGCGCTCTGCGAGGAGCTCGGCATCGGCCTCGTCGCGTGGGGACCGCTCGGCCAGGGCTTCCTCACCGGCGCCATCACCCGCGGCATGCGCTTCGACGACCCGAACGACCTGCGAAGGGACTTTCCGAGGTTCACCCCCGAGGCGCTGGAGGCGAACTTCAGGATCGTCGACTTCCTGAAGGACCTCGCCGCGCGCAAGGACGCCACGCCCGCCCGCATTGCGCTCGCCTGGCTGCTCTCGCGCAAGCCGTGGATCGTGCCCATCCCGGGGGGCACCAAGGTCGAGCACCTCGACGACAACCTGCCGGCCGCCGACCTCGACCTGACGCCGGGCGACCTCGCCGAGATCGACGCCGCCTTCGCCGCCATCGACATCAAGGGCGCGCCCCTGTCCGAGGCGCTCGACGCCGCCATCGACCGCTGCCCCCCTTCGGAGGCCGTCGCGGCCTCCGCCACCCATGCGCTCCCGCTCGCCATCCCAGCCCCCTCACGGCGGTCGGGACGCGCCAGTGGCCGGGGCGGATCCGCCCCGGCCACGTCCGGATCACGAGGAATCCACCATGAAGATCCGCAAACTCGGCCCGCTGACCGTCTCCGAGATCGGCTTCGGCACCATGAGCTTCGCCGACTACTACGGCGCGTCGCCCGAGCGTTCCGAGGCCATCCGCGTCATCCGTGGCGTGCACGAGGCCGGCGCGACCCTGTTCGACACGGCCGAGGCCTACGGACCCCTGACCAACGAGGATCTCGTGGGCGAGGCGTTGGCGCCGGTGCGGGACGACGTGCTCATCGCCACCAAGTTCGGCTGGAACATCGACCCCGAGACCGGCGAACGCCGACCGGGCCTGAACAGCAAGCCCGCCCACATGAAGCGAGCCGTCGAGGGGATGCTGAGGCGCCTGCGCACCGACCGCATCGACCTGCTCTACCAGCATCGCGTCGATCCGGAAGTCGCCATCGAGGACGTCGCCGGGACGGTGAGGGACCTCATCGCCGAGGGCAAGGTCCTGCAGTTCGGCCTGTCCGAGGCCGCGGCCGACACGATTCGGCGGGCCCATGCCGTCCAGCGGGTGGCCGCCATCCAGAGCGAGTATTCCCTCTGGACCCGAGACCCCGAGCCCGAGATCCTGCCGCTATGCGCAGAACTCGGCATTGGGTTCGTGCCCTGGAGCCCGCTCGGCGCGGGCTACCTCACCGGCAAAGTCGATCCCAACGTCGCCCAGGACGCGAAGGACTTTCGCGCGAATTCCCCGCGCTTCGCGCCCGAGGCGATGAAGGCCAACCGGGCGTTCGTGACCCTGCTGGAGGGCATCGCCGCCGCGAAGGGGGCGACGCCTGCCCAGGTCGCGCTGGCGTGGCTCCTCGCGCGCCACCCCTTCATCGTGCCCATCCCCGGCACGCGCAGGCTCGACCGCGCGGTGGAGAACCTCGGTTCGGCCGGCGTGACGCTCACCCCCGATGACATGGCCGGGATCGAGGCGGGCGCGGCCGGGATCACCGTCGAGGGCGCCCGGCTACCGCCGGCGGTCTTGCAGTTCTCGTACCGCTGAGCCTCGGCGTTCGCGCGCCGTCGCGAAGGCGGGGGGGGGCACCGTGTTGATGAGCTTAGCTCATAGCCACATGCGGCTTCGATGGGCTAATCCGGGCATCGACTAGGATCTACCTTCGTCTCGTTCCCGCCGCACCGACGGCGGGCCTAACGACGGAGGCGTGACGGATGGACATCAAGCGCAGCGGCTCGCAGCCCTCGGCCCGGGGCCCCGCGGACTACTTCACCGGATCGGTCCGCATCGACGCGCCCTTCCAGGGCACCGAACCGGCCCGCGTCGCCAGCGCGACCGTCACCTTCGATCCGGGCGCCCGCACGGCCTGGCACACCCATCCGCTCGGCCAGACGCTCCTCGTCGTCGCCGGTCTCGGCTGGGTCCAGCGCGAGGGCGGACCGGTCGAGGAGATCCGCCCCGGCGACATCGTCTGGTTCCCGCCGGACGAGAAGCACTGGCACGGCGCCACCGCGACGACAGGCATGAGCCACGTCGCCATCGCGGAGAAGCTCGACGGCAAGTCCGTCGACTGGATGGAGCAGGTCACCGACGCGCAGTACCGCGCCTGAACCCCGTCCGATCCCGTCACTCGCATCCAGGATAGCGACCATGAACACACGGACCCTCGGCAAGAGCGGCCTTAAGGTGTCGTCCATCGGCTTCGGCTGCATGGGCCTCGACTTCGGCTACGCGACCAAGGTCACCAAGGCTGAGGGCATCGCGCTCATCCGCCAGGCGGCCGAGCGCGGCGTCACCCTGTTCGACACGGCCGAGGTCTACGGCCCGTTCACGAACGAGGAGATGGTCGGCGAGGCCCTTCGGCCGATCCGCGACCGTGTCGTCGTCGCGACCAAGTTCGGCTTCGACATCGACCCGGCGACGGGCAAGCAGTCGGGCATGAACTCGCGGCCCGAGCACATCCGCACGGTCGCCGACGCCTCGCTCCAGCGGCTCGGCATCGAGGTCATAGACCTGTTCTACCAGCACCGGGTCGACCCGAACGTGCCTATCGAGGACGTCGCCGGTGCCGTCAGGGACCTGATCGCCGCCGGCAAGGTCCGGCACTTCGGCCTCTCCGAGCCGGGCGCGCGGACGGTGCGCAAGGCGCACGCCGTGCAGCCGGTCGCGGCCCTCCAGAACGAGTATTCCCTCTGGACGCGCGGCGTCGAGACCAACGGCATCCTCGACGCCTGCGAGGAGCTCGGGATCGGCCTCGTGGCCTACAGCCCGCTCGGCAAGGGCTTTCTGACCGGGGCCATGGGCAAGGACACCAAGCTCGGTGAGGGCGACTTCCGGGCGATGCTGCCGCGGTTCACCCCCGAGGCGATGGAGAGGAACCAGGCGCTGGTCGACCTCCTGAAGCGCATCGCGGCGGAGAAGGGGGCCACCCCGGCCCAGGTCGCGCTGGCCTGGCTCCTGTCGCGCAAGCCCTGGATCGTGCCCATCCCCGGGACGACCAAGCTGCACCGGTTGGAGGAGAACCTCGGCGCCGCCGACCTGGAACTGTCGGTCGCCGACCTCGCCGGGATCCAGGCGGCGGCGTCCGAGATCGGGGTCGAGGGCGAGCGCTATCCCGAGCATCTCATGGCGACGGTCGGGCGCTGAGGGCGGTCACGGTGCGCGCGATCCGGCGCGCACCGCCACGCGGTAGAGGGTTTTGGCCCATGTTCGCGCTCTCGGAACGGGATCAGGCGTCGCAGACGCTCGCAGCTGACGTCTTTCCAGGGGAGGGGGCGAAAGGCTCCGACGCCCGGGGCGCCGCCTCGCCGGCCCGGGCCGAGGTCGCCCGCAACGGTTGGCGCGTCCTCGGCGTCCTGAGTGCGCTCATGGGCTTCGCCTCGATCTCGACCGACCTCTACCTTCCGGCCCTGCCGACCATGGCCACGAGCCTTGGCTCGGACACGGGCACGATGGAGCTGACGGTCGCCGGCTACCTGATCGGCTTCAGCCTTGGCCAACTCCTGTGGGGGCCGCTCGGCGACCGCCACGGGCGCCGGGGTCCGATCGCCGTCGGCCTGATCCTGTTCGTCGTCGGCTCGGCGGGATGCGCGCTGTCCCTGACCCCGTGGGGCATGATCGGCTGGCGCATGGTCCAGGCCATCGGCGCCTGCGCCGGTGTCGTCCTCGCCCGTGCCATGGTGCGGGACCTCTACGTGGGCGACGGCGCGGCCCAGATGCTGTCGACGCTGATGACCGTGATGGCCATCGCGCCCCTGCTCGGGCCGCTCCTCGGCGGCCAGATCCTCGCCGTCGCCGGTTGGCGGGCGATCTTCTGGGTGCTGGTCGGCGTCGGCGTCCTCACCCTCGCCGCTCTGTTAACGCTGCCCGACACCCTGCCGCCCGGGAGGCGCAACCGCGAACCTCTCGGCCGGGCGTTCGTGCGCTACGGCGGACTGCTGCGGGAGCCCCGTATCCTCGCCTACGCCGGGGCCGGCGGCTTCTTCTACGGCGGGATGTACGCCTACATCGCCGGCTCGCCCGCCGCCTACATCACGGTCTACCACGTCGAGCCGCGCTCCTACGGCTTACTGTTCGGCGTCGGCATCCTCGGGATCATGGCGACCAACCTGCTGAACGCGCGGCTGGTCATGCGCTTCGGCGGGGACCGGCTGCTGCTCCTGGGGACCGGCCTGGGCGCGTGCGCCGGGCTCGCCCTGGCGCTGGCCGCCGCCACCGGATGGGGCGGTCTCGCGGGGCTGGTCATGCCGCTCTTCGCCTTCATCTCGGCCACCGGGTTCGTCGTGGCGAACTCCGTCTCCGGCGCGCTCTCCGGCTATCCGGAACGGGCGGGGGCGGTCTCGGCGCTCGTCGGGGCGATCCACTACGGCAGCGGCATCCTCGGTGCCGGACTGGTCGGCGCTTTCGCCGACGGGACGCCGCGGCCGATGGGATGGGTCATCGCACTCGCCGGCCTGGGTAGCGTCGCGAGCGCGTCCTGGGTCGGGTGTCGCCCAACCGTCTGTCGCTCCCGATAGTCGGCGCGGCCGCATTCCGCACAGGTGAAAGTCCAAAGGTGAACCCGGGGAAGGCTCATGCGCCCGAGGATCGAAGGCCGGAGCGAGATACCGACGGTGGCAGCACGATTCCGACGTCCCCCAAAATGGAGATTGGCGGCCTCGTGGGGGTCTGGGACGACGATTCACGACCGATTTGAATGAATGCTCGTCGGTCCGCATTCGGGCGGCGTCGACCGAAAGCGCACGGCAACGCCTTGACCGCTTCCGGCCGATGGATGCCGTCTCCTAATGCAGCATCCGGTGCATCATCGCTGTGATCTCGTGCCGCTTGTAGGGCTTGGCAAAAAATACGCCCCTGGCCGGCATATCGCTCGGCTGCGGGCGACGACGTCCCGATACGATGATGATCTCGATCGGCGGCCACCGGTCCCGTATCGCCGCGGCCAACTGCATCCCGTCGATACCCCGCGGCATGTCGATGTCCGTAAACACCACCCGGATGTCCGGCCGGCTTTCTAGGATGAGGATCGCCGCCTCGGCGCTGGCGGCCTCGACGGCCTTGAACCCGGCATCCTCGACGAGATCCACCGCGTCCATGCGCTGGATCGGCTCATCCTCGACCACGAGGATCACCGGCGGGGCAAGCGTCGCTGATTGGCCCATCTGGTCTCCTATGAGCCTTGCAACTGATCGAGAGGGGCCCGCATCGTCGCCTGGAACCCGGACGGCGGGTAACGCAGGTCGACGGCGCCCGTGCCCACGAGGCCGACACCGATGAGCCGCGCCCCGAAACCCTTTCGGCCGCTCGTCACCGGCGGGACCACGGCCGGCCCGCCCTCCTCAGCCCAATCGAAGACGACCTCCTGCCGGCCGTCCTGACCGTCGAGCCGCCAGTCAATGGTGACCCGGCCCTCCGGCACCGACAGTGCCCCGTACTTGGCCGCGTTGGTGGCCAATTCGTGCAAAAGGAGCGATAGCGACAGGGTCGCGCGCGGCCCGAGATCGATCTCGGGACCCGACACCGCGATGCGGTCGGCGTGCCCCGCGCTGGCCAGCACCGCCCTGACCACGTCCGTCGCGGGCGCAGCGGTCCAGGCCCTGCGCAGAAGAACGTCGTGGGCGGAGGACAGTGCGTGGATGCGCTGCTCGAACGCCTGGACCGGCGCTCGGTCGGGGACGCTACGCAGGGTCTGGCCGGCGATGGAGAGCACCATCGCGAACGAGTTCTTGAGGCGGTGCGAGATCTCCTCGTTGAGAAGGCGCTGGTCGGCCTCGGCCCGGACCCGCGCCACCGCGGTCTGCACGCGGTCAGCGACCGCGCGTACGAAGGTGAGATCCTCCGTGGTCAAGGCGCGGGTCTCGGCGTAGTTGACGAACGCGATGCCGACGAGCTGGCCCCGTTCCAGAATCGGCACGTTGAGCAGCGAACGCACGCCGATGCCGAGTAACGCGTCCGCGGTGTTGCAGGTGCGCGGGTCGTGGGTAACCGTCTCCACCGCGACTACCTCGCCGCGCTTCAGGTCCTCGATGTACGAGCCGTAGGCACGGAAATCGTGCCGCCCTGCGACCGAGACGTGGCCGGGTGCGCGCCAGTCGGGTAGAACCTCGACGGCCTCGCGCGCAGCGTCCACGACGCCGTAGCCCGCCCGCGTGGCACCGGTCACCCGAGCCATGATCTCGGCGGCCGCCTGGACGAGGTCAGGCACGGTGTCGAGATCACGCAGGCGGTCGCCCAGTTCCGAAAGTCCCCGCCAGTGCGCCTCGCTCGTGCGCAGGGCCTCCTGCGCCGCGCGCTTCTCGTCGATGTCGAGCAAGACGCCGGGGAAGCTCAGCGGCGTCCCATCGGGTCCTTGATCGACGCGCCCATTCGCCTCGATCCAGTAGTAGCGCCCGTCCGAGCGCCGAACCCGGTACTGATGGGCGTAAGCCCCTCCACGCGTGACCGCCTCGTCGATGGCCGCGGCAAGGCCGGATTGGTCATCCGGATGCACCGTCGCTACGATCTGGGCGAGGGGGATGCCCTCTCGACCCAGCGACGGGTCAAGGCCGAAGGACCGGGCGAACGCCTCGTCGATGGTGAAGCGGTCCGTAGGCAGGTCCCAGAACCACGTGCCGATGATCGCCCCGGCCGCGAGGGCGAGTTGCAGCCTCTTGGCATCCGCTAGTGCCGAGAGACGCGCCTGCTCCTCGGTGATGTCGCGGGCGACGCAGTAAAGTTGCCCTGCGTCCGATACCGCCGTCCAGGTCAGGATGCGGTAGTCGCCGACCTTGGTCCGGAAGCGGTTCTCGAACTCGAAGGTAAGGTGGCCGGCCGCCAGGTTCCTGACTTCGGACCTCGTCCTCTCCCGGTCGTCGGGGTGCTCCATCCATTCGGAAGTCCGGCCGACGATCTCCTCCGGCCGCCAGCCAAGGACACGGGTCCATGCCGGGCTGATCGATACCCACACGCCTTGCCCGTCGGCCACCCCGAGCATGTCCCGGCTGTGCTGCCAGATGCGGTCCCGTTCGCGGGCGGTTGTCTCCTCCCGCTCGCGGAGGACGAGGTTCTGCTCACGAAGCTGCGTCTGCGCATCGCGCAAGACGTTTTCGGCCCGCTTCTGCGCCGTCATCTCGGTGGCAAGGAGCAGCACGCCTGCGAAGCTGCCCGTCTCGCCCTGGACAGGCGAGAAGCTGTAGGTCCAGACCGTGTCCTCGTCGCGCCCGTGCCGGCGCATCACCATCGCGAGGTTCTCGATGGCGAAGCCCTCGCCGGTCCGCATCACCTCCGCGACCTGAGGCCCGAGTGCGGGGGCGAGATCGGTCAGCACCTCTGGCATCGGGCGGCCGAACGCCCACGGGTGCCGGTCGCCAAGGGCCACGCCGTAGGCATCGTTGTAGAGAAGCCATTGTTGCGGTCCCCAGTACAGGGCGGCGACCCCCTTGGCGTTCAACACCAGGGACAGGGCTGATCGCATCGACTGCGGCCAGGTCGCATAGGCGCCGAGAAGTGTCGCATCCCAATCCGTGTCGCGGACGCGCTGGCCCATCGCGCCCCCGCCGATCATCACTGGGATCGGGGCGCTCACGACCTCACGCCCGATTCTCGGGCGGCGCCGAACTTGGAGAGTTGAACCCGAGCCGTCGCCGTTCCTCCTCGGGGCGCAACAGGCGCAGCCCGGCGCGCACGCCTCCGCTGTGGTTGGCGTAGTTGCCTGACTTCACCAGCGCTCTGACGAACGCGTGCAGTTCGGGGGTCAGGGAGACGTCAAGGGCTTTGCGCTCGATCACCGCATACGCCTTACCGGATGACACGGTGTAACACAAAGCGCATCGCCGTAGCCGTCTGCTTCCGGGTTCGGAAGTCGCTGTCCCGACGTCGGTGCCGGGGAGCCCTCCCGAGCCCGCGCCAAGTTTCTGGCCGCCGACGGATGTTCGCTTCCGGGACGCGTCGGCCGTTTCACGAACGGCCGACGTGGATCGATTTCGTTGAAAAACTCGTTGGCGGCCGAGATCGGAGAGGGGCGGGATGAGCCCTCGCCCTAGGGCTGGGTGTCGCCAGCCGGTCAGGCCGGGCTCGGCTGCGGGATCGGGAGGAGCTTTGCGAGCTTCCTCAGGTTC
>NZ_JAKSYG010000172.1 GCF_022829725.1 Methylobacterium sp. E-005 | reverse complement strand
CGCGCGGACGCTACGCCTGAGGCCAGTGACGGGACTCGGGGTACCGTCGGCATGCGTGCCCATCTGACGGATCGGGTTCAGCGAGGTAATCAGCGCCGTAAAGATAGCTCTGCTGTCGCTGCCTCGGATCTTGCGCATGTCGCTGTTGGGCAGATGGGGGAGGTTTTTTCCGTCGAACTTGATCGCGCCGGCGATGCGAGCCGGCGGCTCGGGCAGGAGCCGTAGAATCGACATCGAGGTCTCCGACTTGCCGCAGCCGGATTCGCCGACGAGCGACAGGGTCTCGCCCCGGGCCACCGTGAA
>NZ_JAKSYG010000171.1 GCF_022829725.1 Methylobacterium sp. E-005 | reverse complement strand
CCTCGCCGCCCTTGATCTCGCAATGCTCGGCGCCCTGCCAGCCGGTGGGCAGGATGTCGGTGAGGAACAGCAGCGACTCGTCGTCCACGCCCTCGGGCGCCAGCATCGGCGCCACGTCCGCCATCGGCACGCGCACGTATTCGGCCTGCCCCCCGGCATAGCCGCCGGTAAGGTGCGAGTACCCGAACAGGCCCGCGGTCGGGTAGCCGAACTGCGCCGCCGCCATCTCGCCGTTGCGGTTCGAGCGCTCGCAGACCGACCAGTTCCCGAGCCGGCACTGCCGGCATTCGCCACAATTGATGTTGAACGGGACGACGACGCGGTCACCCTTCTTGAACTTGGTGAAGCCGGGGCCGACCTCGACGACCTCACCCATGAACTCGTGGCCGAGCACGTCGCCGGCCTCCATGGTCGGCATCTGGCCGTCCATCAGGTGGAGGTCCGAGCCGCAGATGGCACAGGACGTCACCTTGAGGATAATGTCGCGCGCGTCCTCGATCCGCGGATCTGGAACCGTGTCGCAGCGGATGTCGCCCTTGCCGTGCCAGCACAGTGCCTTCATCGGGTGTCTCCGGTCGGGGGCGAGGCCACGCTCGACCGAAGAGGAACGCGCTCGCGAACGAGGATGCCTTTGAGAAGTCCGCCTCCTCCAGGGGGTTCCGTAGCGCCCGTCCACGTCGCCACGACGATTGCGGCCCACGTTCGAATCCTCACTGTCGAAGCCGGAGCGAGGATCGCGATCAGGGGCGTGCGGCTCCACGGAACGTCGGGAGGAACCCTGCTCGTCGAGCCCCTGTTGGCCCGGGCAACCGGAGGATCCCATGTCCGCAGAGACGTCCAAGCCATTCGCCGTCGTGACCGGCGGCTCGAACGGCATCGGCTTCGAGCTCGCCCGCGAGCTCATTGGGAGCGGGTACGACGTTCTCATCGCGGCCCAGGACGAGGGCCACGTTGCGGATGCGGCGCGGCGCCTTTCGACGGAGGATGGCAAGGTCAGCACGCACGCCTCCGACCTGTCGTCCGAGGCTGGCGTCGACAGCCTCGTCGCGGCCATCCGTTCGGCGGGACGGCCCGTGGACGTGCTGTGCATCAATGCCGGCTTCGGCCTGGGCGGCGCCTTCGTGGAAACCGACTTGGGGCGCGAACTCGCGATGATCGACCTGAACGTGCGAGGCGCCGTCCAGCTTACCAAGCCCGTCGTCAAGGAGATGGTCGCGCGTGGCAGCGGCAGGATCCTGTTCACGTCATCCATCGCCGCGTCGATGCCCGACCCGTTCGAGGCGGTCTACGGCGCCACCAAGATGTTCCTGCGCTGGTTCGGCGAGGCGCTGCGAAGCGAACTTAAGGACACCGGGGTGACCGTCACCGTGCTGATGCCGGGACCGACCGAAACCGACTTCTTCCGACGGGCCGAAATGCTCGACACCAAGATCGGGGCCTCGAACGGCAAGGACGATCCGGCAGCCGTGGCCAAGGCCGCCCTCGACGCATTGCAGTCGGGCAGCGACAAGGCGGTCCCGGGGGTCAAGAACAAGGTGATGAGCGCCGTCACAGAGGCACTGCCGGACATGGCTGCGGCGGCGCTCCACCGCGGCTTCTCGAAGCCCGGCTCGGCGGGCTGAGCCCGATCCCAGGGGACGCCGGCTGCCAACCTCGAACGACCAACCCACTTGGCGCCGCTTCAGCATACGCCGATGAACCCGAGGATCTCCACGGCCGCCTGACATGTCAGACATCACAGATGGGGTTTCCCATCGTGGGTAGGTCAGCACCTCCTCCCATCGTCATCCACTTCCGGACGCGATGTATGGTACGTCCCGGGCATCGAGTCGGCGTGGTCATGCCTGCCGTTCCTGACCTGGGCGGGGGTGGGGGGGGACATCCCGGTGGCAAGCGCCCTCCCTAGGACGGAAAGCGGCCAGGCCCACAATCCTGGCGGCGACCTACGCGGTCGTGCTGCTTGCACCCTGGACGGCCGAGGGTCCGGACTCCGTCAGGCCGGACCGTGAAAAAAGGAACCTCCACCGGCCTCCACAATTGCCGCCTCGGCATAACGGAGCAAACGATGGCTACGAGCAGCACCCCGCGCACCCACCAGACCCGCAACGACACGAATTCCAACGCCAAGAGGGTGTCCATCGAGGCCCTGAACGCGCGGCTGGCCGACGGCATCGACCTCGCCTTGGCGATCAAGCAGGCCCATTGGAACCTTAAGGGTCCGCAATTCATCGGCATCCACCTGATGCTGGACGGTTTCCGCGCCGAGATCAGCAACCTCAACGACAAGGTGGCCGAGCGGGCGGTGCAGCTCGGCGGCACGGCCCTGGGGACGGCGCAGGTCGTGGCGGGGTCGTCCAAGCTACCCGCCTACCCGACCGGCATCTACGCCATCGCCGACCACGTCGCCGCGCTGATCGACAGCTACGCCGCCTACGCCAATGCCGTACGCGAGAACATCGACGAGACGGACGAGGCGGGCGACCCCGACACGGCGGACCTGTTCACCGAGGTCTCGCGGGCCGTCGACAAGCAGCTATGGTTCCTGGAAGCCCATGTCCAGGAGCCGACGGGCCAGATGCGGGACGGCAACGCGCGCAATTGAGGAAGGTCCGCCCCTCCGTACCCGGTCGGACGGAGGGGTACCGCAGGTGGCGTCGCCCCCGAATATCGGGGAGGCAGGGGCCTGGAGCGGGCGCCAACCCCACTCTCGCTTCCCATCCTTCGCGGATCCTGAAAGGTCCGCTTCTCGGCAGCTTGGTGGACGGTGACCTACGGCTGAATCGAGTCGCCGAAGACGCGTACGCCGTGAGGCGCTCGGGCTGATCGGTGGGCCCACGGGACGCGATGGACCGTCCGAGCGAACGAGCACCAAGGCCGGTTGGTCCTCCGAAAGCGGTCATGCCCCTTGCCGCCGCCCTGGTTTCTCGGCCGCTGAATGACCCTTGCCGCCGCCGAGGCGTTCACTCCCGTAACCCCACCCGGACGGGAGCCCCGATGTCGAGCCTGACCGAGCGCAAGGCACGCCTGATCGTCCACGGCCATCAGCCCTACAACGCCGAACCGCCCCTCGACCGATTGCGGGCCACCTACCGGACGCCGGCGAAGGATTTCTACGTCCGCTCGCACGGCGACCTGCCGGACCTCGACGAGGCAACCTGGCGCCTCACCGTCGATGGCGGAACCAGCACCATGCTTGAGTTGTCGCTATCGGACCTTCGTGCCTGCTTCCCCGAAACCGCAGTCACGGCCACGATGCAGTGCGCCGGCAATCGTCGCGCCGACATGCGGGCGGTCGCCCCGGTATCGGGCGACCCGTGGGACGCCGGCGCCATCGGCACCGCGGAATGGACCGGGGTTCGGCTCGGCGATGTCCTGCGCGAGGCGGGGGGCGCCGACCGCCCAGGCTTCCATGTCGCCTTCGAGAGCCACGACACGGTGGAAGGCCATCCCTACGGGGCCTCGATCCCGCTAAGGAAGGCGATGGCGCCCGAGACCCTGCTGGCTTACGCCATGAACGGCGAGGCCTTGCTACCGGAGCACGGCTTTCCGGTCCGCGCTGTGGTGCCGGGCTTCGCCGGCGTGCGCAGCCCCAAATGGCTCCGGCGCCTGAGCGTCCAGGACCACCCCTCGGACAACCCGATCCAGGCCGGCGACTACAAGCTGTACCCGGCCGACGTGACCGCTGAGACCGCCGATCCGGCCAAGGGGCACAATATCGATACGATGCCGCTGAACGCGGCGATCTGCGAGCCCGGGTCCGGGGCCGTCCTCAAGTCGGGGAGCAACAGGGTCCGCGGCTACGCGGTGAGCGGGGACCGGGCCATCGTACGCGTCGACGTCTCCGGGAACGGCGGCCGGTCCTGGGTGCAGGCCGAGCTCGAACACGAGGCTGACGCTCCGTTCGCCTGGACGTTCTGGAGCGCGGACCTCGACCTGCCGCCGGGCGGGCATGGGCTAGCCGTGCGCGCCTGGGATGAGGCGGGGCAGACGCAGCCGGCACTGCCGGACGAGACCTGGAACCACAAGGGCTACCTATGCGCCTGCTGGCATCGGGTGCGGGTGAACGTCACCTAGGGACGGGCGAGACCTGGGATGTCGGCTAGCGCCGCCCTCGTGGACGACGTCCTAGCCAGCGGCCGACCAAGCACCGCGCCACGGTCCGACGTCATGCCCGTCGGTCATCCCGACCCCGTCGTGCGTGGCGTCGGCAACGTCCGACCATGGCGGGCGTTTCCCGTGCTTCGAGGCGCCGGGCGCGCCTTTGCCAGCCCCGAGCCCCAAGGAACACAATGTCCCAAGAGACCAGCATCCAGGCGACCAAAAAGTTCGGCGAACTCGTCAACGCCGGTCAATTCGACGCCTTCCCCGAGGTCGTCGCCCCGGATTGCCACGACCACGACCCGGCGCCGGGCCAGCATATGGGTCCCGAGGGGTACAAGGCATTCTTCACGCAGCTCCGCACCGCCTTTCCTGACATGCAGGTCGAGGTGAAGAAGCTCGTCGCGGATGGGGACAGCGTCGCCTTCGCCTACACGCTCACCGGCACGCACCAGGGCGACTTCAACGGCCACAAGCCGACCGGGAAGGCCATCAAGGTCCGTGGCATGCAGATCGGCCGCTTCGTCGACGGCAAGATGGTCGAGCGCTGGGGTTCTTCCGACGAGCTCGGCATTCTCAAGCAGATCGGCGCCATCGAGGGATGACGGAGGCTTCCGCGACGGCGTCCCGGCCACGGGACGTCGTCGCGGTTTGGCCCGCCCCGGAGGCTCGATGACCGGCCGCTGGCTGTTCGACTCCTCAGGCGCTCCTGGCCTGGTCGGGATGGCGGCCCTCCGCGAACTCCTCGACGATCTTGGCGCAGAAGGCCGGAAGATCCTTGGGCGTGCGGCTGGTAACGAGACCCTTGTCGCAGACGACCTCCTCGTCGACCCAGGTGCCGCCGGCGTTCTCGATATCGCGGCGAACGGTGGGATAGGAAGTCAGCGTGCGGCCCTTCACGACGTCGGCCTCGATCAGGGTCCAAGGCCCGTGGCAGATGACCCCGACCGGCTTGCCCTGCTCGAAGAAGTCCCGAACGAACGCCACGACATCCTTGCTCGCCCGGAGCTTGTCCGCGCCGACGCATCCGCCCGGGATGACGAGCCCGTCGAAGTCCGCGGCCGAGGCCCCCTCGATGGTCTTGTCCACCTTGTAGCGGCCGGCCGGATCGAGGTCGTTGTTCACGGTCTCCGCCTCGCCGGCCTCCAGGCCGATGACCGTCACGGTCGCTCCGGCCTGCTTCACCGCGTGATGGGGCTTGGCGAACTCCGGCTCCTCGGTGCCGCGCGGTGCGATCAGGATCGCGATCTTCTTTCCCTGCAAGTTCATGTCATCGTCCTTCTGGGTGTTGGGGTTCATCAGAGGCGCCGTCCGCGCCGTTCCTCACGCCGGGATGCGGTCGATGCCGGCGGTGTCCTCGGCCGCCACGCCGTTCTCACGGTGGCGGAAATCGCTCAGCGCCCGGTAGACCTGGAGGCGCGCCCGCATCACCGAACCGAGCGGCCGGTGCGCCGCGAGGCTGTGCGCCGGGCGGAAGGTCATGACCTCGTCGAAGTACCGCACCCGCTCCGGCGAGTAGGCGTCCTGACGCGGAAGGCGGAGCGTCGCCACCGTGAGGTAGGGGCTGACCGACACCGGCCAGTCCACCGAGGCGTCCTCGATGGGTTGCCGCTCGGCATCGGCCCAGAGCTGCGCCTTCAGCTCGAACACCACCTCGTTGTCCCTTAGGAAGGCGACCGTGGCGTGCCGGAAGCCGTCCTCGTCCTGGTTCGGGTCCAGCCGCCATTCGGATAGCGCGCGCTGCGCCTCGCCAGTCGGCACGGCCCCGAGCTTGGCCACGTAGTCGCCGAAGCGGACCGGCGCTTGGCTGAAGTAGCTGTCCGCTAGCGGGTGGCTGTAAGGGTGCCCGAAGAAGTCGGCGAAGGCGCTCTCGGTGCCGAAGGCATGCAGCGCCTTGTTGAGGTTGCGCATGGTTGAGGACACCGCGCTCTTCACGCCCTCCGGCAGGCTCGTCGATTTGCCGATGACCGTGCCGTCGCGCAGGAAGCCGGCCGCCGTCCCGGACGGGAAGGTGGTCCCGGTCGCGAGGACGAAATCCTGGGTATCGACGGAATGGCCGGGGAGCTTCTCCCCGGGAACGTCGAAGACCTTGATGGACATGCCGCGATGGGTCGAGACACGGTCGCCCAGGGTCTCGCCCGGGCCTTGAGCGAAACGAACCGCGACGGGGTGGGTGCCGGGCGTGGCGAACAACCCTTGGGCCAGTTCGGGCGGCAGGCCGGTGGAAATCGTCAACTCGCCCGTGACGCAGGCCGAACTCTTGGCGTGGCTGGCACGCACGGCATGGTGCTCGCGCTTCTCCACCGTCTCTGATTGCTGCGTCATGCCGGCGATGATGCCGTCGATGGTCTCCTGCTCGTCCGCAGCAGGCTTCTCGATGTCGGGGGCGTATCGAAGGTAGGTCATGATCTTCCTCACGGTGACCGGGGAACTGAGGCGGACCGCGGCAGGAGAGAACGCAGCGGACTTGGGATTCGGCGTATCGAGTCGGGAACGGGATGCCGTTCCGAATATCGAAGGGGCCGCGGGCTCGGGTGTGCGACAAGCCAGCTCAAGGCGCGTCCTTCCCAACCGTTTCAAGGATCACGCGCGCCGTCTCGGCAGGCTGATCCCAATGCGGGAAGTGGCCGCAGCGCTCGAACCAGTGCAGATGGGCCGACGGGAATGCTACCTGGGCGCGTGCGGCCTGGCGCGGCAGCAGCAGGTGGTCTTGGCGGCCCCAGCCAATGGTGACGAGGCCGGGGGTCGTTGTCGAACCCTGCTGCAACGGCCCGCGTGCCAGCTCACGCAGCATCGCATCGAACACCGGTGTGGCCGCCAGGCTCTGCAACTCCCCGACGACAAGCTGCGGTGGCAGCGCCCACGGACGGGCCGACAGTTGGGCGAGCAGCAGCGTACGGGTGACGGCGTGGCGCGACAGGCCGGGATGGAAGGGCCGCAGCAACCGCACCAGGCGTATCGATGCGGCGAGCGTCCAGTGAAGCCAGCCCGTTTCCCACCCACGCCAGAAGCCGCCGGGATCAAGCGCCACGCAGTGCCGACCGATGCCCCGCCGAGCCAGCTCCAGCACCAGCCGGCCCCCCACCGAACTGCCGACGAGGTCCGCCGTCGTCAGGCCTTGCGACTGCACGAAGCCGGCGAGGGCGTCCGCATGGGCCTCCATCGTCTGCCGACCCGCGAGCGGGGCCGATCCGCCATGTCCCGGCAGGTCGACCAGGATCAGTTCATGCGAGCCGCGCAATGCGGGCAAGAGCGGATCCCAGGTGCGGAGATTGGATCCCAGCCCATGGACCATGAGCAGCGGCCGACCCGTGCCGAGGCGTTCAAAATGCAGGGACATGACGGCATTGTCCTTAACTCGCCACGAGCGGGCTGCGCTCGCAATGCCCGCAGGGACGTCGACGTCCCGTCCGCGCCAACTCAGATGCCGGCGTACCAGGCGTAGCCCTGGTCCTCCCAGTAGCCGCCCTTGCCGTCGCCGATGTGGGCGAAGTTCTCGACGACCTCGATGCGCATCACATACTTCGCCTGCTTGTAGCCGAGGTTGCGCTCGACCCGCAGGCGCAGCGGGGCGCCGTTCGAAACGGGAAGCGCCTCCCCGTTCATGTCGTAGGCGAGGATGGTCTGCGGGTGGAACGCGTCCACCAGGTCGATGCTCTCGTAGAAGCGAACCGGCGTCCCGCCGCTGGCCGCATCGTCCTCCGTCGCCTGTTGGCCGCCGGAGTCCTTCCTGCTCTCGCTGCCGCCCGACTGCTTCGTCATGCTCGGGTTGGCGTTGCCGGCGGGGACCTCGTCGGCCCCCTCGTCGTCTCCCCCGCCTTCGAGCGGACTGCCCTGATCCATGGTGTCGGCGCAGTGGAACACCACGTATCGCGCCTGTGGCTTGAGCTTGGCGCGGTTGAGCAGTTCGGCGAGCGGCACCCCGGCCCACTTGCCGATGGCGCTCCAGCCCTCGACGCAATCGTGCCGGGTGATCTGGGTGCGGGCCGGAAGCTTGCGGAGTTCGGCCAGGGACAGCTTGAAGGGTGCCTCGACCAGGCCGCCGACCTCCAGGTGGTACTTGGCGAACCTGCCCTTCGCCAGGGCCTTGTAGTCCCTGTCGGGCGGGTCCTCGGTCCCGTTCGGCTTGAACCACGGCGAGATGTCGGCCTCTGCATATTCCGGGGCCAGCGTCGCCTCGCCCAAAAGCAGGCGCTGGACGAACAGGTTTGCGTCCTCGCCGGTCTTGAGCGTGCGGCGGAACCACTCCGCGTTGCCGAGGCGGTCGCAGCCGCCGAGCAGGGCCGCCGCGGCCATGGCGGCCCCTCCCGTTAGGAGGGCGCGTCGGCTGGGAAGGCGGCTCATACCCAGGTCTCCCCGGTGACGGGTGCCGGCTCGATCTTGCGCTCGATCACGAACCAGCCGGTGAGCATGCCGCGCATGTTGTTCCAGAAGCCCGACAGCAGGACCAAGGCGACGTGCACGACCACGAACAGGACGAGCAGGGCCGCCACGACGAAGTGCACCGTGCGGGCCGACTGGCGTCCGTCGAACAGCGTCAGAAGGAAGGGAAAGGCGGCGTCCATCGCCGGGGACATCGCGAGGCCGGCCAGGACCTGCACCGGCAGGAGTACGAACAGCACGACGAGGTAGGTGAGCTTCTGGATGACGTTGTAGCGCTTGGCCTCGTCGCCTTGCGGGAAGCGCAGCGTCAGGTGCTCCCAGATGGACGCGCCGAAATGCCGGATCTGGTCGCGGGACGGGATAACGCGGAACCGAAGCTGCCCGCTGGCCAGACCGTAGAGCAGGTAGGCGAGGCCGTTCAGCACGAAGGTCCAGGCGAAGAAGAAGTGCCAAGAACGGCCGCCGGTGAGGTCCTGGTCGCTCGGCAAGGTCGCCCAGGCCGGGAAGCCTTGGTCGGCCGCCTCGCCGTCGGAGCCGACGGAGGAGCCGAGCCATCCCGTCGTGTCGAAGCCGTGGCCGAATACCGTCGTCATGCCCTTGGGCGGATCGTCCGCGGTCGAGGACATCGCCAGCAGCGGCGCATCGAAGGTCGAGACCTTGCCCCAGTACAGCGCCGGGTGGGCGTTGAAGATCTGCAGGCCGCTCATCAGCAGGACCAGCAGGCACACCGCGTTCACCCAATGGGTGACACGGATGACGAGGGGGTGGCGAAACATCCAGCGGCGACGCTCGACCTCGCCGGTCTCGGGAGCGGATCGGGTGAGGTAGGTTCGAGCCAAACGGTCTTTCCCGCATTCAGGACGGCTTGGGCGGAGGTCCCTGGATCGGGGCCTCCGGAAGCGCACGGCGCCGTGAAATCACATGCCGCGATTCATCATCATCCGCTTCTTCATCATGCGGCGCTTCATCATCTGCTTCCGCATCATGCGCTTCTTCATCATCATCCGCTCGCTGCGGTCCATGCGGACCTGGGTAACCGCGGAGGAGCCGGCCTGGAGACCGTTCGGGCCCATCGGCGCGGCGGAGGCGGCGCCGGCTCCGAGCGCGAGGCTGCCGAGGACCGTGGCGGCGAGGGCAAGGGTAGTGATCTTCATTCGACGTCTCCTGTAGGGGAAGGGATCCCCTTTCGCACATGGAGAGAAGAGAAGGTGCGACCACCAAGTTCCTGTTTTATCAAATAAAAATAGTAGTCCGACAGAGTTTGGGCGCGACAAATCGGACGTCGAGGCAGGGCCTCGCGCCGCGCCCAGGCCGGGCGCACGCCAAGCTGTACGGAGGCATGGAAGGGAAAGTTTCAAACCTAGCCGGGAACGCTGACCGCCCACCTCCAAGTCGACGCGATGAGTTCCCGATCACGTGAGGCCAGGAAGAGAGGTTGATCAGGGAGATGACCGGAACGGGTCCGGGCTCAATCGGTTGTGCACAAGTGAGTTTTGGAGATCGTGTATGCCGGCAGCGCCCGTTCGTTATTCCCCCGACGTCGAGAAGATCGCCGCCGACGAAGGCAAGACCATTGAGGGTCTGAACGAGACCTTCGACACCATCCTGGACAGGGTCGCGAAGGACTCCGGCCACGCGGTGCGCTCGGTCCACACCAAGGCCCACGGCATCCTGGAAGGCACGCTTCGCATCGACGCGGGCCTGCCGCCCGAACTCGCCCAGGGGCTGTTCGCGACGCCGGGCGAGCACAAGGTCTATATGCGGATGTCGACGAACGCGGGCGACATCCTACCGGACGCCGTCTCACTGCCGCGTGGCCTCGCGCTGAAAGTCCTGGACGTCGCGGGCGAGCGCCTGCCGGACGCAGAAGGGACGACCCAGGACTTCGTCATGGTCAACGGCCCGGTGTTCCAGGCGCCGAACGCCGAGAAGTTCCTCGGCAGCCTCAAGCTGCTCGCCAAGACCACTGACCGGATCGAGGGTGTGAAGGTCGCCGCCTCCACCGTGCTGCGCGGGGTGAACAAAGCGCTGACCGCAATCGGCATCGAGAGCCCGACGCTCGGCTCGCTCGGCGGTGCGCCGAACGTCGACCCGCTCGGCGAGACCTACTACAGCGTCACGCCATTCCGGTATGGCGATCACGTCGCCAAGTTCTCGGTGGCTCCCGTCGCCCCGGCGCTGACCGCGCTGACCGGCACCGAGATCGACGCTTCGGGTCGCCCCGACGCGATCCGTGAGACGGTGCGGTCGGAGATGGCCGCCATCGAGGGTGTCTGGGAGTTCCGGGTGCAGCTGTGCCGCGACCTGGAGCGTCAGCCGGTCGAGGATCCGACGGTCGAGTGGAACGAGGATGAGGCGCCGTTCCAACGGGTCGCCACCATCACCGTCCGGCCGCAGGACAGCTGGGACGCGGCCCGCGTCGACGCCGTGGACGAGCGCATGCGCTTCGCGGTTTGGACCGGCCTCGCCGCCCACCGTCCGCTCGGCAACATCAACCGGGCCCGCAACGCCCCCTACAGGCATTCGGCCGAATTTCGTCGGCGCTACAACGGTTGCCCGATCCACGAACCCGTGGGGCGCTGAGGGTGGATGCGATGTCAATGGAATCGAACAAGAACCTCGTCCGCGCCTACTTCGTTGCGTTCCGGGACCGGGACGCGGTGTGGTGGGAGCGGTTCATCGCCCCGGACTTCGTGCGCCATGACCCTGGCCTCGACTTCGAGGTCCGTGGCCCGGCGGGCGTCGCCAGGCTCGGCGAGGTGCTGCACGGCGGGTTCTCGGACATCGAGATGCATGTCGCCGAGGTCATCGCCGAGGGCGACCGGGTGCTGGCGCGTCTCCGGTTCACCGGCCGTCATACCGGGACGTTCCAAGGCACGCCCGCCACCGGCAACGCGGTCGATATCGCCGTGATGGATTTCTTCCGCGTCGTGGACGGGCGGCTGACAGAGCATTGGGCCCTGATGGACAACCTGTCCCTGCTCAAGCAGGTCGGCGCCATCGACGCCTGAAGGGTGCGGCGGCGTTTTGCGGACGGTCGGCGCACCGCGACGCTTGGACACCGTCCGCTCCACGACCGCCTTCTTTACACCCCGCCGGACCAAGCTTGAGGTCAGTCGTTCCGCAAGCGCGGGAAGCTGAATGGCCGGCGCTGGGCCGATTGGTTTTCCCGATCGGGGTGCCGCCGGGGAAGCGGAACTGGTCCGCCCCTCGCAGCTTGGACACCGGATTCTTGTGATTGCGGGGAGGTCCCGGCCAATCGAGAAGGGCGGACGTTGGTCGGTTCGGATCTGACATCGCTGTCGCGCGACGAGCTTGAGACCGAGATCCTGCGCCTGAGGGAAGTGCAGGCCGGGGGGGCAGCGGAAGCTTTCGGGCGTCGGGTCCTCACGACGCCGGGCGGCCGGGACGAGTTGTTCGCCGCGGTCGAGAAAACCCGTACCCCGATGATCCTGACCGATCCGAACCGGCCGGACGATCCCATCGTCTTCGCCAACCGGGCCTTCCAGGACCTGTCCGGCTACGGCGCCGACGAATTGCTCGGGCGCAACTGCCGCTTCCTCCAGGGACCGGACACCGACCCCGCCCACGTCCAGGCTATCCGGGACGCGTTGGCGGCAAAGCGCGACCTAGCCATCGATATTGTCAACTACCGGCGTGACGGCACGCCTTTCCTCAACGAGCTCTTCATCAGTCCGATCCTCGATCCGGAGGGTCGCGTCCTCTACCACTTCGGCAGCCAGGTCGACGTCACCGGCTACCGGCAGACGATGTCGCGCCTGGCGGAGAACGAGCGGCGGCAGCGGGCGGTGTTCGACAGCGCGGTGGATTTCGCCATCGTCGTCACCGACTGCGACGGCCTCGTCACCGACTGGAACGCAGGGGCGGAACGCGTGTTCGGCTGGACCGCCGGGGAGATGCGCGGGCAACCCGCCGACCGGTTCTTCACGCCCGAGGACCGCGCGGCCGGTCGCATCGAGGCGGAGATGCGCCGGGCCCGTGACGAGGGCCGCGCCCCCGACCAGCGCTGGCACCTTCGCAAGGACGGCAGCCGGTTTTGGGCGTCCGGCGAGATGATGCCGCTGCTCGACGAGGTCGGGAAGCACTTCGGCTTCACCAAGATCGCCCGCGACCGCACCGCCGAGCACGAGGCCGGGAGGGCGCTGCGGGAGAGCGAGGCGCGGCTCGGCGAGAGCGAGGACCACTTCCGGCACACGGTCGAGCTGAATCCGCAGGTGCCTTGGACCTGCGACCCAGCCGGCAACATCACCTCCTACTCGAACCGCTGGCTCGAACTGACGGGCCAGGCGCCAGGCGAGCCCGACGGCGCCGGCTGGATGAGGGCCCTCCATCCGGACGACGTCCCGCACACCGTCGCGGTGTTCTCCGCGAGCCTCTCCTCGGGCGAGCCGGTCGACGTGGACTACCGCATCAACATCGCGGGGAGCGGCGAGTACCGCTGGATGCGCGCCCGCGCGCAGGCCCGCCGCGACGGGGCCGGGAGCATCGTGCGCTGGTACGGCGTGGTCGAGGACATCAACGACCGCCGCCTCGCCGAGGAGGCCCTACGTCGGAGCGAGACCCGGTACCGTACCCTGTTCGAGACCATCGAGGTCGGGTTCTGCATCCTCAGGCTGCGGTTCGACGCGGACGGGCGGGCGGTCGACTACCTGATCGAGGAGGCCAACCCTGCCTTCGCCCGGCAGACCGGCGCGGACCTCGCCGGCCGGTGGGTCAGCACGTTCGCGCCCGGCCTGGAACGGCACTGGTTCGACATCTACGGCCGCGTGGCCCGAACCGGTGAGCCGGCCCGTTTCGAGAACTACGCCTCCGTGTTCGGGCGCTGGTTCGACGTTCGCGCGCATCGGGTCGGCGAACCGGGGGACCACCGCGTCGCCGTGTTCTTCAACGACATCACCGCCCGCAGGAATGCCGAGCTGCTCGCCGAGACCAACGAGCGCGAGCTCCGCCTGATCGCCGACGCGCTTCCGGTGCTGATCGCGTTCATCGACGCCGGCCACGTCTACCGCTTCGCCAACGAGGCCTATGTGGATTGGTTCTTCGTCCCGCCCGGCGAGGTGGTGGGACGCGACGTCCGAAGGCTCCTGGGTCCGGCCGGTTACGCGGCCCGGAAGGATTTCATCGACCGAGCCCTCGGGGGCGAGTCCGTCCTGTTCGAGCTCGACTGGCCGCATCGGGACGGGCGCCCGCGCGTCGCCGAGATCCGTTACCTGCCCCGGCGCGACGCCGGTGGCGCGGTCGACGGCTTCCACGTCTTCGTCCAGGACGTGACCGACAGGCACCGGGCCGAGGCCCTGCTTCGTTCCGAGAAGTCGGAACTCGAAGCCCAGGTCGCCGCGCGCACCGCCGAGCGCGACGAGATCTGGCGGGTCTCCAGCGACCTCCTCTGCGTCGCGACCCTCGACGGCCACTTCACGAGCCTCAACCCGGCCTGGCGCACGACGTTGGGCTGGTCGGAGGACGAGTTGAGGGGAAAGCCCTTCCTCGATTTCGTGCACCCCGACGACCATGCGTCGACGCGGACCGCCGCGGCGGGGCTGGTCCGGGGCGAGGCCCAACTCTCCTTCGAGAACCGATACCGGCATCGGGACGGCAGCTACCGCTGGCTGTCCTGGAACGCCGTGCCACGGGGCGGCCTGGTCTATTCGGCCGTCCGCGACGTCATCGAGGCGAAGGCGGCGGCGGAAGCCCTGGCGAAGACCGAGGAAGCCCTGCGTCAGTCCCAGAAGATGGAGGCGGTGGGGCAATTGACCGGCGGGCTCGCGCATGACTTCAACAACATGCTGGCGGGCATCGTCGGCTCCCTGGAGCTGATGCAGACACGCATGCTCCAGGGGCGGATGTCCGACATGGAGCGCTACATCGGCGCGGCGCAGGGCGCGGCCAAGCGTGCCGCCGCCCTCACCCACCGCCTGCTCGCCTTCTCCCGACGCCAGACGCTCGATCCGAAGCCGACCGACGTGAACCGCTTGGTCGAGGGAATGGTCGACCTCGTGCGCCGCACCGTCGGCCCCGCGGTCCCGGTCGAGTTCGTCGGCATGGGCGGCGTGTGGCCGACCCTGGTAGACCCGAGCCAGTTGGAGAACGCGCTGCTCAACCTGTGCATCAACGCCCGCGACGCCATGCCGGACGGCGGCAGGATCACCATCGAGACCGGCAACCGCTGGCTGGACGAGCGCGGAGCCCGCGAGCGCGACCTGAGCCCGGGCCAGTACGTCGCGCTCTGCGTCTCGGACACCGGGACCGGCATGACCCCGGACGTCGTCGCCAAGGCGTTCGACCCGTTCTTCACGACCAAGCCCCTCGGCGAGGGCACCGGCCTGTCGATGATCTACGGGTTCGCCAAGCAGTCGGGCGGCCAGGTCCGGATCTACTCCGAGGTCGGGCAGGGCACGATGGTCTGTGTCTACCTTCCCCGCCACCTCGGCGAGGCCGAGGATGCCGACGCCGTGGCCGACCTCTCCGAGGCAGCCCGCGCCAAGGCCGGCGAGACGGTGCTGGTGGTCGACGACGAACCGACCGTGCGCATGCTGGTCACGGAGGTGCTGGAGGACCTCGGCTACGCCGCCATCGAGGCCGGCGACGGCGCCTCGGGCCTGAAGGTGCTGCAGTCGGACGTGCGCATCGACCTGCTCGTCACCGACGTCGGCCTGCCCGGGGGCCTGAACGGTCGCCAGATGGCTGACGCCGCGCGCCAGCACCGCCCGGACCTCAAGGTCCTCTTCATCACCGGCTACGCAGAGAACGCCGTGCTCAACCACGGGCACCTGGCGCACGGCATGAACGTGATGACCAAGCCGTTCGCCCTGGAGGCGCTGGCCACCCGTATCCGCGGCATCATCGAGGGCCAAGGCTGACCGGCCCCAGGGCATCCACGGTGGCGCAGGGTTCGGTGTGCAGACTGGCCTTGCCACGCTCGGGCAGCAGCATCGCCGAAGGTCGAACAGGAGAAGCGATCCCGCCCGTGACGGCGTCGCTCAGTTAAGCCGCTCCTTGACCTCGATCCTGGCGGCGAGCGCCCGGCCGATCTTGAACAGGGCGCTGCGGAGGTCCGGCAGCGCCTCCTTGCCTCCGTCGGACTCGATGAGCGAATGCGCCGGGAGCAGGTGATCCGCGACCTGGTCAAGCCGGCAATTCAGCATCGTGTTCGGATGGGGCGCCGGCGGCACGAACCGCTCGATCTTGCCGTAGGCCGTGATCGTGTCCGTCGCGCCCGCGGCCAGTTCGGTCACCGTGCCGAAGTAACCGATGAAGTTATGGCCCAGCATGCCGAACGCGGGGACGCCGCCCGCCCCGACCCAGCGAAGGGTGCGGTCCGGCTTGAGCAGCCGATACCTGACGCTGAACTCCTCCCCGCGACGGACCGCGGCAGCCATCGTTTCCGCGACGATGGCCCTGTCGTCGGAGTAGACGCGATCCAGCCATCCAAGGCCGAGAGCGTCGGCGACCTCCTGTCCGGTGAGCGTCGTCCACTCCGAGCTGGTGTAGACGCAGGCACCGACCGCGTCCGTGACGAAGATCATCGATGGGCCTCTGCTTGGGCGAATGCTTTGAGACAATATCTCTCCGCAGTGGCGGCACAAGCGTCGGCCCGATACCGTTTCCGGCCGGGCGTCCGCCTCGTTTGGCGGTCCGCGCAGTCTCCACGTCACCCGTGTCGGGAAGGCGTGTCGGCGGAGTTCGTGACCGCTTGCCCGGGCATCGGACCGGGAAGGTTCGACGGTTCCTACCGTGGGCCGAGGAACCGATGCAGGATGCGGCCGAGCTGCTCGGCGGAATAGGGCTTGTGCAGCAGATCGAACCCGTGCGTGCCCTCCTGCGCCAGCACGTGGCTGTAGCCGGACGCCAGGACCACTGGCAGGTGCGGCAGCCGCCGCTGCAATGCCTTGGCGAGGTCCACGCCACCCATGCCCGGCATCACCACGTCGGAGAATACCATGTCGAAGCCGTCGCCGTCGGCGCCGAGCCGGTCCAGTGCCTCCTCGGCGTTGGCCGCCCAGGTCGGCCGGTAGCCAAGGTCCTCCAGGATCTGGGTCGCGAATTGGCCGACGCCGACGTTGTCCTCGACCACCAGGATGCGCTGGCCGGTTCCCAGGGGCGCGAGGTCGCCGTCTTGGACGCGGTCGCGGACCAGTCCTTCCTCGGGCTCGACCTCGGGTAGGTAGAGGGTGAAGGTGGTGCCTTCCCCGACCACGCTGGCCACGTCGACGTCGCCGCCCGACTGCTTGGCGAAGCCGAATACCTGAGACAGGCCGAGGCCCGTGCCCTTCCCGACCTCCTTGGTGGTGAAGAACGGCTCGAAGATCCGCCCGATCCGGTCCGGGGGGATGCCGGAGCCGGTATCGGTCAGGGAGACCGCCGCGAACGCCTTCCGCGAGCCGGCATGGCCGCGGATGGCGGGAAGGGCCGCCCCGCATCCCAGCCGCAGGGTGAGCGTTCCCTCCCCGTCCATCGCGTCGCGGGCGTTGACCGCCATGTTGATCAGCGCGGTCTCGAACTGGCTCAGGTCCGCCCGGACGAAGCATGGACCGTGGGGCACCTCCGTCACCACGTGGACGCGCGCGCCGGTGACGGTGTCGAGCATCTCGGCGATCCCGCGCACCTTCCGGCCGACGTCGAACACCTCCGGCTTGAGGGCTTGGCGGCGGGCGAAGTCCAGCAGCTGGCCGGTGAGCTTGGCAGCCCGCTCCACGGTCTCCGAGACCGCGTTGAGGTAGCGGTCCTTGCGCCCCTCCGGCAGGTCGGGCCGGCGCAGGAAGTCCACCGACGAGCGGATGATGGTCAGCAGGTTGTTCAAATCATGCGCGACGCCGCCGGTGAGTTGGCCGACGGCTTCGAGCTTCTGGGATTGGCGAAGCGCCTCCTGCGCATGTTCCAGCTCGGCCTGCCGTTCCCGCGCCACGGTGATGTCCCGCCCGGTCGCGTAGGTCAGGTTCCCGGCCGGGGCGGCGGTCCAGGAGATCCAGCGCGTCGAGCCGTCCTTGTGACGGTATCGGTTCACGATGCGGGGCATCCCTCCCTCGGCCGCCTCGGTGTAGGCCTCGACCGTCCCGGCATGGTCCTCGGGCAGGACGAACTCGTTGACGTGGTGCCCGACCAGTTCGTGCGGCTCGTAGCCGAGCAGATGGGTCCAGGCCGGGTTGACCCTCTGGAACACGCCCTCGAAGTCGATGATCAGCATGAGATCCGGGGCGGTGTCCCACATCAGGTCACGCTCGGTCGTCCGCTCCTCCACCCGCTGCTCAAGGGTCGCGTTCAGGCAGCGCACCTCGTCGAGCGCCCGCCTCAGGTTTTCCTGGCTCTCCTTGAGGGCGGCGTCGGCCAGGACACGCTGGGTGGTCTCGTTGGTGAAGATGAATAGGCCCGCCACCGCGCCGTCGGCGTCGAGCACGCGCGAGTAGGAGAAGGAGAACCACGTCTCCGCTGCCCCGCGGTCGGTGTCGAGCTTCCAGGGCAGGTCCTCGAAACGGCGGCTGCGGCCAGCGAAGGCGTCCTCGATGATCGGCCTGGCCTGTTCCCAGGCGTCAGCCCAGACCCCGTCGAAGCGCTCGCCCGTGGCCCAGGCCAACCGGGGCCCGAGCAGCCTGGAATAGGTATCGTTAAAGAAGAAATGCAGGTCCGGCCCCCAGGCCAGGATCATGCTCTCGGGCGAGTTCAGCACCAGCCCGAGCGCGGTCTTGAACGCGGGCGACCACGTCTCAGGCGGACCGAGGGGATGGCCCGACCAATCGCGCTCGCGGATCAGGCGCGCCGCCTCGCCGCCCCCGGCGAGGAACGCCGTTGCGCAGTTCACCACCTTACGCCCCGCAGGACTCGGTTCGGGCCTCGGAAGGGGAGCTCCGGCCTGGGCTCCATGCGTCGGTGACGAGAGGGGGGGCGGACATGCGGACGTTCGGCCTCGGGTTCCAAGAGGTGCAGAGCGGTTTCGCGCTGCGAGGCATCAACGCTCGACGACGCGGCTCGGTCCGCAAGGCGTTCCGACCGGACTATCCTTGCCACGACGGCTCGATCCCGGTCGTTCCATCGCGAATGGTTCCGGGCGAGAAGGATGGGCACGCATCGCCTGTCCGGCACACGCGGACGGAACGGGATCGAGCGCCGTCCTCATCTGTCCTGCCGCGGCCGACCCGGGGAAACGCCCTGCACCGCGACAGAGGCGGTGACGCGGTCCGCAAGGTTCATCAGTTCTTGCCGCAGAGCCGACAGTGAGCCGTCCGACAGACCCACCCGGCATACGACGTCCTGCTGCGCCTTCGAGGCTTCCTCCTCCAGTCGACGCCCGGCATCGGTCAGGGCGACCAGCACCACCCGCTGGTCCGAGGTCCTGGCGCGGGCGACGAAGCCTGCGGCCTCCAGCCTGTCGACGAGCGGCGTGATCGCGCTGGGTCCGAGGCGGAGCCGCGCGGCGAGTCCCGACACCGTCATCGCGCCGTCCTGCCAGAGCGCCAGCATCACGAGGTATTGCGGGTAGGTCAGGCCGAGCTCGCCCAGGAGCGGGCGGTAGGCCCGGGTCACCGCGCTCGTCGCGACGTACAGCGCGAAACAAATCTGGTCGTCGAGCCTGAGATCCGGTCGTTTCGGGCACGTCATTTCCGGACTACCCACCCCGTTCGAACGCCTCCTGTCTGGAAGTTTCATGCGTGAATGACAAGGCATACACGGCGTGATAGGCGCGGATCAGGAGAAGGCCCCTGGAAGAGAGACGACCTGAGGTGTGGGTATCCCGCATCCGGACGTCCCGCCCGGGCCGACCGGGGAAACCGTCGGAGCGGGCTCGTGGACACCTTCAGCGCGCAGGACATCGTCGACACGGTGCCGTCGAGCCTGCTGGTGCTCGACATGGACCTCACCGTCCACTCGGCCAACCGCGCCTTCTACCGAACTTTCCAGGCCGAGCCGGAGGCGACCGTCGGGCGCCCCCTGTTCGAGCTCGGCACCGGCCAGTGGGATATCCCCGACCTGCGCCGGCTCCTCGTGGAGGTCGTGCCGCGGGACGGGACGGTCGAGGGCTACGAGGTCGGGCACGACTTCCCCGGCATCGGGGTGAAGTGCATGCGCCTGAACGCCCGCAAGGTCTTCCGGCCCGGCAACGGCATCCCGTTCCTGCTGCTCGCCATCGACGACGTCACCGCCGAGCACGAGGCCCGCGGCGACGCCGAGCGCCAGGACCGTCTCGCCACCAGCATCGTCGACACCGTGCGCGACCCGATGGTCGTGCTGGAAGGCGACATGACCGTCGCGCAGGCGAGCTGCTCCTTCGTGCGCCTGTTCGGCGACGAAGGCGGCGACCTCGTCGGGCGCTCGCTCTACGACCTCGCGCAGGGCAAGTGGAGGGTCGGGCGGTTGCAGGAGCTGCTCGCCCGGGTGGTGCCGGACGACACGGCCCTGGACGGCTTCGAGGTCGAGGACGAGTTCCCGGGGCTGGGCCGGCGCATCTTCAGGCTGAACGCCCGCAAGGTCTTCCGTCCGGGCAACCACGTCACCCGGCTGCTGCTGGTGTTCGAGGACGTGACCGAGGCCCGCCTGCTGGAACGGCACCGCGACCTGCTCGCCGCCGAGCTCGCCCACCGCATCAAGAACTCCTTGCAGATCATCACCTCGTTCGTGTCCTACGAGATCCGCCGGGCGGCCGAGCCGTGCATCGCGGGCTACAAGGCGATGCAGGCGAGGATCGGCGCGGTAGCGGGGCTCTACGACGTGATCTCGCGCTCGGCCTCGCTCGGGCCGGTGCCTGTCGGCCCCTACCTAGAAGGCATCGCGGGGAGCCTGCGCTCAAGCCTGCTCGGGACCGACACCGGCGTCGCCGTCGCGGTCGAGGCGGAGCCGCTCTTCATCGTGTCCGACCACGCGGTGACCATCGGATTGATCGTCAACGAGCTCGCCACGAACGCGGTGAAGTACGCCTTCCCGAACGGCCGCGGCCGCATCCTGCTCGGTTTCGCCCGCCGCGACGGCGACGTCGTCCTGACCGTGGCGGACGACGGCGTCGGCCTAGCGGCGACCTCCGGCAGCAATCCCGCGTCGGGCAAGGGCTCGCGCTTCGTCGAGGCCTTCGTCCGCCAGGTCGGCGGTACCCTCGCCACGGCCTCCGGCAGGACCGGCACGACCTACACGGTCAGGCTGCCGATCTCCATCCTGGCCGAGCCATGATCCTCGGGGGGCACGGACTTCCGTGATGGAACGGGCCATGCCACGGTACGAAACCCTTCGCATCCCTCGTAGAATTCTTCGCCCATGACACGCCCGGAGCCGTCCCCGACCGACGACCCGCTGCGGCTTGAGGCCCTGCGGGGCTACGGCATCCTCGATACCGTGCCGGAGGAGGGCTTCGACGACCTCGTGCATCTCGCAGCCAGGGCGTGCGCCGTTCCCGTGGCGCTGGTCAGCCTCGTCGACCACGACCGCCAGTGGTTCAAGGCGCGGGTCGGCTTCTCGCCCTGCGAGACCGACCTCGACGGCTCCGTCTGCCGGTTCGTGCTCGCCGAGCCGGACATCCTGCAGATCCCTGACTTGACCGCCGACCCGCGCACCCGCGACAACCCGCTGGTGACCGGCGAGCCGTTCATCCGGTTCTACGCCGGCGCCCCCCTGCGCACACCGAAAGGGCAGGTCCTCGGCAGCCTGTGCGTGATCGACAGGGTGCCACGGCCGGAAGGGCTGACCGACGACCAGGCCGACGACCTGCGCCGCCTCGCCCGCCAGGTCATGGCCCAGTTGGAGCTGCGCCGGGCGATCCGGGGCCGCGAGACCCACATCCGCGAACGCGACGCCGCGTTCCGGGCGCGCGATGCGCTGCGCGACACCCAGGCGTCCATCGCCGCTATCGACGGCGACCTCGACACCATCCTCGATGCCCTGCTCGACGGCGCGATGCGGGCGGTGCCGGCCGCGGAGGGCGGCGTCCTGGAGCTCATCGACGGCGACGCCCTCGAATACCGCGTGGTGCGCGGTAGCCTGCTGGGACAGCGCGGGCTGCGCGTGCCCCTCGAAGGCAGCAGCGCCGGCCGGGTCGCCCGGACGAACGCCCCGTTCCTGATGGCCGACGCGACGAGCGACCCGTACGTCAAGCGCGACCTCGTGGAGCGGCTCGGCCTGCGCTCGGCGGTGCTGGCGCCGCTCGCGCGCGGCGGCACGGTGCTCGGCGTCCTGAAGCTGCAGTCGGCCAAGCCGGACGCCTTCACCGCGCGCGACCTGGAGCAGGCCGTGCTGTTCGCCGGCGTCGCCACCGCCGGCCTGACCGCCGTGGACGAGGCGCGGGGCCGCGAGGCGGTTCACGCCACCGACCTGTACTGGCGCGGCCTGTTCGATCGCCTGAGCGAGGGCTTCCTCGTCGGAGATGTGGTCCGCGACGCGGGCGGCCGGGTCGTCGACTGGCGCTACGTCGAGGTCAACCCCGCCTGGGGCGGGCTGGTCGGAGTCGATCCGGCGACGGTCGTGGGCCGGACGCTCCGCGAGGTCATCCCGGACGTCGAGGAGGAGTGGGTCCGCGAGTTCGCCGACGTGGTCGAGACCGGCCGGCCGGCGGCGTTCACCCGCCAGGTCGGCACGATCCGCCGCTGGTACGAGGGCCGGGCGTTCAAGCTCGACGACCGGCGCTTCGGGGTGATCTTCCTGGAGGTGACGGCCCGCATCGAGGCCGAGGCCCGCCGGACCGCGCTCCTCGCGCTCGGCGATCGCCTGCGCGACCTCGCGACCGTACCGGAGATGACCTCCGCCGCCGCCGAGATCGTCGGTCGGACCCTCGGGGCGACCCGAGCCGGGTTCGGGCGCATCGACGCGGAGATGGAAACCGTCGAGATCGAGCTGGACTGGACCATGCCGGGCATGGTGAGCCTCGCGGGGCTGCATCGCTTCGCCGATTACGGGGACCTGAGGGGCAGCCTGCTCGACGACGTGGCGCTCGTGATCGAGGACGTGACCACCGACCCGCGCACCCGCGCCGATCCGAGCCCGTTGCTGGCCATCGACGTCCGCGCCCTCGTCAACATGCCCGTGCGCGAGCGCGGGCGCACCGTCGCGGTGTTCATCGCCCACGACGCGCAGGCGCGGACCTGGACGTCCGACGAGTTGGCGTTCCTGCGCAACGTCGCCGACCGGTTGGAGGTCGGGGTGGCCCGTGTGCGCGCCGAGGATCTCCAGGGCGTGCTCAACAAGGAGCTGGCCCACCGGCTCAAGAACACGCTCGCGGTGGTCCAATCCATCGCCCAGCAGACCCTGCGCGGGGTGAGCGAGCGCGACAAGGTCGACGCGTTCGAGCGTCGGCTGCTGGCCCTGTCGCGAGCCCACGACGTGCTGCTGCGGAAGAGTTGGGAGGCCGCCCGCCTGCGTGCGGTCATGGAAGGGGTCCTCATGCTGCAGGCCGACCTCGACCGCTTCGCCTTCGACGGGGCCGACATGGACATCAGCCCCGAGGCGGCGCTGTCCCTGTCCCTGCTGCTGCACGAGTTGGCGACCAACGCCCTGAAGTACGGCGCGCTCTCGGTCGGCGCCGGGACGGTCCGGATTGCGTGGCGCACCGAGGTCGGCCAGGCGCCGGCACTGGTGCTCGATTGGTCGGAGTTGGGTGGCCCCGCCGCGACCGCACCTTCGGGGCGCGGCGGGTTCGGCACCAAGCTGATCCGCATGGGCCTCGTCGGAACCCGCGAGGCCGAACTCCGCTTCGGCTCCGAAGGCCTGCGCGCGAAGTTCCGCGCGCCCCTGGCCGACATCCAGATCCAGGTGCATTGAGTTGCCGATGACCGAGGACAACCCTACCGGCCAAACCTTGGTGCTCGTCGTCGAGGACGACCCGATCCTGATGCTATCGCTGGTCGGCTACGTCGAGGACGCGGGCTGCGATGCGGTCGAGGCAACCAGCGTGGCCGAGGCAATCCGGCTGCTGGAGACCCGCTCGGACATCCGCACGGTGTTCACGGACCTCGACATGCGCGGCTCCACGGCCGGGATGAAGCTCGCGCTCGCCATCCGCGACCGCTGGCCGCCCATCGAGCTCCTGATGGTGTCGTCCCAACCCTGGGACGCCGCGCAGATTCCCGCTCGCGGCGTAGTGCTGGGCAAGCCGTTCGACGGACGCAGGATCGTAGCGGCCATCCAGAGGTTCGCCGCCTGAGCGCCTCGGGTCGATGGCCGACGCCGGCCGCGCCCCGATACCGAGACCCGGCCGGATGGTTGAAGCCTACGCGGTGCCGTTGCCGCCCGTCGCGCCGTAGACCTCGCCGGTGACGTAGCTCGCCTCCTGGCTCGCCAGGAACACATAGATCGGCGCGAGCTCCACCGGCTGGCCTGGACGGCCCAGCGGCACCTCGGACCCGAACTTCTCGACCGCCTCCTGCGGCTGGCCGCCGGACGGTTGCAGGGCCGTCCAGAAGGGCCCCGGCGCAACGGCGTTCACCCGGATGCCCTTGGCGACCTGTTGCTTGGCCAACGCCTTCGAGAAGGCGACGATGCCGGCCTTCGTTGTGGCGTAGTCGACGAGGATCTGCGGCGGGTTGTAGGCCACGACCGAGGCCGTGTTGATGATCGACGCGCCCGCTGGCATGTGCGGCAGCGCGGCCTTGGTGATCCAGAACATCGCGTAGAGGTTGGTCTTCAGCGTCCGGTCGAATTGCTCGTCCGTGATATCGCCGATGTCCTTCTGGTTGGTCTGCTTGCCGGCGTTGTTGACCAGGATGTCCAGCCCGCCCAGATCGGCGACGACCTTTTTCACGAGCATGTCGCAGAACGCCTCGTCGGTGATGTCGCCCGGCAGCAGGACGGCCTTGCGCCCTTCCGCCTCGATCAGCTTGGCGACCTCCCAGGCGTCGGGCATCTCGTCCTCGACGAAGCTGAGCGCCACGTCGGCACCCTCGCGGGCGAAAGCGATGGCGGCGGCTCGGCCGATGCCGGAATCGGCGCCGGTCACCAACGCCTTCCGTCCGGTGAGGCGTCCGTGCCCCTTGTAGCTGGTCTCACCGTGGTCCGGCTTCGGGTCCATCGCTCCGGCGAGGCCCGGCGCTTCCTGGGGTTGGCGCTTGAACGGCGGCTGCGGGTACTGCGTGCGCGGGTCCTGCATCGCGAGGCGCTGATCGGAGGCGTCGGTCATGGAGTTATCCTGTAGCGGGGGGGAAGCTTGGCTCGATCGGGCGCGCTGCGCTTCGAACGCGTCCGTCCCGGGTCAGCGCCAATCCCCGTCTCCTCCCTGGGTTCCAGTCGAGGGACGCGGGCGGCCGTGGCATGTCCCGGGTGCAGGCGGTGCGGATGCCGACGACGTCGACCGTTCGGGATGGATGCGTGCTCACCCTCGCGAGACGGCAAGCCATCCCGGTTCGGTGAATGACACCGCCTCGAATTTCACGGGTCGTACCAGGGGCTCACGCTGACGGTCGCCGCCTTTCCGCGAGTACCCGGTCAGCGGTGCGCAACGCGACCGCTTGGATCGTAAGCGATGGATTCACGCCGCCGACCGTCGGGAAGACCGAGCCGTCGCAGACGTACAGGTTCGGGATGTCCCAGGACCGACAATCGGCGTCGACCACGGAGGTGCGTGGGTCGGCGCCCATGCGAGCCGTGCCGTTGAGATGGCATGTGTCGTCGGCCTGGTCCCAGACCTCGCGGCCACCCGCGGCCGACAGGGCCTCGCGCATGAACCTGAGGGCGTGCCGGTTAAGCGCCCTGTCGTTGTCGCACCACGAATAGGTGACGCGAGCCACCGGCAGCCCGTACTGGTCCTTCACGTCCGAGAGCGTCACCCGGTTGCGCTCCTGGGGCATGTACTCGGAGACGACCTTGAGCCCAGCGACGTGGTTGTAGCGCTGCATCTCGGACATCAGCGCCTCACCCCACAGGCCGTGCGCGGAGGCCTGGGTGTTGGCCCAGAGCTGTGGCAGGGGCCCTTGGCTCATGTAGGAATAGCCGCCGAAGAAGTCCTTGGCGAAGGGGCCATAGCCCTTGTCGTCGTAGTTCCAGTGCTCGCTGATGGCGAGCGAGGGCGGTCCCTTGTAGCTGCGGATCTCCTCGTCGAAGACGCCCCAGACCGCTTGGTTGCCCTGGACCATCAGGTTCTTGCCGACGAGGCCCGTGGAGTTGGCGAGCCCGTCCGGGAACTCCTGGTTCGCTGAGTTCAGGAGCAGGCGCGGCGTCTCGATGGCGTATCCCGCCACCACGACATTCTTCGCCCGCTGGAAGCGCCAACGCCCCTCGCGGAAGTAGTGGACGCCCGTCGCCCGGCCGTTCCTCGTCTCGATGCGCCCGACCATTGCGAGGTCGCGGATCTCGGCGCCGGCCTTCAGGGCACGGGGCAGGTAGCTCACGAGCACGCTCTGCTTGGCGTTGGTGGAGCAGCCCAGGGTGCAGAAGCCGCGGTAGACGCATGGCGGCGCATCGCCGTGCGGGGCCGAGACCGTGGCGAGCGGCGTCGGCGTCCAACTGACGCCCATCGCTTCGGCGCCCCGTGCCAGCACCTTGGCGGCCGCGTTGATCTCGTGCGCGCGCCGGTGATACCGGCGCCGGTGCGGCCCCCAAGGATAGTTGACCGGGCCGGAGATCTTCAGGTCGTCCTCGACCTGATCGTAGTAGCGCCACATCTCCCGCCAATCGATCGGCCAGTCGGCGCCGTAGCCCATCAGGGTGCGCGCCTTGAACCATTCCGGCCGGAAGCGCAGGGCCACCATGGCGTAGTGCACGGTCGAGCCACCCACGGCCTTGCCGGAATTGTTCGAGCCCATCTGCAGCGGGTTCTCGCCGTCGACGATGCGCTCGTCGGTCCAGTACAATTTGGACTGATGGCTCTCATCGGAGGCGAAGTCCTCCAGCGGACGGAAATACGGGCCGGCATCGAAGGCCACCACCGACAGGCCGCCTTCGGCGAGCCGGCAGGCCAGGGTACCGCCGCCCGCCCCGGTGCCGACGATGGCGAAATCGACCTCCTCCTCGTCACGGTGCTGGCGCATCGGCACCCACTCGCCGATCCGCATGACGTTCGGCGCCCGGCCATCGCGGGCGCGGGGATGGTGCTCCGGGTCGTCGCTGGGCGTGACGTACCTGGGGTTGTCGGCGGCGTTGCCGAGGCCGGGGATGCGCATCGACTTAGGTATCCTTATCGGCCGACCCGAAGGTTCTCTTCGTAGGCCTCGTCCTCGCGGCCGGGCTTGGCCTCGGCGGCCTCCCAGGGGTCGCGGCGGTCGAAGTCCATGCGGACGTAGCCCCGCGGGCTCGCCGGGCCGCCCCAGCCGATCTCGTTCCAGGCGGTCGGGTGGGCGTAGTAGGCCTTCACGACGTCGGCCAGGATGCGCTGGTGGAAGAACAGCTTGGAGGGCATGTCCGCCCAGGCGGCGTCGGTGAGTTCGCCGTTCTCGGCGAGCTTAAGCAGTTCATCCTGCGCCCAGGCACCGAGTTCGTGGAAGCGGGCGCCGAACCGTGCCCGCGCCTCCGCGTCGAGGGCCTGCAACCCTCGGCGCCACGCCTCGCGCTCCTCCGGCATCGCGGCGTTGCGGTAGCCGTCGCGGGTATCGGTCGCGAGTTTGTGGTCGACGAGGGCGGCCACTGGCACCGGATCCCCCCGGTCGGCGGGTTGCGGCACGATCCGCTCAGCCAGCGCCGTTATCGTCGACCATTCGGCCTCGTCGAAGAAGCGACGCGTCTCGGGGCCGATCGCCAGCCGTTCTTCCAGGACCTCGCGGGTCTTGGCATTCCAGGACGGGCCGTCGCGCTTCGCGAGCACGTCGTAGCCCGGATAAAGGTCCAGTCTCGGACGCATGATGTTCTTTCGGGTCAGAAGCGGAAGCGGTCGCGTTCGATGAGTTCGAGGGCGGCAAGACCGCCGAGCGCGACACCGGAGAAGGAGGGTGGGGCCGGCAGCGGCGGCCCGTCGATCAGGTTCTGCCGCCAGTTGTCCCAGCCGCCCATCATCCGGGCGACCCCGTAGGCGTGGAACGCGACCCCGCCGATGCCCATGGCGGACACCGCCCACATTCCCCACTTGGCGCCCACCTGGCTCGCCCCTTCCGGCTTGGCCGCGGCGCGCACGAGCAGCGCGGCGGCGAGTGGCGGGAGGGTGACGGGGACGAACATCGCCGGGTTCTGGAAGGCGCCGCGGAAGTGCAGCAGCCCCGCCTCCAGGGTCGTGCCCGCCAGCATGCCGGCGGTGGCGACCGCCAACGCCCGCCCGGCCGGCAAGCCGGCGAGCCGGGGCTCGCCGGGATCGGCATCGCGGACGCGCTCGGCGACGACGCCGAGGATGCCGGCCAGCGTCAACGCCATCGGCGCGCCGATGGGGGCGGAATAGAACAGGTTCTGGAAGGAGTAGCCGCCCTCGCGCTTGCCGACGTTGTAGGCGTGGAAGCCGAAGCCGATCAGTCCGGTGAGGCCGGCGAGCGCCTGCACCCCGTGCCGGACGCGGGAGCTGCCGGGGTCGGTGTCGCCCGCCCCGTGCAGGGACGCCGCCAGGGTGACGCTGGACACGATGATGGGGGTGTACATCGCCCGGTTGAAGAACTGGCCGCGGTAATGCTCCAGGCCGGAATCGAACAGCACCGAGGCGGCCAGCATCGTGGAGGCGTGGTTGAGGCGCTGGGCGGCGCTCGCGGTCACCGCGCGCCCACGCGGGCTGAAGCGACGACCCGCCGTGGCCGATCCGAGGCGCTTGGAACGTCCGGCCGCGAACCATGTCAGGAGACCGGCCCCGGCCGCGGCGGCGACGAGGACGACCACCGGGTGCACGGTCGCTTCGGCCCTCACCGGGGCGACGCGCCGCTTTATCCCCGGGGCGTGATGGCGCTCCGGCGGGCGGGCGCCGTGATCAGACGGCATAGGCATCGGCATCCCTTTTCTTGAGGGTGAGGCCATGGCCCGGCCTGGTCGGATCGGGGGTGATCGCGCCGTCGCGGGGCACTGGCGCCCCATCGAACAGCATCCGCTCGATGCGGACGTGGTCGTGGAACCATTCCAGGTGCCGGAACCGCGGCGCCGAAACCGCCACGGGCAGGTGCAGGACGGGTGCGCAGTGGCCGGACAGGTCGATATGCGCCGCCTCGCAGAGGGCCGCGACCTTCAGGAAGCCGCTGTATCCGCCGCAGCGGGTCACGTCCGCCTGCGCGACGTCGACCGCGCCGGCAGCGAGCAGGCCGTGCAGGTCGTCCAGGGTGTAGACGTATTCACCCGCCGCGATCTCCATGCCGGCGGGCGCCATCGCGCGGACGGAGGCCATGCCGGCGGGATCGTCGCTCGTCACTGGCTCCTCGAACCACGCCACGCCGAACTCCTCGGCCGCCCGCGCGACCGCGACGGCGTGCTTCGGGGTGAAGGCGCCGTTGGCATCGATGAACAGGTGGGCGTCGCCGATGGCCGACTTCGCCGACGCCATGCGTGCCGGATCACGCTCCGGTCGGCTGCCGACCTTCATCTTCGCCGCCCGGCAGCCGTCCCGCTCGACGAAAGCGGCGAGCTGATCGTATAGTTGCCGGTCGTCGTAGCTCGTGAAGCCGCCGCTGCCATAGATCTCGACGGCGTCCCGTGCCCGACCGAACAGGCTTGCAAGCAGCGTGTCGAGGAGGCGAGCCTTGAGGTCCCAGAGCGCGGTGTCGAGTGCCGAGATCGCGGTCGCCGCAAGCCCGGAGCGACCGAGGTTGCGCACCGCGCCCCATAGCACCGCGTTCGCCCGTGGGACGTCGAACGCAGGGATACCCGTGAGACGCGGTGCCAGCGTCGCCTCGATCAGGCGCGCGACGCTAGCATCGGCGTAGCTGTATACGAGGCCGGTCTCACCACCGGCCTCGACGTGGACGACGACGAGGGTCGTCCTGTCCCAACTGAGCGTCCCGTCCGCCTCGGGCGCGTCGGTGGGTACGGTGTAGGCCCGTGCCCGCACCGCCCCGATCTTCGGATCGTCACGCATGCCGCGGAAGCCGTCCTACTTGCTGCCGGGCAGGACGGAACTCAGCACCTGACGCGCGGTGTCGACCAGGAGATGACGCTCCTTCGGGTCGCCCTTGCCGAGCATCGACATGAAGTTCTGCACCTGCTGGAACGTGAAGAACGGCGGCAGCGGCGGCACCTCGGGGTCGGTCTTGACCTCCAGCACCACCGGCACCGGGCTCGCCAGCGCCTCGTCCCAGGCCGGACCGACCTTGGCGGGGTCATCGACGTAGATGCCCTTCAGGCCGATCAGCTCGGCGAACTTGTGGTAGGGCACGTTCGGGATGGTCTGGCTCGCCTCGAACTTCGGGTTGCCTTCCATCACCCGCTGTTCCCAGGTGACCTGGTTCAGATCCTCGTTGTTGAACACGCAGCAGATCCAGGTCTTGTTCGACCAGCGGTGCATGTACTTCGAGACCGTGATCAACTCGGCCATATTGTTCATCTGCATGGCCCCGTCGCCAACCAGCGCGATCACCGGACGGTCGGGATGGGCAACCTTGGCGGCGATGGCGTAGGGGACCGCGGCACCCATGGACGCGAGGCCGCCTGAGAGCGAGCACATCTGGCCACGGCGCATCTTCAGGTCGCGGGCGAACCAGTTGGCGCAGGAGCCGGAATCCGATGTGATGATCGCCCGCTCGGGCATGCGGGGCGACAGTTCCCATGTGACGCGCTGCGGGTTGACCGGGTTGGCCTTCGCCATCGCCCGGTCCTCGGCCTCCTTCCACCAGGAGACCATCCCCTTCTCAATGCCGGTGCGCCAGGAGCCGCCCTCCTTCTTCTGCTCCAGCAGCGGCAGCAGGGCCCGCAGGGTCTCGGCGGACTCGCCGCACAGCGGCACCTCCATCGGGTACCGGAGTGAGAGCATCTCCGGGGAGATGTCGATTTGTACCCCGCGGGCCTGCCCCTCCTTCGGCAAGAACTCTGCCCAGGGGAAGCCAGAGCCGATCATGAAAAGGGTATCGCAATCCTCCATCATGTCCGACGACGGCTTGGACCCGAGCAGGCCGATGGTGCCGGTGACGAAGGGCAGGTCGTCGGGCAGCGCAGCCTTGCCGAGCAGCGCCTTGGCGACGCCGGCCTGGAGCTTGTTGGCGACAGCGATGACCTCGTCGGTGGCATGCAGCGCACCGGCGCCGACCAGGATCGCGACCTTCTTGCCTGCGTTCAGCACGTCGGCGGCGCGGCGCAGGTCGGCATCGAATGGCACGACCTTCGGGGCCGTGTAGCCGACGCCGGAGAACGTGTTGCCGTGCTTGCGCACCGGCGCCTCGTAGGGGACGTCCTGCAGGTCGTTGGGCAGGATGATCGCGGAGACCTTCCGCTCGGCCTTGGCGATGCGCATGGCGCGATCAACGATGTGGCGGACCTGCGCGGGCGAGGAGGCCTGCTGCACGTAGGCCGCCACGTCCTTGTAGACGCTCGTGAGGTCGAACTCCTGTTGATAGTGCGCGCCGTTGACGTTGCGCGCCTGCTGGCCGGCGATGGCCAACACCGGCACGTGGTCGAGATGGGCGTCGTACATGCCGGTGAGCAGGTGCGTCGCGCCGGGGCCGGAGGTGGCGAGGCACACGCCGACCTCGCCGGTGAACTTGGCGTAGGCCGCGGCCATGAACGCGGCCATCTCCTCGTGCCGGACCTGGATGAACTCGAACGGCAGGTCGTTGCGCTGCAGAGCCCCAAGCAGGCCGTTGATGCCGTCGCCGGGATAGCCGAAGATCTTCTTCACCCCCCACTCGGCCAGGCGTTTCCAGAAGAAGTCGGCGACGGCTTCGGCCATGTGAAATCCTCGGGGAAGGGTAGCGATGACGCCCGTCGTGCGAACGTACGTCGGAGGAGGCGGGATCGAGCCGACGTGTTCCATTGGGCGCCGTCCTTCGCTCGGGGCCAACACGACATCCGGTGCCCGGTTCCTGCCGTCGTCCAGCGCGGTCTAACGATACCGTGATGTCGCCTCAGTCGGCAGGATCGGCCAGGTCGAGGGCGTAGAGATGCTGTTTCGAGGTGACGAACAACCGTCGCTCGCCGGGAGAGAAGCAGAGGTTGGAGCACGCCTGCGGCGTCGGGATCAGGCCGAGGCGGTGCCCCTCGGCGGAGAAGACCTGGACCCCTGCCTCGGAACTCGTCCAGATCCAGCCGCGGCGGTCGACGCGAAAGCCGTCCGGCACGCCAGGCTCGAGCTCGGCGAACACCCGTCGTTCGCCCAGGGTCAGGTCGTCCAGCACCGGATAGGCGTAGATCGTGTGCCCGTCGCCGCCCTCGGTTCGAGAGGTGTCGCTGACGTACAGGGTGCGCCCGTCCGGCGCGAAGGCTAGCCCGTTCGGTTGGCCGAGGTCCGCCATGCGCCGCGCCGCACCGGTGGTCGGATCGACGCGGTAGACGCTGTGGTGGCCGAGGTCGGACTCCGCCAGCGTCCCCTGCCTGGGCAGGCGGAGGCCGTAGGACGGATCGGTGAACCACAGGGCGCCGTCGGCGGCGCAGACCACGTCGTTCGGGGCGTTGAAGCGACGTCCCTCGTAGGTCTCGACCAGGGCTTCGTAGCGCCCGTCCGGGGACGTGCGTGACAGGCGGCGGTTGCCATGCTCGCAATGGATCAGGTTGCCGTCCCGGTCGACCGTGTTGCCGTTGGTGAACGGCGTGGCATCGATGACGACCCGCACGCAGCCGTCGGCGTGCCAGCCGAGCACTCGGCGCCCCTCGACGTCCGACCAGACCAGGATGTCCCGTGCGGGCCACCAGGTCGGACCCTCGCCAAAGATCGCTTGGTCGTAGAGCGAGACGAGGCGGGCATGGTGGGGCACTACCTCAGTGAAGCGCGGGTCGGACGCCCGGGGTGGATCGACGTGGGGGACGGGCTCGGGCGGACCGGTTCGACGCAGCAGGTCCGACGCGGGTTCAGCGTTCATGATCCCTCCCTGATCGAGATCTTGAGGCACCCAAGTGAGGAATGTCTCGGATGGCTAATTCCGTCGGGTCGATGTCGTTCTCCCGCCACCCCGGCTTACTAGTCGGGTACGATCTAAAGAACGCGGGCTCGTCGAAGGTCATGAGTCAAGGAGAACGCCGACCTGTTCGATATCGACCGCACCCGGCCCCTTAGGGGCAAGGTTACTGTCGGCGCGCGTACCCGATGGTCGAACGCAATCGCGAACCTCGTCGTCGGCGCGGCATGGATGACCATTTTGGAGACGGGCGCACAGGTGATCGCAAGCCCGACCACAGAATATCGTTCGGTAGTGTATCCTCCTACAAACGGCTGATCGCAGCTGGTAGCAGTTGCTTACGGGACGTTGTCAAAGCCATGTGAATGATCGGGATGGGCGCATCACCGTCATAGCAACGGCCCAAATTACGTCTGCTTTCGGGAACAGCACGGTCGCGCGTGAACGACTGCGTTGGGTCGCAACCAGCCCGTCTGCTTAGGCTGGCCTCACCTCATAGGTATTGACTTGGGTGTCTTCTCGCCTCGCCGGCATTGGCCGGCGAGGAGATAAACGATGGGACACTCCGCATACGATCCGGTCACGAAAGGGCGGCCGGCCTGGAACGCCGGTCGCAAGCTCGGCGCCAAGCGCGCCCTCAAACCTCAGCAGGTTTGGGCCATCCGGTTCTGGCTCGACCGCGAACGGCGCGTGCGCGACCGTGCGATGTTCGACCTCGCCATCGACAGCAAGCTGCGCGGCTGCGACATCGTCAAGCTCAAGATCGGCGATCTCGTCAGCGGTGGTCGCGTCCGTAGCCGGGCCATCGTCGTTCAGCGCAAGACCGGTCGGCCGGTACAGTTCGAACTGCTGGAACCTGCCCGCACCAGCATCCTGGCATGGCTGGAGGCCCGGGGTGGAACGCTTGACGACTATGCCTTCCCGAGCAGGCTCGACGGCGTCACGCACATCAGCACCCGGCAGTATGCACGCCTGGTCGACGAGTGGGTTGCAGGCATCGGGCTGCGAAGCGAGGACTACGGGACCCATTCCCTGCGTCGCACGAAGGCGTCATTGATTTACAAGCGGACCGGCAACCTGCGTGCCGTCCAGATTCTGCTCGGCCATACGAAGATCGAGAGCACGGTCAGGTACCTTGGTGTGGACGTCGAGGATGCTCTGACCCTGGCCGAGGGTACTGAGATTTGAGCGTTTGGCCCCTCGGCTACGGTGTCGAGGGGCTTCCAAACCAGCCCAGCTGCAAAGCGCCCATCTCGGCCACTCAGGCCTGTCCCGACTGGCACCCCGAAGCTGACTTTCCTTGCCGCGGGGCGATCATCCGAGAAGGATAGGGAGCCGAAATTAGAAAGGCGAGAAGCGGACATGGGCTGCTGTGCATCCGGGCATTCGCATAACGGCGACGCTACGGAGCCCGGGCGGACGCAGCAACCCGGTCTGTCATCTCACCACCGATATGAGAAGTTGCCCTTGACCGCGTGGTCGTGGGCCCGCTCGCCGACCTGACCGGTGTAGTTCAGCCCCAGCGTCTCGTTGGCCGCCACCTGCACGTCCAGCCCGGCCGAGGCTACCACCGCGTCCCGCTCGATCGGCACCACCGCGGTGAGGAACGCCTGGCCGCCCCCGCCGAATGCCAGCAGCGCCTGCGGGACAACGTCCCCGAGCGCACGTCGGTAGCCGATCAGGCCCCGCGCCACCACCGGCAGATCGGTCCCGAACAGCGCAGACAGCACCGCCTGCCCCTGCAGGCCAACTGTGGCCGGCTGCACGTCTTAGTCCCGCCCGTACACCGTCAGTGCCGAGACGCCGCCGGTCTCGGTGAACCCTTCGCGCCGGATGCTGATCGCCGCCCCGCCCGCGAACGGCTCGACGTAGCCCTGCGCGAAGCCGCCGTCTCCACCGACCGCAAGGAGCGGCGGGCGCAGGCCAAGCCCGGCGGGGCCAAGCCGGGCCACGAGGGCCATAGCCGGGCGATCAGCGGCGATCCCGACACGGTCGTCGACCATCGCCCTCACCGCAGCTCGTGCTGCGGCGGTCCATTGCACGGCGACCTGCCCGCCGAAGGCGTCAGCATCGCCGAGCGGATCGAGTTGCCCGCCGTAGCGCTGGTGGTGACGCGGCATCGGCGGCTGGCAGTGCGCTGCCCGTCCTGCGGGGTTCGCGTCGCCGCGCCGGTGCCGGAGGCGGCGCGGGGCACGCCCTTCGGCCTGCGGCTGCACGCGGTGGCGACCTACCTCAAGACCTTTCAGGCGCACTCCTACGAGTGCCTGCAGGCGGCGCTGTCCGGCCTGTTCGGCCTGACGCTCAGCCAGGGCGGGCTGATGAACCTGCTCCGCCGGCGCGCAAGCCCGCTTCCGGCCCGGCCGCGAGGCCGCCATTACGACGCTGCGCCGGGCCAAGGTCGTCGCCTCGGACGAGACCGGCGTTCGGACCGAGGGCAGCAACACCTACCACTGGGTGTTCCGCTCTGGCGAGGCGGTGGTCCATCGCGCGTCTCCGATGCGCGGGGCCGTCGTGGTGCGGGAGACGATGGATGGCCACCGCCCGGCGGTGTGGATCTCGGACCGCTACATAGCCCAGCAGGGACAAGCTGTCCGCCACCAGACCTGCCTCGCCCATCTCGCCCGCGACGTCGCCTACGCCGTCGCGGTCAGCACCGATCTGGTGCCGCTGCGCCTGCAGCTCTGGCTGCAGTCCGTGTTCGCCTTGGCTGCGGTTCGCTACGCCTTCATCGTGACGGACTAACACGATCTGTTCCTTGCCGGTCTACGTACCCGTGCGGTTGCCCGACCTGCTCGCGCGTATGGCACGCAACACCAGACTGGAGGATGAGCTTGCGCGCGGCGATCCGGGGTCCGCGACGAAAGGCTAGGTCGAAGCGACAGCAGACGAGCCATCGCTTCGCCACTGGAGGACATCAAGATCATCCCCTATAAACACACGAGAAGGATAAAGAAATTTGTGTATTTCAACTGCCATATTTAACTTAAATCCCAATAATAAACAAAAAAATCGGTCTATAAGTACACTGGCTACTGGTCGTACCTCCCTTTTGGTTCAGTCCTGCAACATATTACACAAGTTTGATCGACTTTAGATCTACAGATGACGCAGATTAATCTATTTTAAAATCTTAATTTTCGTCATGAAAGGCCACTTGAGCATTTGGATCGCCTTATCGAGTTCGATGATATTGACGGCGCGCGGCTGACGTTTCGTGCCGTAGCGGCCGGTCATGCCGCTGTCGGCGTGGCCCATCAGCGCCTTCTTCACCTCGTCGCCGTAGCCCGCGCCGGCCAGCCGATCCTGGAAGGCATGGCGGAATCCGTAGAGGCTCGTTCCCGCCGTCGTGATGCCGACATCCGCGCGGCTGAACGATGCCCAGAAGGAAGAGAAGTATCCGGAGACCCGCGTCACATCGTTGCCCTGCGCCCGCATCTCCGACCACAGGAACGGGTGTCCATCCCGTCGCGTCGCCGCGACGAGATCCGACAAGCCGAGGTCGAGCAACTCGCGTCGGATCGGCACGTAGCGGCGCCGCGCCAGCGTCTTGACCCGGCGGTCGCCCGCGTTCGTCACCACGAAGCAGAGGATGTCCGGCGCGTCCGGATGCGGCAGCACGGTGTCGGGCCCGAGCTGCAGGATCTCGGACGAGATCATCCCGTGCAGGCAGGCGATCAGCGGCAGCCAGAACTGCAACTCGCCGCAGGCCTTGGCGCGGGTGAAGCGGTGGCCGGCGGTGAAGACCGGGTGGGCGAAGATCGCTGCCAGATCGGCTTCGGCGTAGGGCTCCCGCTGTCCCTCGTCCTCCGGGACTTCGAGAAAGATGTCGCCGCCCAGCGCCGTCTCGACCCAGCCCGCGTTCAGGGCCGTACCCATCAACGAGGTGATGAACCCGACCTTCTTGTTGATCGTCGCGGTCTTGTAACCGTGGTCGCCGCCCCCGAGGTGGTCGCGGAAGGCGAGCACGTGCCGACGGCGGATCGCGCCGATGTCGCTCACGTCCGCGTGGCGTTCGAACGCGGCGATGGTCTGGTCCATCTCGCGCAGGTACTCCGGCCGGACCTGCTTCCTGGCCTTGGTGCGGTTCTCGATCCACTTCGCCCGGCAAGTCGCCAGCGTCTTCCCGGTAGGCGTTCCGATCTCGGGTCTGGCGGTGATCGACTTGGGTTCGGCTTTTCGATCGCCCTGCTCGGCCGGACCAGACGCACGGCTCTCCCGCCAAGGGCCGGCGATGGTGTCGGGATGAGGCTGATCCAGACCGCCGCGGCGGGCTTCGCGTAGGTGGAACGCGTCGAGGTAGGTGAGCTCGGCCCCGAGGCAGGCGGCCATGAACCGCTCGTGCTCCGGCGCCGTCCGACTGAGGCTGATGCCGAGCCGGCGGACGTGGCTCTGGACGAAGGCAAGGCGCGTGCTCGCGTATTCCGCCACGGTCATCGACCGCAGTTCGCGCCCGCGAGCGATGTGTTCGATGACGGTCGCCTGGTCGCGCCGCGGGAGGGTCGTCGCATCTGGGTCGGACGCCAAGGCGCCGCCGACCACGTTCCGGAGACGTGCCCGCCAATCCTGCTCGGCGAGGCTCGCGCCGAACCACGTCGCCAGCGCCTGCCAGTCGGGCCATGTCCAATCCTCGGTGCCGAGCCGCACCGGCCCACCGAGCAGGACGGACAGCCCCTTGGCCCGGCGAGCTTCGGCGAAGCGCCGATCCCATAGCCGGTCGAGGTCGAGCGCCGCGGCGCGAGCCAAACGCTGATCGCGCGTGCCGAGCGACTTCTGCACCCGGGCGAACGGGAAGGCAGCGCGCAGGTCCTCGGGCACCCGGCGCACGTACTGGCACACGCCGTTGCGAGTGGTGAGATGGTTGGAGACGCCCAATTCGTCGGCCATGTTATGCACGATGTTATGCATCCGGCCACGGTGCAAGCGGGCCGAAGGGCGTGCAAACGTTGACGAACAAGGACTTGAAGCAGCCCTACGGGCAGATGGCGCGCCCTACGGGAATCGAACCCGTGTTTTCGCCGTGAAAGGGCGACATCTGACACATGCCGACACTCCCTGGGACGCCCTGGTACCCGTTGCATTTCAATAGCTTATACCATTACGTACCTTTGCGTTCCAGCTCGTTTCGTGGCATTGTCAGCAACGATTTCGACAACGAAAAGGATCGACGATGCCGCGCCGCCGCAGCGTCCTCGCAAGCCGCACGAGCCGATCCGATCTGCCACCCTCGGACGCGCCGGAGTGGGAGCTGATCAGCCCCGGCCTCCGACTGGGCTACCGGCGCGGGCGTGGCACGAGAGGGCAGGGGGGATCATGGCTCGCAGCTTCCCGCTCGGCCGACGGCAAGCGCGTTCAGACAAAGCTCGGAAGGGCGGACGATCTGTCCGCCGCGGACGGGACCAGCATCCTCACGCATGAGCAGGCGAGGGAAGCGGCTCGGGCCTGGGTGAAGTCGCTGCGCGCCGCGCCGGACGCACAGCCGGCCCTGACGGTAGCCGACGCGCTGGAGCGCTACCTTGAAGCGCGCTCGGCGGAAGGAATGAAGGCGATCTATGACGCCCGGTCACGGGCGCGCGTTCACATCCTCCCTAAATTCGGACCGCTGCGCGTGACGGATCTGACGCTCGACAAGCTGCGACGCTGGCGCGACGCGATGGTGACAGCGCCGAAGCGGCTGAGGACCGGCCGACACGCCGCGAAGGCCAACACCCAGGATGTGGACGTTTCGGACCCGGAGGCGCTCCGCCGCCGCCGCGACACGGCCAATCGCACGCTCACGCTACTCAAGGCCGCGCTGAACTGGGCCTATCAGCATCAGCTCGTCGAGAGCGACCGTGCGTGGCGCCTGCTCAAGCCGTTCCGGGACACGGGAGCGGCCCGGGTTCGCTTCCTCAACGCAGCGGAGCAGCGGCGGCTGCTGAACACTGCGCAGGGTGCCCTGCGGGACCTAGTTGCGGCGGCACTAATTACTGGAGCCCGCTTCGGCGAGCTGGCCGCCCTTACGGTCCGCGATTTCGACAGCGCGAACGGCACCGTATTCATCGAGCGGAGCAAGAATGGCCGGGCTCGCCACATCCCCCTGACTGCCGGCGGCTCGGCGCTCTTCGAACGGTTGGCAATCGGGCGGGATCCTCGCGCGCCGCTGCTGCGCGGCGAGAGCGGCGAGGCTTGGAAGCCCGCGCAGTATCAGCGGGCGTTCAAAGCGGCGCTAGAGCGAGCGAAGCTTGAGAGCATCACCCTGCACGAGCTGCGGCACTCCTACGCGAGCGCGATGGTGCGGAACGGCGCGCCGCTGATCGTCGTCGCGGAGGCGCTCGGTCATTCTGGCACCCGGATGGCCGAGAAGCACTACGCCCACTTGGCGCCGTCCTTCGTCGCCGACACGATCCGCCGAACGGCGCCTAATTTAGCGATTCCAGCCTAAAGAATGCAGTAGTCAATTAAATGTATCCCTATCAAATATAAGTTGACGCGCTACTTTCTCGCGTCGGAATCAATGTCGACGCGTCTTCAGCTTATGGCAAAAGCGCCAATAGATGCTTTTCCTGTCACGCGACCATCCAGCGATCTCGTCATTGCGTTCTGGAATATCTTCACTACATTGCCGGGTGTATCTTCCGATCTGTGCTCGAATAGAAGCGCGTCGTGCATCGGCAGGATGACGGTAACGTCGTCCAGTTTGCTGACGTCTAGTAGCGTCTGCTTGAAGATGAACGATGCTGTCCCCTGCACGACCTGGCTCACTGCGGATCGCTGCTCTTTGCTCGACAGCGGACCGCGTCGCCCGCGTACATAATGGTTGCCCATCAGAGTCGTCACGCGACCAGTAGCCTCGAAATCAGCCCAGACTGATTTTTTCCAGGCTTCGTACTGCTCGAACAGCCCTAAAGCGCTCTTAGCGCGCGGCCGATCCACGCCCAGCGAAACTGCCGCATCAATCAGGGCCTTCTTACTCATCCCGTAAGCGTAGGACAGGAAGAGTTGCTTCGCAGCCTTCCTATTCCCTGAAAGCCCAAGGTGCGTAGTGGCGAAAAGATCGTACATATCGCCTGCGGCGTAGAGTTTCACAAGTTCCGGATCCCCCGAGAGCGCCGCCATGACCCCAACCTCGTACTGGTCGAAGTCCACGTAGCTCAACTCGGCACCTTCGGACGCTACGATGATGCCGCGATATTTCTTTGGAATATTCTGCAGACTTGGGCTACGCAGATGAATGCGCGAGGTCCTGGAACCAAACACGTCCACAACGGGCCGTATGGCGGTGGTCGATAAGGTAAGTGAACCGAGTACCCGTCGAGCGGCATCCGCCGCCTGTAGTGCCATCGTGTCGCTACCGAAATCGCGCTCGTGCGGCACGTACTCGAGGAGGTATTCGATCGAGACGTCGTCTAGTTCGAAACCCTCCAAACGCAGCCTGTCTTCCAAAGCCGATCTACTTGGCGTTTCCAGCGGCATGCCGTGTTTCGCAGAATATTTTTTCAAGCACGTGAAGTAGTCATGCTCTGCCTCTGCGCGCATTTCCGATAGGCGCCGACTGTCGATGCCGATACCAGCGGCCATAGCACCTTGCAGGACTCTGTAGACCGGCACTTCAACGGTGAAGAAACGTTCCATTTCGCCTGCAGACTGAGCGTGCTGAAGTAAGGCGAGATACAACTCCGTAAGCGCTGCTGCCGCCCTTACCCCAACCTCTGGCTCGAACGGTATGCTCTTGTTGAACATTTGCTTGTAGGCGGCGCACACACCCTGGTCGAGGCCTTGCTGCGCCAGCACAGCAGTTATGTCGTACTTCTCGCGCGCTAGACGGTCTCCAGGAATTCCGCTGACGGATATGCGCAACTCGTCAAGGTCAATGACCGCATTCGGCAACGTCCTCGTCTTATCGAACAGAGCATCGCGTATAATCCAAAAATCGTGGCAAACTACTGCGCCGGAAAATTTGACAACATCCTGTGCATCGGTTTCGACTAGTTTTTCGTCTTGAAACCAGTAGAAGCGGTCCGCGCCCCTACCAGTAAAATCCTTTACGAACAGAAGCAACCTCCAATCTCGATCAATCATATTCGCTAACCTCGTCGACAAGATTCAGCAAATCGGGCTTCTCTCGTTTCGCGAATGGAAGACCTTCCTCATTTGCGTGGCGTTCGGCTCTTGATCCTGTACCTTTGAGGCAGATTGGCACATGGCCGTGCAGTGGCTTCAGCTCGTCTTTGTGAAGCACGGAGGAAGCGATAAGGAAGTAACGCGCATTCTGGTAAGGTAAGACGTCGAATTTTTCGATGCATTTGCGAATAATCGCGGTCTCACCTATACATCGCAACCATATTAAGACGGCAGCGGCTTCACCTGATCTAATGTCCTCCGTAATTTTACGGCCGGCAAGCTCGACTAATCTATCCGATCGATACCTTCTCGCCCCAAGTAGCATCCATATATTGTAGTTCTGCCAATCGTGAATGGCCCCCTCTTCTGCTAAGAGGAAGGCCTCCAGCGCCGGAAGACAGCGCCCATCGCGGTCGAGAGTTGCAATCAATCGACAGTATTGATCCGTCGATACGGCATGTTCCGAAAGCGAGCGAGAGAGTGTGTCGAGTAGTGTGGTGGAAAGGGCATCGCCGACGTCGAAGAGCCCCGACTCCACAATTTGCGCCACGCGGTTCACGGCGAAGCGGAACTGTCGCGTTTGTGTCTCCCTGGCTGCGATGCAATCGGTCAAGATCTCAAAAATGTATGCGACCGAGCGAGTTACGATCCTGCGGCTCCGAGATTGCCACATCTGATTGATGGCGACGGTCGAACCGTCTTGGGAGGGAAAATAGGTGGCCAGCGTCATTTTCGAAACGGTGGGCGGAAGTATCTCGGTCTTACTTGCATTGATGTTCAGGCCGATCCTCCGCAGCTCCCTAATGAGGTCCTGGAGCGCTCGGCGGGCCTGCAGCTCCGTATCGGCCAGAACACGTATGTCATCCACGTATCGGTAGTAATCATAGCCTTTTTTTGCCATCTCCTGATCAACAGAAGAAAGTAGGATATTAGAAAAGAATGCTGACGCATCCCGATTCTGCGGTAGGCCATGATCACCGCTGAACATCCATTGTTCGAGCAACCGGTCCAAAGTACCAATAGCATTGCGGATGTGGAGTTTCTCCGATCCGGTCGCTACGATATCGGGAATAGAATTTTCCAAAGCTTCGATGACTTGAGAGCGCGAGATGTTTTCGAAAAAATTGCTGAGATCAGTTACGAGTAGATATTGCTTCGATCGGACAAACGTTAGAGTCACGCCCTCAAAAGTGAACCAACGGTCAATCTTATTTTTAAACAAGTATTTTGAGCTCGACGGCGCAGAGTCATACCGGTAGCTAAGCACCCGATGGCTGAGCAACCTATCGTAGTAAGGGATGAGAAAGCTGCAGATCGCCTGATAGATAAAACGATCAAAAAAGTCGGTCTCTAGACCATACCGTTCTCCGTATCCTTTTTTAGGTATATTTCTTACTACGCTACGAGTGCCGCGGTACGCACCGTTCCATTCCTGCAGCAGAGACAGTATGATTCGCTTAGTCTCATCGGGATTCTTAAACAGATCGTCATATTGTAAGCAATCGAAGTACCAGTCATCCCTCATGTCCTGTCGAAGATGTTTGAGCACAAGATGAAACTGGATCGGGAAGCCGAGAGCTTGGCCCTTTTCCCAAAAGGCTGCAGTAAGGGCATAATCGAGATCCCCACGTAGTTGGTTGTCATCTGACACGAAAGACCATTCTCGTTCGGTAGCAAATGGTTATCGCCTACTCGACAATAGCCTCTATCCTAGGTCGTCGAGAAACTCCGAGACTGGACGCACGCCGGTGATAAGGAGGCGGTCTCTCGCGCGAGTGCTAGCGACATAAAGCAGGTGCCGCTCGGTCTCGTAGACCTCCTCCAGCTCTGCCTCGTCGCTGACCGTATCGATCCGCTCTTGAAGCGGCAGCACGCCATCGTCGCACGCGAGCACAGCTACGGCCTTGAACTCCAGCCCCTTCGCCATGTGCATCGTGCCGACAGTCACGCTTTCGCCCGCTTTGCTGGGCGCATCTCCCGGCTCTACGGGCACGAGGCCAGCCGCTTGAGCGACTGCGCGAGCGCGATCAAGTTGAGCACGGCTTCGGACGAACATGCCGATCTCGGCCGGAGCGATGCCCTCTGCTCGGGCCGTGGATAGAAAGGCCCGGATCGCCTCGCGTTCGGCGGCCTCGTCGGCGAGCTTCAGCACCTGAGGATGTGGCCCGTCGAAGACTGAGACCGTGCCTTTCCGCGTCTCCTCGCGCCCGTCCATGTCTTGAACGGCGCCAGGAAGCAGGCGGTCGGCCGCCTCGCGGATCTGATGGGAGGTCCGGTAGTTTACCTTGAGCGTAGTCGAGCGGCCGCGCACGTCGATGCCCAGCGCCTTCCACGAGAACGGCGGCTGGAAGATGCGCTGGCCGAGATCGCCCGCAAAAAACAGGCGGTCATCGCCCTCGGGTGCGAGAGCGCGCAGGAAGCGCAGTTCCGGTACGCCGAGATCCTGGGCCTCGTCTACGACCACGTGTGTGAAGGGCGGCACGGCGGACGCGCCGTAATGCGCGGCGAGGCCACTGAACACGCCCGCCCAGGTCGCGAGACCTTGGGCGGCGAGGCGGGTACGGGCTGCCGTAAAAATCGGCCAGAGGGCGGCACGCTGCTTGACGCCTAGTCGGCTGCGGCGCCCGGGGCGGGGTGTATCGGCATAGGCCGCCTCGTCGGTAACCTGCCACGCGTCAACCACATGGCGGAACTCACTCATCAGGAACCGCTCAGACCACGCGGCTGTCCCGCCCGTAGCTTCGACGAGAGCTGCCCGGATCTGAGCCAGCGCCGCGACCCGGGGCCGGCGCGCGTGCACGAGTTGGTGCAGCTCATCTGCCAGCCCATCCCAGGGCGCGACGGTGATGCGGCCCCGCGTGCTCGGCTCCGCCGCGACGAGGATGTCGACCTTGCGCTGGAGCGCATCGGCAAGCGGCTTCGAGAAAGTCGTGAGCAGCACCCGAGCGTGTAGGTTGGCGCGAGCGAGCCGCACAGCGCGGTGGACCGCCACCACAGTCTTGCCGGTGCCAGCCGAGCCAGCAACCCGGGCGGGGCCGCCGTAGGTCTTCGCGATTACGCCGGCCTGGGAGGGGTGCAGGAACACCGACCAGCGCTCCCAGGGCGCGTCGAGGGCAGCCCGCAGCGCCTCGACATCCTCGATGACGCGGAAGCGGCGCTGCGCGTCCGGGTGCGCGAAGGGGTCGGCTGCCGGTTCGAGAGGCTTCGGCAGGCGGCCGGTAGCCGCGAATTCCAGCAGGGCCTCGGCGGCCTCGGCCGGCAAGTGCCCAGCGAGGTCGAAGAAGCGCGCTTCGGTCGCCGCGCGGACCGGCTCGATCCAGTCCTCGGGGACGCCGACGCCGAGCAGGTCGTCGGGCTGGAGCGCGTCGAACAAAGCGGGCTCCGGCGCCAGCTGCTCGGGTTGCGCCTTAGCGAACAGGGCGGGCGCAGCCTCCTCGACCCGCTCGCGCGACTCGACGATCTGCACAGCGCCGGTGCGCGGGTGGGCCTCGATGCGGCGCCGCTCAGCCCAGGCGTAGGCTTTGTCGTGATGATCAACGTAGGCGAGTAGCAGGCTGCCTGCGGTGCGATGGACGATGATCCGGATATCGCGGTTGACCCGCACAGACCAGAAGTTCGGGTCTCGCGCCGCCTCAATCCGGTGGAACTGCAGACCCGGCCCGGAGGGGTCGAGCTGCATATCGAAAGCCGACGTCTTGACCGCCTTCTGCTCCTGGGCGGGTAGCCGGGCGAGCGCAGCAGTGAAGGTGTCGGCGATGCGGAAGTCCATACTCATCCACCTGTTGCCGACTACAAATCCCGTTCCACCCCAGTAGCAATGTATATTTGTCCATCTATCTCAATTTGATGCCATGCGCTCGGATCGCCGCAAATTTCCTTCAGGTTATCAAGAAGTTGACGCATTTGTTCGGCGGGCCGGCGAGGAAGCAAAACTACCACCTTGCTATCGCTTTGATCCTCTTTGATGCCAGCAAGCTGTTTAAGACGCCTTAGATCTTCGTTCATCTCATACTCCGTAAACTTTCATCACCTCATCACCGAAGTGATTGATCACTTTTATGGCGATCCGCCCCGTGCGCGGCCTTACGAATGGTCGACTGGTCGCCCGGTAGAGCGTGGCCCACGCAGCCTCGTCGATCTCGGCCTTCAGTGCAGTCTTGAGCGCCTTGTAAGGGTCGTTCGCGCCGAGGAAATAGGCGTGGCGGACGAAGAAGCTCTCCTCGTCGTAATCGGTGTCGACGAACCAAGCGGCGATACCCGACGTGTCGTCAGAGCGCACGTCGCCGGTGTTGGGGTCGAACACGTCGACACCCTTCACCTCCACCTCAAGCCGGTCGCCGTCGAGGCGGCGGATTTCGATGTCGGGCTCGCCGAACACCACGAACAGGTTACCTTTGCCCGTGGTCTTAAGATCGTCGGCCATGTGCAGGTCGGGGTTCATCTTGGCCTGCAGAATCGGCAGCGGCCCGAGCTTGGTCAGCTCGCTTGCGTGCGCGTCGTAGGCGAAAGCGCAGGCCACCAGCACGTCGAAGCGCGCGTCCGCGGCCTCCCGAGCGGCGGCAACGAGGTCGGGGCGGGAGAGCGTGCCGAACTCGGGACCGATCAGGATCGCCGCCCGTCGCTCGACGCCCTCGCCTTCGCCCTCGACGAACCGCCCCTCGGCGCCGATGAAGCGGCCGGGCCACGGCTGGAGCATGGTGAAGCGCACCCGGTCGGCACGGTCGCGACCCTGGACCCCGGCGGCGGCGAGGTTCTCCAGCACCATCGCCGAGAAGTCCTGCGTCGGCGTGCCAGCCCTCGTCCGCTCCCGGCGCCCGTTCAGCGCTTCGAACTCCTCATCAAGTTCGAGACTGTCCGAGGGGATGATGCGGTGAGGCGAGAGGCTCTCGACCGTGAACGGGCCGGCGACCCGGACCTTCGAGGCATCGGCGTAAGGCCGGTCGTAAAGCATTTCAACGTCGGCGGCGCGGGCGATCGAGGCATCAATCTCGCGTTGCCGAGCGATCCGGGCCTCCCACCATGCGCCGTGCATGTCACGCGCCGCTCCCGGCCAGCCGGAGCCGGCCTCGCGGGGAATCTGCCACTCCTCCCACTCCTGCCCGAGGGCGCCATTCAGCGCCGCGCGCAGGGGTTCGAGTTTAGCCTCGAACCGCTCCCAGATCACATCAATCTCGGCATTGTTGGCGATCGACCTGAGAGTCACGTGCGGCGCTCGCTCGTAGACAAACCCTTGTCGGATGTCGCCGTAAGCTGCGCTTTGCGGTTGCGGGCGTCCCGAGACCGCCTGCTCCTTGGCCCGGCCCTCGGGGCTGTCGGCGAGCAAATAGTAGGGGTAGCGAGCAGACATTAGGCGCGTGCGAGCCAGCGCCAGAGCGACGCGGCTTGTGTCGATAGTGATCCAGCGCCGGCCCCACTGCTCAGCGACCATAGCCGTCGTCCCGGACCCGCAGGTGGGATCGAGAACAAGGTCACCAGGATCGGTGGCCATGAGAATGCACCGCTCGATAGCTACGGTTGATGTCTGCACGACGTAAACTTTGGGGTCTGATCGGCTCTGAATACCTCCAATATCTCTCCACAAATCCACCAGCGGGAACGCAGGAAAATCATCAAACACTCTAACGTACCGGAGAATGTTTTTACTTGGCTCGACGCGGCCCGCCGAGATGAGGCGCGCCATACCTTTCTCATTTGTTTTCCAACGAGACTGCATAGTGGGTGTAAATTCGCGTCCAAGATAATTCACTTTAAACCAAGAAGCCGCTCCCTCGCCCTTAGTTCGACCCATGCTCTGGCTAGTCAAGTTATCGTCGGTGTAGAGACGCTTAGTACCCCCTGCTTTGATCGCGATAAGATCGTCAGACGTCGCCAGTCGTCGCGCGCCATCGACATCAATGACCTTTTTGTACTTTGTCGCCCCTTCCTCTCCAGGCGTCTTAAGCTGAAAGAGAGGCCGAAATTTCGCATGGGACTTATTTTTTGCATACCATACAATGTAATCCAGCGTTCCGGGAATGTAATCGGATGTGGCTCCGGTAGTTTTCTGATATGCAATTTGAGAAATCAAATTATCCGGGCCGAAAATCTCGTCCATCACCGCTCGAACACGGTGCACATTTTCATCTCCGATCTGCACGAATATAGATCCGCTCTCATGCAGAAGCTCCCGCGCGACGGTCAATCGATCACGAAGATAGGTCAAATACGAATGTATACCGTCTTTCCAAGTGTCACGAAATGCTTTCACCTGCTCGGGCTCGCGAGATATATCGGTCTGCTTGCCATCCTTGACGTCGCGAGACTGTGTTGAGACCTGCCAATTTGAGTTGAATTTGATGCCATAAGGGGGATCAAAGTAGATACATTGGACTTGACTCTTGAGGCCTTCGCGCTGCGCCAGTGAGGCCATGACCTGAAGCGAGTCGCCTAGGATCATCCGGTTCGACCAGTGCTGATCGTGAGCGTAAAACTCGGTGCGCGCCTCCGGGTTGAGACCGTTGAAATCGGCAAATAGGTCAGGAACGTCAGCCTCGGGCCGGAGCGCGCCGGCGCGGCGTAGCTCATCGACGATAGCCTTCGGGTGGATCTTTTCCTGGATGTAGAGAGGCGGCGCCTGGACGATTAGGTCGGACCAGTCCTGTTGGTCTTTACCGCGCCAGACTAGCTGTGCATCGCCAATTGCCGTCTCGCCGGTCTCAATCAGCGCCTGCACTTGCTCCTTCGTGAGCCGGATGCGGGCGCCGTTCCAGACGATCTGCGGGTCAAGGTCCAAGTCACGCGGCCGCGTCTCGCCCTTTGGCAGCGGCCGGGCGCGAGGATAGGAATCGGGCGCAAAGCCGGTGATCGCCTCCTCGGCCTCGGCGAAGCTCTGCAACTCGGCGGTGGGGATGTTCTTCCGCGCGGCCTCGTCGTGCGTGAGAGTCTCGACAGACTTGGTCGGGCTGCGGGCCATCAGCGGACCTCGCTGAGGAGGGCGGCGTCGTCAGCGAGGACGGCGTTCTCAGACTCCGCCTCGCCCCCGTCGTCCTGATCGAGCGGGGGTGCAGGATCGTGTCCGGACGGGGCAGCCTCCATGGCCGGCGGCACGTCCCGCAACGCCGGGCGCTTGGTCGCGTCGTCAATCAGGTCGAGGAGCCCGTCGAGGCGTGCGGCGAAGAACCCGTGGAAGTCGTCGGCGCGCAGTCGGGCGGGGTCGATGGCGTGGCTGCGCAGATAGCCGTCGAGATTTGCAGGGTCGACCGGCGGGTTCGCCGTTTCCAAGCGGTTCAGATACTTGCTCGGTGCGACCCCGCCCAGCGTGCGGTTCGTCTTGGCGGACAAAGGCGTCTTGTTGACGATTGAGTCAAATGCTGCCGGATGCAGCTTCTGCCCCTGGCACCAGTCGCGCGGGAAGATGTGGTGGATGTCGACGCTCTCGTCGAAGAACACCGCGTGATCGTAATCCTGGCCCGACCGAAAATCAGTGGCCCCACTCTTCATCAGCAAGGCGTTGACGCCCTTGTAGGCTGCGGACTGTCGCGAGCGTAGTTCGCGGATGCGGCTTGCGCGCACGCTCGCATCTTTAACAGTCGAGGGTTCCGAGCCGCCATCGATCCAGGCCAGCACCTCGACAAGATCCTTGGCGAAGCGGGACTCGATCGCCGAGCCGTAGAGCTCGCCGAACACGCCACACCAGTACCATGTGCGCACTCGCTGCTTTGGCTGCTCGTGCTCCCAGCGGTCGCCCAGAGACGCAAGGATCGCCGCGAGCGGCACAATCTGGCTCTGGTAGGGCAAGTCGAGCGTGCGATAGATGCGCTGCGTGTGCAGGAACTTGGCCGCGCGTTCGAAACCGAGTTGCAGCCGGTCTGCGTTCGCCTGGTAGGCCTCGACGGGGAGCGCCAGTAGAGCGTTGCGGGTCGCACTGACCGGTGGCGGACGGTCTTCCTTGCCCTCAGCCGCGTCGCGCTGCGCCTTCGAATGGAGTAGTGCGATACCCTGGAGGAACTCCGTCGGCGCGATTTTCTCTAGGGCCCGAAATTTTTTAAGAGCGGCGGCGCGCTTTGCCCAGTCCTCCCGCAGTTTGAAGCCTTTACCGGCGAACATAGCCGTAATCAGCTCGAATGCATCAAGCGGCTTTCCACCAGTGTTTACTTTTTCAAACACAAGGCACACGGCTTCGTTCGTGGTCGAGCTATCTAGAGAGATGACCGGAACTTGATATTTCTTGAAGGCTTCGAGGATTCGATCCTTGAATAGCTTAAAACGATCGCGCTTCGCCTTGTCGCCCTCCCAAAAATCCCAGAAGCCTTCCTGCCATCTGTCCCAGTCAAAGACCTGATTTAGAGGGAAGCGAAGGTGCTCGTATTCTTTTTCGGGAGTAGAGAGATCGCGGACTATGTCTTTGCCGAAATTGGTTCGCAGCACGCGATCCTTCGGAAGGGCCTCGATGGCGTCCTCGCGGTCGACGGACGTATCGAGCGCCATCTCGATGTTGAAGTAGTAGAAGACGTCGATCTTATCGATCGGTGCCTGCCGGACGAGCGCCTGATACAGCGAAGTCATCCGCTGCTGGCCGTCGAGGAGCAGTTCACTCTCGGTCGCTGCTTCGGCCGGAGCCGGAGCGCCTTGGATTGCACGCGGCGTGAACGTCTTCCCGGACGACTTCAGCGTCATCAAGGCTCCCACCGGGAATGCTTGCGAGAGGGACGCGATCAGGCTCCGGATGCGATACTCGTCCCAAACCCAGTTGCGCTGGAAGTCCGGAAGCTTGATGTCGCCCTGCTCGCAACGCTGCAGCAGAGTGTGAAGCGAGACAGGGTTGGTGGTGAACGTAGTCATCACGCAGCCTTGGAATGATTGATGAGCGTGTCGACGAGTTCGCCAAAAGCCGTCTCGATGGCGAACACGTCGCGGAACTCGTGGAAGGCGAAGCGACCATGCGCGCCCAACGCGTTGACACCCGGCACCCAGGATACGGCCATTGTCTCGGCCTTGAGCTGCGCGTCGGTGCCGCGAAAACCCTTGGTCTCCAGCACTAGGGTGAGCGGATCGGGCCGGCCGTCGTTCAGGCGCACGAGAAAGTCCGGCCGGTAGCGACGCGGGACGGCCCCGTCGCGATAAGGCACCTCAAAGCCAAGCCCCTGGTTCTTCACGTAGGCGAGCACCCGCGGGTGCGCCTCCAACACCCGGGCGAGTTCGCCCTCCCACTCGGAGTCGAGCACGACGTGGCTGACGTGGCACTTGCTCGGGTCGGCCTCCCAGATTGCCTTCGAGGTGGTGAAGTTGACGACCCGGGTCGAGCCTGCCGGGTTGTAGGGGTCGAGCACAGCCTTGATGCGCTTGGCGTCCGGGATCGAGCGCTGGCAGGCGAGGTAGATGAATTCCACCGCCTGCTCAGCGAGCTGCGGGTAAAGCACGGCGGCCCGTGGGACGCCCTTGGCGACGAGATAATCACCGTCGAGCCAGAGCCGCACGACGCGCTGGGCCTGCCCGAACAGGTGGACGGGAAGGTGGTCGTCCGGGTCGCGTAGGCGCGTCTCCAGCAGGCGCTTGGCGAGCTTGAACGAGAGCTCGCTCGGCCGCATCGTCTTGAACGCCTCCTCAGCGTCCAGAGTCTCTTGCTGGCCGACGATGCCGGCCATGAGCACCTTGGCCGGGCCGACGTTCTCCGGTGTCAGGACGAGGCGGCTGTCGTCGTTGAAGGTCGCGGTCAACCGCTCGTTTGGCAGATCGAAGCGGTAGCCCTCGACGCGTGGGAAGCCGATCTCCAGGTCTGCGCGCTCACGCAGAGCCTGGACGCGGGTAAGCTTGCGCGGGGCCGCCGGCACCGAGATCACAGGCTCGGCCGTGAACGAGAACGGGATGCCGAGAATGTCGGCATACTCGACGTTGAACAGTCCCTGGTCGTTCAACTCGTATGACTGGCGGCGCAGACCACGCCCGACCACCTGCTCGCACAGGAGCTGTGTGCCGAAGGCGCGCACGCCGAGGATGTGGGTAACGGTGTTGGCGTCCCAGCCCTCGGTCAGCATCGAGACCGAGACGACACAGCGGACGCGCTCGCCAAGCCGCCCCTTGCGGCCGACCGTGTTCATCACCTCGCGCAGCAGGTCTGCATCCGTAGTCTCGGCCGCCGTGACCGCATCGACGCCGCGCTCGATCCGCTCGCGGCGGAACTGCTCGATCTCCAGCCCCATCATGTCGCGAAAGGCGGGGTCGAGGGCCTCGCCCGATTCGAGCTGCTCGCTGTCGATGAGCAGCGTGTTAGGTTTGGCAAGACGCTGACGGTTGTCATCGTAGTTGCGGAATAGGCGCAAGTGCCCGACGTGCCGCGTCTCGGCCTCACCGTCTGCGTTGGGGCGCTCGAAGCCAGCGATCCACTCGTAGACGAGCTTGGAAGTCGCCGTGTTGTTGCACACGACGATGAACACGGGCGGCACATCGATGCCGGCTCGCTCCCAGGCCTCGCTAGTCTTCTCGTAGTGCGCGTAGAGAGCGTGGAGCGCCGTCTGGAGCTGGCTCGGGAAGACGTGAGAAAGCGGGTCGAGGGTGCCAGCCTTGCCTGCGCCCTTCTTAGGCATCGCCTTGCCGATGTGCTCCCACAGCTCGCGGTAGAGCGGCACCTCACCGCTCGCGGCGTTGTCGGCGATCGGCACGCGGGGCAGCTTAACGATGCCGCACTCAATGGCGTCGATGAGCGAGAAGTCGCTCACCGTCCACGGAAACAGGGTGCCCTCCAGGTATCCCGAGCCGCGCAGGAAGAACGGCGTGGCCGACAGATCGTAGACCGCGCGCAGTCCGACCTTGCGCTTCAGCGCCTCGATCCCGGAGATCCAGAGCCGGGCGGCCTCAGCGTTGCGCTTGGCCTCCTCGCGATCCTCGGCCGCGACCGCGTCCTCGGCGGCACCGGGCTTCTCGCGGTAGCAGTGGTGCGCCTCGTCATTGATCACCACGAGATTCTTGATCGGCAACAGCTCGCGGCAGACCCGCTGGAGCATCGCGCCCTCCGACTCGATCGTGTCGATCGGCGCGTGCCGCCCCTGGAGCAGTGAGCGTCCGACCTTTGAGACTTCCAGTGTCTCGCGGCGCTTGAACGCGTGGTAGTTCGTCAGCACGATCTTGGCCTGCCCCATGTCCTGGAGCATGTCGGCCGGGACCAGTTCGCGCTTGTCGTAGTAGGCGTCGGGATCGCCCGGCATCAGCACGCGCAGGCGATCGCGGATCGTGATCCCCGGCGTGACCAGCAGGAAGCCCCGGGTGAAATGCTTCGCGTTCGGACTGCGGACCGCGTTGATAGTCTGCCACGCGATCAGCATAGCCATCACGGTGGTCTTGCCGGCCCCGGTCGCCATCTTGAGCGCAAGCCGCGGCAGGCCAGGGTTGGCGCCTTCGTTCGCGCCCTCGATATGGCGGATCAGATGCGCATACTGGCGCTGCCGATTTGCGACCTCCGTGAGCCAGATTGCGGTCTCGACGGCTTCGACCTGGCAGAAAAACGGCCGGGGCCCGTGCCAATCGTGATCTCGCCGCCAGTGCTGGAGCAGCCGCTGGGTCGCAGGAGTGACGCCCCAGTCCGCCGGATTGGGCAGCGCTCGCCAAGAGGCAACATGCCCGCGGATCTCGTTGATAATCGGTGTGGGATTGTAGGCCTGCTCCGCCGAGGACAAGCCCGAGCCGTCGCCGAGACCGAGGTCCGCCTGCTTGCCTTTGCCGCGCTGCTTCTTCGCCTTCGGCACGGGCGTGATGAGCGCTGAGCGCCGACGGCCCTGGACCGGCTGCTGGTCGAGGGGCTGGCCGTCTGCATCCAGCGCGTGATGTTGGGTGGGAACCTCGTAGGGCGAGTTGAGGATCGGCTGCTCGAAGAACGGCTTCGCCACGCTGTCTCCCCCGAGGACGGTTCTTTTAGTCTTCCCGCGGGATAGATATCGAGAACAACGAGAAGGCGCGAGCAGCCTGAGAGCCAAGCGGTTGAGAAGTTGCACACTGTGCCATGCGCGCAACTTCAAGCTGGCCCACACTTCAAGCGGCAAAGCGCTGGAGCCTGGATCCGGCAATTCGACGCCATCCTGCCGCCTTTTGCGGCAGTGATCTCAGTTGCGGCCCGCCGAGCCAGATCGGTCGGGCTCGCGATCCGTTTCCGAATTTCCTCGTCCAGACGAGATGATCACGGCCACCCGGACATTTTGTCCGAAGATTTCATTCAGTCAGATTTTTGTCGGCGGGTGAGGCAGCTGCCAGCACTCGAACTATACGGTATACCGGGGGCCCACACCCCAGGGCCTGTTTTTGCAGTGCCGGTGTTTGCCGCTTGGCCCTACGGTTCCGTCGAGCGCCGAGACGCTCGACGGAACCGTAGGGAATGAGGTGTACGGCCTGCTCACCCTGACCGGCACCGCGGCGCATCAGCTCGCCGAACACCTCGATCCGACCCTTGTAGTCATCACGACCCGCCAACTTCAGGAGAATGCAATCACCCGCTCTTGGACGGCGTTGATCGCGAGGTAAGATTGTATCATTGTGAGCAACGAGCGATGCAGACAGTGATACGGCACTTCGATGGCGAACGGACGGTTCATCTCCTACCTGCGCGTGAGTACGGATCGGCAGGGTCGGTCCGGTCTCGGGCTGGAGGCCCAGCGCACGGCCGTCACGGACTATCTGAACGGCGGCGCCTGGAACCTGGTTGCCGAAGTGGTCGAAGTCGAGAGCGGTGCGAACGGCGAGCGGCCAGAGCTGGCCCGGGCCCTGGCACTCTGCCGCGCGCACCGCGCCACACTGGTGGTAGCCAAGCTCGATCGGCTGGCACGTGACGCTCACTTCCTCCTGGGCCTCAGCAAGGCGGGCGTGGATTTCGTCGCCTGTGACATGCCGTCGGCGAACCGGATGACCGTCGGCATCATGGCTGTGGTCGCCGAGGAAGAGCGCCGGATGATCTCAGTCCGGACGAAGGCGGCATTGGCAGCGGCCAAGGCGCGCGGGCAGGCGCTCGGCGGATTCCGCGGGCGGGCCGGCACGGCGGCTGATACGGCGAAGGCGCGGGCCGCTCGCGGGCGCAACGCCGACGCGCAGGCCGAGGCGCTGGCACCCGTTCTCGCACGCATCGATCCGAACGGTACCGCATCGCTGCGCGCCGTCGCGGCCTCGCTGACGGCCGAGAACATTCCGACGCCAAGCGGGCACGGCACGTGGACGCCGACTGCGGTGGCGCGCCTGCGCGCCCGTCTAGCGCCCGCCTCTTGAGCCGAGAGACCACACTGCGCCTGTAATCGTCGCGATGGCGTCCGCTGGGGCTGTCCGAATAGCCGCGGAATGCGTTTTCCGAGCCGTGGAGCCGCGAGACGCCTTCGCGCGACGTGATAGGGCGGCTCGCGGCGCTGTGGGTCTCAAGCCCTCCTGTCCGCGCACGGTACGCCTGCCGTCTCCGAACGCGCCCAAGCTCAGTCGAACAGACCGCCAGCCGCGTGATGCTCCGGGCAGTCGAGAGCGAGCGGATCTGCCGAAACATCGGTCGCTTCGCCCTCGATCGTCGGCGCGTCCAACTCGGCAAGATACGCCACCACCCGCGCGCGGGCCGCGGCGAGTTCGGCGGGCGTCATCTCGTGGAGCGGCTTGTTGAGGCCATCGCCCTCGCGCGAAGCGAGGCCGTTCATTTCGGCGAGGGCCCGCGCTGCGGCTACGCGCGCATTCTTCGGCGCCGTGCGATCGCCGGATATCTCGATCAGGGTGCGGGCAGCAACCTCCGCGCCTTCGGTACGCACCCGGTGTATCGCGGCGGCGCGTACCGCGCTGGCCTCGCGAGCCTTGGCGTCGACATCCATGGTCGCATCCTCTCAGTCGAAAAGTCCGCCGGCCGGCGGTTCATCGTCGGGCCTCGCCGCAAGCTCCGCGTCGAGGCGTGCAAGATGGGCGACGGCCTTCGCGCGCAGCGCCGCCAGCTCGATCCGCTCCGGCGTCGGCGCAGAACCCGGCTCGCGCGTGATCTCTTCGAGCCAGCGGCGCGCGTCGAGATTGCGGCGCCTGCGCGCCCGTTCGGCCGTACTGCCCGGCTTGATCGCCTGTCGCCGCTCTTCGAGCCGCGCGCGCTCCTCAGAAGACATGGCCGCGATCTCGGCGCGCCGCTTTCTTCGCGTCCAGGCCTTGAGGGCGTCGCTGCACGGCTTGCCCGTCGGAAGGCCGTCCGGAAAGCCGGGCGTGTGCCAGCCGGCCGGCCCGTCGCCGCGCGGCGTGGCACCGCCGTGGAGTCTGCACCGCGTGCGGCCCTTGGCGGGCGTCCGCCGGCACGGCTCGCCGGTCGACTTGGCGAGCGCACCACAGAAGGGGTGAAGATGCCGCTCGGCGTGATAGCGCCGGAGGGCCTTGGCGCCGATGGACGGAAAGTCCGGCGCGCAGTGGCCGCCGCCGCGACGTGTCGACTTTGCCGCTCGTGTGCGTGGGGGTGGGCGCCGGGGCATTACGGTGTTGCTCCGAGAGGTTGCGCGCGGATCTTCCACACCCCGCATGGGGGTGCCTCCCGGCAGTGCGTCAACAATGTCCCTCGCGTGCGCGCGGAGAGATCTTGAAGCAGCGGAGAACCGGAGAATGGGGGGTGCGGTAGATAAGGAAGGCCAAAAAGAAATCTGTATCTCACGCGCACGAGGGACGTTGTTGACGCTCTTCGGGGTTCACGCATCGCGCAGCCCCTTCAGCGTCAACAATGCCGCTGACAATTGGGCCTTTGCCTGCGCTCGCCGCACCGTTTCGCGCTTAGCGTGCGCCGCGAACCGTTCGTGTATCTTTGGGTTGATCGTCCAGCGCGACGGTCCGTCCGCACCGCGCTCGGCGACTGAAGCCCATCCGAAGTTCTCAAGGGCTTCCATCGCCGCCAGGGTGCGGCGGCGCTCGCCTTGCAGCGACCGGCGGGCCCTTTCGATGTCGCGCGGCGTGACGGACAGTATGTCCGGACGCGTGAGCAGATACCCGGCGATCTCGCGCGCCTCGGCGTTGTGCTCTGCCGGTTCGTAGAACTCGCCGTAGAACCGGAGCGCGTGCCGCACGAGGAACAGAGCGAACCGGGACGCTCGATGCGCGGTCTCGGCCGTTACCGGCGCGCCCGGCCCGGTCGGCACGCTGTCGAGGACCACCCACGTATCGAGCGCGTGGAACGTGAGGGCGATCCGGTACAGGAAGCCTTCCCACTTCGATACGTGGCCTTCCCACGCGGCCGACGCCCCGGGGATTGCGCTCAAGGTACGGATCCGCCGCCACGTCGCCGTCAGGATCGTACGGGCTTCCCGCGACAGGTACACCGTCCCGCCGCCCGTGTTCCGGATCTCATACATGCCGCGCACGGCGCGAGCGTAGTCGGTCGCGGCGTCCGGGTCGGCCGGCTCGTCGAGTGGTTCACGCTCGGCGCCGTCATCCATGATCGGGATGAGCCGTTGAAGGAGGCCGTCGCTGCCGAGGTCTCGGGCGAGCTTCGCGATCCTGTCCGGCTGCGTCGAGGCGATCAGGCCCATCAGCGCCCGTTCCGCCCTGACCGTTCCGCTGACCCGCTCAAGGGCTGCGGGGCCGCCGTCGAGCATCGTCAGGAACATGCCGCGGTCGCCGTCGCCGCTTTTCTTGTAGGCGCCGAAGCTTCCGAGGAACGCGGACAGTTCGTCCGGATGCCGGATGATGCCGGTCGGGTTGTCGGCGTGGATGCGGACCTGTTTCTCCACCGTCGCATTGTCGACGCCGATCTGAAGCTCGGGCGGCTGCGGCGGCGCTCCGGCCTTGGGGGCGCCCTTCGGCGTACAGTGTGCAGCGCGCCACGCCGCACGCTTCAGCCCCGACGCCCGGTGCAGTTCTCGGTCCAGAGCACGGATGGGCGCCAGGGCCGCGGCGATGGTCGGCGACTTCTTCCGGCCCGGCCGGGCGACGATGACGACGGCGAGCGATGCCGGCTGCGTGAAATCCGCACTGTGTTCCCTGACCTTCACGGTAAGCGCGTTGCCGATCGTGCCGGCGAGGGCCGCTACGGCTGCCACGGCCACGAAGCTCTCCGGCACGCCCATCTGTACGGCGACCGTGTGCACGAAGGGGGCGACCACATCCGGCAGGCTCCCATCAGGGGGTGTGGAAAGCTCGGCCGGATCGTCACTGCCGAAGATGTCCTCCGGCTCGCCGAAACCCACGGCGCCTGCGGTGCGCGGAGCGGGCTCGGTGCCGGTCTCGGCCTCGTCCTCGTCCTCGATCACGTGGAAGAAGCGCTGAGGCCCCAAGCGCGCCAGTGCCTTGAGCACCGTTCCGCTCAGGTAGCTTTCGGCGCTCGCTCTGCCGTGCCGGTCTTCCCTCTCCTCGAATTTGTCCGGCGAGTAGGCGACGACGACGGCTGCAACCTGGGCAGGGTCGATCAAGCCGCCTTCGATCACCGCCGCCGCGATGGCGAAGTCGTGTTTGGAGCGGTCGGTCACCGCCGCGGCCTCGGTGTTCAGAAGCCTGTCGAGGCTCAGACTTCCGGTGCGCATCTTCGCCAAGCGCTCGGCGAGTTCCGGCGGCAGAGCGTCCGGATCGCCGACGGCCTCCCATGCTGGACCGAAATCGATTTCGGGCGCCTTCGCGGCGACAGGCCTCGGCTCGACGGCGACGGGCGGCGCCAGGGCGGCAAGCTCGTCGAGCGTGTGAAATCGCTTGGGCTTACAGACTAAACCCTGTGCGAGCGCCGGCTCGCGCCCGCGATCCCGCTTCGGCTTGTTCGGCAGGTTGACCGTCCACGGCAGCCGAAACAGGTGCACGGCATCGCTCGTGGCGTCGCCGCCGTAGTGGCGAGCGAGAGCTTTAGCCTGCCGCTCTACGGCAGCGATGTTCACGGGGGTGGCCGGCAGCGGTTCAGAGAACAGGAACACGGCTTGGACGCCGCCGCCGCTGTCGACGATCGCGCCCGGGCCCTTCGGATCCGTCGCCCAGCGCTGCAACTGACCCCGCAGCCGCTGGCGCTCCCGATCAAACCCGCCGGGCTGCGCCTCGATCTCCTTCGACGGGTCGAGGTCGAGCACGACACCGCGCAAGGCCTTCAAGTCTTCGCGCCGGATCCGTCCCGAATTTCCCTGCTGCTGGTCTGAAGCGACCGGCTCGTTCAGCGCATAGTGTAAGTTGAACTTACCCTGCCGTGCCTCGATCCAAGTTGCGAGCTGAGCGCACTCGGCCGGCAGCGTGAAGGTCTTCCCGTAACAACTCCCCGTCTCGGGATCGATCGCCGCGACGTTGAAGCGACCTGGGCCGATGAGGTCGAAGGCGAAGGCCACTGCTTCGGGGGTGTTCCAGGGGCGCTTCATGGGCGGCGTCTCGCCCGTCCCTGTCGCGACGGTTTCGACGGGTTGTGCCTCGGACCGGCCGGGACCATAGTTGGCGGCGTCCATGATGTTTTTCCCGACGGGCGGCGGTGCTGGCCGGCGCCCGCGTACAGGGTTGAGGGACGGAGCGGCGGCTTCCCGGTGGTGCGGGAGCCGCCGCTTCGCTTCGGAAACGGCGCCGGTCAGCGCGGGCCGATCAGGCGCTCCCTGCCGTCTGCGCGGTCCCGAGCGACGGGCCGGACAGCGGGATCACGAGACTGTGGATGTTCTCGGCGGTCGGTCTGGCCGCGCGCGTATCGACCACCAGGGAAACCAGCGGCACGGCACCCGTCATCGAGCCGAGCTGCGCTAAGCCGGTGTCGTCGAGGATCAGCGCCGCAAGCTCGATGAGCGTACGCTGCTGGATCTCCAGTGGTCGCCGGTTTTCGGCAGGACCCAAGGCATCGCGCCATACGCCGCGCGCAAGCGCCAGGGCGCGTCTCCGGCGCGTGCCGGCGGTAAGCCTGCGGTCACGCGCAGCGGAAATCGTGTGGATCCATACCTGCGCGACATTAAAATAATGCCGCGGATGCGGGTCGGTCAGGAGAACGACGGCCTCGCCCGGCAACACGTCGTCGAGGACACGAATCGCCTTCCCGGCCTCGCCGGGCTTCGGCAAGGTGAGGACGTCGTCGACGACGTATTCGATGCCGTCGAACGCGGCTCTGCCCCGCATGGCCTTTCGCGCGCCGATCTTCTCAGAGACTTCGGCAAACATGGCTCGTGCGGCGATGGCCCCCGGTGACATACCGAGGTCTCGCAAGGTCACAGGTCGGATCGTGACGGTGCCGGTCATCACGCGGCTCCCGCACGGGCGGCGAGGAAGGCGTCAGCGTCGACACGGCGGATGACGGTGCGGCTGCCGATCTTGAGGGGCTTCAGATCGCCCCGCTCGAACAGGCGGTAGACGCCCGTGCGCGAGATGCGGAAGTAGTCGGCAAGCTCCTCGACGGAGAGCGTTGCGGCGGAGGTGGCGGGCTGGCTTCTGTGGGACATCGGCGGTCTCAGCGGTTCGTGATGCGCTGAGACGGTACGTGCCGATACACCGGATTATAACACGGCGGATGTGGGCGCGTTTATCCGGCGCCCGTGTTCCGTCCTGCAGCCTCGATCGCGTCGGGTCGGTCCTCGGGCTCCACACCCGCCTCATTCTCGATCACGTCGAAGAAGCGCTCCCCCAAAGTCGACTGAAAGTCGCGGTACGCGTCGGCGACGGCACCGGGCGTCATGTTCGGCCTGTCACCACCCTTCCCGTGCGCCGTCCCCGGCACGGCGACACCGATGCCGTGCTTCTTTCTCAGCCGAGGGTCGGCGAGATACGGAGGTGCCTCTTTGAAGGCCTGCGCTTTCGTTCGTCCCGCTTCCATCAGGTCTCGGACAACCGCGTTGATCAGGAGCAGCCGCGGAGTGTCCTTTGGACGCCCCGGACCGAACAGCGCCTCGCGAGTCAGCCTCATCTTCGCCAGAAGCATTCGAGCCGCGGGCTTGTCCTGCGCGAGGGCGTGCTTCAGTTCCTCGATTTCCTCGCCGCTGAGGCCGTAGCGTTTGGCCTCAGCGGCGAGGAAATCGAGCGCATCCCTGCCGGCGTCGACCTTTCGGCCGGTCGACCAGCGGGCGGTAAGCTCGGGCTTTCGAGGGCTCATCGCGCCGATCCGCCTGCAACGATTTCGACAACGAAACGCGCCGAAATCGCTATCATGGCAGCTAAGTGCCTGATTTTGTTGGCGCGCCCTACGGGAATCGAACCCGTGTTTTCGCCGTGAAAGGGCGACGTCCTGGACCGCTAGACGAAGGGCGCTCTGGCTAGGCCGGGGTTCTATAGTCGGACCGGGGGCGTCCGGCAACCGCCGAAGCGCCACATCGTCCGGGTTTGACCGGAAGCCGGGTTGGCGCGATGGAGGGACATGCCGCAACCGCCCCCTCGCATGACCCTCGTCCTCGGCGGGGCGCGCTCCGGCAAGAGCGCCTACGCGGAGGCGTTGATCGAGGCCTGTCCCGGGCCGTGGCTCTACCTCGCCACCGCCCAGGCCTTCGACGACGAGATGGTCGATCGCATCGCGCAGCATCGCGCGCGGCGGCCGGAGGCGTGGCGTACCCGCGACGTGCCGCTCGCCCTGCCGGAGGCTATCGCGGAGGCCGACGGGCCGGTTCTGGTCGATTGCCTCACCCTCTGGCTCACCAACCTGATCCTGGCGGAGGCCGATCTGGAGGACGCGACAATGCGGCTCGTTTCCGCCTGCGCCCGTGCCCCGGGCCCGCTGGTGCTGGTCGGCAACGAGGTCGGGCTCGGGATCGTGCCCGACAACGCGCTGGCCCGCCGGTTCCGCGACGCGGCCGGACGCCTGCACCAGCGCCTCGCGGCGGAGGCCGACCGGGTCGTGCTCACCGTGGCGGGGCTGCCCCTCATCGTGAAACCCGGAGCCCCCGCATGAACGAGGACGAAGCCCGCCATCGCGCGAAGATGGAGAAGCGCAAGGCCGTGCAGGACGCCGAGGTGGCGGAGAAGACCCTCGAGAAGGGGCTGCTGATGGTCCATACCGGCCCCGGCAAGGGCAAGAGCACGGCGGCGCTCGGGCTGATGCTGCGGGCGCTCGGCCGGGGCTGGCGGGTCGGCATGGTGCAGTTCATCAAGGGCGGCTGGGATACGGGCGAGCGCCACGCCGTGGCGGCCTTCGGCGAACGGGTCGTCTGGCACACCCTCGGCGAGGGCTTCACCTGGGAGACGCAGGACAAGGCCCGGGACATCGCCGCCTGCCGCCACGCCTGGGACGTCGCCGCGGGGCTGATGGCCGATCCCACGATCCGCCTCCTCGTCCTCGACGAGCTCAACATCGCGCTGCGCTACGACTACCTCGACCTCGACGCGGTGCTGGACGCCCTGCGTGCGCGCCGGCCGGATCTGCACGTCGTGGTCACCGGCCGCAACGCCAAGCCGGCCCTGATCGACGCCGCCGATTGCGTCACCGAGATGGGCAGCGTGAAGCACCACTTCGCCGCCGGCGTGAAGGCGCAGGAAGGGATCGAGTTCTGAGTCCGCCGCGGACCAAGGTCCTGATGATCCAGGGCACCGGCTCTGATGTCGGCAAGTCGCTGCTCGTGGCGGGGCTGGCGCGCGCTTTCACGGAGCGGGGTCTGCGGGTCCGGCCGTTCAAGCCGCAGAACATGTCGAACAACGCCGCCGTCACCCAGGATGGCGGCGAGATCGGCCGGGCCCAGGCGCTCCAGGCCCGGGCCGCCCGGGTCGCGCCCTCCGTCCACATGAACCCCGTGCTGCTGAAGCCGCAGAGCGAGGTCGGTTCCCAGGTGGTGGTGCAGGGCCGGATGGTCGCCACCGTCAAGGCGCGCGACTACCAGGCCTGGAAACCCCGGCTGATGTCGGCCGTCCTGGAGAGCTTTTCCCGCCTCGGGGACGAGGCCGATCTGGTCCTCGTCGAGGGCGCGGGCTCGGCCTCCGAGGTCAACCTGCGCGCGGGCGACATCGCCAATATGGGCTTCGCCCGGGCCACCGACACGCCGGTCGTGCTGCTCGGCGATATCGACCGGGGCGGGGTGATCGCCAGCCTCGTCGGCACCAAGGCGGTGATCGATCCCGAGGATGCCGCGATGATCGTGGGCTTCATCGTGAACCGGTTCCGGGGCGATCCGAGCCTGTTCGCCGACGGGATGCGGCTGATCGCCGGGAAGACCGGCTGGGCGGCGCTGGGCCTCGTGCCGCATTTCCCCGCCGCCGCCCGCCTGCCGGCGGAGGACGTGCTGGGGCTCGCGGGCTCGGAATCCCGCAGGTCCGGGGCCGTCACGGTGGCGGTGCCGGTGCTGCCAAGGATCGCCAATTTCGACGATCTCGACCCCCTGCGGGCGGAGCCGGGCGTGTCGGTGGTGCTGGTCCGGCCCGGCATGCCGATCCCCGCCGAGGCCGCCCTCGTGCTGCTGCCGGGCTCCAAGACCACGATCGACGACCTGGAGGCGTTTCGCCAGGCGGGCTGGGACATCGACCTGCGCGCCCATGTCCGCCGGGGCGGCCGGGTGCTCGGGCTGTGCGGCGGCTACCAGATGCTGGGCCAAAGCCTCGCCGACCCGCACGGGATCGAGGGGGCGCCGCGGACGGTGCCGGGCCTCGGGCTCCTCGACGTCGCAACCGTGATGACGCCGGAGAAGCGCCTCGCCGCCGTCACCGGCACGAGCCTGCCCGACGGCGCGCCGTTCTCCGGCTACGAGATGCATATCGGCGCCACCGAGGGTCCCGACGCCGCCCGGCCGCTCCTGCGCCTCGCGGATGGGCGCCTGGACGGGGCGATCTCGGCGGACGGCCTGGTGGCCGGGACCTACGTGCACGGCCTGTTCGCCGATGACGCCCAGCGGGCCGCGTGGCTCGTGCGCCTCGGGACAGCCCCGGAGGCCACCGGCTACGAGGCCGGGGTCGAGGCGGCCCTCGACGGGCTCGCGCACCACATCGCGGCCCATGTCGATTGCGACCGCCTCCTGGCCCTCGCCCGGTAGCCGCGGGACGAGCCAGCGATTACTCTGCGTATTCGCCGGCCCTCGCCACGAAGGGCCGCGACCGCCCAGAGGAACGCCAATGCCGTCCACGCAAGCCCCGCCCGGGGCGGATCTCGCCGCGAGCACCGTCCGCACGGTGACCCTGCGGTTGATGCCGCTCCTCGGGCTGCTCTACCTGATCGCCTATATCGACCGGCAGAACGTCTCCTACGCCAAGCTGGAGATGGTCGGCAGCCTGGGGCTCAGCGAGACCGCCTACGGGCTCGGAGCCTCGCTGTTCTTCCTCGGCTACTTCCTGTTCGAGGTGCCGGCCAACGTGTTCCTCGAGCGGGTCGGGGCGCGGATCTGGTTCGCGCGGATCATGATCACCTGGGGCCTCGTCACGGTGCTCCTCGGCTTCACCCAGAACGCCGCGATGTTCTACGTGCTGCGCTTCCTGCTCGGCGTCGCGGAGGCCGGCTTCTTCCCTGGGGTGCTGTTCGCCCTCACGCTCTGGTTCCCGCAGACCCACCGGGCGCGGATGATCGGCGGGTTCATGATCGCCAGCGCCATCGCCAACGCGGTCGGCGCGGCGGTCGGCGGCGCGCTGCTCGGCCTCGACGGGGTCTGGGGGCTGGCGGGCTGGCAATGGGTCTTTCTGGCCACCGGCGTGCCGGCGATCCTGATGGCCTTCGTGGTGCTGGCCGTCCTGCCGGATGGCCCTGAGACCGCCCGCTGGCTGTCGCAGGCCCAGCGCGACTGGCTCAGCCGGACGCTCGAGGCCGAGAGCGAGGCCGGGGGCCATGTCGACCACGGCAACCCGTTCGCGGCGCTCCTCGACAGGCGCGTGCTGATGCTGGCGGGCATCTATGTGTTCCTGCCGCTCGCCGCCTACGGCCTCGGCTACTGGCTGCCCACGGTGGTCAAGGGGTTCGGCGTCTCGAACCTGACCAACGGCCTGCTCAACATCATCCCCTGGACCGCCACGGCCGTCGCCCTGTGGTGGGTGCCGCGCCACGCCGCCCGCACCAACGCGCAGGGCAATGCGCTGACCTGGCATGTGGTCGGACCGGCTCTGGTCGGCGCCACGGGGCTCGCGCTCTCGGTCATCCTGCCGGGCAACGCCGTGAAGTTCGCCTGCCTGTGCGTGGCGGCGGCCGGGACGTTTTCGGCACAGCCGGTCTTCTGGTCGATGCCCGGGACCTTCCTGCGCGGCGCCACGGCGGCGGCGGGAATCGCGGCGATCAACTCGGTGGGCAATCTCGGCGGCCTCATCGCGCAGAACGCGGTGCCGTTCATCCGCGATCAGACGCAGAGCGACCTCGTGCCGATGCTGTTCCTGTCCATCTGCCTCGCGGTGGGGGCCGGCCTGATGTTCGTGGTGCTCACCGCCCTGCGCCGGGACACGGCGCAGCGGGTCGTCCCGCAGGCTACGCGGACGGTCTGAACACGCGGCGGGTTCGTGCGTTATCGTTCATCGTGCCGGTAAGGCCGGCACGATGATGCAAACCCGCGCGCCTGCGGGCCATCGTCAAGGAGGGCACCGCGATGAGCCAGGGATTTCCGCTCATGATCCTCGCCTTCGGCACGCTCGGCGGGATCTGGTTCCTGGCCGCCGCGGCCCGGAAGCAGGTCGCCAACGCCAAGGGCAGCCCGGAGCGTTCCAACGTGATCCACCACCACGGCGGCGAGCCGCGACCGAACATGCCGGGCACCGAGCACTGAGCACCTGAAGTCCGGGTTTCCAAAGGGCGCGAAGCCCTTTGGCGGGGTGTCGGGGCAGGGCCCCGACCAGGGCTCTGCCCTGGACCCGCGAACGGGCGCGCCCTTTCGAAACCGGGACCGGAGCACCCTCAGCCGGCGGCGATCCGCCGGCAATGGTCGAGGGCGGCGCCGATCAGGTTGGCGCTGGCCTCGGGCGTCCGGAACGCGGAATGCGCCGAGAGGGTGACGTTCGGCAGGCCGGCCAGCGGATGATCCGCCGGCAGGGGCTCGACCGTGAACACGTCGAGCCCGGCCTGTGCGATATGGCCCGTGCGCAGGGCCTGCACCAGGGCGTCCTCGTCGATGACCGCGCCCCGGGCGGTGTTGATCAGGAGGGCGCCGGGCTTCATCGCGGCGATGCGGGCGGCCGAGAGGAAGCCCCGGGTCGCGTCGGTCAGCAGCAGATGGAGCGAAACCACGTCGCTCTCGGCGAGCAGCTGCTCCAGGGGCACGAAGGCGACATCGGGATGCACCTTGGGCGTGCGGTTCCAGGCGAGCACCCGCATGCCGACACCCCGGCAGAGCCGCGCCATCTCGGCCGCGATCCCGCCGAACCCGACGAGGCCGACGGTCTTGCCGGTGAGCTGCATCCCTTCGGTGCGCAGCCAGGATCCGGCGCGCATCGCCCGGTCCATCTCGGCCAGGCCTCGGGCCGCCGCCCACATCAGCGCGAAGGCGCATTCGGCCACCGCCGTGTCGCCGTAGCCCTTGATGGTGTGGACCGTGATGCCGAGTTCGGCCGCAAGCGCCTCCGGGTCCATGTAGCTGCGCGCGCCGGTGCCCAGGAACACCACGTGCTTCAGCCCGGCGCAGGCGCGGGCCACGTCGAGGGGGAGGGCGGTGTGGTCGATCACCGCAATCTCGGCCCCGGCCAGGAGGCCGGGCAGGTCCTGCGGGGTGATGGCGGGATCCGCGTGGATCGCAAAGGGCGGGTCGTCCGGCCGTAGCAGCCGGCGTGCCACCGCCGCCAGCGTCTCGCTGGCATCCACGAACATCGCGCGCATCGGCCTCTCCCTTGACTGTCACGATGCGCCGGGAGCGCGGATCGTGCCAAGGCCAGGATGGATTGGGGCATCCCCGCATGGGATGCGGCAACCGGGCACGAAAAAGGCCGGTCCCTGGGGAGGACCGGCCCTGAACTTCCGTCCTGTGAAGCGGCTTAGCGCTGCAGCGACGCCGTCTGCGGAGCGATGGTCGGCGGGGTCGCCTGCGCCACCGTCACGGCGCTGCGGGGTGCCGTCGGCATCCAGCCGGTGGCGCACTGCATGACCAGAGCGAGGCCAAGGGCAACGCAGAGCCCGTTGGCAGCCACCCAGAACGGGCGTGCAGCCCGCCGTACCGCGGCCTGAAGCTCCTCGGCCGATTTGCCCGCGGCCTCGACGGCGCGATCCGAGATCGGCAGCAGCCACGGCTCCGTCGGCAGGGCATAGAGACCGGCCATCTCGTTGGAGCCCGGCAGGTTCTGGAACAGTCCGTTCGACATGTTCGTCCTCCAGATTCGTCCGTGATGTCCCGGCTTACCGGGCCATTCGTTCATCTACAGTTAAGGGACGATTGTGGCTGATGCAAGGTCACGGCCCTTGTCCAGGGCTGACCGCAGGCTATGCCGCGCCGGGTCAAGCTTTCGTGCCGCGCGTCTAAGGACTTGATAAGTCACGATCTTCCGAAGCAGATGTGACATTGCCGCATCAAAGTGCGGATCTGCACCTTCGGTGCCGCTCCGTTCCGGAACGCGGGGCTTTCCTGAACGGATTCGTTCAGCCAGCGCCGATCAGCCGGATCGCCGCCTCCCGCTCGAACAGGTAGAGCAGCACCCGCAGAGCCTGCCCGCGGGGGCTCTTCAGGCCGGGGTCGCGCTCGACGATCATCCGGGCGTCGTCCCGGGCGGCCTCCAGCAGGGCGCCATCGCTCTCCAGCCGGGCGAGCCGGAACGCCGCCAGCCCGGACTGCCGCGTGCCCAGCACCTCGCCCTCGCCGCGCAGCTTCAGATCGGCCTCGGCGATGCGGAACCCGTCCTCGCTCGCCCGCATCATCTCCAGCCGCGCCCGCGACACCTGCCCGAGGGGCCCCCGGTAGAGCAGCAGGCAGGACGAAGCCTTGGAGCCGCGCCCGACCCGGCCCCGGAGCTGGTGCAATTGTGCCAGCCCGAACCGCTCCGCGTGCTCGATCACCATGATGGTGGCCTCGGGCACGTCGACCCCGACCTCCACCACGGTTGTCGAGACGAGGAGCTTGGTCTCACCGGCGGCGAAGCGCGCCATGGCGGCGTCCTTCTCAGGCCCCGGCATCTTGCCGTGGATCAGCCCGACCGCCGCGCCAAAATGCTGTTTCAGGTCGTCGAACCGCTCGGCGGCGGCCGCGAGGTCGATGAACTCGGATTCCTCGACCAAAGGGCAGATCCAGTAGACCCGCTCGCCCCCGGCGATCGCCCGCGCCAGCCCGGCCACCACCTCGTCGATCCGTTCGGTCGGCAGCGAGATCGTCCGGATCGGCTGCCGGCCCGCGGGCTTCTCGTCAAGGATCGAGACATCCATGTCGCCGAAGAAGGTCAGCGCCAGGGTGCGGGGGATCGGCGTCGCAGTCATGACTAGGAAGTCGACCGCCTCGCCCTTGGCCCCGAGCGCCAGCCGCTGGTGCACGCCGAACCGGTGCTGCTCGTCCACCACCGCGAGGCCGAGATCGCGGAACGTCACCGCCTCCTGGAACAGGGCGTGGGTGCCGACCAGGATGTCGATCTCGCCCGCCGCGAGGTCGGCGAGCGTGCTCTTGCGCTCCGCGGCCCGGTCCCGGCCGGTCATCAGGCGCAGGCGTAAAGTTCCGACGAGCGGCTTCAGCCGCTCGAAATGCTGCCGGGCCAGGATCTCGGTCGGCGCCATCAGGGCCGCCTGACGCCCGGCCTCCACCGCCGACGCCATGGCGAGCAAGGCCACCGCGGTCTTGCCCGAGCCGACATCGCCCTGGAGCAGGCGCAGCATCCGGCGCGGCGCCGCGAGGTCGGCGCGGATCTCCGCCACCGCCCGGGCCTGCGCGCCGGTCAGCGCGAAGGGGAGGGCGGCTTCGATCCGGGCGCTCAAGGTCCCGTCGCCGGCATTGACCCGGCCGGCCTTGCGCCGCTGGCGGGCGCGCAGGAGGGCCAGCGCCAGTTGCGAGGCGAGGAGCTCGTCATAGGCGAGCCGCTTCCGGGACGGCGTCGCGGGGGGCGGCTGGAGCGGATCCTCGGCCTTCGGCGGCGCCTCCTCGGGGCGGTGCTCCAGGCGCAGCGCGTCCGCGAAGGCGGGCAGGCGGTTCTTCTCCAGCCATGCCGCATCCTGCCATTCCGGCAGGACCGGCAGACGATCCAGGGCCGAGACGGCGAGCTTGTTGATCGCCCGGGAGGTCAGCCCCTCGGTGGCGCCGTAGACCGGCTCGACGGCGGGCAGTTCGGCCAAGCCCGCCTCGTCCACGATCCGGGACGGGTGGACCATCTGGCGGGTGCCGTCCCAGAGGTCGATCCGGCCGGTGATGTAGCGGTGCGCCCCGAGCGGCAGCATCTTCTCCACCCGGGGGCGGGGCATGCCGAAGAACACGAGCGTGATGTCGTGGCCGGAGGCATCCTCCACCACAACCCGGTGCGGGCGCTTGCCGGACCCGATCTGGGCCGGGCGGTGCTCCACCACGGTGACGCCGAGGGTCACCGGCTCGCCGGTCGGCGCCTCGCCGACCGAGCCCATGAGCTTGCGCGCCACGCCCCCTTGCGGGAGGTGGAACAGCAGGTCCACCACCCGGGCCTCGCGCTCCGGGGTGCCGAGGAGCTTCTCGATCATCGGCGCCATCTTCGGGCCGATCCCCGGCAGCGACCGGGCCGGGGCGAACAGCGGATCGAGGAGGCTCGGACGGAGCGTGGCCGCTTCGGCGCGCGCGACCGCCTCCTCCGGCGCCTCGGCGGCGTCGGGGTCTGTCACGGTCGGGTCCTGAGTCGCGCGTGCATCTGTCATGGCGGTTCGGCGGACATGGTGCCGGAGGCGCCTTATCATCCGGTGCATCCCGGCGCGCCAGTGCGGCAGGATGGAGACCGATATCCATGGCCAGCGACTTCCTGCCGGGCTTCGCGCGAGACCGGATCGAGACCGCCCCCGGGGTGACGATCCACGCCCGCTCGGCCGGCTCCGGGCCGCCGGTGCTGCTCCTGCACGGCCACCCGCAGACCCTGTCGACGTGGCTCCACGTCGCCCCGCGGCTCGCGGAGACCCGCACCGTCGTCGCCATGGACCTGCGCGGCTACGGCGATTCGGACAAACCCCCGGGCGGCGAGCGCCACGTCGCCTATTCGAAGCGCGCCATGGCGGCCGACGCCGTGGCGGTGATGCGGGCTCTCGGCCACGAACGGTTCGCCGTGGTCGGCCACGACCGGGGCGGGCGCGTCGCCCACCGCCTCGCCCTGGACCATGCCCAAGCCGTGGAGCGGATCGCCCTGTTCGACATCGCGCCGACCGCGACCATGTACGCCCGCACCGACAAGGCCTTCGCCACCCGCTACTTCTGGTGGTTCTTCTTCATCCAGCCCCATCCCCTGCCGGAGACGCTGATCGGCGCCGATCCGGAGTATTTCCTGCGCCACCATGTCGAGGGCCAGTCCAAGACCCCCGGCTCGACGCCGCCAAAACTCTTCGCCGAGTACCTGCGCTGCTATTCCGACCCCGCCTGCCGCCACGCGATCTGCGAGGATTACCGGGCCGCGGCCGGGATCGACCTGGAGCACGATGCCGCCGATGCCGATGCCCGGGTCACGGCGCCGCTGCTCGCACTCTGGGGCGCGAAGGGCACGGTCGGCCAGACCTACGACGTGCTGGAGACGTGGCGCGAGAAGGCGACCGACGTGTCCGGCCGGGCGCTCGAGTGCGGCCACACCCTTCAGGAGGAACGGCCGGACGAGGTCTTTTCGGAGTTGGCGGCGTTCCTGGGGTGACGGGCTGCGGCGCCATGGCCACGCGGCGCCGGTCTTGGCAGGCGGACTGAAAAGCGCAGATACGAGGCGTGCCGGGCTCGCGAACAGCGTCCCCGGTTGATGGATTCGGCCCCGCCGTCCTTGCGAGCGGAGCGAAGCAATCCAGGGCGGCACCACACGTCCTGACGTCCCGCTGCCCTGGGTCGCTTCGCTCCGCTCGCGATGACGGGGACGCGCATCAACCGGGACCTCGAGAAGCCCGACGTTAGACCTATCCGGGCGGGACGCCTCAATCGTGCGGGACATCATGTCCGAGGACACCAACACCGTGTTCGACGTCGCCGTGGTCGGTGCCGGGGCCGCGGGCCTCGCGGCGGCGCTCGCCATCGCCCGGGAGGGGATCCCCACGGCCCTCGTCGGCCGCCACACCCCCGTGGCGGACGGGCGGACCGTCGCGCTGCTCGACGGATCGGTAAGCTTCCTGGGGGCGCTCGGCGCCTGGGACGCGGTGGCGCCGCAGGCGAGCCCCCTCTGCACCCTGCAGATCATCGACGACACCGGCAGCCTGTTCCGGCCGCCGCCCGTGCGCTTCCAGGCCGCCGAGATCGGCCTCGATGCCTTCGGCTGGAATGTCGAGAGCGCGCGCCTCGTCGAGAGCCTGCGCGCCTGCGCCCGGACCCAGCCGAACCTGACCCTGGTCGAGGCGGATTGTGCCGGGGCCGTGGCGGGCGAATCGGCCGCCCGCATCACCCTCGCGGCGGGCGGGGCGGTCGAGGCCCGGCTGGTGGTCGGCGCCGACGGCGGGCGCTCGCCGCTGCGCGCCGCGAGCGGCCTGCGCGTGCGCGACTGGACCTATCCGCAGAGCGCCATCACCACGATCCTGGCCCACGAACGCCCGCACCGGGACGTCTCCACCGAGTTCCACACCCGCTCCGGCCCCTTCACCCTGGTGCCGCTGCCGGGCGGCCATCGCTCCAGCCTGGTGTGGGTGACCGGGGAGGGCGCGGCCCGGCGGCTGGCGGCCCACGACGACGCCGCCCTCGGGCAGGCGGTGGAGCGGCAGGCCCAGGCGATGCTCGGCGCCATGCGGATCGACGGCCCGCGCGGCCTCGTGCCGATGCGCGGGTTGGCGGTGGCGACGCCGGTGGCGCAGCGGCTGGCGCTGATCGGGGAGGCGGCCCACGTCTTCCCGCCGATCGGCGCGCAGGGGCTGAACCTCGGCCTGCGCGACGCCGCGACCTTACGCGACGCGGTGCTCCGCGCGGCCCGGGACGGGCGGGATCCCGGCGCGCGCCCGGTGCTCGACGGCTATGCCAGCGCCCGGCGCGTCGACACGGCGGCGCGCACCGCTGCGGTGGATCTCCTCAACCGCAGCCTGCTCACCGACCTGCTGCCGGTGGATGCCCTGCGCGGCCTCGGCCTGCTGGCGATGAGCCAGCTCGGGCCCCTGCGGCGGCTGGTGATGCGGGAGGGTGTCCTGCCGCGGCTCGGTGCGCCGGAATTGATGCGTGGGGCGCGGTGAGACCAACGTCGATCGGGCCTTCGGCGGGTTGCGGAAGGATCAAAAGCGGCCTCTTCTTTTGTCACCTGACACCAACGCGGCAGCCTATCCGGGCCTCACGAAGGCGGACCTTCCCATCCGTCGCCGCGTGGCTTTCGGCAACGGCTTCGACGATGAACGCGGCAAGGGCGACCACCGACACGATCAGAACGGCGAGGTGCCGTCCTGCTTCGACGGAATCGACCGTTCGCTCTCAAACTGTGTCGAAGCCGTCGAGACCTGGAGGAACGATCAGGGCCTTCTGACGCCGAAACGCGACGAACTCCTACGCCATCTCCGGCGGGCGCCGGAGACCGGAATCCGCGCCTTGGCTCACGCGCTCGGCCGCGACGATCGACGGGTCCACGAAGACGTGCTCGCCCTGGCCGAGCCGGGTCTTGTCGAACGGGGTGAGGATGGCAACCTGTCGAGGGAGACCGACGCGATCGTCTGCACGCTCTGCAGCGCAGCGTAATCGTACGGCGCCGGTGGATTCAGAAGCCGCGCGCGGGCACGGTTCCCATCAGAATTCCGGCTGCGCCGCCACGTAGGCACCGAGGCGGGTGGCGAGGTCGACCGGGCCACCGGCTCGGGGCTCGACCGAATCGCCGATCAGGATCACCGGAATGCCGCGCTCACGCAGGTGCGAACGGAGCTTGGCGGCGCGGCGGGCATAGGCGGGGTCCCGGCGGGTCGGGGCCTGGAGCAGCACGGCGGCCGGCCGCGCGATCACGGCCAATACGTCGTCCGCCGCCTCCATGGAGGCGGTCACGCTTGCGTAGCCGAGACTGGCGAGCTCGCCCGAGAGGGACCGGTCCACGGCGCGGACGCCGTCGTCGACCACGAGCACTTGTTGCAGCGCACCCATGAGCTTGAGCGGTACTCCATCCGGCACAGCTTGAAAAGGTAGCCGTGACCACAATCCGTTGCAGAACCCGCGAGGGGGCCGTTCGGATCCGTTGGTCCGTGTGCAGATGCGAGATTAGCCGCGGCGTCTGAGCGCCGGATGAACCGCCGCGAAGCCGTCGTTCAGATCGCCGCAACGCCGATCGCGGCGCCACCGGACAGGACCGGCCGGTAGCCCGAATCGCGCCATGCCCCGGCGTCCGTCTCCGGCGTCGCGCCGCGGGGCAGGGGCGCCGACGCGCAGGCCGGCCCGCGGCAGGCGAGGCCACCGTCGTCGCCCTGCGCGAGGACCAGGAGGGCCGGCGGCAGCGGCGCGCGGTCGGGATGGGCCAGGGTCGCGGCGAGGTCGGTCAAGCCGGGGCGGGTGACGATCGCCGTCTCACCGAGGACCAGCGAATCGAGGCGGTGTTTCCCGCCATCCGCCCCGGTGGGCCGGGTCAGGGTCGCGGGGGCGCGATGCACCACGTTGAGGGCCCGCACGGTCCAGGGCAGGGGCAGGGCGGCCAGCGCCGGCTCGATCAGGGCGGGGACGACGAGCCGGGTCGGCACAGGCCGCAGCAGGGCGGTCCGGAAACCGGCCTCCTCGAAGGGAATCACCGTCTCCAGGCCGGCCCCCACGGCGAGGGCTGCCCCGAGGCCGGTCACAAGCCCGCGCAGGTCATGGGCAGGCAGGAGCGTCAGGACCCGCTCGTCCGCGGAGAGCGGCAGGGCGTCGCAATGGGCCGCGATGGCGGCGTCGAGTGCCTCCGCGCTGCGGTAGACCGGCCGCTCGGGATCGCGGCCCGCGAAGGTCACGAGGCCGCGGCTGGCGACCGGCTCGGCCACGCCGCGCTCCAGCGCCATCGCGTCGAGGCTGATCACGCCGTCGGGCACGCCGGGGCCGAAGGCGGCGAGATAGCGCAGGCTGAACTGCCGCATGGCCACGTGGGTGAGTTCTTCGGCGGGCCTGCGCGGCCCGCGGCGGCCCTCGGTGAGCACGCCCAGGAGGTTGGCGGCCTCGATCCCGGCGGCGAGCTGGTCGGGATCCCAGGCGGCCGGCATCGCGCAGGGCAGGTGTCCGGCGGCCTCGACGGCGAGGTGGGCCAGGGCCGCCTCCGCGCCGCCGGAGAACCACAGGCCGATCCGGCTGCCGGCCGGGAGCCGCCACGCGCCGATCCCCCGGGCGAGACGGCCGACGATCTCGGCGGCGGCCGCGTAGGTCCAGGTGATCGCGGGGCGCCCGCACCACGCGGCCCGGTCGCCCGAATCACGCAGGGCCGTGCGCTGCGGTGCGGCCCGCGCCACCGCGAACAGGCAGCCGGACAGGCCGCCGGACCGCGCAGACGCGTCCGGTGCGGCCACGACCGCCCTCTCCGCCACCGCGAACGCGTTCAACCCGTCGCCCCCCGACCGATACTGCAGAACCGCCGGCATGGTCGGCCGATTACGGTTAACCGATCGCTAAGACCCTCGGGCAATGCCCGGCCCCCTTGGCCCCACCGAGCCGACCTCGCGCGCCGATCACGCGCTCTTGCGACGTCGCGCTTGCGGCGAGGCGGGCGGGAGCCTATCGGGGGCCGGCCGCGGCCCGGAGGGTGATCACCTGCCCGTCAGGTCGCGGAGTCAAGCCGCGGTGTCATGCCTTCGCCTCATTCCAGGGGAAAGGCAGGCCGCCCGGTCGCCGGGGCGGGAGATGCGCGCAGTCAGGCGCCCGTCCCCTCCGATGGCCGGACCGTTTCATCCGGAGCTCCGGGGGGCACGCCGTTGCGGCGCGCGTCCGGACGGTCCGGCGGGCCGGCCGTCAGGTCGACTCCGCATCAACCCGTCACACCGTATCGCTTCCTAAGGGGTCAGAGCCGATGTCCTTCACCCGCTCCGCGACGCTCGCGCGCGCCGCCCTCCTCGGTCTCGCGGGCCTCGGCCTCGTGGCCGCCCCGGCCCTGGCGCAGCCCAAGAAGCCCGCGGCCCCCGCTCCGGCCGCACCGGCGCCGACCGCGCCCGGCACCCCCGCCGCCAACACGGCGGCCCAGACCGGCCCGCAGATCGTGACGGTGAAGTCCGAGCCGAGCCAGGCCGACTGGACCAAGGTCTGCGGCAAGGACCAGGGTTCGGGCACCGACATCTGCTACACGACCCGCGACTTCGTGTCCGACCAGGGCCAGCCGGTGCTGGCGGTGGCGGTCTACGAGATGAAGAACCCCGCCCAGAAGCAGGAGGTGCGCGTGGTGCGCTACCTGCTGCCGCTCGGCCTGCTGCTGCAGCCGGGCATCCGCTTCAGCGTCGACGGCCAGGCGGCGACCGCCGGCCGCTTCGCGGTCTGCTTCCCGAACGGCTGCTTCGCCGAGGCCGGGGGCGTCGATGCCGGTGTCGTGGCGGCGATGAAGAAGGGCACGACGCTGAACGTCTCGGTCCAGAACCAGACCCAGCGCGAGGTCACCTTCGCGGTGCCGCTGGCCGGCTTCGGCAAGGCCTTCGACGGCCCGGCGATCGACCCCAAGGTGCTGGAGGAGCAGCAGAAGAAGCTCCAGGCGGAGCTCGAGAAGCGCTCCGAGGACATGCGCAAGAAGCTCGAGCAGCAGGGCGGCGCGGCCCCGGCGGCAGGCGCGACGCCGGCCGCGAAGTAAGCCGGCCGCAGAATCATCGACTTTCCGGAGGGCCGGGCCGCGAGGTCCGGCCCTTCGCACGCCTGGATCCCGGGTTTCCAAAGGGCTTCAGCCCTTTGGCGGGTGCTCAGGGCGGAGCCCTGAGATCGCTGGCCCTGAGATCGCTGGCCCTGATACGTTCACCAGGGCTCTGCGCAGGGAGAGGCGTGGCAGGGCGCCCTACCGGATCCCCATCGGGCCCGGCCCGGGCAGGACGAACAGGACCCGTAGATCCTGGTCCGGCACGTAATCCTGCGCCTCCCAGCGGAACGTGGTCGGCCCGATCTTCCGGATACCCGTGCGGCAGAAGCTGACGACCGCCTCCGGATTCCCCTTGTCCACCGTCAGGGTGAAACGCCCGATCGGCGACGCCCAGTTGCGCGCCGTGGTCACGATGTAGGGCACCACGAAGGCCCGCAGGTGGCCGCTCTCGCTCGGCACCTTGGCGTGCAGACGCCGGACCGTGGCGAGCCCCGGATCGTCCAGGCAGTAGGTCGCGCGGTAGCTGTCGCGGGACGCTTCCTTCAGATCGAGGAAGTGGAACCCGCTCACCGGGGCGTAGCTGTGCGCGATCCGGACCTCCTTCCCCGGCGGGAAGGTCTGCAACCAGTGGAACTTCGCCTCGCTCCGCCAGAGCCCCTCGGTCATGCCCTCGGCGTCGGGGAAGAGGCCGGCCTTGACCAGCTCCGCCCAGGTGGCCTTGTCGATCCGCTCCTGGGCCGCCGCCAGCGCACCGAAGCGCAGCGGATTGAGCGGCAGGCCGTGGCGGCGCAGCAGGTCGGTCACCTCGCGCTCGCCCACGAAGGCGCGCTCCTCCAGCTCCGGCTCGATGGGACGGCCGTCGACCGTGACGGTGAAGCCGACGAAGTTCGCCCGCTCCGGCTGCGGCAGCTTGAGGGCGGAAAAGCTGAGCCCGCGCCCGTCGATCGGCGGGAGCGGGAAGGCGATCCGCACCATGCGCGGTTCGTTCACCTGACTGCGGAACACGTAGGCCACGTCGATCCGCGCGAGGCTGATCGACAGATCCTCGCTCGCCAGCGCAATGCCGGGCTCCGGCACGAGGATCAGCCCGCCGGCATCGAGCTCGGAGGCGCTGTCGTTGGCCCGCGCCGGGGCGCTGAGCAGGCCGGCGGCGAGGAGCAGGGCAGCAACGGCTCGGGATGGGGCGACCATGGCGGCGGACTCGTCCGACGGCACCGGCCGTCGCGCGAGGCTACCCCGGCGCTCTTGCCGGGAGCTTACGGGGGCCGAGCCCGCTCAGTTCGTCGCCCGGGCGCGCATCCGATAGGCACCGGCATCGTCGCGCACGAACATCTCGGCGATGCCGGCATGGCGCAGGGCCTCGCCCGACGTGTCGGGCAGGAGATTCTGCTCCGACACGTAGGCGACGTACTCGGTCTCGGCGTTCTCGGCGAGCAGGTGGTAGAAGGGCTGGTCCTTGCGCGGCCGGACCTCCTCGGGGATCGACAGCCACCATTCCTCGGTGTTGTCGAAGACCGGGTCGACGTCGAACACGACCCCCCGAAAGGGGTAGATCCGGTGGCGCACCACGGCGCCGATCGCGAATTTCGCGGTTTTCAGGGTTACGTCCGTCATGGTCCAGTCCGTCCTGACGGGACAGATAGGCATGATGACGGAGCCTGTCATCCGCCGCGGTTCGCGGTCTCGGGTCCGGGAGGACGGATGCCGAGCTCGGCTGCGATCGCCCGCGCGGTGGCCTCCCGCCGGGCGGTGAGGTCGGCGGTGCGCGCCCGGATCGCCTCCACGAGGGCGGCCGGGGCGGTCCGGGGGGTGCCGCTGTCGAAGGGCGGCTCGGGGGCGTATTGCATCCCGAGCTGGATCCCCTGCGCGGCCTCGTCACCCCGCAAGGCGGCGGCGAGGCGCAGAGCCCCGTCGATCCCCGCGGTGACGCCGGCCGCGAACACCCAGGTGCGGCTCTCCGCATCGCGGTCGATCACCACCCGGGCATCCACCGGCTCGGCGCCGAAGAAGGGCAGCAGGGGAACCGCGTTCCAGTAGGTCGTGGCCCGCCGCCCGACCAGGAGGCCCGCCGCCCCGAGGAGGAGCGCGCCGGTGCAGACCGAGAGGACGTGGGAGGCGCCCATGGCCTGCTGCCGGATCCAGCCGAGCACGGCCGGATCGCGCATCAGCGCCTCCTGGCCCTGGCCGCCCGGCACGTGGAGCACGTCGAGCCGGGGCGCCTCGCCGAGGGTCGCGTCCGGCAGGATCCGCAGGCCGCGCACGTCGCGCACCGGATCGGGGGCGGCGGCGTAGATCCGGTAGGTGCTGTTCGGGATCCGGGCCAGGATCTCGAACGGGCCGGTGAGGTCGATCTGGTCGAGCCCCTCGAACAGGAGCGAGCCGATCTGCAGGTGGGTGTCGGGGGGAATCATGCCGGGGCCTCCGGGGTGGACAGGGCGACCCTACCGCGCCACGCTCTGGCGCGAATGACAAAGAGCCCTCGCTTCTCGCCAGATGCCCCGCGGCCCGTGGAGGTGCTGGCCTTCCCCGCCGTGCAGCTCCTCGACGTGGCGGGGCCGCTCCAGGTCTTCGCCACCGCCAACGAGCGGGGTGGGCTCGGCCAACCCTACGCGCCACGGGTGATCGCAGCGGGCGAGCCGACGCTCACCGCCTCGGCGGGCCTGCGGCTGGTGGCCGAGCCACTGCCGGGCGACGACACACCGGTGGACACGCTGGTCATCGCGGGCGGCCCCGGCGTGCTGGCAGCCTGCGATGACGCGGACCTCGTCGCCTGGGTGCGGGCGCGGGCCGGACGGGCGCGCCGGGTCGCCTCGGTCTGCACCGGGGCGTTCCTGCTGGGCGCGGCCGGGCTCCTCGACGGGCGGCGGGCCGTAACCCACTGGACGCATTGCGCGGCGCTGGCGGCGCGCTATCCCCGCGTCCGGGTCGAGCCGGACCCGATCTTCGTGCGCGACGGCCCGGTCTGGTCCTCGGCGGGGGTCACGGCGGGGATCGATCTGGCGCTGGCGCTGGTCGAGGCGGATCTGGGTCGCCCCCTCGCCCTGGCGGTGGCGCGCCACCTCGTGATGTTCCTGAAGCGTCCGGGGGGACAAGCGCAGTTCAGCGCGGCGCTGGCCCTGCAGGCGGGGGAAGAGCGGTTCGGGCGGCTGCACGCCCACATCGCCGAGAACCTGTCGGGGGATCTCTCGCTGCCGGCACTCGCCGCGGCGGCGGGGATGAGCGAACGCAGCCTCAGCCGGCACTACCAAACGGCGACCGGCCTCACCCCGGCCAAGGCCGTGGAGCGCCTGCGAGTCGAGGCGGCCCGGCGGGCGCTGGCCGAGACCGCGCAGCCGGTCAAGCGCATCGCTCAGGTCTGCGGCTTCGGCTCCGAGGAGACGATGCGGCGGAGCTTTTTAAGGCATGTCGCGGCGACGCCGCAGGAGTACCGGGCGCGGTTCGGGGCGTAAGGAGTCACCCCAGCTGATACACCGCCGCCAGCTCCGGATCCTTGGCGGCGACGAGCTTGGCCAGATCCACGATGACCTTGGCCTGCTTCCAGGTGGCGTCGTCCTGCATCTTGCCGTCGAGCATCACGGCGCCGGTGCCGTCCGGCATCGCCGCCACGATCCGGGCCGCGAAGGCCACCTCGGCCGGGTCCGGCGCGAAGACCTTCTTGGCGATCGTGACTTGGCTCGGGTGCAGCGTCCACGCGCCGGCGCAGCCCATCAGGAAGGCGTTGCGGAACTGCGCCTCGCAGGCATCGCCATCGGAGAAGTCGCCGAACGGGCCGTAGAACGCCTTGATGCCGTTGGCCATGCAGGCATCGACCATCTTGGCGATCGTGTAGTGCCAGAGATCCTGCTGGGCGGTGGCCCGGGGGGCGTCACCGGAGGGATCGCTGAGCACCCGGTAATCCGGATGGCCGCCGCCGACCCGGGTGGTCTTCATACCGCGGGAGGCCGCGAGATCCGCCGGCCCGAGGCTCATGCCGTGCATCCGCGGCGAGGCCGACGCGATGGCGTCGACATTGGCCACGCCCTCGGCGGTCTCCAGGATCGCGTGGACCAGGATCGGCTTGGTGACGCCGTGGCGCGCCTCGAGCTGGGCGAGCAGCTGGTCGATGTAGTGGATGTCCCACGGGCCCTCGACCTTGGGCACCATCACCACGTCGAGCTTGTCCCCGACCTCGGCCACGATCGTGAACAGGTCGTCCAAGATCCAGGGGGAGTTGAGGGCGTTGATCCGGGTCCAGAGGCCGGTGCCGGTGGCGGCGAAGTCGGTCGCCTGCGCCATGGCGACGAAGCCCTTCCGGGCCGCCTCCTTCTGGTCGGCGGGGACCGCATCCTCCAGGTTGCCCAGCACCACGTCGACCGTGCCGGCCAACTCCGGCACCCGGGCGCGGACCTTGTCGTTGTGGGGCGGCACGAAGTGGATCATCCGCTCCAGCCGCACCGGCAGCTCGCGGAACGGGGGCGGCGCGCCGGTGGCGAGCGGCTGGAAGAAGCGGCGGGGCAGTTTCATCGGGGCCTCTTATCGGGGGCTGGCGTCCAACTTTCGTTAGAGCCGATCCCGATCGCATTGCAATTGGACCCAATGCGGGATTCCAAAGGACATGTCCTTTGGCGGGTGCAGGGCAGCGCCCTGCGGAACGGATCCTTCACCCCCTCCAAGGGGGTGAAGGATCCGTTCGTCGGGGTTTCACCCCGACACCCCACCCAAGGGACTTGTCCCTTTGGGAACCCATCAGCCTCGGCCGCCGCCGCGCTCGCTCATGCCGACCCGGCCGAACAGGCCGCCGTCGCCGGCCACCACCACGAGGCGACGGACCTCGCCCCGCAGGAAGGCCTGCAGGAAGCGGTTGTAGTCGCGGAACGAGACGCAGCCGTTCGAGGCGCCCGGCTGGCGCAGCATGTAGGTGTGGGCGAGCAGCCCGTCGCGGCCGTGGATCGACCCGCTGCCGCCCACCGGGGTCAGGCGGATGGCGCGCACCCCGTGGAACAGGCGCTCGCGCTCGGTCAGCATGTAGGTGCCCGGCGGCGTCGAGCCGCGCATGCGCAGGTGGACGAAGCGCGGGCTGTCCATGGCCTCGCCGAGGCCGGAATGGGCCTCCAGCACCTCGCCGGAGGGGAGCGTCACCGTCCGGGCGGTGATGTCGTAGACGGCCGTGCCGGCGACGGAATCGGGCTCCGGGCTGATCCGGGTGCGGGGGGCCGCCTGCGGCAGGGTATCGGGGCTGGCATAGGCCAGGGCCTGACGGGGCTGCTCGCGGGGCGCGGCGGCACCGACGCCGAACAGCTTCTCGAAGAAGGACGGCTCCTCCGCCATGGCGGCGCGGAACACGTCGCGGGTGCGGGGCAGGGCGCGGGCCGCGACCCGGGCGGGCGGGGCGATGCGCGGTGCGGCGGGCTGCGGCCGCAACTCGGCCGGGCGCGCCACCGGCAGCGGCACCAGGGCGGGCGCGAGCGCGGCGGGCGTCGGCTCGGCGGCGGCGAGCCGCAGGGGTGTGGGCGCCGGATCCGCCTTGGGCGCGGCCGGCGTGTTCGCAACCTGCGCGATCCGGATCCGCTCGGCCTTCACCTGCTCGGCCTTGGCGACCTGCCGGGCGATCTCGCGGACCGCCGGGGACGGCTCGGAGACCGCAACCTGGAACGCGGTCGGCAGCGCCGCGCTGCCGAAATCGGTCGCGGCGGCCGAGCCCAGGGCGGGGCTCGGATCGAGCATCCAGGCGATGTTCGGCTGCGGCGCGGCGTGCGGGGCGTTGGCCAAAGCAGGCCGCAGCGCGGGGGCTTCGGCGGGGGCAGGGGCCTGCGGCTGGCTGAGGATCGCCCATCCGGCCAGGGTCACGGCCGTCAGGCCGATGAGGCCCGTCAGCCGGGCCCGGCGGCGGGCGCGCCGCATGGCGCTGGGGTAGGGCGCCCGGGTGCGGGCGACCGGGTCGTAGGGGGTCTCCACGTAGACGATGCGCTGGGGCGCCGTCCGGATGGGCTCCGCCACGCGGTACGCAGTTCGGGACAACGCTGCCTGGGCCATTCGGGGAACTCGCGTACGGTCTTCCCCGTGGGCAGCCGCCGCCGTTCGCCCGCGGAAGCCGTTTCCGCGCACGTGGCCTGGGTTGCCCATCTGGGAAGGACATCAACCGTCCGCCCCATTAAGCGGCCTTATGGTTAAGTCTTGCTGAAGACGCGCCCGCCGTCGCGAATACGCGTTCAGGACGCCTGTTCGGGCGCCTCCATCGGGCCGTGCCGATGCGCGACGAACAGGCAGAGCAGCGCCACCGGCACGCCGATCAGGGCGGTGCCGACGAAGAACCATGGGAACCCGGTCCACTCGATCACGAAGCCCGAGAACCCGGCGAGCAGGCTGCCCGGCAGGGCGCAGAGCGAGGTCAGCAGGGCGTACTGGCTCGCCGCATGGGCGGTGGCCGAGAGCCGGGACATGTAGGTGATCAGCACGATCGACGCGAAGGCATAGGCGAAGCCGTCGATGCCGACGGTCGCCGCGAAGGTCCAGAACGCCGCCCCGCCATGGCCGCCGTGCCACGCGAGATAGGCCAGGGCGAGGTGCGAGGCCGAGGCCGTCACGGTGCCGATGAGCAGGCTCGCCATCATGCCGATCCGCGGGATGATGGCGCTGGCGAGGAAGGTGCCGCCAAGCGCGATCCAGAAGCCGAACAGCTTGGTCACCGTGGCGATGTCGGTGTTGGAATAGCCGAGCGTCTTGAACAGCGGGATCGCCATGGCGCTCGAGACGTAGCCGGGCATCCGGAAGCCCGCGACCAGCGCCAGCACCGGCACGGCCAGCGGCCCGAGACGGGTGAGGAGGTCGCGGATCGGCGCCCAGACGGTCTCGACGAAGCCGCCCGTCGCCGGCGTCTCGGGGGCGGGGGGCTCGGGAGCGAGGAGTGCCGCGATCGTGCCGGGGGCCATCAGCGCGGCCATGCACAGGTAGGCGGCGCGCCAGCCATACGCGTCGGACAGGTAGAGGGCGCCCGCCCCCGCCGCGAGGTTGCCGACCCGGTAGCCGATCTCCGACCACGACGACATCAGCGCCTGCTGCTCCGGGGGCGCGGCGGTGATGCGCCAGCCGTCGATCACCACGTCCTGGGTGGCGCCCGCGACGCCGAGGGCCAGCGAGAACGCCACCGTCCAGGCGAGCCAATGGGCCGGATCACCGAAGGCGACGCCTGCGAGCGCCAGAGCCACCAGAATCTGCGTGGCGACGATCCAGCCGCGCCGCCGCCCGAGCCAGGGGCCCAGAAGCGGCGCGTCGTGCCGGTCGAGGAACGGCGCCCAGAGGAACTTGAGCTTGTAGGCGATGGTCAGCTCGCTCATCAGCCCGATCGTGGCGAGCGGCACCTTCGCCTGGACGAGCCAGGCCGACTGGGTCGCGTAGACGAGCAGGAACGGGATGCCCTGCGCGAAGCCGAGCCCGAGCACCGCGGCGACCCGCCGGTCGGTGAACAGGGGCGTGAGGAAGGCGCCTGTCGCTGCCTTCACCGGCTCGGGCGCGCCGGTGACCTGCGCCGGGTTTGCCATCCACGCGTCTCCTGAACCTCCGGACGGGAGAGAGCAGAGTTGGGCGGGCGACGCAACGATCGTGCGACGCCCGCTGGGCGGGCCGGATATCCCTGTTGAGGGTCCGATCGACCCGGCTTGACCCCGCCGCGCCGGCGCGGTCTTTCGGAACAGATCAGGAACCCGAACCAGGACTTCGAGGCAGCGATGGATCCGGAGGTCGCGCTCCGAAAAATCATCCACATCGACATGGATGCGTTCTACGCCTCCGTGGAGCAGCGCGATAACCCCGCCTTGCGCGGCCGGCCGCTGGCGGTGGGCGGCTCGAAGGAGCGCGGGGTCGTGGCGGCGGCGAGCTACGAGGCGCGGACCTTCGGCGTCCGCTCGGCCATGCCGTCGGCCACCGCGCGGCGGCTCTGCCCGGACCTGCTGTTCGTAAAGCCCCGCTTCGAGGTCTACCGGGGCGTCTCGGAGGAGATCCGCGCGATCTTCGCCCGGCATACGCCCCTCATCGAGCCGGTGGCCCTCGACGAGGCCTATCTCGACGTCACCGAGAATCTTCTGGGGCTGCCCACCGCCACCGCCGTGGCCAAGGCGATCCGGGCCGAGATCCTGGAGCGTACCGGGCTCATCGCCTCGGCCGGGGTCTCGTACAACAAGTTCCTGGCCAAGGTGGCGTCGGACCACAAGAAGCCGAACGCCCTGTTCGTCATCACCCCCGCGATGGGGCCGGACTTCGTGGCGGAGCTGCCGATCGGCCGGTTCCACGGGGTTGGTCCGGTCACCGAGGCCAAGATGAAGCGGCTCGGGATCCATACCGGCGCCGATCTGCGCGCCTGGACGCCGGAGCGCCTGCGCGAGACCTTCGGCTCGGCGGGCAGCTACTACCACGCGGTCGCCCGCGGCATCGACGCGCGGCCGGTCCGCGCCCACCGGGTGCGCAAGTCGATCGGGGCCGAGACCACCTTCTCGGACGACACCGCCGCCTTCGAGGTCCTGGCGGCGCGGCTCGCGCCCCTGTTCGACAAGGTCTGGGCCGGGGCCGCCGCCAAGGGCATGCGCGGCCGGACCGTGACCCTGAAGCTCAAGTTCTCGGATTTCGCCCAGGTCACCCGGGCGAAGTCGCTCATCGCCCCCGTGCCGGACCGGGCGAGCCTGGAACGGATCGGCCTCGACCTGCTAACCGGCCTGTTCCCGCTACGGCGCAGCGCGCGGCTGGTCGGCGTGTCGCTGTCGGGCTTCGCGCAGGGCGAGGATGAGGGGCCGATGCAACTCGGGTTTGAGCTTTAGAGAGGCGATCAAACGGAAATGACCGGCCGCCTCCCTGTGCCGACCGCCGGCGGCGCGGATCGGCGCGTCACCGGCCCTGTCGCCCCCAGCCCGCGTCAGAAGGCGCCGACCCTCACGCCGCCTTCTTCCCCCGCTCGGCGATCTTCACCAAGCTGCGCAGCACCTCGGTGGCGGTCTTGAGCCGGGCCGGGATGGTGGTCAGCTCGCGCACGAACACGACGCTCATGTCGGGCCGCACCTTCGCGAACGACGCCTGCTCGGCGACATAGGCCACGAGCCCCTGCGGGTTGGCGTAGGACCGGTCGCGGAAATGGACCACCACGCCCTTCGGCCCGGCCTCGACCTTCTCGACATTCGCCTTGAGGCAGAGGATCTTGATCGTGCCGATCTTGAGGAGCTGCTCCACCTCCGGCGGCAGCGGCCCGAACCGGTCGATCATCTCGGCGCCGAAACTCTCCATCTCGGCATCGTCCTGGAGGGTGGCGAGCCGCCGGTAGAGGGCGAGCCGCACCCCGAGATCCTCGACGTAATCCTCCGGAATCGTCACGGGTGCGCCGAGCGCGATGGTGGGTGACCACGCCTCCTCGGGCACGTCCTCGATGCCGGCCTTCAGCGCGGTGACCGCGTCCTCCAGCATCTGCTGGTAGAGCTCGTAGCCGACCTCCTTGATGTGGCCGGACTGGGCGTCGCCCAGAAGGTTGCCGGCGCCGCGGATGTCGAGGTCGTGGGAGGCGAGCTGGAAGCCCGCGCCCAGCGTGTCGAGGCTCTGGAGCACCTTGAGGCGCTGCTCGGCCTGGGCGGTGAGCTGACGGTTCGCCGGCGTCGTGAACAGCGCGTAGGCGCGCGCCTTCGACCGGCCGACCCGGCCGCGCAGCTGGTAGAGCTGGGCCAGACCGAACATGTCGGCCCGGTGGACGATCAGCGTGTTGGCGGTGGGGATGTCGAGGCCCGATTCGACGATCGTGGTCGAGAGCAGCACGTCGAACTTGCCCTCGTAGAAGGCCGTCATCACGTCTTCCAGCTGGCCCGCCGCCATCTGGCCGTGGGCCACCGCGACCTTGATCTCGGGCATCTCGGCGTCGAGGAATTTCTTGACCTCCGCCAGATCCTCGATCCTGGGCACCACGTAGAACGACTGGCCGCCGCGGTAGCGCTCGCGCAGCAAAGCCTCCCGGATGGTCAGCGGGTCGAACGGCATCACGAAGGTGCGCACCACCAGCCGGTCCACCGGCGGCGTCGCGATGATCGAGAGCTCGCGCACGCCGGTCATGGCGAGCTGGAGCGTGCGCGGGATCGGCGTCGCCGAGAGCGTCAGCACGTGGACATCCGCCTGGAGCGCCTTCAGCCGCTCCTTGTGGGCGACGCCGAAATGCTGCTCCTCGTCCACGATGATGAGGCCGAGATCCTTGAAGGCGATGTTCTTGGCGAGCAGCGCGTGGGTGCCGACCACGATGTCCACCGTGCCGGCGATGAGCCCCGCCCGGGTCTGCTTCATCTCCGCCGCGGAGGCGAAGCGGGAGAGCTGCGCCACCTGAATCGGCAGGCCCTTGAAACGCTCCGCGAAGGTCCGGAAGTGCTGGCGGGCCAGCAGGGTCGTGGGGACGATCACCGCCACCTGCTTGCCGGAGATCGCCGCCGCGAAGGCGGCGCGCAGCGCCACCTCGGTCTTGCCGAATCCGACATCGCCGCAGACCAACCGGTCCATCGGCCGGCCGGCATTGAGGTCGTCCAGCACCGCGTCGATGGCGTTGGCCTGGTCCTCGGTCTCCTCGAAGGGGAAGCGGGCGGCGAACTCTCCGTAGAGCCCCTCCGGCGCCTTGAGGGACGGCGCCTTCCGGACGAAGCGCTGCGCCGCGACCTTGATCAATTCGCCCGCCATCTCGAGGATGCGGCGCTTCATCTTGGCCTTGCGGGCCTGCCACGCGCCGCCGCCGAGCCGGTCGAGGGCGACCTCGGCATCCTCCGAGCCGTAGCGGGTCAGGAGCTCGATGTTCTCCACCGGCAGGAGGAGCAGGCCGCCGGTATATTGCAGTTCCAGGCAATCGTGCGGGGCGCCGGCGGCGTGGATCGTCTTGAGCCCGACGAACCGGCCGATGCCGTGGTCGGCATGGACCACGATGTCGCCGGGCTGGAGCGCCTGCACCTCCAGGATCACGTCCTGGGGCCGCTTGGCCTTGCGCTTCTGGCGGACCAGCCGGTCGCCCAGGATGTCGCCCTCGGAAACGACGGCGAGCTCCCCCGCCGTGAAGCCCGCCTCCAGGCCCCAGACCGCCACCGCCGCGTCGGTGCCGCGCTTGAGCGCGTAGACGTCGGTGAGCCGGGTGATCGCCACCGGCTTCTTCAGGCCGTGATCGGTGAGCACGCCGCAGAGCCGGTCGCGGGAGCCGTCGGACCACGCGCCCAGGATCACGTGATGACCGGATCCCTGGAGGTCGCGGATATGCGCCACCGCGGCGTCGAACACGCTGGCGTTCTCGTCGGCCCGCTCGGGGGCGAAGTTTCTTCCCGATTTCGCGCCGCAATCAATTACCGCGCGCTCAGGAGATTCCGGCTGCGCGAAAGGCGTCAGCCGCGCCACGGTGGCGGTGGTGATCCGTTCCTTGAGCTCGTTCGGCGTCAGGTAGAGGGCCCGGGGCGGCAGGGGCTTGTAGGGGGCGACGCCGGGCTGCGGCGTCTTCATCGCGCCCTCGCGGGCCTGGTAATAATCCTGGACGAGGCTGATCCGCTCGGCGGCCGCGTCCTCCACCTGCGGGTCGAAGACCAGCGGCACGCCGCCGAGATAGTCGAACAGCGTGTCGAGGTGGTCGTAGAACAGCGGCATCCAATGCTCGAGGCCGGCATAGCGCCGCCCCTCGCTCACGGTCTCGTAGAGCCGGTCGTCCCGGGTCGCCGCGCCAAAACTCTGGATGTAGTTCTGGCGAAAGCGCCGGATCGTTTCCGTGGTGAGCTGGACCTCGCTCATCGGCATCAGGTCCAGCGAGCGGAGCTGACCGGTGGTGCGCTGGGTCTCCGGGTCAAAGGCGCGGATCGATTCCAGCGTGTCGCCGAAGAAGTCGAGGCGGATCGGCGCCGCCAAGCCCGGGGGCGACAGGTCGAGGATGCCGCCGCGGACCGCGTATTCGCCGGTGTCGCGCACGGTGCCGGTGCGCAGGAAGCCGTTGGCCTCGACCCAGGCGACCACGTCGTCCATCGCCACGACATTGCCGATCGCCGCCGAGAACGCCTCCCGGGCGATGTGGGCGCGGGGCGGGACCCGCTGCACCAGGGCGTTGACCGTGGTGCAGAGGATGCGCGGCCGGTCCTCGGCCGAGCGGGTGCGGGCGAGGCGGGCGAGCGCCGTCATCCGGGCGGCGGCGACGGCGGTCGTCGGCGAGACCCGGTCGTAGGGCTGGCAGTCCCAGGCCGGCAGGCTCATCACGTCCATCTCGGGCGCGACGAAGCCGAGGGCCGCCTGGAACGAGGCCGAGCGGCCGGAATCGCGCGCCACGTGGACCAGCACCGCCGGCGCGTCGACGGTCGGCGCCAGGGCGCGGGCGAGGTCGGCGAGGGCGAGCGCGTCGAACCCCTCCGGGGCACTCGCGAGCACCGGACTGTCGCCGCGCTTGAGCGCGTCGATCGCCCGGGCGAGCGCGGAGGATTTCGGCAGCGCGAAGCGCGCGACCTGCTGTTTGGCTGCGGGGGCGGGGGGCTTCGGTTGCGGCTTGGCCATCAGGTCTTTCGCGGGGATCCCGCCGGGCGCGTCAGGGGCGATGTCGGGTGGCGTTAGCCCAACGGGCCGTCGCGATAAAGCATCCCGGCGGCGGCGTTCGGGTGGCGGAACGCTTCCTATATGGCGGTTCCGGCGCGGCTTGGAACGGTGGCCGTCCCTGTGTGCCGAGCGATCACGGAGAACGCTCCAGAGCCGCGGCCTTCCGCCCGACAAGAAACCCGCCACGGCCGGGCCGGGCGGGCTGAAGGTGATCTCGTCTCGGAGTACGCCAAGCCGTAGCCGGCGTGGGGACGCGGCGCATCCCCCATCCGGGTGAGGCCGGCACACGATCCTGCGACCGCTCCAGGACCGCGTGATCCGGCGTCTCGGCCCGCTGCAGCACGCCTCTCGAACGGGGCTGTCCACACATCGACCGCATCGCTGCGCGCGATGACGATGCGCCAAGCCGATCGGACCGGAAGCGGCCAGTCAGCCCCCGAAGGCCTGCGGCGGCAGGCCCCGCATGCCGACCTCCACCTCGAACAGGGCCCCCGCCTCCGGCACCTGCTCGGCGCCCCGCGCCGCCGAGGTGACGAACAGGCGGTCGAGCCCCGCGCCCGCGAAGGCGCAGCTCGTGATGTTGGGGGCGGGCAGCGCGACCGCCCGCATCAGGCGCCCCTCGGGATCGACGCGGCTGATCCGGCCGCCGCCCCAATGGGCGATCCAGAGGCAGCCCTCCGCATCGGTGGTCATCCCGTCGGGCCAGCCCCACTCATCCGGGAAGCGCAGGAACGGCCGCTTGCCCGAGAGCGTCCCGTCCACGGCGAGGTCGAAGGCGTAGACCGTCCGGGCGGCGCTGTCGCTGTGATAGATGATCCGGCCGTCGAGGCTGAAGGTCGGGCCGTTGGCGACCCCGTATTCACCGTCCATCCGCTGCCAGGTCAGGTCGGGGTCGAGCCGGTGCAGGGAGCCCGAGATTGCGGTCTCGGCCTGGTGCATGCTCCCGGCCCAGATCCGGCCGGCGAAATCGACCTTGGCGTCGTTCAGGCGGTTGTCGGGGTAGTCCGGCTCCGGGTCGCCGATCGGCACGATCCGGTCGGCCTCGAGATCGTAGGTCGCGAAGCCGCTCTTGAGCCCGACGATGAAGTCCCGCCGGCCGGCGCGCGGGATGATCCAGCCCAAAGGCTCCGGGAAGGGCCGCCGGCCGGTCTCGCCGCGGGCGAGGTCGAGCCAGTTCAGGGCCGGGGCCTCGATGTCGACCCAAAACAGCGTATTCCGCTCCGGGACCCAGATGGGCCCCTCGCCCAGCCGGTCGCGCCCGGTCTGGCTTCCGGAACGGGCGACGATGCGGATCCCTGCATCCATGGCTTCGCCTTTCGGTCAGGCCGCCCGCGGGGCCCGGCAGCCCCAGACGGCGTAGAACAGCACGTAGAGTTCGCAGGCCACGGTGATCAGGAAGGAATGCTGCAGCCCGAACCGGTCCGCCGCCCAGCCCTGCACCACCACCAGGGAGCCGCCCGCGATCGCCATGATCAGCAGCCCCGCGCCCTTCTCGGTGAGCGGCCCGAGGCCGCGGATGCCGAGGGTGAAGATCGTCGGGAACATGATCGCGTGGAACAGCCCCACGGAGATCAGCGCCCATAGCGCCAGGGATCCGGTGGCGAAGGCCGCCACCAGCATCACCGCACCGGCGCCGATCGCCGCCCCGGCAAGCACCGCCTCGGCCGGCCGTCTCTGCATCAGGTAGCTGCCGACGAAGCGGCCGATCATCATCCCGCCCCAGAGCAGGAACAGGTAGCGCGCGGCCTGGGCATGGGTCAGGTCGCCGATCTCGGGCTGCGACACGAAGCTGATGAACAGGTTCGACACCCCGATCTCGGCGATCAGGTAGATGAAGATCGCCGGCACGCCGAAGACGAGGTTGCGGTGGCGCCAGAGCGACCCGCCCGCGGGCGCAGCCCTTGCGGCCGATGCCCCGCCGATGGCCGGCAGCGGGAACCGGGCGATCACCACGGCGAGCCCGATCAGCACCGCCGCCACGATCAGGTAGGGCAGCTGCACCGACTGCGCGTCGGCCAGCCGCTCGGCGGGCGTCAGGACGGTGCCCGCCGCGGCGTTGCCCGAGGTGGAGCGGCCGAGGATCAGGGTGCCGCCGAACAGCGGCGCCAGGGTGGCCCCCAGGGAGTTGAAGGCCTGGACGAGGTTGAGCCGCGCCGAGGCGCTCTCGGCCGGGCCGATCACCGCCACGTAGGGGTTGGCGGCGACCTGCAGCAGGGTGATGCCGCTCGCGATCACGAACAGGGCCGTCAGGGTGATCGCGTAGGAGACCTCCCGGGAGGCCAGCACCATCCCGAAGGTACCGGCCGCCATGATGCCGAGGCCGATCACCAGGGCGCGCTGGTAGCCGACCCGCGCGATCAGCTTCGCCGCCGGGATCGAGGCCACGAAATACGCGATGAACCAGACCGATTCAATCAGCGTGGTCTGGGTGTAGTCGAGGTCGAACACGCTGCGCAGGTGCGGCAGCAGCGTGTTGTTGATCACCGTGATGAAGCCCCACATGAAGAAGAGGCTGGCGAGCAGCGACAGGGCCGGGCGGTAGCTCCCCCGCCCCTGCACGCCGGCCGCGTCCGTCCGGTCCGCCGCCGGTCCGACGCTCGCGATCGGTGCTGCCATCCCGCGTGTCCTCTCCCTGCAGGCCACCGGACCGGTGCACCGTATTGCCCGTTACATTTGTCTGAGTATATACCGCATTCGCGGAGGTCAACCGCGCCCACCCGCGTGTGCCGGTGTATGGTCGGGGCGGGGATCCATCCGGGGAGGACACGATGCGCGGCGTGGGACCTGTGATGCTCTGCGCCGGTGCGCTGATCCCGGCCCTGGCTCAGGCGGCCGAGCCGGTCCGGACGGTGTTCGGCACCTTGCCCGATGGCCGGACGGTCGAGGAGGTGACGCTGACCAACGGCCACGGCGTCACGGCGCGGATCCTGTCCTGGGGGGCGCTCCTGCGGACCCTCGACGTGCCGGACCGAGCCGGCAGGCCGGCGGATATCGTGCTCGGCTACAACGATCTCGCGGACTACCTCGCTAAGCCCAACTATTTCGGCGCGAGCGTCGGCCGCTACGCCAACCGCATCCGGGCGGCCCGCTTCAGCCTCGACGGGCGGACCTACCGGTTGGCCACCAACGACGGACCGAACGCCCTGCACGGCGGCGCCGCCGGCTTCGACAAGCGGCTCTGGACGATCACCGCGGTGACCGGCGGGGCCGCCCCCGCGGTGAGCCTGCGCTACGTCAGCCCGGACGGCGAGGAGGGCTATCCCGGCACGCTGACGGCGACCGCCACCTACCGGCTGGATGACACCAACACGCTGACGGTCACCTACGAGGCGACCACCGACCGGCCGACCATCGTCAACCTGACCAACCACAGCTTCTTCAACCTCGCGGGCGAGGGCTCCGGCCGCTCGATCCTCGATCACGTCCTGACCATCCCGGCCGAGCGCTACACGCCGGTCGACGCCACCCTGATCCCGACCGGGGAACACCGTCCGGTGGCGGGCACGCCCTTCGACTTCCGCACGCCCACCGCGATCGGCGCGCGCATCCGCGACGGGCGGGACGCACAGATCGTCCGCGGCCGCGGCTACGACCACAATTGGGTCGTGACCGATGCGCCCACCGCTGAGCCGCACCAAGTGGCGCTGGTCGAGGACCCGGAATCGGGACGAATACTGGAGATTGCCAGCAACCAGCCGGGGGTGCAGTTTTACGCGGGCAACTTCCTCGACGCGACCGCGGTGGGTAAATCCGGCCTCGCCTACCGGCAGTCGGACGCCTTCGCCCTGGAGCCGGAGCTCTTCCCGACACGCCGAACCAGCCGGCCTTCGGCTCCGCCCGGCTCGATCCCAGCCAGACCTACCGGAACGTGATCACCTACCGCTTCTCGACCAGCCCCGCCCATCGGACCCACAAATGACCGACCCCAAGACCGCCCGTCCCGAGACCGCCCGTCCCGAGACCGCCCGCCCGCTGCGCTCCCGCGCCTGGTTCGACAACCCCGACAATATCGACATGACGGCGCTCTATCTCGAGCGCTACCTAAATTTCGGCCTCAGCCTGGAGGAGCTGCGCTCGGGCAAGCCGATCATCGGCATCGCCCAGACGGGCTCCGACCTGTCGCCGTGCAACCGCCACCACCTCGTCCTGGCGGAGCGGGTCCGCGAGGGCATCCGCGAGGCCGGCGGCATCGTGCTCGAATTCCCGGTCCACCCGATCCAGGAGACCGGCAAGCGGCCGACCGCGGGGCTCGACCGGAACCTCGCCTATCTCGGCCTCGTGGAGCTGCTCTACGGCTACCCGCTCGACGGGGTGGTGCTGACCACGGGCTGCGACAAGACCACCCCGGCCTGCCTGATGGCGGCCGCAACCGTGAACATCCCGGCCATCGCCCTCTCGGTCGGGCCGATGCTCAACGGCTGGTTCAAGGGCCAGCGCACGGGCTCGGGCACGATCGTCTGGAAGGCCCGCGAGATGCTGGCGGCGGGCGAGATCGACCATGACGGCTTCATCAAGCTCGTCACCTCGTCGGCGCCCTCGACCGGCTTCTGCAACACGATGGGCACGGCGACCACGATGAACACGCTGGCCGAGGCGCTCGGCATGATGCTGCCGGGCTCGGCGGCGATCCCGGCGCCCTACCGCGACCGGCAGGAGGTCGCCTACCGGACCGGCAAGCGCATCGTCGAGATGGTGGCGGAGGATCTGAAGCCCTCCGAGATCCTGACCCGCGACGCCTTCCTCAACGCCATCGTGGTCAACTCGGCGATCGGCGGCTCGACCAACGCGCCGATCCACCTCGCGGCGATCGCCCGGCACATGGGCGTCGAGCTCGACATCACCGATTGGCAGACCTACGGGCTCGACGTGCCGCTGCTCGTCAACCTGCAGCCGGCCGGCGCCTATCTCGGCGAGGATTACTACCGCGCCGGCAGCCTGCCCGCCGTGGTGGCCCAGCTCATGAGCCGCGGCCTGATCCGCGAGGACGCGCTGACGGTCAACGGCCGCACGATCGGCGACAATTGCCGCGGCGCGACGATCGAGGACGAGGACGTGATCCGGCCGATCGACAAGCCCCTGAGGGAGGCGGCCGGCTTCCTCGTGCTGCGCGGCAACCTGTTCGAGGCCGCGGTGATGAAGACCAGCGTGATCGGCGACGAATTCCGCAACCGCTACCTGTCGAACCCCGAGGATCCGGACGCCTTCGAGGGCCCGGTCGTGGTGTTCGACGGGCCGGAGGATTACCACCACCGGATCGACGACCCGAGCCTCGGGATCACCGACGAGACCCTGCTGGTGATGCGGGGGGCCGGGCCGGTGGGCTATCCCGGCGCGGCCGAGGTGGTGAACATGCGCCCGCCCGCGGACCTGATCAAAGCCGGCGTGCACGCGCTGCCCTGCCTCGGCGACGGGCGGCAATCCGGCACCTCGGCCTCGCCGTCGATCCTCAACGCCTCACCCGAGGCGGCGGCCGGCGGCGGGCTCGCGCTGCTGCGCACCGGCGATCGGGTGCGGGTCGACCTGCGCCGGGGCACCGCCGACATGCTGGTGGACGCGGATGAGCTGGAGCGCCGCCGGAAGGCCCTGGAGGCGGCGGGCGGCTACGCCTACCCAGCCTCGCAGACCCCCTGGCAGGCGATGCAGCGCGCCACGGTGGGGCAGATGCATACCGGCGCGATCCTGGAGGGCGCCGAACGCTTCCAGCGCATCGCGCAGACCAGCGGCCTGCCGCGCGACAACCACTGACCGGATTCGAAAGGTCCGAGACCTTTCGCGGGTTCAGGGCGGAGCCTTGATGGGCTCGGGCGAAACCCGATATCGGGGCTCCGCCCCGATACCCCGCCAAAGGGCTCGCCCTTTGGGATCCCGGACTTTTACGGCCGCAGCGCCAGCTCGGTGTCGGCCAGGGCGAGGCGGACCAGTTCGGTCATGGTCCGGCGGGCGGCCTCCGGGTCGCCCGCCACGATCGCCTCGTAGAGGGCGCGGTGATCGGGCATCGGGTCCCGGGGCATGCCCTGGCGGCGATGCTTGAAGATCGTCGTCCACGTGACGGCCGCCGCGATGGAACTCGACAGGGCGATCAGCGGCCCGTTGCGGGCGGCCTCCAGGATCGCGGTGTGGAAGGCCTGATCGGCGGCCCGGCCGTCATCGGTGCTGAGGCCGTGGCGGCCCATCTCCTCCAGCGCATGGCCCATCCGGGCGAGGTCGAGGCCCGAGCGCCGCTCGGCCGCGAGCGCCGCCGCGGCCGGCTCCACGATCATCCGCAGCTCGAACAGGTCGCGGATGAACGTCTCGCTCGGCTCCGATTCGAAGGTCCAGGCCAGGATGTCCGGATCGAGCAGATTCCAGCGGCTGCGCTGGCTCACCCGCGTCCCGGTGCGCGGGCGACTCTCCACGAGTCCCTTGGCGCTCAGGATCCGAATCGCCTCGCGATAGGCTGTTCTGGAAACCTTGAGTTGCTCCGAGAATTCGATTTCCCCGGGCAGCACGTCGCCCGGCATGTAGCGCCCCCCCAGGATCGCCACCCCCAGATCGCGCGCCACCGAGCCGTGGATGCGACGCGAGCCTGACGCAAGCGGGAGCCTGATATCCTCGTGTCCGCGATCCTGTCTCACCCACGACCTCCAGCCCGAGCCACGGGACGGGCCAGGATCCGAAGATCGTACCCGGAAGTTGTATGAGCGCAAGCGCCAGCACCCATAAGCGATATGGATGAGGCGCTTGCGGCTCAGATCGAAACGATCTAGCTTATTTGTATGAGTAAACAACTTCACGGCAATGCGGCAATCCGCGGCACCGCCCTGATCGGCGAGACGGATGTGACCACGTCGGAGACGTTCCGGGCCGTCGATGCGGCGACCGGCGCGGCCCTGGATCCGGCCTTCGCATCCGCGGGCGCCGGGGAGGTCGAGGCCGCCTGCGCGCTGGCGGAGGCGGCGTTCCCGGGCTTCTCGGAGACCGATCCGGAGACGCGGGCGGATTTCCTCGATGCGGTGGCCGCGGCCATCGCCGATCTCGGCCCGGCCCTGATCGAGCGGGCGATGGCCGAGACCGGGCTGCCCCAGGCGCGCCTGGAGGGCGAGCGCGGCCGCACGATCGGGCAGCTGCGCCTGTTCGCGAACCTCGTCCGGTCGGGCGAATGGGTGCAGGCGACGATCGATCCGGCGCAGCACAAGCGCCAGCCGCTGCCCCGGCCGGACCTGCGCCGGCGCCACGTCGCCCTCGGGCCGGTGGCGGTGTTCGGAGCGTCGAACTTCCCGCTGGCCTTCTCGGTGGCGGGGGGCGACACCGCCTCGGCGCTGGCGGCGGGCTGCCCGGTGGTGGTGAAGGGGCACCCGGCCCATCCCGGCACCGGGGAGCTGGTGGCCCGGGCCGTGCGGTCCGCGGTCGCCGCGAGCGGCCTGCCCGCGGGCGTGTTCTCCTACCTGCCGGGGCCGTCGAACGAACTCGGCACCGCTCTGGTGGCGGATCCGCGGATCAAGGCCGTGGGCTTCACCGGCTCCCGCGGGGGCGGGCTGGCGCTGATGCGCGTGGCGGCCGCCCGGCCCGAGCCGATCCCGGTCTATGCCGAGATGAGCGCGGTCAATCCCGTCCTGCTCCTGCCCGCGGCCCTGCGGGCCCGGGGCGCGGCCCTGGCGGCGGGCTTCGTGCAGTCGCTCACGCTGGGGGCGGGGCAGTTCTGCACCAATCCGGGCCTGCTGATCGGGATCGCCGGGCCCGAACTCGACGCCTTCGCGGAGGCCGCCGGGGCGGCGATCCGGGAGAGCGCGCCGCACACGATGCTGACGGCCGAGATCCGCACCCGGTTCGAGGGCGCCGTCGCCGCGATGGCGGAGCGCCCGGGGGTGACGGTGGCGGCCCGCGGCGCGAAGGCCGGGCCGGGGGGCGCGCCCGCCGCGCTGCTGCGCACGGAGGCGCGCCACCTGCTGGCCGATCCGTCGCTGACCGAGGAGATGTTCGGCCCCGCGGGGATCCTGGTGGCGGCCGCCGACGCGGCGGAGGTCACCCGGGTGATCGCGTCCCTCGGGGGGCAGCTCACCGCGACGCTGCAGCTCGATCCGGCGGACGAGCCCCTGGCCGCCGCTCTGGTGCCGCTGCTGGCGCGCAAGGCCGGCCGGGTCCTCGCCAACGGCTGGCCGACCGGCGTGGAGGTCTGCCACGCGATGGTGCATGGCGGCCCGTTCCCGGCGACTTCGGACGGCCGCATCACCTCGGTCGGCACCCTGGCGATCGAGCGGTTCCTGCGCCCGGTCTGCTACCAGGATCTGCCCGAGGCGCTGCTGCCGCCGTCCCTGCGCCCGGACAATCCCTGGCATCTCGCGCGCCGGATCGACGGCGTCCTCGAACCGCAATCCGGCCGCTGACGGGCCGCCGCGCGGCTCGCTTCGGCCGCGCATCGGGACGGCCCGCAGAGGCCGCCCTTGGGGGGAAACACGATGGCACGATTGCTCCTACAAGTCCCGGACCCGATTCGGCGGCGGGGCGACCGCAGCGTGATCGAGCCGGCACGCGCGGTGCTCGGGGTGGGCGACGATGTGTCTGTCCTGCCGGACCGCGCCGCTGCCGTCACGCGTGCCCTGCGCGATCCCCTGGCGGTCGCCTCGGCCGCCGGCGTCGCCGCGCGGGGGCTCTGACATGACGGATCCGATCCGCATCGGGCTGGTCGGCGTCGGCAAGATCGCCCGGGACCAGCATCTGCCGGTGATCGAGGCCTCGCCGGACTACACGCTGGTGGCGGTGGCGAGTCGTCAGGGCGGGCACGAGGGCGTGCCCAATTACCGGACGCTGTCCGAGATGCTGGCGGGGCAGGGCGATCTCCAGGCGGTCGCCCTGTGCCAGCCGCCGCAGGCGCGGTTCGAAGCTGCCCTGGCGGCGATCGAGGCGGGGCTGCACGTGTTTTTGGAAAAGCCCCCGGGGGCGACCCTGGCCGAGGTCGGGCTCCTCGCCGAGGCCGCGCGCCGGCGGGGGGTGAGCCTGTTCGCGAGCTGGCATTCCAGGTTCGCGCCCGGGGTCGAGCCCGCGCGCCAATGGCTGTCCAGGCGCCGGATCCGGTCGGTCTCGATCGCCTGGATGGAGGATGTGCGGCACTGGCATCCGGGCCAGGACTGGATCTGGGAAGCCGGCGGGATGGGCGTGTTCGATCCGGGGATCAACGCCCTGTCGATCGCGACCCACATCCTGCCGCCGTTCTTCCTGACCGGCGCGACCCTGGAGGTTCCGGAGAACCGGCAGGCGCCGATCGCCGCCGACCTGCGCTTCACCGACGCCGCCGGCACCCCGATCCACGCCGTGTTCGACTGGCGCCAGACCGGTCCGCAGACCTGGGACATCCGCGTCGAGACCGAGGACGGGACCCTGGTCCTGTCGAAGGGCGGCGCGGTCCTGACCCTCACCGGTCGCGACCAGCCGCTGCCGCCCGAGGCCGAGTATCGCGGCCTCTACGACCGATTCGCCGCCCTGGTCCGCTCCGGCGCCAGCGACGTCGACCTGAATCCACTGATCCACGCCGCCGACGCTTTCCTGCGCGGCGAGCGCCGCAGCGTGGCGGCCTTCACGGACTGACCGGGGAGGCCCCCTGCGGGACACGAACGCGACAGAGCCCGACAGGGCCGCGCGGTTAAGGGGGAGTCATTATGGCAAGGAAGCAGACTCGGTGGGCAGCGTTCGCGCTGTGCGCCGCAACGATGACGGCTGGCGTGAGCGCAGCCGAGGCTCAGGTCGCGGCTACGGCGCCGGACGGGGGGCCGAGCCTGGTCAATCCGGGTCCGAAGGCAAGTCCGGCACGCAAGGCCCAGTACAAGGCGAACCGCGCCCGGCGGCGGACGATCCGGGAGGCCCGGAGCGCCGCGGGCGCGAACAGCGCGGCGGCGTCGAGCATCGTGCAGGGCGTGACCGCGTCCGCGCCGTCGCTGCCGCCCGGTGCCCTCGACCTCGGCAACGGCATCACCCTGATGCTGAACTACACGGGCGAGTTCGCCGCGAATCCGTCCGGCGGCCGGCGCCAGGGCTCGGCCTATGCCGGCCAAGTGTTCTTCGGCCTCGACGCCGATCTCGGCCGCCTCGCCGGGATCGAGGGCGGCTCGGTGCACACCATCGTCACCCAGCGCCACGGCCGCAGCCTCGCGCAGGACGACATCGGCAACACCACCAGCGTGCAGGAGATCTACGGCGGCGGTCAGACGGCGCATCTCTCGCTGCTGTCCTACGAGCAGAAGCTGTTCGACAACCGCCTCGACATCGAGGCCGGCCGGCTCCTGGCCACCGTCAACTTCCTGGGCTCGCCCCTCTACTGCAACTTCCAGAACAACGGCCTCTGCGGCAACCCGAAGGGTGCCTTCAAGATGACGAACATCACCTGGTGGCCGATCGCTACCTGGGGTGCCCATGCCAAGGCCTGGCTCACCGACAAGGTGTTCGTGCATGCCGGCGTCTACGAGGTGAATCCGCGCGATCAGCAGGACAACCAGAACGGGATCGACTGGTCGACCCGGGGCGCCACCGGCGTCGTGGTGCCGATCGAGGCCGGCTACTCCACCAATTTCGGCAACGACCCGCTGCCCCGCAACTACAGCGTCGGCGCGATCATCGACCAGTCGGACTACACCGATCCGGTTCAGGATGTCGGCCGGGGCGCCTACCTGCTGAGCGGCCTCGACCCGCTGACGCGGTTCGGCCGGTCGGCGGTCTTCGCCCGGTTCGACCAGATGGTCTGGCGTCCGGATCCGACCGGCGTCCAGGGCCTGAGCCTGTTCGGGGTCGCGATGGCCGGGACCGGTGGCCGCCAGTTCGAGGATTACTTCTTCAACGGCGGCGCCGTCCTCACCGGCCCCTTCCCGGGCCGGCCCTACGACACGCTGGGCGTCTCCTTCGCGCTGGAGCACTTCTCGCCGATCGGCCTCGCCAACATCCGGGCCGCGCGCGCCAAGGTCGGCCTGGGCTACGGTGGCGTCTCCTCGACACAGACCATCCTGGAGCTGAGCTACGGCATCCAGCTGACCCCGGCGGTCCGCCTGATGCCGAACCTGCAATACGTCATCAACCCGCAGCTGCAGGAGCGCTACTTCGCTCAGCCGAAGCGGGTGCCCGACGCCTTCGTGGTCGGCGCCAAGCTGTCGGTGGACCTGTTCACCCTGGCGGGCCTCGCCAAGGGCCCCGGGAGCCTCTGAGGCCCCCGCGAAGCGCGCCAACCCTGGCCGGTGCGCGGATCATCGAACGACACGGCCGCGCGGGTCTCCGCGCGGCCGTTCTCGTTTTCGGCCGGCCGGAGCCGCGCACGGAAAAGGGCCAGCCGCGATGGCTGACCCCGGTCGTTCGACCCCCGCCGTGACGCGGCGGCTTCCGCAGGCCTCACTCGGCCGCGGTCATCTCGGCGGTGAAGTGGCCGCACCAGTCGCTCGTGGAGACCACCGGCCACAGGCCCTTGGACTCCGGCTCCGGCTGGCTGACCGGGGGGTTGAACCGGCACAGGCCGGCATCGGCCTGGGGCGCCGCACCGTTACCGGTGTGCTCGTCAAAGAACTTGCAGCTCTCGCAATGGGCGTTGGCCATGTCACGTATCTCCCGATGAGGATCGGCGCCGTGCCGCTCTGTTGCAAATTAGAACAACTATAATCTGGAAGTCAAGGGTCGAAGACCAGACATGGGTCCCTGGCCTTCGGGCGGGGTGGTCCGGAGCGATAGGTCCGGGGGGCTCGCCGGACCGGCCGATCCGCCGGCGGAGCCTGCCCGATTCCACCCCCGACGGCGTAGTCGGGCGCCCGCCGTAGACGGCCTGCATCCAAATGAGAACCTTCTCCGGAGGCCGCCTCCGGCGATAAAATCGACCTCCTCTGAGGGTGACCGGTAGATCTGACCGGCGCTCAAAGCCTTGCCCGGACGCCATCGCTCGATTCATCGCGAAAAACTGCGCTCGCCCGCGGGATAGAACTTCACCATCGGGCGCAGATTACGGGACAATGTTTTTCTCGACCCAACGAATAGGGAAAAGTGTTTCATTGACCTGCGACAGGCGGGCCATCAATTCTAGCGCCTCGTCCGGATGCACGGCGGCGGCACCGTCGCGTTCCGACCGGCCTGTCGCACCGGCCCACCCGAGGCCACCTGAGCAAGGCACCAGAGCATGACACGACCGAGACTCGTCGGGCTGAGCGCGAACGTGCAGCGGCCGTCCAAGACCCGCGCCCTGGTCGATGCGGTGCTGGGCGAGGCCGGCGCACGGGCCGACCTCGATGTCCGCATCTTGGACTTCGTCGATGCCGGCCCCGGCCTGGGGGCGGCCTGGACCCGCGATCAGCTTCCCCCGGCCGGCCGGTCGGTGCTCGACGCGATCGAGGCAGCGGACGGGCTGGTGGTCGGCTCGCCGGTCTACAAGGGCGCCTATACCGGCCTGTTCAAGCACCTGTTCGATCTCGTCGATCCGCAGGCGCTCGCCGGCAAGCCGGTGGCCATCGTGGCCACGGGCGGCGGGGCGCGCCACGCCCTCGTGGTGGAGCACGCCTTCCGGCCACTGTTCGGCTTCTTCGGCGCGCTCCAGATCCCCACTGCGGTCTACGCCTCGGACGCGGATTTTCGCGCGGGCGTGCTCACCGAGGCCGGCGTGCAGGCCCGGGCCGCGGAGGCGGGCGCCCAGCTCGCCGCGCTCCTCGTCCACCGCACCGCGTCGGCCCCGCTCACGCTCGCGGCCGCCGAGTGAGCCCCCCGATGCTCGACCGCCGCGCCCTGCTCGCCGCATGGGCTGCCCTTCCGGCGGGCTTCGCAGCCCGGAGCGCCCGGGCGGCCGAGCCGGGCGTGCTCCGGATCGGCTACCAGAAGAACGGCATCCTGGTGGTGGCCAAGCAGCAGAAGATCATCGAGCGCCGGCTGGAGCCCCTCGGTCATACGGTGCGCTGGGTCGAGTTCTCGTTCGGGCCGCCGCTGCTGGAGGCCCTGTCGCTCGACGGGATCGATTTCGGGCAGACCGGGGACGCGCCGCCGATCTTCGCGCAGGCCGCGCGGTCGAACCTCGTCTACGCGGCCGCCCAGGAGGCGGGCGGGTCCGGAGCCGGGATCCTGCTGCCGAAGGGCTCGGGGATCCGCAGCCTCGCCGAGCTCAAGGGCAAGCGCGTCGCCTTCGCCAAGGCGTCGAGCGCCCACAACCTGACCCTCGCGGCCCTGGAGAAGGCCGGCCTGACCTACGCCGACATCGAGCCGGTGACCCTGGCGCCCGCCGACGCGGCGGCGGCCTTTTCCCGGGGCAGCATCGATGCCTGGACGATCTGGGACCCGTACTTCGCCATCGCGGAGGCGGGGGAGGGGGTGCGCGTCCTGGCGACCGCCACCGAGATCGCCCCGCAGACCAACTTCTTCCTGGCGAGCCGTCCCTTCGCGGAGGGCCGGGCTGCCGTACTCGCCGCCACCATCGAGGCCCTCGCCGAGGTGGCGGCGTGGTGCACGCAGAACCGCGGCGCGGTGGCCGAGCTCCTGTCGCAGGGGACCGGCGTTCCGCTCGCGGCCACCCGCCGGGCGGTGGACCGGACCGCGTACGTGATCGGGCCGATGACCGCGCGCGTGATCGCCGCGCAGCAGCAGGTCGCCGACCGGTTCCACGCCCTGAAGCTGATCCCGAAACCGGTCCGGATCGCCGACGCGGTCTGGGTACCCCCCGCCCGCAACGGCTGAGCCCCATGACCGACCGAACGCCCCGCGCCCTGGCCCTGCCGTCCCCAGCCGGCCCCGCCCCGAACCGCCGGCTGCTCCTGTCGGCCGGGCTCGGCCTCGCGGCGGCCACGCTGCTGCGCCCGGCCCGGGCGGCCGGCAGCATCCGGATCGGCTATCAGAAATACGGTTCCCTCGTGCTGCTGAAGGGCCGCGGCACCCTGGAGACGGCGCTCCAGCCGCTGGGCGTCACGGTGTCGTGGTCGGAATTTCCGTCCGGGCCGCCGCTGATGGAGGCACTCAACGCCGGCGCGGTGGATTTCGGATCGGCCGGCGAGGCCCCGCCGATCTTCGCACAAGGCGCGAGCGCGGAGCTGCGCTACGTCGCCGCCGAGCCGCCGGCCCCAAGGGGCGAGGCGATCCTCGTGCCGAAGGACAGCCCGATCCGCAGCGTCGCCGACCTGCGCGGCAGGAGCATCGCCCTCAACAAGGGCTCGAACGTCCATTACCTGCTGGTCCGCGCCCTGGAGCAGGCCGGCATACCGTATGACGCGGTGAAGCTCGCCTTCCTGGCGCCGGCCGATGCCAACGCCGCCTTCGTGCGTGGCTCCGTCGATGCCTGGGCGATCTGGGACCCGTTCCTGGCCGCCGCCGAGCGGGCGACCGGCGCCCGGGTCCTGGCGGACGGGACCGGGATCGCCCCGAACCGCCAATTCTACCTGTCCCGGCGCGGCTTCACGGATGCGAGCCCGGAGGTGGTCTCGGCGGTGCTGACGGCGATCGGCGCCATCGATGCCTGGGCCGAGGGCCATGCCGACACCGTGGCGGCGGAACTCGCCCCCTCGGTGGGCATCCCGGCCCCGATCCTGAGCGTCGCGCTCGGCCGCCTGTCCTACGGGGTCGCGCCCCTCGATGCGGCGGTGATCGCCGACCAGCAGAAGGTCGCCGACGCCTTCCACGGCCTCGGCCTCCTGCCGAAACCGATCCGGGTCGCCGACGCGGTCTGGACGCCCCCCGAGCGCCGGGCCGAGGCCCAGGGAGCCAACCGCTGATGCCCGCATCCAAGCGCGACCGTCTGCGCGACACCGCCATCCCCTGGTTCCTGCCGGCCATCATCATTCTCGGCTGGCAGGCCGCGGTCTCGGCCGGGCTCGTGTCCAACCGGTTCATGCCGGCGCCCCTCGATGTGGCCCGGGCCGGCTGGGAGGCCGGGCGGACCGGGGAGCTCTGGACCAATCTCGGGGTCAGCACCCTGCGGGCGCTGGCGGGGTTCGTGGTCGGTGGGGGGATCGGCTTCGCGCTCGGCCTCGCCAACGGCCTGTCGCGCCTGTCGGAGCGGCTGACCGACACCTCGGTGCAGATGGTGCGCAACGTGCCCCACCTGTCGCTGATCCCGCTGGTGATCCTGTGGTTCGGCATCGGCGAGGAGGCCAAGCTGTTCCTCGTGGCGCTCGGCGTGTTCTTCCCGATCTACGCCAACACCCTGCACGGCATCCGCTCGGTGGATCCGGGCCTCGTCGAGATGGGCCGGGTCTACGGCATGTCGCGCACGGCGCTGTTCACCCGGGTGGTGCTGCCCGGCGCCCTGCCGTCGATCTTCGTGGGCCTGCGCTACGCGCTCGGCATCATGTGGCTCACCCTGATCGTCGCCGAGACGATCTCGGCCTCGTCCGGGCTCGGCTACATGGCCATGCAGGCCCGCGAGTTCATGCTGGTCGACGTCGTCGTGCTGGCGATCCTGATCTACGCCGCCCTCGGCAAGCTCGCCGACGCCCTGACCCGCCAGCTCGAGCGCGCCTGCCTCGCCTGGAACCCCGCCTACAGGAGCGCCTGATGCTGCTCGACGCCGCCCGCCGCGAAGCGCTCCCCGATACCGGCACCGAGCCCCGACAGGCGGGCGTAGCGGCGATCCCGCGTCCGCTCGCCGAGCCCGGCCAGCGCGGGGTCGCCGTCACCGTCCGCGACCTGCACAAGAGCTTCGACGGCCCTCCGGTCATCGAAGGCCTGAACCTGTTCCTGCCGGCGGGCGGGTTCACCGCGGTGGTCGGCCGGTCCGGCTGCGGCAAGAGCACCCTGCTGCGCCTGATCCTCGGCCTGGAGACGCCGACCGGCGGCCGGATCGATCTGGAGGGTCCGGCCGGCAGCCCCCGCCGGTCCGAGCCGCCGCGGCGGATCATGTTCCAGGAGCCGCGGCTGCTGCCCTGGGCGCGGGTCGTCGACAATGTGGCGGTTGGCCTGTCGGGCCAGGGCAGCCGGGCCGCGCGCCGGGAGCGGGCTTTGGCCGCGCTCGCCGAGGTCGGCCTGTCCGACAAGGCGGGGCAATGGCCCGCGACGCTCTCGGGTGGCCAGCGCCAGCGGGTGGCGCTGGCCCGGGCGCTGGTGAGCCGGCCGGGCCTGCTGGCCCTCGACGAGCCCCTCGGGGCGCTGGACGCCCTGACCCGCATCGGCATGCAGGACCTGATCGAGCGGATCTGGCGGGCGCAAGGGTTCACGGCGCTCCTCGTGACCCACGACGTCGCCGAGGCGGTGGCGCTCGCCGACCGGATCCTCGTGGTCGAGGCAGGCCGCATCGCCCTCGACCTGAGGGTCGACGTGCCCCGTCCGCGCCGCCGCGGGGACCTCGATCTCGCGCGCCTCGAAGGCCGTATCCTCGACCATCTGCTCGGCGGCTCCGAGACGACGGCGTGACGGGTTCCCAAAGGGCGAGCCCTTTGGCGGGGTATCGGGGTGGAGCCCCGATATCGGGCTTTGCCCGAGCCCAGCAGGCTCCGCCCTGCACCCGCAAAAGGTCGAAGACCTTTTGAAACCTGATTTTTGATCAACAAGGACAACCCCGATGACCGCACCAAACGATGGGCGCGCCGACGTCCTCTGGTTCCTGCCGACCCACGGCGATGGCCGCTATCTCGGTGCCCAGGAGGGCGCCCGGGAGGTCTCGCTCTCCTATCTGCGCCAGATCGCGCAGGGCGCGGACGACCTCGGCTATTACGGCGTGCTGCTGCCGACCGGGCGTTCCTGCGAGGATTCCTGGATCGTCGCCTCGGCGCTGGCGCCGCTGACGAAGAACCTGCGCTTCCTCGTGGCGGTCCGGCCGGGCCTGATGGAGCCCTCCGCGGCGGCCCGCATGACCGCGACCCTCGACCGGATCTCGGACGGGCGCCTGCTGATCAACGTCGTCACCGGCGGCGACCCGGTGGAGCTCGCCGGCGACGGCGTGTTCCTGTCCCACGACGAGCGCTACGCCGTCACCGACGAGTTCCTGACGATCTGGCGCGGCCTGCTCGCGGGCGAGACCGTGACCTACCAGGGCCAGCACCTGCGCGCCGAGAACGGCCGGCTGATCTACCCGCCGGTGCAGAAGCCCTATCCGCCGCTCTATTTCGGGGGGTCGTCGGCGCCCGGCATCGCGGTGGCAGCCGAGCATTGCGACGTCTACCTCACCTGGGGCGAGCCCCCGGCCCAGGTCGCCGAGAAGATCGCCATCGCCCGCCAGGCCGCCGAAGCGAAGGGCAAGACCTTCTCGTACGGCATCCGCCTGCACGTGATCGCCCGGGAGACGGAAGCCGAGGCCTGGGAGGCGGCCGAGACGCTGATCTCCCGGCTCGACGACGCCACCATCGCCAAGGCGCAGGAGACCCTGAAGCGCCAGGATTCCGTCGGCCAGAGCCGCATGATGGCGCTCCATGGGGGCCGGCGCGACAGGCTCGTGGTCTCGCCGAACCTCTGGGCCGGCGTCGGCCTCGTGCGCGGCGGGGCCGGGACGGCGCTCGTCGGCTCGGCCGATCAGGTCGCCGACCGGATGAAGGAGTATATCGATCTCGGGATCGACCGCTTCATCCTCTCGGGCTACCCGCACCTGGAGGAGGCCTACCGCTTCGCCGAACTGGTCTTCCCGAAGCTGCCCTTGCGCGCCACCACCGGCCGCCCGGCCAGCAACGTCCGCAACGACGGCCCGTTCGGCGAGATCATCGCCAACGACCTCGTGCCGGCCCGGCGCGTCGGGGCGCATTGACCCCGGGAATCAGCCATGCCCTTCAGTATCGGGCATGGCTGATCTGCATTCGTGTCACCCGAAGGTCATGGTGAGGCCATCCTTGGCGTTCATCCGACCCACCCATCGCCGCGCGACACGCTCGCGCGGCTTGGACGCGTGAAGGATGTCCATGACTTCGACCAAGACGGCCCTGTTGGCCATCGCCCTGTGCCTCGGCCCCATCTTCAGCCCCATGGCGGCCTTCGCCGAGCAATCCCCCGCCCGGGAAGCGCTCAAGCAACATTGCACCGGCGACTACATGGATTACTGCAGCGCCTACGCGCCGGGTGGACCGGAGGTCGAGGCTTGCTTCAAGGCCAACATGAAGAACCTCTCCGCCGGCTGCTCGGCGGCGATCACCGCCTACAAGAAGGAACAGCGGGCGACCAAGCGGGTCAGCGAAGCGCGCTGAGCGGTCGCGCCACCCGCGACACCCGGCGGCCGTTCGGCGTGCCTCGCCCGTGCGGGCCACGGTGGTCACACAGCTGCGCCGACGCGCGCTCCTCCGTCACGCTGGTGGGCGAGGCCGCTGGGATCGCGGGCCTGTGTCGCCCGCAGCCCTCGTGGGCAGGCGTTCGCGGTGATGCAGACGGCACCGGCCCCTCGATCCTGACCCAGCCCCTCCCCATGGGGGAGGGGAAAGCGCGCCCGTTGCACGATCTGTGGGTCAGACCGGGACGTGCGAAGCCGCCAGCTCCCCGCACCGGGCGCGAGGGGGCGTCGCGTATGTCAAGGCGCCAAATTCGGCATTTCTCTGAAATCACAGGATGCGATACTGTTCTCAGATAGATAGACAGTTTATTATTAGTTTACGCTGCCAATATCAATTCATCTTTCAGATCTGAACCCGTTTTTCTGAACCGCATCCAGATTTATCCGCATGGGCAGAGCCACGAGATCTGGCCTAAACCCGCGATCATCACGAAATTTTAAGCGTGCGGCCGCCATGGCAAGGCGTTAGTTCAGACAAGCCCGATTCCATCGGTCCCGCGCGGCCGCGCGGGACCTGTCGCCCGGGCCCGTCGGAGCTTCGTTGACCCGGATCCCGCGCCGATGACCACCACCGACATGACCTCCGCCGGACGTGCGGTGCGTGCCGCGTCGGCGCGCGTGTCGCGGACGATCCTGGGCGGCTGCGTGGCCACCATGATGATCGGGCTCGATCTCATCGTGTTCTCGCAGCTCATCTTCTCGGGCCCGCTCGCCGAGAACCGCACCGCCGGGGTGGCGGCGATGCTCCCGGCCTACCTCCTGGGCGGCCTCGTCTTCGCGGCGCTCAAGCGGGACGTGGTGGTCTCCCTGTCGTTCTTCGGGGCGGCGGCGATCGTGCAGGCGGCGATCGCCGCCACGGTCGCCGGGCAGCTGCACGCGGCGGGCGTGACCGATCCGGACGCGGTCGTGCAGGTCGTCCTGCTCGTCTGCGGCGTGACGACCCTGCTGACGGGCCTCGTCTTCGTCCTGCTCGGGACCCTGCGCGCCTCGCTGGTGGCCCAGCTCCTGCCCTATCCGATCCTCACCGGCTTCCTCGCCGGCGTCGGCCTGCTGCTCCTGCGCAGCGGCGTGCAGATCGGCGCCCATATCGACGACGCGGTTGCGGCGGTGCTCGCCCTCTTCGATCCGGCGACGCCGAGCCCGATCGATCCCGGCACGCTCGGGCGCATCGCGCTGACCCTCGGCATCGGCACCTGCGCCTTCTACCTGCCCCGGCGCTTCCCGCACTGGGGCACCTTCCCGGCCATCGTCATCGCCAGCTTCGCGCTGGTGCATCTCGGATTGTCCGCGCAGGGCCTCGACACGGCCGCCGCGCAGGCCGCCGGCTGGCTGATCGATCCGCTGCCGCCGGGGCCCCTGCTCCGGGCCCCGGCGATCGGCCGCCTTCCAGCCTTCGATCCCGCCCTGCTGCTGCCGGTCCTGCCGAAGATCGCCACCGAGATCCTGGTCGCGGTGATCATCCAGATCCTCTATGTCGTCAGCGTCGAGCTGGACCTGCGGCGCACGTTCGACATCGACCGGGTCTTCGTCGCCTCGGGCTGGATGAACGTCCTCGGCAGCCTGTTCGGCAGCCCCGTCATGGGCTTCGACCGGACCTCGACGCTGTATCTGCACAACATCGGCGGCGGGCAGTGGCTGGGCCGATGGCTGACGCTGGCCGTCATGGCCGCCCTGCTGGCCTGCGGGGCCAGTGCCCTGGGCCTGCTGCCGCGCCCGCTGGCCGGCGGGGCGCTGATCGCCATCGCGCTGGGGCACCTCGTCAACCTCTCCCGCGCCCATCGGACCCTGCTGCCCTGGGAGGTCGCGGTGGCGGCTTCCGTCTGCGCGGCGACCGCCCTGTTCGGGGCGACAGCGGGCTTCCTGACCGGCATCCTGATGGCGATGCTGATCTTCGCGGTCCAGTACGCCCAGATCCCGACCATCCGCCGGGCGCTGTCCGGGGCGGAGCGGCGCAGCAGCATCATCCGCGACCCCGACACCGCCGCCCGGCTGCGCGCGGCCGGAACCCGCACGCGGATCTACACGCTGCAGGGCTTCCTGTTCTTCCTGAACGGCCAGGCGATCTACCGGCGGGTCGCCGCGGAGGCCGGGACCCTGCGCGTGCTCATCCTGGATGTCCGCGACTGCGTCGGCCTCGACAGCTCGGCCCTGGTGGCGTTCCGCAAGATCGGGCAGCTCGCCGAGGCGCGCGGCTTCGACGTGCTCCTGGCCCATCCCGGGCCGACGATGCTCCGGCAGTTCACCCGCAACGGCCTCACCACCGGACCCCGGATCCGTGTCCGGCCGACCCTCGACGAGGCCCTGCGGGACGCGGAGGCGACGCTGCTCTCGGAGGCGGGGATCGCCGGGTCCGGCGCAGCCGCGCCCTTCGCCCGGCACCTGTCGGAGCAGCTGGGCTGCACGATCGAGCCCGGCGACCTCGCGCCCTACGTGACCGTCCGCGCCCTGGAGGCCGGCGCGGTGCTGATGCGCCAGGGCGAGCCGGCCGACGCCCTGTATTTCCTCGAACAGGGCGTCGTCTCGGTCGAGATCACGGTGCCGGGGCGTCCGCACCTGCGCCTGCGCACCACCACGGCGGGCACGGTGATCGGCGAGGTCGCGCTGGCGCAGGGGGGCGAGCGGACCGCCACGGCCATCGCCGAGAGCCCCTGCCGGGTCGCCGGCATCGACCGGGACGGCCTCGCCCGCATGGAACGGGAGCGCCCCGGCCTCGCGCTGCACGTCCAGCGCTTCCTGATCCTGGAACTGGCCGGCAAGCTCACCGACACGAACCGGCTGCTCGAGGCCGAGCTGCACTGAGCGGCGTGCGGGCTCCGGTGTCCGGACCGATACGCCACGCGGGCGGGGCCGAGCAGGGCTTCCTGTACACGGCGGGGAGGTGTCCGCGTGGCGGTATCGGCCAATCCGTCAGGCCGCTTCACGGCCGGCCACGTAGCGGCGCCAGCCGCCGAACCGCGTGATGTCGACCGCATCCGCGACGCCCGCCGCCTCGACCAGAAAGCCTTTCGGCGCGGTTCCGTCGGCGAGCCGCAGGGTGCCGATCCCGAGGGGTTCCGGGATGGCGGCCACGAAGGCCCCGAAGGCGGCGGGCGACAGCGCCCAGACCTCCGTTTCGATCGCGCCACCGTCATCGGCGGTCACCCGGAGGAGGCCGGGACGATGCGGCGGTCCGCCGGGCAAGGCGTAGAGGCGGTACTCCGATCGGGTTGCCACCGTCCGCAGATACCGGGCGCCGTGCGCGGCGAGTTCGCGGTTCAGGGGCAGGCCCGACAGATGCGCCCCGACCACCGCCAATTCGATCTCGCCGGGCCGTGCGCGGGCCGGACCCGGCACCACGGCCGGCACCGGCGACACCCCCGCGCCGATCCGTCCGGCCGCGGCCGCGTGCAGGCGCGCACCCAGGGCGGCGAGGAGCCCGTCGGAGCCGCGCGGCGCGAGGAGGGTGATCCCGGACGGAAAGCCGTCGGCCCGGGGCCGCCCCGGGACCGCGAGGGCACACCAGTCGAGCAGGTTGACGAAGTTGGTGTAGGTGCCGAGCTCGCTGTTCGCGCCGATCGGGTCGGCGAGCACCCCCGCGCAGGTCTGCGGACGCGGATAGGTCGGCACGGCGAGCACGTCGATCCGGTCCCAGAGCGCGTCCACGTGCCGGCGCAGCTCCGCGAGGCTGTAGAGGCCCGCGAAGGCATCGGCGGCGCTGTAGCGCCCGGCGGCGGCGATCACCGCCCGCGTCGTCGGGTGCAGGATTTCGGGGCGCGTTTCCATGATCGGCCGGATCGCCGCGTAGCGCTCGGCGACCCAGGGCCCGTCATAGAGCAGGGCCGCGACGGCGAACATCGGCGCGAGATCGACCGCCGCCGCCGCCCCGGCGAGGGTTTCGAGGTCGGCGGCCGACGCCGCGAAGGCCGCCTCCGAGAGGCCGTCGCCGCCGAAGCGCAAACTCGCCGCATCCGGTAGCCCCAGGCGCAGGCCCGGCGGAAGGGCGGCCGGTGCTGGCGGCACCGGCAAGGCCCGCGACCAGGGATCGGCGCCGTCGAAGCCCAGCATGACCCGGAGGGCCGCGTCGGCGTCGCCGACGGTGCCGGCGAAGACCGAGAGCGTGTCGAGGGTCCGGCAGGCCGGCAGCATCCCGCGGCTGGAGACCGCCCCCAGGGAGGGCTTCAACCCGACGACGTTGTTGAGCGCCGCCGGCACCCGGCCCGATCCCGCCGTGTCGGTCCCGAGGGCGAAGGATACGATCCCGTGGGCCACCGCGACGGCCGAGCCGCTGCTGGAGCCGCCGGGCACGTAGGTCGGGTCGATCGCGTTGCGCGGGGCCGGGCCAGGGGTGCGCAGGCCGACGAGACCGGTGGCGAACTGGTCGAGGTTGGTCTTGCCGATCAGGATCGCGCCGGCCGCCTGCAAACGGGCCACCGCGGGCGCGGTCTCGGCCGGCGTATGGGCGAAATCCGGGCAGGCCGCCGTGGTCGGCAGGCCGGCGACGTCGATGTTGTCCTTGACGGCAAACGGCACGCCCCAGAGCGGCATCGCCCCGGGGTCGAAGGGCGGGAGCGCCGCCGCGGCAGCCTGCGCCACCGCCTCCGGCACGAGCGCGAGGAAGATGCCGGGATCGTCGATTGCGGCGAGCCGGCGGTAGGCCTCGGCCACGACGGTGCCCGGGTCCTGGCCCGCTGCATAGGCGGCGTGCAGCACGGGGATCGTCGGGAAGGGGGGCACGGTCATTCCTCGCAATCCCGCTCAGGATGCGTCGCCGGAGGCGCGGTACCAGTCGAGGATCTCGGTCCCCTGCATGAAGACCGCGTCGCGGCGGGCCAGGATGGCGTCGAGCAGCCGCTCCAGCAGGCCGATCCGGTGCGGGACGCCGGTGATGTAGGGGTGGATCGCGAAGCTCATCACCTTGGCGCCGCCCAGCGGTCCGGGGCCCGCGGCCTCGGCGGCGAGGCGGTCGAGGTTGGCGAGCGCCCGCTCCACGAACTCGTCGGCCCGGTGGTGCTGGATGGCGAGCAGCGGGATGTCGTTCAGCTCGACCGAGTAGGGGAGGGCGACGAGCGGCCCCGTGCGCGTCGCCACGCGGCAGGGGCGGTCGTCGACCACGAAGTCGCCGACATAGTCGATGCCGGCCGCGTGCAGGTGGTCGGGCGTGTCGAGGGTCTCGGTGAGGCCGGGCCCCAGCCACCCGCGCGGCGGGTGCCCCGTGGTCGCGGTGATCGCCGCGACCGTGCGGGCGATCATCCCCGGCTGGTCCTCGACCCGGTGGGTCGGCACTTGATGAAAGCCGTGGGCCATGAACTCCCAGCCGGCCGCGTGGGCGGCCTCGGCGATGCGGGGATAGGCGGTGCAGACCGAGCCGTTGATCGACAGGGTCGGGCGGATGCCGCGGCTGGCGAAGGCTTCGAGGAAGCGCCAGAAGCCGACGCGCATGCCGTACTCGTGCCACGCCCAGTTCGGGAGATCGGGCAGCAGGCTCGCGGCGGTCGGCGGCACCAGGATCTGGCGCGGCATCGGATGGTCGATCAGCCAGTGCTCGACATTGACCACGGGCCAGACGGCGACGTGCCTGCCCCCGGGCAGCGCCAGGCGCGGCCGGTCCACGGTGGCGCGGTAGGCGAGCCGGTTCTCCGGCCGGCGGGGATCGTCGAAGGCGATGTCCATCAGGCGGCGGCCCGCGGGGCGTGGTGGCTGTGGAGCTGGGCCGCCAGCATCCGGCGGAGGTCGTTGAAGGCCGGGCTCGACACGTCGCGGCGCCGCGGCAGCTCGACCGGATGGATCGCCTCGATCCGGCCCGGTCCGGGCGACATCATCACGATGCGGTCGGCCAGAAAAATCGCCTCCTCGATGGCATGGGTGACGAACAGGATCGTCAGCCCGGTGCGCGACCAGAGGTCGAGCAGTTCGTCCTGCAGGCGTTCGCGGGTCATGGCATCGAGCGCCCCGAAGGGCTCGTCCATCAGCACCACCTCGGCCTCGTTGGCGAGCACCCGGGCGATGGCGACCCGCTGCTTCATCCCGCCCGAGAGCTGGTGCGGGTAGGCGTCGGCGAAAGCCTGGAGGCCGACGAGCGCGATGTAGCGTTCGGCGGTGTCGCGCACCTCGAGGGCGGGCCGCCCACGCGCCTTTGGACCGAAGCCGATATTGTCGCGCACGGTGAGCCACGGGAACAGGCCGTAATCCTGGAAGACCATGCCGCGGCTCGGCCCCGGCCCGGCGATCGGCTTGCCCCACATCAGGGCCTCCCCGGCGGTTGGGGCCTCGAAGCCGGCGGCGACCCGCAGCAGCGTCGACTTCCCGCAACCCGAGGCGCCGAGCAGGCAGACGAACGCGCCGCGCGACACGGTGAGGTTCGCCTCGCGCAGGGCCTCGGTCCGGCGCCCGCCCGCCGTGTAGGTCTTGGAGACCGCCCGCATGTCGAGGATCGGGATCGTCGGGTCAGCCATGATTGGGGCTCCAGGCGAGCAGCCGGCGGCCGAGCTGCATGACCAGCCAGTCGGAGACGAAGCCCGCGACCCCGATCACCGCCATGCCGCAGATCACGATCTCGGTGCGCGAGAGCTGGCGCGCCTCCATGATGATCGCGCCGAGGCCGGTCTGGACGCCGGTCATCTCGCCGACCACGATCACCACCCAGGCGAAGCCGAGGCCGAGCCGCAGGCCGGTGAAGATCGACGGCAGCGCCGCCGGCAGCACGACGCGGACGAATTGCGCCGGCCCGGTGCAGCCCAGCATCGCGGCCGCCTCGAACAGGCGCGGCTCCACCGAGCGGACCCCGAACACGGTGTTGACCAGGATCGGGTAGAACGCCCCGAGGAACACGAGGAAGAAGGCCGAGCGGGGTCCCAGGCCGAACAGGATCATGGCGAGCGGCAGCCACGCGGTGACCGGGACTGGCCGCAGCACCTGCAGGACGGGGTCGAGGAGCGCCCGGATCAGGGGCACGCGGCCGATCATCAGGCCGAGCGGCAGGGCGGCGGCGGCCGCCAGCGCGAAGCCGCCATAGACCCGGCCGAGCGAGGCCGCGAGATGGGTCCAGAGGGTGCCGCTGAAGGCGTCGTCGTTGACGCCGCCGACGGCGAGATCCCGCAGTTCGGCCCAGACCTCCGCGGGCGGCGGGATCAGGCTGTAGGGCCGGCCCGCGGTGGTGACCTGCCAGACCGCGACGAGCGCGGCCGGCACCACGCAGGCGAGCGCCAGCCGGCGCAGATGGGCGAGCCCCGCCCCGGCCCCGCGGGCCGGGGCCGGTGTCACCGGCGAAGTCACCGGCGAAGTCACCGGCGCCGCGACCGGCAGGGCACCGGCCTCGATCCCCGTGCTCACGCCCGCCCCATCGCGTCGACGAAGCGGGTATCGATGAAGCCCGGCTCCGGCAGGCGCTTGATCTGCTTGAGCGCCAACATGTGCTGCGCATAGGCCCCGGCCTGCCGGACCTCGTCCGGGCCCAGGCGCCAGGTCAGCTCGACGTTCGGGGCCGAGAGTTCCAGCGCCTCGCGCTTCTGGCCGAGCTTGGCCACCGCCATGGCGATCATCGCGTTGCGGTCGCCGGCCGCGAAGTCGGTCGCCTTGCGGTGGATCTCCAGCATGGTCCGGACGAGATCGGGCCGCTCGGCCAGCGTGTCGCGGTGGGCGCCGAACACCATGTTCAGCGATCCCATCTCGGTGCCGTAGGGGTATTCGACGAGCTGGCCGACGCCCGAGGCGAGGCTGACGCCGGGCCCCGGCTCGGCGCCGACATAGGCGTCGACGTCGCCGCGGGCGAGCGCGATGTGCATCTCCGAGAAGGAGACCCGCACCGGGGTGATGTCCTTCACGGACAGCCCCTCCATGCGCATCCGCTCCAGGACGAAGACCTCCTGGGTGCTGCCGGGCCAGATCGCGACGCGCTTGCCGCGCAGGTCCTTGATGGCGTGGATGTCGGAGCCCTTTTTGGCGATCACCGCCATGCCGCGATTGCAGGTGGAGGCGATCACCACGAGCGGCTCGCCGGCGGCGGCGCCCAGCGTCGCGGCGGCGATCCCGAAGGTGCCGAAATCCACCGACTTGGTGACCACGGCGTTCTTGCACTCGGTCGGGCTCTCGAAGGGCACCACCTCGACCGTCACGCCCGCGGGGGTGAAGCGCTCGTAGAAGCTCGGCGCGATCGAGTGGATCAGCTTCAGCGAGCCCATCCGGATCGTGACGGGCGCGCCCGCAGCGTGGGCCCGGGATAGGGGACCGAGGGCGAGGCCGGTCCCGAGACCGGCCAGGAGGGTGCGGCGGCTGATCATCGAACGGCTCCAGACGAGTCCCGATGCTCCGAACGCTAGGGGCACCCCCTGTTGCATGGAAGTGCTATTTTCTGAGCATGTCGTTGCATTTACAGCAACGGGTCCGCAGGATGCCGGTGTGAAGCATCTGCGCACCGTCACCTACGTCGCCGAGGTCGCCCGTGCCGGCTCGATCCGGCGCGCCGCGGAGCGGTTGAATCTGACGCCCTCGGCCCTGACGCGGCAGATCCAGGACCTCGAATACGAACTCGGCACGCCGATCTTCGAGCGCCTGCCGCAGGGCATGCGGCTCAACGCGGCCGGCGAGCTCTTCGCCCGGCACATCCGCGACCAAGTGGCGGATCTCGACCGGGTGCGCTCGCAGATCGCCGATCTGTCGGGGGTGCGCCGCGGTCACGTGTCGCTCGCCTGCAGCCAAGCCTTCGTGACGCAGGTGGTGCCCGAGGAGGTCGAGGCGTACCGGGCCCGGTTTCCCCAGGTCGGCTTCATGGTCCAGGTCCGCGATCACGCGCAGGCCGTGACGGCCCTGGCGGCCTTCGAGGCCGATCTCGCCCTGATCCTGCAACCACCGCCCTCGGCGGAGCTGCATCCGCTCTTCTCCGGACACCAGATCCTCTGCGCGCTGATGCGCACAGGGCATCCGCTGGCGTCGGAGAGCGGGCCGGTGCGGCTGCGCGAATGCCTCGGCCATGCCCTGGCCCTGCCCGACCACTCGCTCGCCATCCGCCATCACATCGAGCACGCTTTGGCCCGGCGCGGGGTCGAGCTCCGGCCGGTCGTCGAGTCGGGCTCGCTGGAATTCTTGCGCAACCTCGTCCTGCGGGAGGATCTCGTCAGCCTGCAGATCCCGAGCGGGATTCCCCAGGATCCGCGCCTGCACAGCCGCCCGATCGACCTCCGCGACCTGACGCCGATGACCCTGATCCTCGCGCAGTTGCGCGGGCGATCGCTCTCCGTCGCGGCGGCGAAGTTTGCCGATCAGCTCGTCGTTCGGCTCAACCGGGAAGCGGTCTGACGCGCGCCACGCCCGAGCCTTGATGCCGGTGGCAACCGGTGCCCGGGATTCTGCGCGACGCGTGGGTCTGACGGAGATGGGCCCGGTCAGGCCGCGCCCGCTTCGGCCGTGGCGAGAAAAGTCCGCACGGTGTCGCGGAGAAAGGCGGCATCGGCCGGGTTGGTCGACGGGTTGCCGGCGCGATGGCCCCAGAGGCTCGGGATCGGCCGCAGGACGGCGTCGCGCAGGTGCGGCAGTTCGGCGGCGTTGTCGGCGACGCGGAAGTAGAGATCCGTCTCGCCCGGCATCAGCAGCAGCCGGGCCGTGATCGCGTTGAGCGCCCGGGTGAGGTCGCCGCCGTAGCGCGGATCGCGGCTGATGTCGCCCGCCTCCCAGGTGCAGAGCTGCGCGTGGAGATCGGCCGCGGGGCGGCGGGCGAAACGCTCCTCCCAGTCGGTGCGCAGGAAGCTGTCGAGGTCCGGGGCGCCGAGCGCGGTGCGGTGGAGGTCCGCCCGGTAGAAGTCCTGGCTGAGCGCCCAGCCCGCATAGATGCGCCCGAAGGCCCGGAGGGCAGCGGATGGCTCGGCCGAGAAGCGGCCCCCGCCGCGATGCTCCGGCGCCGCTTCCAGCACCGCCATGAGGCCCTTCAGGAACACGCGGTTGTGGGTGGCGGTGCGGGCGCTGCCGCAATTGATCACCGCGCGGGCCACCTGCCCGGGGAACAGGGCCGCCCAATGATAGGCCTGCTGCGCCCCCATGGACCAGCCGTAGACGGCGTGCAGGCGTTCGATCCCCCACATCTCGGCGAGCAGGCGACGTTGCGCGTGGACGTTGTCCCAGGCGGTGACGAGGGCGGGCCAGTCGGGCGTGTTCGACGGGCTCGACGACAGCCCGTTGCCGAACATGTCGGGGATGACGATGAACCAGCGGCCGGGATCCAGCACCCCGTCGGGGCCGATCAGCCATTCGAGGTCCGGATGCTGGGCCCCGTAGCTCGTCGGGTAGAGCACGACATTGTCGCGCCCGGGCGACAGGGTGCCGTGCGTCTTCCAGCGCAGCTGCGCGCCCGGCAGCATCAACCCCGACTGAAGCGTCAGGTCGCCGAGTTCGAAGGTTCCGGTGGCCGTCGCCCAGCCGCTCACGGGCGCAATGTCCGCACGAAGCCCACATGCCAGCGGGCGTAGCCCCGCTGCAGCACGCCGAGGCGCGCGCGCATCGCCGCGTGGGCATCCGGGAGGCGGTGGAACGGGATCGACGGGTAGAGGTGGTGCTCGGTGTGGAAGGGCATGTTCCACATGAGGAGCCGCATGAGGCCGTTGGTCAAGGTCGTGCGCGTGTTGGTCAGGCCGTTGTCGTCCATCGTGCAGAGCGTGTGCTCGGTGAGCAGGTAGAGCCGCAGGAACGGCTGCCCGAGGAGTTGCGGCCCGATCCAGAAGACCAGGGGCGCCCACCAGCCGACCAGAACCGCGGCGAGGGCCGCCCCGACGAGCAGGACCGCGCACATCGCCCGGATCGAGCGGATGATCCGCGGCGCGGCGCGATCGGTGATGAACGGGTAGGCAGACAGATCGCCGCGCAGGCCCGCTGCGGCCACCTGCAGGCGGGTTCGCCAGTAGGGCAGCGCCAGCACGCGCCAGACATAGGCGTCCAAGGTGGAGGGCGGCATCAGCGCCAGTTCCGGGTCGTGCGCGGGATCCTGGGTGTGGCGATGATGGGCGAGGTGGAAGGCCGTGTAGAAGTGCCAGTTCAGCAGCGACGGGCAGGCCACCAGCCAGCCGACGACCGCATTGGCCCTGCGCGCGCGGAAGGCGGTCAGGTGGATGGTCTCGTGGATGGGCGCGAACAGGGCCGATTGCACGATGCCCAGCAGCAGCATGGCGGGCAGCAGCGTCCAGGGCCCCGCGCGCCAGACCAGCCAGCCGGATCCGGCCAGCATGAGGAGATGCGCGCCGAGGCGGACGGCACCGCGCCCGTCCGAGCGCTGCGACAGCGCTTTCACCTCGGCCCCAGTAAGAATTCGTCCGCTCGCGGAGGCCATGCCTTCCCCTGGATCGTGCGCGCACCTCGAAACCGTAAGGGCTCTGCATCATCCATGCCGAAGCCGCCGATCACGAGCCGACACGCGGGATCGGCTTGGTATCCGGTTTGCCTATACGGCCCAGGCAAAGGGTGAATGCAAAATGCGACGATCTTGGTTTTCCGGCCTTCTCGCGGCCGTGGCGCTGCTTGCGCCGGTCTCCGGCCGCGCGGAAACGACGGTGAAGGCGGTGCTGGAAGCCGAGATCGTCACCCTCGATCCCTACTTCACCACGGCCTACATCACGCGGACCTTCGGCTACATGGTGTACGACACGCTGTTCGCGCCGGATGCGGCGGGCGTGTTCCGGCCGCAGATGGTCGACACGTGGTCGGTGTCGGATGACCGGCTGACGTGGCGCTTCACCCTGCGCGACGGGCTGCGCTTCCACGACGGCGCGCCGGTCCGGGCCGCCGACTGCGTCGCCTCACTGAAGCGCTGGGCGGCCCGCAGCGCGCTGGGCGGCCGGCTCATGGACGTGACCGCCAGCCTTGAGGCCGCGGACGACCGGACCCTCGTGCTGACGCTGCGGGAGCCCTACGGCCTCGTCCTCGACACGCTCGGTACGACGTCGAGCCCCACGCCGTTCATCATGCCGGCGCGGCTTGCCGCGACGCCCCCCACGACGCAGCTCACGGAGGTCGTGGGATCCGGTCCGTTCGTCTACGACCGCGCGGCCCACATCCCCGGCGACCACATGCGGCTGCGCCGGAACCCTGACTATCGGCCGCGTCCCGAGCCGGCCGACTTCCTCGCGGGCGGCAAGGTCGTGAAGGTCGACGCCCTCGACATCCGCGTCATCCCCGACGGGGCCACGGCGACGGGCGCCCTCGGCGCGGGCGAGATCGACTACATGCAGTACGCGCCGTTCGACCTGATCGGTCAGATCGAGGCCAATACGAGCTTGGCGGTGATGAACTTCACCGGCCCGCACAGGTTCACGGGCCACTATCGCATCAACACGGCGTCCAAGCCCTTCGACGATCCGGCGATCCGGCGCGTGCTGCTGCGGCTCGTCGATCAGCGCGAGGTTCTGGACGGGTTCGGCCTCGACCCCCGCTTCTCCCAGACCTGCGACGCCTTCTTCATCTGCGGCTCGCCCTACGAGACCCATGTCGGGACGGAGCTCCTGCACGACCCCTCGGTGGCGGCGGCCCGGGCTGCCCTGAAGGCGACCGCCTACAAGGGCGAGCCGGTGATCGTGATGGTGGCCAACGATCTCGAGGCGGCGCGCGTATCCTCGACCATCCTGGCCGACCGGCTGAAGCAGGCCGGCTTCACCGTGGACCTGCAGGTCATGGATTGGGCAGCCCTGCTCGCCCGGCGCACCAAGAAGACCGGCTGGAGCCTCTTCGGCATCCACGCGCTGGGCCTCGACCTGAGCTCGCCGCTGACGAATTCCGCGATCAACTTCAACTGCAAGGACGCGGCGAGTTCCGGCTTCATGTGCGACCCGCGTATGGTCGCCCTGTTCGACCGCTTCGCCCGCGAGCCGGATCTCGACAGACGGCGCGCCATCGCGGGCGAGATCCAGACCATCGTCTACGGCGAGGGGCTGGTCGTCCCGTTCGGCCAGTTCGCGCAGCCCGCAGCCTACCGGACGTCGCTCACCGGGCTGATCCCCTCCGCCATCCCGCTCTTCTGGAACGTCGCCAAGCCATGAGCGCAGCCCCGTACGATGTCATCGTGGTCGGCGCCGGCTCCGCCGGGGCGGCTCTGGCAGCCCGCCTCTCGGAGGATCCGCACCGCCGGGTGCTCCTGCTGGAGGCCGGGCGCGACTGGCGCTCCGCCGATGCGCCGCCGGCGCTGCGCTCCGCCAACATCATCCCGTTCATGTATGACCTGGCCCATCAGGCGGACTGGCAATGGCCGGGGCTGATGAGCCGGCGGACCCGCGTGCAGGAGCCCCGCTTCTACTGGCGCGGCCGCGCGCTCGGCGGCAGCTCGACGGTCAACGCCCAGATCGCGATCCGCGGCGTGCCCGCGGCCTTCGACGCCTGGGCGGCGCAGGGCTGCACCGGCTGGTCGGCCGCGGATGTGATGCCCCTGTTCGACCGGATCGAGGACGATGCCGAGTTCGGCACCGCGGACGGCGCCCGGCGCGGCGGTCCGCTCCCGGTCTACCGCGCCAGGCCGGAGGCCTGGGGCGCCGTGGATCTGGGGCTACGTGCGGCCGCCCTGGCGGCCGGCCATCCCTGGAAGGCGGACCTCAATGCGCCGACGGGCGAGGGCGCCTCGTGCAACCCGATCAACAGCCGCGACGGTCACCGGGTCACCACCAATGACGGCTACCTGGAACCGGCGCGCGACCGGCCGAATCTCGAGATCCGCTGCGAAGCCCTGGTCGACCACGTCCTGTTCGAGGGAAGCCGGGCGGTCGGCCTGCGCGTCCGCTTCGGCACGGAGCCCTGGACCGAGATCCGGGGCCGGAAGATCGTCCTGTGCGCCGGAGCCGTCCACTCCCCGGCCATCCTGATGCGGTCCGGGATCGGACCGGCCGAGCCGCTGCGGGCCCTCGGCATCCCGGTCCGGCAGGCGCAGGAGGCAGTGGGCCGCAACTTCATGGACCATCCGATCCTGCGGGCGACCCTCGATCTGAAGCCGGAACACCGGGCCCTCGGCCTGGATGCGCGCCACACCAATTGCTGCGTTACCTATTCGAGCGGCCTCGCGGGCGGTGGGGAGCGCGACATGATCTTCGTCTCCTACAACCACCGGACCCTGACCGGCCCGGAGCCGACGCCGCAGGGCGCGATCGGCGTCGGCCTCTACGACGCGTTCTCGCGCGGGACGCTGCACCTCACCGCGGCCGATCCGGAGGCCAACCCGGTCATCGAGGAGAACATGCTCGACGACCCGCGGGACCGCCTGCGGATGCGCGACGCGGTGCGCCGCCTCGCGGGCCTGTCGCAGCATCCGGCCCTGGCCGGTCTCGCGACGGCGATCCGGTTCGGCGAGAGCCCGCTTCCGATCGGCGACGCCGCGCGCCTCCCTGACGATGAGCTCGACGCCCTGATGCTCGCCGAGGCCGGGGACATCCAGCACGCCGCCGGCACGTGCCGGATGACCGGCTGGCAGGACGCGTCCGGTGTCGTCGATCCCGACCTCAAGGTCCGGGGACTCGACGGGCTGCGGGTGTGCGATGCCTCCATCATGCCGAGCGATTGCCGGGCCAACCTGCACTTCACCTGCGTGATGATCGGCGAGAACCTCGCGCGGCGGATGCGGGAGGCGCGGACGTGATCGTATTGAACCCGTGGCGGTGGCGTTTCCCCGGTTCTTAGGCATGCGCCCGTCTCGCATTCGGATGCGCGCCGCCTGATCGTCGGGATGGCGTCGTGCCGGCCCGCCGCCGGTCGGCCGAACTGGCCATCATGACCCCCGTATCGAGCACAGTCGGTTCGATGATGTGCTTGATCTTTCAGCGCAAGCGACTGTTGCGCGAAATAATACCCACACTCTTGCGACGTAACGGATTCGTCTCCATCGCATCTGTATGGCACGCGTGTTGCGAACGGGCTGGACGCTTCAGGAGTCCTCTGGCTTGTCCCGCACGTTCGACGCGACTGATCTTTCCCGCCGCACGGTTCTGGCGCTTCCCCTCGGCCTGGCGGTGGCCGCGAGCGGCGCACAGGCCGCCGAGCCGAAGCGCGGGGGCACGATGGTGATGATCGTCCATCCGGAACCCTCGACCCTGGCCCATTACGCGGTGTCGGCGGGCAACATCCCGCCGATCGCCACGCAGGTCTACGAGGGTCTGTGCACCTACGACTGGGACCAGAACCCGCAGCCGAACCTCGCGAAGTCGTGGGAGGTCGCGCCCGACGGCAAGACCATCACGTTCAAGCTTCAGGACGGCGTGACCTTCCACAACGGCAAGCCGTTCACCAGCGCCGACGTCCAGTATTCCTTCATGGAGATCCTGAAGAAGTACAATCCGATCGCGCCGGTCATGCTCGCGGAGCTGGTCGCCGTCGACACGCCGGACCCGATGACCGCGGTGCTGCGGCTGGCCAATCCCGCGCCCTACATCATGAAGGCGCTGTCCGGGCGCGACCTGCCGATCCTGTGCCGCTCGGTCTTCGAGGGCACGGACGTCCTGCAGAACCCCAGCGCCAACAAGCCGATCGGCACCGGCCCGTTCAAGTTCACGAGCTGGGAACGCGGCCAGTTCGTGCGCCTCGATCGCAACGAGAATTATTGGAAGCCCGGCCTGCCGTATCTCAACCGGATCGTCGCCCGGTTCATCCCGGACGCGGCCACGCGCTCGGCCGCCATGGAGGCGGGGGAGGCGCATTTCGCCGGCTACAGCGCGGTGAACTACGCCGACCTCGCGCGGATGAAGACCAACCCGATCCTCGACCTGACGACCAAGGGCTACGAGATGACGCCGGCCCAGAGCGTCCTGGAGCTGAACGGCCGTCACCCGCATCTCCAGAAGAAGGACGTGCGCCAGGCGATCGCCTACGCCATCGACCGCAAGGTCATCCTCAAGGACGTGATGTTCGGCTACGGCCAGCCCGCCACCGGCCCGCTCAGCCGCAAATTCAAGACCGCCGGCCTCTACACCGACGACGTGCGCCAGTACGACGTGCCGGACCGGCTGGACATCGCCAACAAGCTGCTCGATCAGGCCGGCGCCCCGCGCGGCGCGGACGGAACCCGCTTCGCCCTGCACCTGGAGGTCAATTCCTTCGGCGAGCAGTGGCTGCGGCAGGCCGAGTACCTGAAGCAGGCGCTCGCCATCGTGGGCATCGCCGTGACGCTCCGCTCCGAGGACACCGCGACCTGGCTGCGGCGCGTCTACACGAACTACGATTACGACCTGAACGAGCCCTTCCTCAGCCAGGGCGTCGACCCGGTCTACGGGCTGAACAAGCAGTTCCTCACCAGCCAGATCCGCAAGGGCGTGACCTTCGTCAACGACACCTTCTACAGCAATCCCGAGGTCGACCGCATGCTCGGCGAGGGCGCGCGCGAGCCGGACCCGGAGAAGCGCGCCGCGCTCTACAAGAAGGTCCAGCAGATCCTGGCGGAAGACAGCCCGATGATCTGGCTCATCGACGTGCAATACGTCAGCGTCTTCAACCGCCGCCTCAAGGACCACACGACCGGCCCCCTCGGAACCCAGCAAGCCTTCGAGCGGGCCTGGATGGACAAGTAGTCCCGTGCGGCTCGCGCGTTTCCTCGGTTACCGGTTGCTGCTGGCGATCCCGGTGGTGCTCGGCATCGTCGTGCTCAACTTCTTCCTGATCCACCTCGCCCCCGGCGATGCGGCCTCCGTGCTGGCGGGCGAGAGCGGGGCGGCCAGCCCCGAATACATGGAGCAGCTGCGCCACAAGTTCGGCCTCGACCAGCCGCTCGCCACGCAGTTCGGCGTCTACCTGCTGAACATGCTCCACCTCGATCTCGGCTACTCGTTCCGCAACGACAGCCCGGTGGGGAGCCTGATCGTCGACCGGCTCTGGCCCACCGGGCTGCTGATGCTCACCGCCTTCGCGGCCGCGTTGCTGATCGGCACGCTGCTGGGCCTCGTGGCGGCGACCGGGCGCAATGCCTGGCGCGACGCGGTGATCTCCCTCATCAGCCTCGTGGCCTACGCGACCCCGGGCTTCTGGCTCGGGCTGATGATGATCGTGGTCTTCGCCATCCGCCTCGGCTGGCTGCCCACCAGCGGCTACGACACGGTCGGCGCCGACAATGAGGGCTGGGACGAGGTCTGGGACGTCGGCCGCCACCTCGTCATGCCGGCCGTCGCGCTCGCGCTGTTCTACCTCGCCGTCTACGCCCGGGTGATGCGTGCCTCCGTGCTGGAACAGGTCGGCATGGACTACGTCACCACCGCCCGCGCCAAGGGCCAGACCGAGGCCCGGGTGATGACCGGGCACGTCCTGCGCAACGCGCTGCTGCCGGTGGTCACCATGGCGGGCGTGCAGGCCGGTAACCTGATCGGCGGCTCGATCGTGGTCGAGACGGTGTTCGGCTGGCCCGGGGTCGGCACGCTGGCCTTCAACGCGCTCCAGTCGCGCGACCTGAACCTGCTCCTCGGCATCTTCTTCGTCTCGGCCTGCCTCGTGGTCGTGATCAATCTCGCGGTCGACCTCGTCTACGTCTGCCTCGATCCGCGGCTGGAGCTCTAGCGATGCGCATGGGCTTGGCGCGGTTCGCGCGCAACCGCCTCGCGCTCGCGGGGGCGGCGGTTCTCCTCGGGCTGGTCGTCCTCGTGGCGCTGACGCCGCTCCTCTATCCGGGCGATCCGTTCGCCCTCGTCGGCCCGGCCCTCCAGCCGCCAGGCGGCCCGTTTCTGCTCGGCACCGACACGCTGGGCCGGGACGTCGCCGCCGAGATCGCGTACGGCGCCCGCACCTCCCTGATCATCGGCCTCAGCGCGACCGGGGCGGCGATCCTGCTCGGGACCCTGATCGGCGGGCTCGCCGGCTACTACCGGGGCGGCGTCGAGGTCGCGCTGATGCGGCTGACGGAGTTCTTCCAGACGATCTCCGCCTTCGTGCTGGCGATCCTGATCGTGGCGATCCTGTCGCCGTCGCTCTTCAGCGAGGTCGTGGCCATCGTGGCGGTCTCCTGGCCGGGCATCGCCCGGCTCGTGCGCGGAGAGTTCGTGGCGCTCGGAGGCCGCGAGTTCGTGCTGGCCTGCGACGGCCTCGGGGCGGGCGACGCCCGCATCGTCTTCCGCCACATGCTGCCGAACTGCACTGCGGCGATCATCGCGGTCGGCACGCTCCTGATCGGCACGGCAATCCTGATCGAGGCGGGGCTCGCCTTCCTGGGCCTCGGCGATCCCAACGTGATGAGCTGGGGCCTGATCATCAGCTCGGGCCGCGCGGTCCTCCGGTCGGCGTGGTGGATCTGCACCTTCCCCGGGCTGGCGATCCTGCTGACCGTCCTCGCCATCAACCTCGTCGGGGATGGCCTGAACGAGGTCCTGAACCCGAGGCTCCGAGAGCGATGAGCGACGCCGTCCTCGAGATCGAGAATCTGACGATCACGCTGCCGCCCGGCGCGGACCGGCCGAATGCCGTCACCGATCTGGATCTCGTCCTGCGGCCCGGCGCGGTCACCTGCCTGATCGGCGAGAGCGGATCGGGCAAGTCGATGGTGGCGCGCGCGATCCTCGGCCTGCTCCCGGGGCCACGGGTGCGCGTGGCCGGCGGGCGCATCCTGTTCGAGGGCGCGGATCTCGCCGCGATCACCCCGCGTCAGATGCGCAAGGTCCGGGGTGCGCGCATCGCGATGATCTTCCAGGAGCCCATGACGGCCCTGAACCCGCTCCACACGATCGGGCGGCAGATCGACGAGGTCCTGCGCATCCATACGACGCTCGGGCGCGCCGACCGCCGGGCGCGCATCCTGGCGCTGCTCGACAGCGTCCACCTCCCGGACCCGGCCCGGCTGCTGCGCTCCTACCCGCACCAGCTCTCGGGGGGCCAGCGCCAGCGGGCGATGATCGCCATGGCGCTGGCGCTGAACCCGCGGCTGCTCATCGCCGACGAGCCGACCACGGCGCTCGACGTCACCACGCAGGCGCAGATCCTCCACCTGATCCGCGAGCTGCAGCGCGAGCACGGCACGAGCGTCCTGTTCATCACGCACGATTTCGGCGTCGTGGCCGACATCGCCGACACGGTCGCGGTCCTGCAGAAGGGCGTCCTGGTCGAGCAGGGGCCGGCGGCCTCGGTGCTGGGCGCCCCGAAGCATGGCTACACGCGCGCGCTCATCGCCGCCGTGCCGAAGCTCGGCCCGCCGCCGCGGCGCCCCGTCAGCACCGCACCCCTGGTGGTGGAGGCGCGACAGGTCGAGAAGACCTACGGTGCCCGCGGCCTGTTCGGCGGCCGCGTCACCCGGGCCCTCGACGGGGTGGACGTCACGCTGCGGCGGGGCGAGACCCTGGGCCTCGTCGGCGAGAGCGGCTCGGGCAAGAGCACGCTGGCGCGGGCGATCACCCGGCTGATGCCGGTCGATGGCGGCGAGATCCTGCTGGCCGGCCACAGCGTCGCCGCGCTGAGCCGCCGCCAAATGCGCCCGCACCGCCGGCGCGTGCAGATGGTGTTCCAGGACCCCTACGGCTCCCTCGATCCGCGCCAGCGCGTGGTCGACATCGTCGCCGAGGGGCCGATCATCCACGGCACCGAACCCGGGATCGCGCGGGTCCAGGCCTGCGAGATGCTGGCTTTGGTCGGCCTCGATCCCGCGGCGGCGCAGCGCTACCCGCACGAGTTCAGCGGCGGCCAGCGCCAGCGCATCGGCATCGCCCGGGCGCCCGCCATGAAGCCCGAGATCCTGGTGGCCGACGAGCCGGTCTCGGCCCTGGACGTCTCGGTTCAGGCGCAGGTCCTGGCGCTGCTCGCCGACATCAAGGCGCGGCTGCACCTCAGCATGCTGTTCGTGACCCACGATCTCCGGGTCGCTTTGCAGGTCTGCGACCGGATCGCGGTGATGCGGTCCGGGCAGGTGGTCGAGGTCGCGCCGACCTCCGAGATCTTCTTCGCGCCGAAGCACCCCTACACGAAGGCGCTGTTCGCCGCCGTGCCCGGCGCCCACTGGCAGGAACCGATCCCCGCATGACAGTCGCACAGCCCCTCTCGACGGACCCGTTCCTGCCCGGGCCGCGCGTGCGCGTCGCCGGATCCGCGACGGGGCCGCTCGCCGGCCTCACCTTCGCCGTCAAGGACCTGATCGACGTCGCCGACGTCCCCACGGGGGGCGGCAACCCGGACTGGCCGCGCGTCTACCCGACGCCGACCCGCCATGCCGGCGTGGTCGAGAGGCTGCTCGATTCGGGCGCCTCGGTGGTGGGCAAGACGGTCACCGACGAGGTCTCGCTGGGGATCCTCGGCGAGAACGCGCATGACGGGACGCCGCTCAATCCCGCAGCGCCCGATCGGGTGCCCGGCGGCTCGTCCAGCGGCTCGGCCTCCGCGGTGGCCGCGGGCGCCTGCGACTTCGCCCTGGGCACCGATACCGGCGGCTCCGTGCGCGTGCCGGCGAGCTTCTGCGGCCTCTACGGCATCCGGCCGACGCACGGCCGGATCGAGTTCTCCGGGATCTGCGTCCAGGCGCCGAGTTCGGATACCTGCGGCTGGTTCGCCCGGGATGCTCGCACCTTCGCGCGGGTCGGCAAGGTGCTGTTCGGCCAGGCGATGCCGGACCGCCCGCCGCACACGCTGCTCGTGGCCGCCGACGCGCTCGGCTTCGCCGACGCTTCTGTGCAGGAGGCGCTGGCCCCGCAGATCGACCGTCTGGCCGCCCTGATCGGCAACCGGCGCGACGTGACGCTGGCGCCGCAGGGCCTCGCGGTCTGGCAGCGGGCGCAGCGCGTCCTGCAGAGCAGCGAGGCGTGGCAGACCTTCGAGCCCTGGCTCGATGCCTGCAATCCACGCATGGCCTTCTCGGTCGCCCGCTCGCTGATCCAGGGCTCGATGATGACCGACGCCGAGCGCAGCGCCGCCAGCCTGATGCGGATCGAAGCCCGGGCGCGCCTCGCCCGGCTTCTGCCCCCCGGCACGATCCTGTGCCTCCCGACCACGCCGTTCCCGGCGCCCCCGCGCGGGCTGCCGCTCGGCGCGCTGCATCCCCTGCGCGAGCGCATTGCCTGCCTGACGAGCCATGGCGGGCTCACCGGCGTCCCGCAGGTCAATCTGCCGGGCGCCCACGTCGACGGCGCTCCGGTCGGCCTGTCGATCCTCGGTGCGCGCGGGACCGACCTCGATCTGATCCGCCTCGCGGTCGCCCTGGAGGGTTGAATGGACGTGACGGTGAACCGCCCCGAGGTCGTGGCCGAGGTCGCGGCTTTGTTCGAGCGTTACGAGCAGGCGCTCGTCGAGAAGGACGTCTCAACCCTCGACGCGACCTTCTGGGACAGTCCGCACACGATCCGCTACGCCCTCAACGAGAACTGCTACGGTTTCGCCGAGGTGCATGCCGCCCGCGTGGCGGCCGATCCACCTGCGGGCGGGACCAAAGAGGCTCGGATCCGGCTGGAGATCCTCACGATCGGGCGCGACTTCGCCACCGTGAATCTGGAATTCAAGCCGCGCGGCAAGGCCGGCATCGGGCGTCAGAGCCAGACCTGGATGCGCTTGCCCGACCTCGGCTGGAAGGTGGTGTCCGCCCACGTGTCCATCATGCCTGTTGCGCCCTGAGGCGTGGTCACAGGGGACCGAGGGCCGCATAGATCGAGAGCGCTCTGCGCCGAAGTGGACACCGGTTCGGCGCAAGAGCGCGCGTCAACACAAAGGCTGAGAGCCATCCGCTTACAGGACGTGGCGGGCGTCCATGCGGACCAGCATCCCGTCCTCGACCACCGGGGCCGTCTCCGCGTTCGGGGCATCGGTCATGGCGAGCGGCAGCGGGCCGCCCGACCCATCGTTGCCCCGCCCCCTCAAGCGACCGCCTGGAAATCGGCCAGCAACGCCTCCATGACGCACACCACGCCCTCCGGGCGATAATCGAGGGAGAGGCTGGCGTTGACCTGCGCCGTCAGCCCGCGCTCGATCAGCCGCGACCCGAACCCTTTTCGCGATGGCGGTACGACCTGCGGGCCACCGCGCTCGATCCAGGCGATGCGCAGCCGCGGCTCCTCATCCGGCCCGACGAGCGAGGCCGTCACCGCCACCGCACCGTCGGGAACCGACAACGAGCCGTACTTGACCGCGTTTGTCGTCAGTTCGTGCAGGGTCAGCGCCAGGGACAGCGCGGCCTTGCCGCCGATCTCGACGACCGGCCCCTCGAACGCGACGCGACGACCGGCCGATTCCTGAACGCCGACACCCTCCCGGACCACCGCGGCCAGGGGGGCGCTCTCGGCGGCCCCCCCGAGCAGCACGTCGTGCGCCTTGCCGAGCGCGACCAGCCGGCTGCCGAGCACCTCGCGCGCCGCGTCCATGTCGGTGGCGCCGCGGAGGGTCGAGGCGGCAATGGCCTGCACCATCGCCAGCAGGTTCTTCATGCGGTGCGAGAGTTCCTGATTGAGCAGTTCCTGCCGTTCCTCAGCCCGATGGCGGACGTCGATGTCCGCGACCGCCACGACCGCGCCGACCATTGTCCCCGCCTCGTCGCGCATCGGCACGCCGACGATCTCGATCCAGAGGCGGCTGCCGTCGCCGCGCTGGTACTCGCACCGCAGTTCGGCTTGCTCCAAGCCCTCGCGGATGATGCGGCTGAGGGGATACTCGTCGGTTTCGACCCGGCGTCCATCCTCATGGAAGGCGACCCACTCGCCGTAGCTGTCGACGTCGGGCGAGGGTAGAACCGGGTGGCGGAAGATATCCTCCAGCCGCCGGTTGCCGCCGATGATGCGGCCGGACGGCGCCGCCGCGAACAGGATGCCGACCGGCACGGTATCGAGGACCGCCCGGAGCGACGCCTCGCTGGCTTGCAGGGCCTGGCGCGCCCGCTTCTGCTCCGTGAGGTCTCGCGTGACGGTGCCGTAGGCGAGCCTGCGCCCGTCGGCACCGCGCACGGGGAAAAGATTGTAGAGGACCGGGACCGCCGCCCCGGTGACCACGTGCCGGAAGTTCAGCTCGCCTTCCCAGAAACCGTCGCGCTCGACCGCCGGCAGCACCTCCGCAAGGACGCGCGCACGCTCCTCCGGCACGAAGTAGTCCACGATGGGCATCGCCCGGGCCGCGGCGCGGTCGGGCAGGCCGATGAGACGCCGGCCGGCCTCGTTCACGAAATCGACGCTCCCGTCGGGGGCCGCCAAGCCGATGAAATCCTGGCTCTGCTCGACCAGGGCGGCGAGACGGCGCGCCTCGGCATCGGCCCGACGCTGGTCCCCGACGTCGACCAGCACGGTCACCGCGGCCTGGATCGTGCCCTCGTCATCGCGCACGGGGCCGCTCGACACCTCCAGAAGGCGGACCTCACCCGTCCCGGGGATGCGGTATCGCATCTCCTCACCGCGAACCGTCTCGCCCTTCCGCAGGGCGCGAAGGGTGGGGTACTCGGCCGGCTCGTACGGGCGACCGTCCGGATGCAGGGCGCCGTAGGAGACGTAGCGGGCGTCCCCCTCCGTCCCGATCCCGTGGCCGAGGAGTTCCTCGGCCTTGGCGTTCAGGGACGACGGCATGCCGGCTTCGGCCCCGGCGATGGATATGCCGACCGGGGCCTGCCGGAAGATCGCCTCCAACAGGCCGCGCTCAAGCCCAAGCTGGCGCTCGCTCGTGCGCAGGGCATCCTCCGACCGCTTGCGCGCGGTCAGGTCGAGCATCGCGCCGATCATGCGGCAGGCGCGCCCGTCCTCGCCGCGCAGCACGTGGCCACGGTCGAGCACGTGCGCGTAGGAGCCATCGGCGCGCCGGAAGCGGTACTCGTCCGTCCAGGTCGCGCCGTCGCCGTCGATGACCCCATGGAGCGACGCGTCGATGCGTGCGCGGTCCTCGGGATGGATGCGTGCGATCCACCAGTCGCCGGTCGGCTCCACGTCCCTCGGGGCATGGCCGTAGGCGTCGGTGAGGGCCTCATTCCAGAGGACGTGGTTGCCGACGAGGTCCCAGTCCCGGATCGCGTCGTTGGTCGCCTGGGCCGCCAAACGGTATCGGTCCTGGCTTTCCCGCAGGCGGGCGGCGGCTTCCTTCTGCTCGGTCCGGTCGCGCAGCATCTTCACGAAGCCGATGGCCGCGCCGCCCTCGTCGCGCAGCACCATCATCTCGCCGTTGGCCCAGAAACGCTCGCCGTCGCGGCGCAGGTGCCAGCGCTCGTCAATGCCGGTGCCCTTCTCGAGGGCGGACCGCATCTCCAGGGCCGGGATGCCGTCGCGCCGGTCCTCGGGCGTGAAGAAAGCGTCAGCGGTCTCGCCGCACATCTCCTCGCGGTGCCACCCCAGGATGCGGGTCGCACCCGCGTTCCAGTCCGTGATCCGGCCGTCGAGGTCGAGCAGGATGATGGCATAGTCCTGCGCACTGTCGAACACGGCACGGCGCCGGTACTCGGTTTGGGCCGCCGCCTGCGTGGCGACGCGCTCACCCGCCTCGGCGAGGCTGGAAGCGGCGGAGCCGGCAAAGACGCCCAGGACCTGGAGGTCATCCTCGGCGAAGGCGTCGGGACGGCTCGACTGGAGTTTCAGGACCCCGACAACGACGCCGCCCCTGCGCACCGGCACCATCAGGCAGGAGCGCATTCGCAGCTTCTCGGCGAGCTCACGCTCGACCCGGTGATCGTTCAACACATCCGCGACGAGCAGCGGGACGTCGTCCCGGTAGCAGGCGCCTGCGAGGCTTCCCTGGATCGGGAGGCGCAGCCCGAGATGCGGCGCGAGCTCGTCCGAGACGGCGCGGGAGACGAGGGAGTCGCCTTCGCGGATCTCGACGGCGCCGGCCTCTGCGGCGGTCACGGCACGCATGGCGCCCGCAAGGACGGCCCGGAAGCTCGCGACGAGGTCGCCGCCCGCCGCCGCGACGCCGGCGAGGGTCACGGCGACCGCCTCGCCCTGTCGCCCGGCGCGGGCGCGGTCCGACAGCGACCGGCGCAGCAGGAGCTGGTCCATGACCTGCCTGGCGAGCGCCTCCAGGTCCTCGACCTGCTCCGGGGCAAGGCCGCCCGGGCGCGGGACATGGTCGATCACGCACAGGCTGCCGAGCACCTGCCCCTGGGGCGTGCGCAGCGGCACACCGGCGTAGAACCGCAGGTGCGGCTCGCCCGTCACCAACGGGTTGGTGCTGGTCCGCGGGTCGCGGGTCAGATCCGGGATCTGCAGGATGCCTGGTTCCGTGAGGACGAACTTGCACACGGAGCGGTCGAGGTCGGTCTCGCGGGCCGGGAAGCCGGAGCGTGCCTTGAACCACTGGCGGTCGCGGTCGACGAGGCTGACCAGGGCGACGGGTGCCGCGCAGAGGCGGCGCGCGAGATTGACGATGTCGTCGAACCCACGCTCGGGCGGGGTGTCGAGGATGTCGAAGGCGGCGAGCGCGGCGATCCGCGCGTCCTCCTCGATCCGGGCGGGACGCGGGACATGGTTCACGGGGTTGCGTCCTTCACGAGTGCGGACGGAGGCCGCAGCCGTTCCGGGTCGCCGACATCGACGGCGATGATGCGGCCGCCGGGCGCGTACACGGCCCCCATCACCTCGCCGAAGTGACGCCGCACCGCTGCGTGGCACTCGCACGAGCCAGTCTCGGCGCGCTCCCGGTCCGGGAGGGTGATGCGTCCGTGGCCGATGGTGATCAGGCCTTCGCGCTGCATGCGCCCCAGGACCTCGGTCAGGTAGGCACGGCGCACCCCCAGCATGTCGGCCAGCAGTTCGTGGGTGACCGGCAGTTCGGACGTGCCGATCCGGTCCTGCAGGGTCAGGAGCCAGCGCAGGCAGCGCCGCTCGATGGTGTGGGCGGCGTTGCAGGCGACCGACTGGAGCACCTGCGCGGGCAGGCAGTCCGCGTAGCGCACGAACAGGTCACGAATGCCCTTCGAGGCCTGCTTGGCCTCGGACAGGCGCGCGGCGTCGATCCGGATGACCGGGCCGCCGACCTGGACGACCGCCTGCCCGAACGCAGGCAGGTAGCCATGGCTGACGACGCCCCCCATGGCGCCCTCGCGACCGACCGTGGCGGTCTCGACCGACTTCCCGTCCATGAGCGGCACCACCAGGGTGACGACACAATGGTGCGCGGGGAAGGTGACGTGGCTGACATCGTCACCGGCACGGAACAGCACCTCGCCGCGCCGGACCTCGCGGCGTTCGGCGTGTGGCACCAGCAGGCCGCGGTCGCCGGCATCGAGGGCTTCGAGCAGCAGGTTGCCGTCGATGAGGGACGAGGTTCGGGCGTTCACGGGAGCGGTCCAGGCCGGGGCGACTCAATTGTCCAGTAGCGGACTTCCTGGCGCAAAGATGTCCGATATCTGACAAGTATCGGGACATTTGACCTCGCATCCTCCGGCCGTGGGGTGCGGTGAAAGTATACCGGTACGAAATGACCTGAGCGGCGTTAGGCAGGGGCGTGCCGGTCCTTGCCCGGCGGCAGGGAGTTCAGCGTATGCCGACGGACGTGACGGACGCCGTAAAGCCACCGGCCCAGGTACCACCGCCCCTCGTGCCCGGCCTGCGCGGCCTGCTGACCCTCGCCGTGGGCGTCGTGCTCGTCGAAGCCCTGTACTTTGGTCGCGAGGTCTTCATCCCCCTCGTGCTGGCGGTGCTTCTCAGCTTCGTTCTGGGCCCGGTGGTCAACCTGCTGCGGCGGGCGAGGCTCGGCCGGGTGCCCTCGGTCATCGTCGCCGTTCTCCTGGCCCTCGGGGTCATCGGGGGTATCGGTGCCGTCATCGGAACCCAGGTCGCGGGCCTTGCGGGCAACCTCCCCCAGTACCAAGCCACCGTGCAGAAGAAATTCGCCGGGCTGCAGGAGGGTTGGCTGGGTGAGGCCAACCGGGTCATCGCGCGGTTCAGCCACCAGGTCGAGAACGCCACGCAGAAGGCCGATGCCTCCGGCACCGCCGCCGCGACGGGTCCCGCGGGGGACACGCCCAAGGCGCAGCTCGTGCGCATCCAGGAACCCGAGATCTCGCCCCTGGAACTGGCCCGCAAGGTGCTCGGCCCGGTCTTCGAGCCGCTGACCACGGTGGGCATCGTGCTCGTCGTCGTGGTGTTCCTGCTCCTGCAGCGCGAGGACCTGCGCAACCGCATGATCCGCCTGTTCGGATCGAGCGACCTCCACCGCACGACCGTGGCGATGGACGACGCGGCGAAGCGGCTGGGGACCTACTTCCTCGCTCAGCTGGGTATGAACGCCGCCTTCGGCGTCATCGTCGGCGTCGGCCTCTGGTTCATCGGCGTGCCCAACCCCCTGCTCTGGGGCGTCTTTTCGGCGCTGATGCGGTTCGTGCCGTATATCGGCGCCTTCGTCTCGGGGATCTTCCCGGTCGCCCTGGCCGCCGCGGTCGACCCGGGCTGGTCGATGGTCATCGCCACCGCGGCGCTGTTCCTGATCGCCGAGCCCGTGTTCGGCCAAGTGATCGAGCCGCTGCTCTACGGCCACTCCACCGGCCTCTCGCCCTTCGCGGTGATCGTCTCGACGCTGTTCTGGGGATTCCTGTGGGGGCCCATCGGCCTGATTCTCGCGACCCCGTTCACCGTGTGCCTCGTCGTGCTCGGCCGCCATGTCGACAGCTTGGAGTTCCTCGACATCCTGCTCGGCGACCGACCGCCGCTGACCCCGGTGGAGAACTTCTACCAGCGCATGCTGGCCGGCGATCCGGACGAGGTCCGCGAACTCGCCGAGGGGATGCTCAAGGACCGCTCGCTGTCGTCCTACTACGATGAGGTCGCCCTCAAGGGCCTTCAACTCGCCGCCAACGACTTCGCCCGCGGGGTCGTGACGCCGGCGCAGCTTGAGAACATCCGCTCCTCGTCGCGCTCCCTCGTCGAGGACTTCGAGGACCACGACGATGTCGAGCCCAGCCATGACGGCAAGGCCGTGAGCCCAGCCGATACCCTCACGCTGGCGGAACGGACGCACGTGAAGACCGAGGCCGTACCCGGCCAGGCGGCGCCCCGCGGGGAGCTCCCGGAGGGCTGGCGCGGGGAGGCTCCGATCCTGTGCCTTGCGGGTCGCGGTCCGCTCGACGAGGCATCCTCGGCGATGCTGGCCCAACTCCTGCGCAAGCATGGTCTGGGGGCCCAGGTCGCTCCGTACAGGGCGGCCTCGCGCGAGGGCATCCGCGACCTCGACATGACGGATGTGGCGATGGTCTGCGTCTCCTACCTCGACATCACCGGCAATCCCTCTCACCTGCGCTATCTGCTGGAGCGGTTGCGGCGCCGGGCGCCGGGTGTGCCGATCCTGGTCGGCCTGTGGCCGGTGGGCGAGAAGGTCCTGACGGATGAAGCCGTCGGGCGGGAGGTCGGGGCCGATGCCTACGTGTCGTCGCTGCGCGACGCGGTCGAGGCGTGCCTCTCGGCGGCCGGTCACACGGCCAAGGCCGAGCGGGACGCCGCGTGAGCGTTCGGTCCCCGAGGTTCGGCCACTTCATCGCCGAACGGTCGAAGGGGGCCATGACTGACCCGGCCGCCATCGCGCCGGGACGATGTCGGGCCTGCCGGAGGCGCGCCAGACGCGTGTCTCCCGCGGGTCCGAGCCCTTCCTGCGGCGATGGCATCGTCGATTAGCACCGGTCGCGACCGAAGGCCGCCAATATCACGCGGCCTCCGGTCCGGGGGGTTAGGGCCTCATTAACCCGTATCCCGCCCAGGTTGGATCGGATTTGCCGCGGGGATGCCGGTGCTCGTGACGTCTATGGGAAAGCGGCCGGTCATGCATGGCATCGGCGCGGCGGCGGCTTTGGTCATGTTGGGTGCGTGCGCGGGCCGACCGACCGGAGTCCTGCTCCCCATCGCCGCCGTCGAGACGGTTCCCGGCACGTCGCGGGTCGACATGCTGGTGGCAACGACCCGCAAGTCCGCAAGCGACCGCGGCGTCCTGTTCTCCGGCGAGCGTGGCAACGCCGTCACCTACACCGACCTGGCCGTTTCCATCCCGCCCGACGCCACGCGCCGGCCCGGTTCCGTGCAATGGCCGAGGTCACTCCCCGGCAATCCGGCCACCGACTTCGTCGCCCTCCGCGCCGAGCCGGTCGACCGCGCGACGGTCGCCGCTTGGACCGGACGAGCCGTCCGGCGCGGTGCCAAGCGCCACGTGCTCGTGTTCGTGCACGGCTTCAACAACAAGTTTGAGGACGCCGTCTTCCGCTTCGCGCAGATCGTCCACGATTCCGGGGCCGAGGTCGCGCCCGTGCTGTTCACGTGGCCGTCCAAGGGCAGCGTCCTGGCCTACGGCTATGACCGGGAAAGCACCAACTTCTCGCGCAACGGCCTTGAGACCCTGCTGCGGGACCTGTCGAAGGACCCGAACGTCGGCGAGATCACGGTGCTGGCCCACTCGATGGGGAATTGGCTGACGCTGGAAAGTCTCCGCCAGATGGCCATCCGCGACCGGCGCGTCGCGCCCAAGATCCGCAACGTCATCCTGGCCGCGCCCGACGTCGACATGGACCTCGCCCGGGAGGCGTTTCACGATATGGGCCCGAACCGGCCGCGGCTGACGCTGATGGTGTCCGGCGACGACCAAGCCCTGGCGGTTTCGCGGCTGGTCTGGGGCGACAGCGTCCGCCTGGGCGCCATCGACCCGAACGCCGAGCCCTACCGGACCGAGCTGGAGCGCCAGAACATCGGTGTCCTGAACCTCTCGTCCGTGAAGGGCGACGACCCGCTGAATCACGGCAAGTTCGCCTCCGGTGACGTCGTGGCCCTGCTGGGCAAGCGCCTCTCGGACGGCCAGCCGATCTCCGACGGACAGGTCGGTTTCGGGGACAAGCTGGTGAGCACGGCGGCCGGGGCCGCCTCCACGGTCGCGACCGGTGCCGCGCTGGCGGTCGCGGCCCCGGTGGCCATCGTCGACCCGCAGACGCGCGAGACTTACGGCGCGCACCTGTCCAATGTCGGCTCCGGCCTGCGGGACACGGTCGGTTCGACGGTCGATCTGGCAGGCGCACCGGTGCGGGCTCTGACCAGCAGCCGCTGAGCCGCCCGACCGACGGGCAACGCGGACGCCGGGCCGACCGGCATCATGGGGAATGGACAATGGCAGGCAAGGTTCGAGTGGCCGTCGCGGCGGCGACGTTGGCCTGGGCGGCAGCCGCCCAGGCCCAGGGGCTGGAACGCGGCGCGCAGGAGGGTGCGAATCGTGGCGCGATGATCGCCGGTCCCCTGGGGGCCGTCGTCGGCGGTGCAGTCGGTGCGGCGGTCGGCACGGCCAACGGCATCCTCGGCATCGACCGACGTGAGCGCTTTCGCATCTATGCCGCGGGCGAGCGGCGTCCGTCCTTCGCCTATCCGGGCAGCCTGACGGTCGGGACCGTCCTCCCCGAGGACGGTGTCGTCTACTACGACGTCCCCCCCGAATTCGCCCTGCCGCGTTACAACTACACCATCGTGAACGATCACCCGGTGCTGGTGGATCCACGCACGCGCCGGGTCGTCGAGGTCATCGACTAGAGCCGTGCCCGATCGCGTTTCAATCGAGCACGGCTCTCAGCCCCTGTGTTGACGCGCGCTCCGCCGAACCGGTGTCGGCGGAGCGCGCTCGCGGCAGGCCTCGATCCGCGGCGATGGCCCGGGGGCGAAACCGATCCATCACCGTGTGGAGTTCGTTCCAGTCCACCGGCTTCTGCAGGTAGTCGGTGGCACCGAGCGCGTCGGCGCGTGTCTGCTCGTCGAGGACCGTCACCATGACGACGGGCGTATCGTGCAACGCCGCATCGCCCCGGATGGCTTGCAGGACCGCCCAGCCGTCCATCTGCGGCATTGTCACGTCGAGGAGGATGACGCGCGGCGCGAGGCTCCGGGCCATGTCGAGGCCCTCCCGGCCGTCCGCAGCCACCGCGACCCGGTATCCGTCCCGCTCCAGGAAGCGGGTCAGGAGTTCACGTGTCGCGGCGTCGTCGTCGATGACCAGGACGGCGCCGTCGGCAGCCGCATCGACGGATTCCGGGACGGTATCGTCGATGGCGGGCGGCGTCTCGTCATTCGTCCCGGTGATGCGCGCCGGCACCGAGACCGTGAAGGTCGTGCCCCGCCCCGGCGCGCTCGCCACCGTGATGGCCCCACCCAGCATCCCCGCGAACGCGCGGGTGATGGACAGGCCGAGGCCCGTGCCGCCAAACCTGCGCGTGGTCGACGCGTCGGCCTGGGTGAAGCGTTCGAACAGCCGCGCCTGCTGTTCGGGGGTCATGCCGATGCCGGTGTCCGAGACCGCGAATCTCAGCCAGGCGGCGCCGTCTCGCTCGTCTCGCGCCGCCGACAAGGTGACCTGCCCGCCCTCGGTGAACTTGGCGGCGTTGCTCAGGAGGTTGATCAGGCATTGGCGCAGCTTGGTCACGTCGGTCCGTGCCTCGCCGAGGCCGGTGCCGAGGTCGAGGGTCAGCGTGTTGCCCTTGCGAGCGACCAGAGCCTCCACGGTCGTGGCGACGTCGCGGATGACGGTCTCGACCTCGAAGACCTCGACGTAGGTCTCCATCCGCTCCGCCTCGATCTTCGAGAGGTCGAGGACGTCGTTGATCAGACCGAGCAGGTGGCGCGCGTTCGCCTCGATCTTGCGCATGTCGGGGAGCAGGTCCTCCTGGCCGAGATCCTCCATCTCTTCCTGCAGCATCTCGGAATAGCCGATGACCGCCGACAGCGGGGTGCGCAGCTCGTGGCTCATATTCGCCAGGAACTCGCTCTTGGCCCGGTTGGCCTCCTCGGCGGCCCTCTTGGCGGCGGCGAGGTCGAGCTCGTCCCGCTTGCGCCCGTCGATGTCGGTGACGACCACCACGCCACCCATCTGGCGGCCATCGTGGTCGTACATCGGGGCGCCGGTGAAGTTGACCCAGGCGCGTGTTCCGTCGCCCCGTTGGTAGTCGACCTCCAGTTCGGCCCGGGGCTCTCCGTCTCGCGCCACCCGCAGGAGCGGCCACTCGCCCGGGGCGACGGGGCGCCCGTCCGGGTGAAACCCGACCCAGCGGGCCGGGCCCTCTCCGGATTGCGCCGGGGTCAGCCCGTGCCCGAGGATGGCGGCGGCGCGCGCGTTGTGCCCGACGATGCGGCCGGACGGGGCCTGCGCGATCAGGACGCCGACGGGCAGCGTCTCCATCACCGTGCGGAGCGTCGCCTCGCCGGCGCGGATGCCCCGCCGCGCCTCCGCCTCGCCGGCCTCGGCCAAGCCCGCCGGGACGGTCCCGGCGAAAAGGACGGCGACGCGCAGCTCCCGGCCCGTGAAGGCGTCGGGCCGGCTCGACTGGAGCTTGAGGACGCCGATAGTCTTGTCCCCGCGGGTGATGGGCACGCACACGGCCGACCGCAGGGCGAGCATCGGGACGAGTTCCTGCCTGACCCGGGGGTCCAGGATGGCGTCCGGACACAACACCGGCTTCGAGGTCCTGAGGCAATGGCCCGACAGGCTGCCGTCGACCGGCACCCGGAGGCCGGCATGGTCCGCCAGCGTCCCGCGCGTCGAGCGGTAGACGAGTTCATCGCCCTCGCGCATCTCGATGACGCCGCCCTCGGCCTGGGGCACGGCCTCCATGGCGCCGGCCACGAGGACGTCGAGGATGACGTCCCGGTCCCCGTTCGCCCGCGTGATGGCGGCCTGCGTGGAGATCAGCGCGTTCTGCTGCCCGATCAGCGCCGCCTGTCCAGCGAGGACGCGCTCGCGCTCGGCCATGGCCCGGCGCAGGTCCATCTGGGTCATGACCTGTCCGGCGAGGGCGCGAAGGGCCGTCGCCTGGGGCTCGGTCAGGCCGGCCGGGCGCGGCTCCAGGTCGATCACGCAGAGGCTGCCGAGGCGCTCCCCGCCCGGCGCCTGCAGGGGCGCCCCGGCATAGAAGCGCAGGCGCGGCTCGCCCGTCACGAGGGGGTTGTCCCGCGTCCGCGGGTCCAGCGTCAGGTCCGGTATGACCAGGAGGTCCGGCTCGGCCAGGGCATGCGCGCAGACCGACTTGTCCAGCGTGGTCTCGCAGGGGTCGAAGCCCGAGCGGGCCTTGAACCACTGGCGGTCGCCGGCCACGAGGCTGACGAGCGACACGGGAACCGCGCAGGTCAGGCGCGCGAGCTCGACGATGTCGTCGAACCCCTGTTCGGGTGGCGTGTCGAGGATGGCATAGTCGTGCAGAACGTCGAGGCGACGGGCGTTCCCGACCTCGGATGGCAACAGCGTCGGATCGGTCATGGACGCCTCGTTGGCGGGGGCTGGTGCGCTCGCCGACGCGAGGCCGCCCTGGCGGGGGCGGCGCGTTCCGCTGGTGCGGTCGACAACACGGACGCCTCGCGGAGGTTGCGCGAACGCGCAAACCACTAGCGGGACCCAACGCGCCGTGCTCCGACGACCCCTCCGCCCTGCTCGACGGGATCGCCGAGCCCCAAACGCCGGGATGCACGGTTCCCGGCGGCGTCCCGCTTGCGAAACGATCGCGGGTTGATGGGCCCCGGCGGCTGGGGCGCCGGCGGCGCGTTCGGCGGGCCGCCCTCAGGCTGTCCGGCCTGCCGGGCCTCGAACGCCTGGGCCATCGTTCGGGCCCGGCGCCGTTTCCCGCGGGCGGCCCTGGTTCACCCCGGTACGGACCAGCCCCCCGGGAGCCCTTTCCGTGCCCCGACGTCGAGGGGTGTCCGAAGAAGCGTTTCAGGCGATGCCGGGCTGCGGGGAGACCATCCGCGCGCACCGGTGGCTTCCCGCACGGCGGGTGGAGATGCCGGAGGCGATCGGCCGGGGACAGCGCGGCGCCCCCGCGCGACAGATGCCGCTGCAGGCGGCGGAGCCGCGGCGCGGATCAGTGCCAGGCCACCGGCGGGCGACGTAACGGTTGCACCAGCCAAGCGGTCACCAGCACGTCGGCGATGCAGCCAATCTGGTCAGCCTTGCGCCAAGCCGCGCGGCAGACGAGCGCCTCACGGGTGTCATCGAAGGTGAGGATGAAAACGTCCGGCAGGTTCTCGGGGTTTGGCAACGTGACCCGGATTCCGGTCGCCGAGCGGTCGGCGATGAGGCAGGGCAAAGTCCTGTGCTCGTCGACCAGGATCATGCCGGGGATGTTGAGGCAGGTCCGATCTTCCGCCCGACGCTCGTTCATCCCAGGGGCCCTCAGCTCTCGCGGCACAGGATGCACGGCACCGGTTGAAGGCCCCTATCGACCAACACGCGAATTGTCTGGATCTGACGCGGAAATGGCCTCCCGCTCCGCGACCGTGCCGGACGGGGTCACGGGGCGACCGGCCGAACGACCACATCCTCCGCGTAGACGAGAGTCGCCATCACACAAGACTGTATCTGAGCGAAGACCGCATCGAGATCGCCGATGGTCTGCATCAACACGGCGCATGAAAGGGCGACAACCTGCGGGGTGCAATCCGTCCCCGCGGCAAGGAACTCGCGGATCGCATCACCGAAGGATGCGCTGGCGTCCCCCATCCTCATGGCGTTGACGGCATGCGCGCAGTCGTCTCGCAGCGGGGCGATCTCGCCATCCACGACCGAAACCCAGTGCCGCGTTTCATCATAGATGAGCCAGCGCACCGACCCCCGGGCGACCGGGGCCAAGCCCGCAAGATAGCGCCGAGCGGCCGCGTCATCGAACATGGCCTGGGCTTTAACGCTCGCCGCCTTGAACTCCAACGTCGCGCCAGAGGACACAGGCGATCAACCGGCTCGGCGGCTTCCAGACCCAGCGTGCGTTGATCCGCGACGGTCCCCGAGTGGGATGATCCTGCGCGAGAGCGCGGGCCCGATCTCCAACGATACGTCGCCGCTGGTGCCTCACTTCATCGCGCCATGATTGGCACGGCCCTGCGCGCGAACGCGACGACCGCAGATGGCCGCGGGCGGTGGGTTCCGGCCGGTCCGTGTCCGCGTGAACTCGCATGCAAGCGGACGTCGGCGCTTCGCTCGCGACCGATACGGGGCGGCCCTCAACAGCGCGAAGAGTTGCGGCGATTGGATAGCAAGAAGCGGGATGCGACACACCGCACCGGGTTTTACGGACGCGCTCCGGAGGTGCGCCCATGACAACGTTTCGATGTGTTGCGATTGCGACCGAGACGGCCGATCGCTTTCGAGGCAGTGGAACAGATGATCGCGGCAATCGCGTTCGTAGGGTCGTCGCAACGGCGAGGGGCGGATTTCCGTGCAGGCATTGCCTGCAACTCGCTCGTCCCGGCGAGACTATGCTGCTCGGATCCTACGATTTACCTCAACCGCTTGGCATTTATTGGACGCCCAGTCCGATCTTTCTTCACGAGGTAGATTGCCCCCGTCACGCGGCCATCAACGAAGTTGCGCCCATCGTGCGGGCGAACCCACTGGTGTCAGTAAGGGCGTATGATACCGACCATCAATGCCTCTACGACCTTGGACACGTTTGTTCGGGTGAAGATGTCGGCGATCCTCTTCAACGTGCTCTCACGGACCTGCGCACCCGGTTCGTGAACATCCATACAGCACGGCCCGGATGCTTATTATCACTCGTGGAACGCGTGTGCGATTGAGGGGGCGTGCTGTGAAACGCCCATGCGCGGCGATGACCGCGTTTGGGAAGCGCCGCTCCCTGTGGTTAGGGCCGACCTGGGTCGGCGGGAGAGCGTCCACTTTTTTCGGTCGCGCGGCTCCGAACCCAATGGATCGCTCACGGCCAGGATCGGATCACGCGGGCGCCATCGCGGCATGCACGGCCGTGACATGGGCTGCCATCGCGCGCCGCGACGCGGCTGTATCGCGTGCGGCGATCGCGGCGACAATCCGGTCATGCTCGGCAAAGGAGGGATGATCGACAGGCGGCCCATCCTCATCGACACGCGGGCGGTCCCAGGTCATCACGCGCCGGATGGCGGCGAGGTGGTCGTAGAGGAAGAGGAGGAGCGGGTTCCCGGCAGCCAGGGCGACCTCTCGGTGGAGGCGCGCATCCTGCAATTCGTAGCCGCGCCAGGTCTGCCCGGGAGCGCAACTCGCCCGCAGCGCGTCGGAGAGCGCGGCGACATGGCTGGGGCCGGCACGGAGGGCGGCGAGGGCTGCCAGCTCGGGCTCCAACACCAGGCGGGCCTGGACGAGGTCGGAGGCCGTCGCACGCGTCGCGAGCGCCGCCACCTCATCGATGGCCGCGAGCGGGCGCGACCCCAGGAAGGTGCCTTTGCCGACGTGGCGCCAGAGCTGGCCGTCGGCCTCCATCAGCGCCAGCGCCTTCCGCAACGCGCCGCGCGACGTCCCGAGCGCCTCGGCCAGGACCCGCTCCGGCGGCAACCGGCCGTCCGCAGGCAGCCGCGTCTTCGCGAGGTAGGCCTGGAGGAGCGTCAGAACCGGGGCCGCGTCGTCATCCATGGCTCCAGTCTAGCGGCTGGGACCGGGGCCGTCAGCCAAGGACGGCGGCCTTGACGCCCCTCGCACCACCTTCTAACCAATATGCACGATTGGTTAGAGAAGCCGTGATGCGCTTCGTCATCGGGCCACCCGCCGTCGTGGCCAGTCCCGTCAGCGACGCGGCCGCAGCCTTTCCGGTGCGGCGGCTCTGGTGTGTCGGCTGCACCTCCGCGGCCCATGCCGGGGAGATGGGCCACGAATCCGACCGCGAACCGCCGTTCTTCTCCGCCAAGCCTTCTTCGCCAAGCCTTCTTCGCCAAGCCGGCCGGTGCGGTCGTCGCCGGAGGCGGCGATGTAGCGTCAACGGCGAGTTCCGGCAGCGCGGCGCTCGCAACCCGATGACCGGATCGGTCGCGGAGGCGCTGGCCTGCCTGTCGCGGGCCGTCGAGTTCCCCCCGGCGACCCGCAAATGACCGCCCCCCCGCCGGAGTGAGTGGGGTGAAGCCGGGGGACGTCCTGCACGGCCCCTGTGACGGTGTCGGTGAGATTCAGGTCACCAACCGGGCGTGGTGACCCGCCCGGGACGTTCGTCGCGATGGCCGGAACGACCGGTGTACCCACAGGGAAGAGGTTTGGATCCATGACGACGACAGCCTCGGGCGGCCTGCCTGGTCTCGCGCGGGTTACGCTCGCCGCTTGGGGGATCGCGTTCGCGACCGGAGCGGCGGGCGAACCGGCACCCTACTTGAACCCGCACGAGGCGGATCTCGTCCTTTCGGACTTCAAGCTGGAGAGCGGCGCCGTCCTGCCGCAGGCCCGGCTGCACTACACGACGCTGGGAAATCCCCACCGCGACGCGGCCGGGCACATCGACAACGCCGTGCTGGTGCTCCACGGCACCACCGGCACCGGCAAGCAGTTCCTCGCCCCGACGATGGGCCCGGAGCTGTTCGCGCCGGGCGCACCGCTCGACGCGGCGCAGTACTTCGTCGTCCTGACCGACGGCCTCGGGCGCGGCGGCTCGACGAAGCCTTCGGATGGCCTGCGCGGCCGCTTCCCCCGCTACGGCTACGGTGACGTGGTCGAGGGGCAGTACCGCGTCGTCACCGAAGGGCTCGGGATCAAGCACCTGCGGGCGGTGATCGGCACCTCGATGGGCGGGATGCAGACCTGGATGTGGGGCGAGCGCCACCCCGACATGATGGACGGCCTCGTGGCGGTCGCCAGCCAGCCGATCCCGGTCAGCGGACGCAACGCGCTCTGGCGGCGCCTCCTGATCGAGGCCATCCGCTCGGATCCGGACTACAAGGGCGGGGACTACGAGAAGCCGCCGACCCAGTTCACCAAGGTGCTGCCGCTCTTCAACATCATGACCGAGAGCGTGCTCAGCCAGCAGCGGGAGGCGCCGAGCAACGCCGATGCAGTCAAGCTCTACGACCGGCTCGCCGCCACCTACGCGGGCAAGGTCGACGCCAACGACTGGCTGTACTGGTTCGATTCGTCGTTCGACTACGATCCGGCGCCCCAGCTCGGGGCGATCAAGGCGAAGCTCCTGGCGATCAACTTCGCCGACGATGCGCTCAATCCGGTCGAGCTCGGCGCGATGGAGCCGGCGATCCGGCGGGTATCGGGGGCGCGTTTCGTGCTGGTCCCGGCCTCCTCCGAAACGCATGGTCACCAATCCCTGCGCTACGCCAAGCTGTGGCGCTCCTACCTCGCGACGTTCATGGATGAGCTCGGACCCTCGGGCCCGGTGGCGGAGCACAGGCCCCCGACGGGCCGGTGAGCCGTCGTGCTTCTGCGACGGATCGTGTCCGAAGCGGTCCAGAGGCTCTCGGCCAGGATCTGCCGCCACGCATCGCCCGCCTGACCGGCTCGGATGCGTGGGTTTCGGCGGATCCGCTTTCAAGCTGCAGAGGCATCCACCTCACACCTGGGCCGATCAGGCCTGACCTGGAAAGCCCCACCCGGCTCAGGCCACCGCCAGGATCGCGGCCAGCCCGATATGGGTCACGGTGTGGAGGAACTGGTCGAGGCCGATCAGCCACCAGAACCGGGCGTCGGTGACCGGGAACTGCGTGCGCTGGCCGATCAGGCCCTTGCCGCGGTCGATGACCGTGTGGACGGCGAAATCCACCAGCGCCAGCCACCAGAGGGCTGGCTTGACCGGCAGCGCGATCAGCAGCGTGCCCAGCCCGTGCAGGCCGGTATGGGCACAGAGCGGAGCGACCCAGGCCGAGGTCCGGTCCTTGCCGTGCGCCATCCAGGCGTTCTGGAGCAGGAAATCCGCCCCGAGCTGCTTCACCGCGAAGGCGAAGAACAGCAGCGCGAAGGCGCCGACAGAAACAGGCGTGTCGAAGGACGGCATCGCCGGGCTGACTCTCCTGCCGCGCAGATGCGGACCGATGGTGCGCGCGCGCCGCATGATCCGAATCGAGGGGCCGCCAGCATACAGGGTCGCCCGCCTCCTGGCGTGCCGCAAAGCGATCTGCGCCGCGCCGGACGGCGGATCGAAATCAGCAATCATTCAACGATATACGCTAAAATACCAGCAAACATCACAATCCATGGCCGAAATTCACAATATTTCCCAGGTTTTAACCGTTATAATTCTGGACAATAAACATTGTTAGGCCGATCCCCTGCGTGATAGCGGAGCCATATCGGGAATCCCTACGAGGTCGAGATTGGCGGTCCGGGAACGCAACCTGAGCAATACGGGCGCGGCGAGGACGCCGGGCCCGGTCGCCTGACCATGCGGGATGACGAGCCCGCCTTCGAGGCCCTGCGCGACGCCCATGTGGCGGCGCTCACGGGCTCCCTGATCGACGGCGTCGCGCATGGGCCCGGGGGTGCGGGCTACGTCTGGTCGCGCAGCGTCCCGGATCCGAGCCTGAACTTCGCCTACGGGGTGCGCCGGCCCGAGCAGTTCGCCTGGGCCGGCGCGGCGGCACTGGGGCGCGCCCGGACGCCGGCTTTCCTGGCCCGGGATGCCGAGGAGGTCGCCCTGCTGCGGGGCCTGTTCGAGCCCGCGATCCTCCGCCCGGCGCGCTGGATGGTGGCACGGCCGCCGCCGGCGCCGTCCCCCGCGGACGGCGCGGTCGCCCTGCAGGCCACGCCCGCACCGGGACCGGATTTCGAGGGGGTCTTCGTCAACCTGTCGGACGATCCGGCGGTGCGGACGCATCTGCGCCGCACCTACCTGCCGGCCCTGCGCGCGGCGAAGGCGCGGCCCGGCCTTGTGCGGCTTCACCTCGTCCTGCGCGACGTCACCGGCCCGGCGGCCTGTGCGAGCCTCTACCTGCGCGGCGACACGGCCGGGCTGTACAACGTCGCCACCCGGTTCGACCGGCAGCGCCGGGGTCTGGGGACCGCCGTGACCGTTGCGGCTCTGCACGCGGCGCGGGCGCGCGGGGCGACCCAGGTCTTCCTGCCGATCTTCCTTCACGGCCCGACCGGCAGCGCCAGCGAGGCGCTCTTCGCCCGGGCGGGTTTCCGGACGGTCTGCGCGCCGGCCCTGCTCTGCACGAGCCCGCCGTGAGGGGCTGGAGGTACGGTCGCACCCGCCGGACGCGGGCGGCTGGCCCTAGAAGGCCTCCTCGCCGTACCCGTAGGGCGTGACCTGGAAGACGAACTGCACCTCGGCCTCCGCGTTACGCAGGGCCAGGGCGCTGACCGGGCCGATCAGGACCGTGCCGCCGCTCACCGCGCGGGCCGCGTATCGGCCCCGCGTGCCGGGACGCGCCAGTGCCGCCAGCGCGTGCCGGGCCGCCCGGGGGCGCCGGACGCCGTTCTCGGCGAGCCACAAAGCCGCCTCCCCGGGCCAGACGCGCAACGGCCGGGGCCGCCCGATCCCACGTCGCCCCGGACGGATCCGGAAGAGCGGGGACAGGCGCGCAGGTCCCCTCACGGGCGGCCGACCCAGGCCGCACGAAGGACCCGGAGATTGGCCGCCGGATTCGGCGCGGCCGGGCGGATCCCGGGCGGCCCGGACGGGGCCGGATCGATCACCGCCAAGCGGGCGACCTCGGCGGCCAGGCGGGTGTAATCGGCCAGGTGCACGCCGTCCCGGTAGAGACCCGATCCAGCCAGCCCCCCGGTGCCGGCGCGGAGCGCAGCGAACGGATCGAAGAAGCTGTGGCCCCGCTCGGCACAGAGCGCCGCGAGCCTGTCGGAGAAGACCGCGACGGCGGCCGGATCCCGGCCGGTCGCCCAGGCGCCGACCGGCGGGACCGCGGCGACGAAGATCTGCGTCGACCATGCCTCCAGGAAACCCAGGATGCGCCGGACCTTCACGCTGAAGCGATCGGCGCTCCGGGCCTGTTCCGGATGGCGCCAGCCCATGATGTCGTTGGTGCCGATGATCAGCACGGAGGCCGCGCAGCGGACCGGGAGGTGCCGGTCGGCGCGGTGCAGGACCGTGCCGTGCAGAACCGCGAGATGCCGGGCGCAATCGGCCGCCGTGCTGCCGCCGACCGCGATGTTGATGCTGGGCCGCCCGCCGAGATCCGGGTTCCCGATATACTCCGCATGGGAATTGCCCGCCAGCAGCACGCTGTCCGGCGTGGCGGCGCGCAGGGCCGCGCGGATCGCCGGAGACCGGGCATCCCAGTACCGTCCAACGAGCCGGCCATGTCGCCAGTGGCGGGCGGCGGTCTCGAACCAGGGTGCGCGCATGGGCAATCCTGTGCAGGCATGAGGCATCGGCCGCCCGGGAGACCGGGCGCGTGCAGGGTTTCGGGTCCAGCGCGGCGGGTCGACGGCCCTCGACCGGAGACACGGCCCGGAATAGTTCGATGGTCTGTCGATCGGCGCCAGAAACAGATGGAAATACGAAACAATACGACGCGACGACTTGGACACGTCATATGTGGGAATTTTTCACACGTCAACTGTCGGTCGAGGGTCCAAGACCTCATGGCGGGCGGCTTTCGGGTCCCCCCGGCGCGCGCTACGTCGTGTCCGTCAGGGCCGGACGCAGCGCATCCGCGGCGACCCGGACCCATCGGGGGAGGCCAGGATGATTCAGGATCGCGTGTTCATCGTCACCGGGGCGGGCTCGGGCCTGGGGGAGGCGGCGGCGCGCGGCCTCGTGGCGGCGGGCGCCCGGGTGGTGGTGGCCGACATCGCCCGGGAGGCCGGCGCCCGGGTGGCGGCGGAACTCGGCACGACGGCGCGCTTCGCCGCGACCGACGTCACCCGCGAGGCCGACGGCGCCGCGGCGATCCGGACCGCCCTGGACGCGTTCGGGCACCTGCACGGGCTCGTGAACTGCGCCGGGATCGCGCCCGGCGAGAAGGTGGTCGGCCGCGACGGGCCGCACCGGCTCGACAGTTTCGCCCGGGCGGTCTCGGTCAACCTCGTGGGGACCTTCAACATGATCCGGCTGGCCGCCGAGGCGATCGCCCGGGAGGCGCCGGACGACCAGGGCGCCCGGGGGGTGATCGTCAACACCGCCTCGATCGCGGCCTTCGATGGCCAGATCGGGCAGGCCGCCTACGCGGCCTCGAAGGGCGGGGTGGTCGCGATGACCCTGCCGATCGCCCGGGAACTCGCCCGGCACGGCATCCGGGTGGTGACGATCGCCCCCGGCATCTTCGAGACGCCGATGATGGCGGGGCTCCCCCAGGAGGTGCAGGACACGCTCGGCCAGAGCGTGCCGTTCCCGCCGCGGCTCGGCCGCCCGGCCGAATACGCCGCCCTCGTCCGGCACATCTGCGAGAACCCGATGCTCAACGGCGAGACGATCCGCCTCGATGGGGCGCTGCGGATGCCGCCGCGCTGAGGGCGAAGCCTGATGTCGGGGCGCCGCCCCGACGCCCCGCCAAAGGGCTCGCCCTTTGGGATCCCCGGACCAGGGATCAACCGATGGAGACGCTGGTCAGGACCTCGGCGGCCCGGCGGACCTCGGCGGCGATCATCTCCTCGCTCGGGCCATCGATCGGCAGGTCGGACAGGATCGCCGCCACGTCGCGCTTCACGTCCTCGCGGATCTCGGGATTCTCCTCCGACAGGCGCCCGATCAGGACGCCCAGCACGATTTCCAGGGCGGACAGCTTGGCGTGCAGGCGCGTGAACTCGTCCAGCGCCTCGGGTTCGTTCGCGGTCATGGGCGGCTCCATCTCGGCTCGGTCAGCCCGTCATACAGGCGGAGCGGTGGGCCGCGCCATCCGGACGGCGGACGGCTTTTCTTCCCCTGGGGAGGCAACCGTATCCCGGAGCCGGCGTTTCACGCTCCCGTGAATGAACCCGCCAAAGGGACACCCGCCATGATCACCCGTCTCGCCGCCGCCGCCGGCCTGCTCGCGCTCTCCACGAGCCTCACGCTGGCCCAGACCGCCACCTCGACCCCCGCCGAGCCGGCCTCCAAGGCCGACAGCAACATGAAGGAGTGGCAGGTCGCCAAGATCGCCAAGGTCGGCCTCGCCCAGGCGCTGACCACCGCCGAGTCGCAGGGCGACGAGAAGGGCGGCCGCGCCATCGACGCCGACTTCGAGAAGGCCGACAGCAAGGACCCGGCCCATTACAGCGTGAAGGTCGTCTACCCGAGCGGCAAGCTGGTCGAGTACGGCATCAACGCCGACACCGGCGCGCTCTACAAGACCGAGAACCAGCCCTTCGAGCGCTACTTCACCCGCCTGAAGGCCTCCGACTTCCAGAACGCCAAGACCTCCCTGAAGGACGCCCTCACCATCGCCGAGCAGAAGGCCGGCGGCGGCAAGGCCTACGAGGCCGAGGTCGAGAAGGACGGCTCCGCGGTCCAGTACGAGATCAAGGTCGCCGGCGCCGACAAGGAGCAGGAGGTCAAGGTCGGCCCGGACGGGAAGGTCCTGAACTGAGCTGATCCCGGCCGCGCTGGCCCTTGCCAGCGCGGCCGGGATCCCGCTTCAGGCGAAGGCTGATCAATCCGACGTCGTCGGTGAATTTTCGTACGTACACTTATTGCGGATTGTGCGGCGCGCGCGTATGAAGGCCCCAGGCCGATTACCTTCGGCCCTGCCAAGAGCCAAAGGAACGCGCGCTATGGCTCGCAAGTCGCCCCTGATCGATTCGGACGCCCCCGTCCTGACGGAGGCCGAATTGCGAGAGATGCGCCCGGCCCGCAACGTCCTGACCGCGGAGGAGTTCGCCGCCGTCTCCTCCGTCCGCAAGGCAGGACGCCCCGTCGCTCCCAACCCGAAGGTGCCGGTAACGATCCGGCTCGATCCCGCCACGGTCGACGCGTTCAAGGCGACCGGGCGCGGCTGGCAGACCCGGATGAACGCGATCCTGACCGAGGCCGTGAAGGCGGGCCGGCACGACGGATAGGGCAGCCCTCGCACGGCTGCCGCTGCATCCTGTCGCCCCACCATCCGGGGAGCCGAACCGCCCCCGCGGCAATTCTCCCCCTGACGCGGCCCCACCGGCCGCGGCGGGGGAGGGCGGCATGGATTCGGGCGCGCAGGACACCGAGGGCTATCTCGGCCGACCGCACATCCGGGTCGAGGGCCCCGACAAGGTCACGGGCCGGGCCCTCTACAGCTCCGATCGCACCGGCCCGGAGACGAATACCGCCCACGCCGCCCTGGTGACCAGCACCATCGCCCGGGGCCGGATCACCGGGTTCAACTGCGATGCCGCGAAGGCGGTGCCGGGCCTGCTTGCCATCTTCACCCACCGGGAATTGTCCGGCGCGGTGGCCCCGGTGAAGCACCTGATGGCCCGTGGCTACGCCAACAGCTCGCACCGGCCGCTGGAGTCCGAGGCGATCGCCTATGCCGGCCAGATCGTGGCCCTCGTGGTCGCCGAGACTCAGGAGGCCGCCGAGGCGGCGGCCGGTGCGGTCAAGGTCTCCTACGCGGCCGAGCCCGCCGCCGGCGGCTTCGACGCCCCGGGCGCCGAGACCGTGCGCCTCGCCGACCTGAAAGCTCAGCATGAGGACATCGAACGGGGCGAAGTTGAGGCCGGTTTGGCTGAGGGGGCCCTGCGCGTCGAGGCGCGCTACGAGACCCCGGTCCAGCATCACAACCCGATCGAGCTGTTCACCACCCGGGCCGCCTGGGACGGCGATCGGCTCACGGTGCACGAGCCGACCCGCTATGTCGGCGCGGTCCAGCACGGGCTCGCGGCGCAGCTGGGACTCGATCCCGCGAACGTGCGGGTGGTGGCGGGCCTGATCGGCGGCCATTTCGGCTCGAAATTCGCGCTGTCGCAGCACACGGCGCTGGTTGCGCTCGCGGCCAAGCGCCTCGACCGGCCGGTCTCCCTGGTGCCGAGCCGGCGGCAATGCTTCACCATCGCCAATTACCGGCCGGAATCGCGCCACAGGATCCGCCTCGGCGCCGATCGGTCGGGCCGGTTCACCGCCTTCGTCCACGAGGCCGAGACCGTGACCTCGCGCTTCGATCCCTTCGTGATGGAGGGCGCGGAGGTGACCGCGAGCCTCTACGCCTGCCCGAACATCCGCACGGAGGAGCGGGCCGTGCGGGTCGACCGCAACACGCCCGGCCCGATGCGGGCGCCGCCGGAGGTGCCGTTCCTGTTCGCCCTGGAGAGCGCCGTCGACGAGATGGCGGTGGCCCTCGGCATGGACCCGATCGAGCTGCGCCGGCGCAACGATACGGCGGTCGATCCGGTCTCGGGACAACCGTTCTCGACCCGGCCGCTGATGGCCTGCTTCGCGGCGGGCGCGCAGGCTTTCGGCTGGTCGCGCCGGGTGCCGCGCCCAGGTTCGATGCGGGATGGCCCCTGGTTGGTCGGCCTCGGCTGCGCGACCTCGGTGCGACCCGTAAAAATCGCCGCCGCGACGATGCGGGTCCGGCTCGGCCCGGACGGCTCCGTGGAGGTGGCCTGCGCGCATCACGAGATCGGCAACGGCATCACCACCCTGCTCGCCATGGGGGCGGCGGACGGGCTCGGCGTACCGGTCGAGCGGGTGACGGTCCGGCTCGGCGACACGGACCTGCCGGCGGCCGGCATCTCGGGCGGGTCGAGCACCACGACCAGCCTGATGAACGCCCTGGCGCTCGGCTGCCGGCAGATCCGCGAGACCCTGGCGCAGGCCGCGACCGGGCAGGGCGGGCGCCTCGCCGGACAGGATCCCGGCGGCCTCCGCCTCGCGGGCGGGCGGCTCGCGGCGTCGGACGGGATCGGGATCACGCTCGCCGAGGCCGTCGGGCCCGAGGGTGTCGAGACGGTCGCGGCGTTCGTGCCGGCGGGCGGCGACCGGGAGAAGGCGCTCGCTGGCCTGCGGCAGGGCCATATCGGGCTCACCCTCGGCGGGGGCGGCAAGGCCGTGTCCTGGGGTTTTGGCGCGCAATTCGCGGAGGTGCATGTCCATGCCGAGACCGGGGAGATCCGGGTGGCCCGGCTCACCGGCGCCTTCGCGGCGGGGCGGATCCTCAACCCGCTGACCGCGAAGAGCCAGCTCATGGGTGGGATGATCTGGGGCCTCGGCTCGGCTCTGCTCGAAGAGACGGTGGTCGACGGCGCCGCCTATCGCAATCCGGATCTGGCCGAGTACCTCGTGCCCACGGCGGCCGACGCGCCGGAGGTGGAGGCGCTGCTGGTGCCCGATCCCGACGATCAGGTGGATGCGCTCGGCTTGAAGGGCCTGGGCGAGCTCGGGATCATCGGGGTGAACGCGGCGATCGCCAACGCCGTCCACCACGCCACCGGCCGCCGCATCCGCAGCCTGCCGATCCGACTGGAGGATGTGGCGTGAGGATTCCGGGTCTCCGTCCCCGGTGGGCAGGCCCCGCGGCGCCGGCGAGCGCGGCCGCGCTGCTCGGTAAACGCCTCAGGCCCGGGCCCGCCGTTCCGAGCGGCCGGCCAGCGCCACCGAGCCCTGCTGGAGGGCGATGAAGGCGAAGAGCAGCAGCCCCGTGGCGATCTTCGTCCACCAGCTCGACAGGGTGCCGTCGAAGGTGATGGCCGTCTGGATCAGGCCGCCGATCATCACGCCGAGGACCGTGCCCGGCAGGCCGCCCTGGCCGCCGGTCAGCAGCGTGCCGCCGATCACCACCGCGGCGATCGCGTCGAGCTCCACCCCCACCGCCGAGAGCGGCGTGCCCGAGGCGGTGTCGAGGGAGAACACGATCCCGGCGAGCGCCGCCAGCAGGCTCGACAGGGCGTAGACCGCGACCGTGTTGCGCCCGACCGGCACGCCCATCAGCGCCGTGGTCTGGCGGCTGCCGCCGAGCGCGTAGACCGTCGCGCCGAAGCGGGTCGCGTGCAGCAGCACCCCGCCCGCCAGGAACACCGCGAGCATGATCCCCCCGGTCAGGGTCAGCCGCCCGCCCCCGGGCAGTGCCAGGGCGAGGTCGGAGACCGCGCCGTAGAGGGGTGCGTCGATCGGGACCGATTCGGTGGAGAGCAGGAAGCCGGCGCCCCGGGCCAGGAACATGCCGGCGAGCGTCACGATGAAGGGCGGCATCGCGAAGACGTGGATCAGCGCCCCCATCGCGGCGCCGAACAGGGTGGCGGCGGCGAGCACGAGCCCGAAGGCCGCGAGGGGCGGGAGGCCCCAGCGGGTGATGGCGAGCGCCAGGAACACCGTGGTGAACCCCACCACCGAGCCGACCGACAGGTCGATGCCGCCCGCGATGATCACGAAGGTCATGCCGACCGCGACGATCCCCAGGAAGGCGCTGTCGGCGAGCAGGTTGCCGACGACCCGGGTGGTCAGGAAGGCGGGGTATTGCGTCGCGCAGAGGCCGTAGCCGGCCGCGAACAGCAGCGCGGCGACGAGGACCGGGAGGTTGCGGCTCATCGCGGGCTCCGCAGCAGCAGGGACAGGCCGGCGAGGCGCGGCGATTGCAGCAGCAGCACCGCCAGCACCACCACGGCCTTGACCACGAGGTTGAGTTCCGGCGGCAGGCCGGAGAGGAGGATCCCGGTGTTCATCGCCTGGATCAGGACGGCCCCGAGCACCGCCAGCCACAGGCTGAACCGGCCGCCGAGGAGCGAGGAGCCCGCCACCACCACGGCCAGGATCGCGTCGAGTTCGAGCCACAGCCCGGCATTGTTGGCGTCGGCCCCCAGGATGTCGGCCGCCGCGACGACGCCGGCCAGCGCCGCGCAGAACCCGCTCCAGGCATAGACCGCGAGCGTCACCGCGCGCGTGTCGATGCCGGCGAGCGCGCTCGCCCGGGCATTGCCGCCGGTCGCCTCGATCATCAGGCCGAGCGCCGTGCCGCGCACCAGGGCGAGGGTCACGAGCAGCATGCCGAAGACCAGCACCACCGGCATCGGCACTCCGAGGAGGGCGCCGCCTCCCAGGAAGGCGAGGTCGGCGGACGCGAAGGTGATGATCCGCCCCTCGGTGATCAGCTGGGCGATGCCGCGGCCGGCCACCATCAGGATCAGGGTGGCGACGATCGGCTGGATCCGCAGCACCGCCACGAGGAGGCCGTTCCACAGCCCGCAGACGAGCCCGGTGGCCAAGGCCGCCGCGAGTACCAGGGGCAGGGGCTGGCTGTCGGCGAGGCTGGCCGCCACGGCGCCCGCGATCGCCATCACGGCGCCGACCGACAGGTCGATGCCCCCGGTGGCCACCACCAGCACCATGCCGAGCGACAGGAGCGCCACCGGCGCGCCGCGGTTGAACACGTCGACGAGGCTGCCGAACAGGCGCCCGTCCTGCCAATGCACGGCGAGGAATTGCGGCGCGACCAGTCGGTCGGCCAGGAGGACCGCCAGGAAGGCGAGGAGCTGGGGCGCTCCGGCCCGGAGGGCGCGCATCAAGCGGGCTCCGGTTGGCAAGCGGACGCCGTCCGGGGCGCTTCCGCCGCGATGGCCCGGAGGATGGCGGTGACGTCGATCGCCCCGTCGGCGAGTTCGGCCACCTGGGCGCGGTCACGCATCACGATCACCCGGTCGGAATAGGTCACGATCTCCTCCAGCTCGGAGGAGATCACCAGGAGGGCGAGGCCCGCCTCGCACAGGCTCCGGATCAGCCGGATGATCTCCGCATGCGCCCCGACGTCGATGCCCCGGGTCGGCTCGTCGAGGATCAGCAGCCGCGGCTCGGTGGCGAGCCAGCGCGCCAGCAGCGCCTTCTGCTGGTTGCCCCCGGAGAGGAGCCCGATCGGCCGTTCCGGATCCGGCGGCCGGATGTCGAGCTTGGCGATGAAGTTGCGAGCGATCCGGTCCTGCGCGGCCTGGCCGAGCGGCCGAAACGGGCCCTGCCGGGCCTGGAGCGCCAGCACGATGTTCTCCCGCACGGTCAGGTCGGCGACGATGCCGTCGGTCTTGCGCTCCTCCGGGCAGTAGCCGAGGCGGTGCTTGAGCGCGTCCCGGGGCCCGGCGATCCGGACGGGCTTGCCGTCGAGGAGGATGCGGCCCTGGTCCGGGCGCTCGGCCCCGAACAGCAGGCGGGCGGTCTCGGTCCGCCCCGAGCCGAGGAGGCCCGCGAGCCCCACCACCTCGCCGCCCGCCACCGACAGGTCGACGGGCTGGAGATAGCCGGCCTTGCCGAGTTTCTCCGCGCGCAGGACCGGAGGCCCGGCCGTCCGCCGGACCCGTGGCCCCGTCTCAGCCCGCGCCTCTTCCTCGGCGAGGTCACGCCCCAGCATGGTGCGCACGAGGTCGAGGCGCGGAAACTGCGCGGTCTCGCGCTCGGTCACCAGCCGGCCGTTGCGCAGGACCGTGATCCGGTCGGTGATGGCGTAGACCTGCTCCAGGAAGTGGGTCACGAACACGATGCCGATCCCGCGCTCGGCGAGCCGGCGCATCACGCCGAACAGCACCGTTACCTCGTGGGTGTCGAGGCTCGCGGTCGGCTCGTCGAGGATCAGCACCCGGGCCGAGAGGTCCACCGCCCGGGCGATCGCCACGAGGTGCTGCACCGCCACCGGGAAGCTCCCGAGCGGCGCCCCGACCTCGATCGACAGGCCGAACTCGGCCAGGCGTTCCGACGCGCGCTGGCGCATCGCCCGGCCGCGGACGAGGCCGAACCGGGTCGGCTCCCGGCCGAGGAACAGGTTCTGCGCCACGGTGAGGTTCGGCAGCAGGCCGACCTCCTGGTAGACCGTGGCGATGCCGGCCCGGGCGGATTCCTCCGCCGAGCGCGGCGCGATCGGCATGCCGTCGAGCCGGACCGCGCCGGCATCGCGCCGGACGATTCCGGTCACGGTCTTGATGAAGGTCGACTTGCCGGCGCCGTTCTCGCCCAGCAGAGCGTGGATCTCCCCCCGGCGCAGGGTGAAGTCGACCCCCGCGAGGGCCTAGTGCCCGGCAAAGCTCTTGGAGAGCCCGCGGACGCTGAGAAGGGGCGTGTCGGACACGGGAACGCTCGCAGGGATCGCGGCGCGGGGCGCGTCAGTACCCGAGGCCCTTCTTGCGCTCGTAGACCTTCAGCGGATCGTCGGCCGCCGTGTAGAGCTTCGACTCGGTCTGGATCCACTTCGGCGGGACGGTGCCCTTCTCCTTGTAGGCCTTGAGGGCGTCGAAGGCGGGGCCGGCCATGTCGGGGGTCAGCTCGACGGTGGCGTTGGCCTCGCCCGCCGCGATCGCCTTGAAGATGTCGGGCACCGCGTCGATCGAGACCGTCAGGATCTCCCGGCCGGGCTTGAGGCCCGCTTCCTTCATCGCCTGGATGGCGCCGACCATCATGTCGTCGTTGTGGGCGTAGACCGCGCAGATCGAATGGCCGCCCTCGGCCTTGATGAAGCTCTCCATCACCTCCTTGCCCTTGGCGCGGGTGAAGTCGCCGGTCTGGCTGCGCACGAGCTTGAGGTTGGCGTGGGGCGCGATGGCGGCGTCAAAGCCCTTCTTGCGGTTGGTGGCGACGCTGGCGCCGACCGTGCCCTGGAGCTCGACCACGTTGCAGGGCTTCTCGCCGACCGTCTTGGCCAGCCAGTTGCCGGCGACGCGGCCCTCCTCGACGCTGTCGGAGGTGACGGCGGTGAGGTAGAGGTCCTTGCCGGACGGGTCGATGTCGCGGTCGAGCAGGATCACCGGGATCTTGGCGTCCCGGGCCTCCTTGAGCACCGCGTCCCAGCCGGTGGCGACCACGGGCGCGAGCAGGATCCCGTCGACCCCCTGCGCCACGAAGGAGCGGATCGCCTTGATCTGGTTCTCCTGCTTCTGCTGCGCGTCGGCGATCTTGACGGTGATGCCGCGCTTCTTGGCCTCGGCCTTGGTCACCGTGGTCTCGGCGGCGCGCCAGCCGGATTCCGAGCCGATCTGCGAGAAGCCGACGGTCAGCGAAGCCGCCTGGACCGCGCCGCCCCACGCGAGCATCGCGCCCACGAGCAAAGCCGTGATGGAAACCGATTCCCTCATGACACGTCCCCCCTGATTGCGGCCGCCGCCTCTTCAGAGCGATCAGCCCGCATATGTATGACATATGGGCGACGCGCTGAATAGCCGCAGGGAGAAACTGTGTCACCCCGATGCGTCGCGGGACGACGCATCGGGGTGTTTCAGATCGCCGGACTTGTCTGAGTTTAAGCGTCCGGCCTCCGGGATCAGCCGAGCAGCTTGTCGAGCGTGATCGGCATCGCGCGCACCCGCACGCCGGTGGCGTGCCAGACCGCGTTGGCGATGGCCCCCACCGTGCCGGTGATGCCGATCTCGCCGACGCCCTTCACGCCGAGGTTGTTCACCACCGAATCGTCCTCATGGACCAGGATCGCCTCCAGGGCGGGCACGTCGGCGTTCACCGGCACATGGTATTCGGCGAGGTTGTCGTTGAGGAAGCGCCCGGTGCGCGGGTCCATCTCGGCCCGCTCGTGCAGCGCGAAGGACAGGCCCCAGATCATCCCGCCGTAATACTGGCTCTGGACGAGGCGCGGGTTGATCACCCGGCCCGCCGCGAAGGCGCCGACGAGGCGGCTCACCCGGATCTGGCCGAGATCGGGATCGACCTTCACCTCGGCGAAGACCGCCCCGTGGGCGTGCATCGCGTAGGCCGCCTGCGCGGCCGGATCGGCCCCGGCCTTGCCCTGGCCCTCGATGCTGGCCCGGCCGGCCCGCTTGAGGATGTCGGCGATCGATTCGCTCCGGCCCGGGTCGTCGCGCCGGGTCAGACGGCCGTCGGCGACGGTCACGCCGGCATTGCCCGCGCCGTAGAGCGGGGAGGCGGGGTCGTTGGTGGCGAGATCCGTGAGCTGGCGGATCACGTCGGCGGCGGCCGCGTGGATCGCGCCGCCGGCGGTCGCGGTGTGGCCGGAGCCGCCCGCGATGCCGGCATTCGGGAGATCGGAAGACCCCATCCGGAAGGTCAGGGCCTCCATCCCGATGCCGAGCCCGTCGGCGGCGATCTGGGCGAGCGCCGTCCAGGCGCCCTGGCCCATGTCGATCGCCCCGAGTTCCACCGTGCCGGTGCCGTCGGCGCGGATCTCGGCCCGGGCCATGCCTTCGAAGATCAGCGCCGGGAAGGTGGCGGTGCCCATGCCGGTGCCGACCAGGAACCCGTCCTTGTCCCGCGTCTGACGGGGTTGGAGCGGGCGCCCGGCCCAGCCGAAGGCCTCGGCACCGCGGCGGTAGCACTCCCGCAGGGCCTTGGACGAGAACGGCTTGCCGGTGAGCGGCTCGACCTCGGCATAGTTGGCGAGGCGGAATTCCAGCGGATCCATCCCGAGCTCAAACGCCATCTCATCGAGCGCACTCTCCAGGGCGACGCTGCCGGTGGCCTCGCCGGGGGCGCGCATGAACAGCGGCGTGCCGGTATCGAGGCGCACCGCCTCGTGCCGGATCGCGAGGGCCGGGCTGGCGTAGAGGGTGCTGGTCGCCCGGCCCGCCGGCTCGAAGAAGTCGTCGAAGCTCGACGAGGCGGTGAGGATGTGGTGATCGAGGGCCGTGAGCTTGCCGGCCGCGTCGGTGCCGAGGCGGAGCGTCTGCCGGGTCGGGCCGCGATGGCCCATCGGGCCGTACATCTGGCTCCGGGTCGGCACGAGCTTCACCGGCTTGCCCACGAGCCTGGCCGCCATGCAGGCCAGCACCTGCGGCCCGGCGGGCACGCCCTTCGAGCCGAAGCCGCCGCCGAGATAGGGGCTGTCGATGTGGATGTCCTCGGGGCTGATGCCGAACAGCCCGGCGAGGCGGCCCTGCGACATGGCCAGCGCCTGGGTCGGCATGAGGAGCGACAGGCGATCCCCGTCCCAGCTGGCCACGGCCGCGTGCGGCTCCATGGCGTTGTGGTACTGGGCCGGCGTCTCGTAGGTCGCGGCGATTGTTTTCGATGCGGCGGCGAGGCCGGCCTCGACGTCGCCGTCAGACTCGGCCGGGGGCGCGCCGACGCCCACCGAGGGCGGCGTGAACACGTCGCCCGCATCGAGCCCGATCCGCGGGGTCTCGGCCGCGTAGGTCGGGGCGAGCAGGCGGGCGCCCTCGGTCGCCGCCTCCAGGGTCTCGGCGATCACCACGGCGATCGGCTGGTTGGCGTAGCGGACGCGGTCGTTCTGCAGGAGATCGAGGCGGAACGTGAACGGGCCGTCCTTGGCGTCCGGGTCCTTGGCGAGCTTCGGGGCGTTCTGCGGGGTCATCACCGCCACGACGCCGGGATGGGCCTCGGCGGCAGCCACGTCGAGGCCGGTGACGCGGCCCTTCGCGATCCGGGCGACGCAGAGCGCCGCGTGCAGCGTGCCGGGGGGCAGGTTGTCGGCGGAAAAGCGGGCCTGGCCCGTCACCTTGAGCGGGCCGTCGCGCCGGGTGAGCGGCTGGCCGATGCTGGAGCCGTGGCGGATGCCGCCGGCGGGGAGGTTCGAAGGCGAGGCGGTCGCGGTCATGCGGGTCTCCTCAGACGATGCCGAACGGGGAGGCGGGGAGCGCCGGGATCCGGGCGGGGGTGCCCGCGGCGGCCTGGGCGAGGGCGCGGATCGCCACCCGGCGGGCGAGTTCGATCTTGAAGGCGTTGGCTTCGCCGGTGGGCTTGGCGCCGGCGAGCGCGGCGTCGGCGGCCTTCGCGTAGGCTTCGGGGGAGGGCGCCTGTCCGGCAAGCGCGGCTTCCGCCTCCACCACCCGCCAGGGCTTGAGCGCCAGCCCGCCGAGGGCGAGCCGCGCCTGCCCGATCCGGCCGTCGGCCTCGAGCGTCAGGGCGGCCGCCGCCGAGACCACCGCGAAGGCGTAGGAGGTGCGGTCGCGGACCTTGAGATAGCGGGCGTGGCCCCGGAAGGATGCCGCCTCGGGGGGCAGGCGCAGGGCGGTGATCAGTTCCCCGGGCCGCAGGTCGGTCTCCCGCTCCGGATGGTCGCCGGGCAGCAGGTGGAACGCGGTGAGCGGCACCGCCCGGGCGCCGTCCGGCCCGGCGATCTCCACCACCGCGTCGAGGGCGGCGAGCGGCACGCAGAAATCGGACGGGTGGGTGGCGATGCAGTGCGCGCTCCAGCCCTGGACCGCGTGGATCCGGGTGGCGTGCCCGAGCGCCGCGCAGCCGGAGCCCGGCGCGCGCTTGTTGCAGGGCGAGACCGCGTCGGTAAAATATTGGCAGCGGGTGCGCTGCATCAGGTTGCCGCCGACCGTGGCGGCGTTGCGCAATTGCGCCGAGGCGCCGGCCAGCAGGGCCTCGGCCACCATCGGGTAGGTTTTGGCGAAGCCCGGGTCGTAGGCGAGGTCGCTGTTGCGCACCAGGGCGCCGACCCGGGTACCGCCGTCCGGCAGGCGCTCGATCGCCGAGAGGCCGGGCAGGCGGGTGATGTCGACGATCCGCTCCGGGGTCGCGACGCCGCCCTTCATCAGGTCGACGAGGTTGGTGCCGGCGGCGAGGTATGCGGTGCCCGGAACCTGCCCGGCCGCCACGGCCTCGGGCACGCTCTCCGGGCGGATGTAATCGAAGTTTCTCACGCCGCGTCCTCCCGCTGCTCGGTCCGGGCTGCCGCGTCCTGGACCGCATCGAGGATGCCGGCATAGGCGCCGCAGCGGCAGAGATTGCCGCTCATGCCCTCGCGGATGCGCTCGGGATCGGTGCCGGCATGGCCCTCGCGGATCAGGCCGACCGCGCTCATGATCTGGCCGGGGGTGCAGAAGCCGCACTGGAAGCCGTCATGGGCGATGAAGGCCGCCTGGACCGGATGCAGCCGGTCGCCCTCGGCCAGCCCCTCGATGGTCAGGATCTCGGCCCCGTCGAGGCTCGCGGCGAGCGTCAGGCAGCTGTTGATCCGCCGCCCGTCCACCAGCACCGTGCAGGCACCGCACTGGCCGCGGTCGCAGCCCTTCTTGGCGCCGGTCAGGCCGAGGCGCTCGCGCAGGAGATCGAGGAGGGTCACCCGCGGATCGTCGAGGGCGATCTCGCGCGGCTGCCCGTTCAGGGTGAGCCTGAGGGGAATGGTCATGGGGGTCCCGGCTTTGCGAAGGCTGGAACCATTTCAGATAGCTGGGCCGGACTCGCGGGCGAGAGCTGGGGAGAAGGCGATGTGCGCAAGATCACCAATCGCGTCGGTTGCGCCACTATGCAGGCTTGACCGACCGCTGCGGTCCCGCGACGGCTCCCGGCCCCACACGCGCCTCACACGGGCCCAGGCCCCAAGACCGATAGGGCCTATGCTGGTCGCGCAGCGGGCGACCGCATCCAGATTTGGATGGGGTGACGAAACCGGGCCGTTCGGGTATCGGTTTGACGGGGGGATTCCCCCCGCCGGGCCTGTAGCTCAATGGTTAGAGCCGACCGCTCATAACGGTCTGGTTGCAGGTTCGAGTCCTGCCGGGCCCACCATCGGCCGCACTCCTGGGCAAGCCCCGCGAACCGATCCCGTCATGGTTTCGAAAGGGCGAGTCCTTTCGCGGGTCCAGGGCAGAGCCCTGGTGCCGGACGTTGCCCGGTGCCGGACGTTGCCCGGTGCCGCGTTGCGCACCGACCGCATGGCCTCGGTGATGACCCTCGATTCGCCGGAGGAGTTCGGCCTCAAGGAGAGCGACACCGTCCACCTACGCGCCAAGGCCGTGAACGTGCTGCGGGTGAAGCCGTGACGGCGCAGCGTCAGACGGATCGCCGCTGGCGGCGTCCGGCTTTCCGGAGCCGCCCGGCCCGGCTCCGCGGGGCCGTTTAAGGCCGCCACGGACCCGGGCCCAGGCCGCCACTCAGGCCGCCCGGATGTCGCGCAGGAAACCGTCCACCTCCTGCTTGACGGCAAGGGACTGCTTGGCCAGCTCGGCCGCCGCGTTCAGCACCTGGGCGGCGGCGCTGCCGGTCTCGCCAGCGGCCGCCAGCACCCGCGCCACGTTGGACGAGACGTCCTGCGTCCCCTTCGCGGCTTGGCCGGCATTGCGCGAGATCTCGCTGGTCGCCGCCGTCTGCTCCACCACCGTCGAGGCGATCGAGCCGCTGATCTCGCTCACGCTCGCGATCGTGCGCGCGATCTGCGCCATCGCCTCCGCGGCCTGGGCGGTCGCCGCCTGGATCGCCGCGATCTGCCCGCCGATCTCGTCGGTCGCCTTGGCGGTCTGGCCCGCGAGTTCCTTGACCTCGGCCGCCACCACCGCGAAGCCGCGGCCCGCCTCCCCGGCCCGCGCGGCCTCGATCGTGGCGTTGAGCGCCAGCAGGTTGGTCTGCCCGGCGATGCCCGAGATCGTCGTCACCGCCGCGCCGATCTGCTCGGCGGCCGCGCGCAGGCTGGCCATGGCGGCGTTGCTCGCCTCCGCCTCATGCGCGGCGAAGCCCGCGACCTCGTTGGAGCGCACCACCTGCCGCTCGATCTCCTGGAGCGAGGAGACCATCTCCTCGGCCGCCGCCGCCACGGTCTGGACGTTGGTGGCGGTCTGCTCCGCGGCGGCGCTGGAGGCGACCGCCTGCGTGTTGGTGTCGTCGGCCACCTGGGTCATGGAGCGCGCCGTGGCGTCGAGTTCGGTGGCGCTCGTGGAGACGATGTCGAGCGATTGGGCGACCTTCTGCTCGAAGGTGCGGACGAGCTGGTCGACCCGCTCGACCCGGCGCTGGCGGGCCTCCTGCTCGGCCGCCTGGGCGGCCTCCAGTTCGGCCCGGGCGATGGCGTTCTGGCGGAACACCGCGACGGCCTTGGCCATGGCGCCAATCTCGTCCGTGGCGTCCTGGGAGGGCACTGCCACGGCGGTATCGCCCTCGGCGAGGCGCCGCATCGCCGCCGTCATCCCGGCCACCGGGCCGATGATGCCGCGGCCGATCACGAGGCTCGCGATCACCCCCAGAACCAGCGTCATCCCCACGAGCGCAATCTGGACGGTCCGCGCCCGCCGCACCACGGCCTCCACGGCACGGCCGTTCTCCTCGATCGCGGCGTTGACCGCGTCGCGCGCGACGTCACAGCGCAGGTCGATCGTGGTGGCGGGCGGCTTGAGACCGGTCTCGAACACCGTGTTCAGTCCATCCCGGGCCGCGACGGTCGCCTGAAAGTTGGTGCGGTACGCCGCCAGCTTCTCCACCACCGCCTTGATCGGGTTGGCGAAGGCGGCGGCGCCCTCGGCATCCTGGAACGCCTTCAGGGCCGCTTCGGCCTTCTCGACATTCTTCGCGAAGATGGACGGCCCGTTCGGATCGAACGTCGCCAGGAAGCGCCAGTTGGCGACGCGCACCAGCAGCATGGCGCTCTCGACGACCTGAGCCCGGCCCAGCAGCGCTTCGCCTCCGCGCGCGCGCACGTCGTCCACCAGGGTATTGGTCGCGCCGGTCAGTTCGTCACCGCCCGTGAACAGGCGCGCCTTGGCCTGGGCGAAGGCCGTGCCGGCCGCCGCAAGGCGGCCCACTTCCGGCTTCGCGGCGCGCGCGTTGTCGCGGATCTCGACGTAGATCTTGCGCCGCTCCGGCGAGAGCGACAATGCGACCAGCTTATCCCCGGTCGCCTCGATCTCGCCTCGCATCTGCTCCAGCTCGGCGATCCGCTCGGGCGTGGGTGCAAGCCGGTAACCCTCACCGAGGTCGACCAAGCGGCTGGACAGTCCATCGTCTATGAGGACCAGACGCGCGATCTCCTCCAGACGACCGCGGACAGCATACTGATCGTTCACGACACCCTGCTGATAGATAGAATATCCACCAACAGCGACGGTCAACAATATAATCAAGGCAAACCCTGAGTATATCCTCTGACGGATGCCTATTTTCATAGGAACTCGCTCCGCGTCCACGTCTTGAATGGTTCAGCTTCGGGAATTACTTCCTTGATGTTGCGCCGCAATGTCAAGTCGCACAGCAGAAGAACCGCCCATGCGGAGGCCCGCGTTATTTCGCGCCGAATCGACGCCTGACATTCCGTCAGAGCTTCATGGTGTGTCGGACAGCATTCACGACCGCGACTCTGGAAATGCTGCCGTCCCCGGATGGAAACAGGCGCTTTCAGGACACCTTGGCGCGTCCGCCAAGGATCGTGGCCCGCGCCGCCCCAGCCGGTGGCGTCATGCGGTCCGCGGAGCCGGCCGCGTTGCGGCGGCCGAACCGCGCGTAGAGCGCCGGCAGAACCACCAGGGTCAGCAGGGTCGCGCTGATCAGGCCGCCGATCACCACGGTGGCGAGCGGGCGCTGGACCTCCGCCCCGGTGCCGGTGGCGAGCGCCATCGGTACGAAGCCCAGGGAGGCGACGAGCGCGGTCATCGCCACCGGCCGCAGCCGGGTGAGGGCGCCTTCGCGAATCGCCGCCGACAGCGGCCGGCCCTCGGTCATCAGCTGCTTGATGAAGGTCAGCATCACGAGGCCGTTCAGCACCGCCACCCCCGAGAGCGCGATGAACCCGACCGCCGCCGGCACCGAGAGCGGCATCCCCCGCAGCCACAGGGCCGCGATCCCGCCGGTCAGCGCCAGGGGCACCGCGCTGAACACCAGGAGCGCGTCGCGCGCGCTGCCCAGCGCTCCGGTGAGCAGCAGAAAGATCAACCCGAAGCAGACCGGCACCACCACGGCGAGGCGCGCCCGGGCCGAGGCGAGGTTCTCGAACTGGCCGCCCCAGGCCAGGGAGGCGCCCGCCGGCAGCGGCACCTGCGCGGCGACCTGTGCTTGCGCCTCCGCCACCAGGGAGCCGATGTTGCGCCCGCGGACATTGGCGGTGACCACGACCCGGCGGCGGCCGTTCTCGCGGCTGATCTGGTTCGGCCCCTCGCTGACCGAGAAGCGTGCCACCTGCCGCAGCAGCACGGAGGCGGTCCGGCCGTTCGGGCCCGCGGGCGAGGAAACGGGGAGCGGCACCGGCAGGTTCTCCAGGGCCTCCCGGTCCTCGCGGACCTGATCGGTCAGCCGCACCACGATCGGCACGCGCCGGTCGCCCTCGAACACGATTCCGGCCTCCTTCCCGCCCATGGCGGCGCCGATCACCTCCTGGATCGCCCCGGTGCTCAGGCCCAGCCGCGCCGCCTGCTCCCGGTCGATCGTGATCTCGAAGACCGGCAGGCCGGCGATCTGCTCGACCTTCACGTCGTCGGCGCCCGGGATCCCGCGCAGGATCGCGGCGATCCGGTTGGCGGTCTCCAGCAGCGGCCCGAAATCCTCGCCGAACACCTTGACGGCGAGGTCGCCCCGGGTCCCGGCCAGCAGCTCGTTGAAGCGCAGCTGGATCGGCTGGGAGAATTCGTAGACGTTGCCGGCGAGGTCGCCGAGGGCCGCCTCGATCCGCGCCTGCAGTTCGGCCTTCGACAGGGTCGGGTCGGGCCAGTCCGCCTGCGGCTTGAGCATCACGAAGGTGTCGGAGGAATTCGGCGGCATCGGGTCGGTGGCGACCTCGGCGGTGCCGGTCTTCGAGAACACCGTGGCGACCTGCGGGAATTTCTTGATCGCCTGCTCGACCTTGAGCTGCATCGCCTGCGACTGGGTCAGCGATGTCGAGGGGATCCGAGTGGCGTTGAGCGCGATGCTCTTCTCGTCGAGCAGCGGGATGAACTCGGTCCCGAGCCGTGCGGCGAGCAGCCCGGCGCCGACGAGCAGCAGCAGAGCCGCCCCGACGAAGGGCGCGGGCGCCCGGATCGCCGCGGCGAGCACCGGGCGGTAGAGCGCCTTCAGGCCCCGGAGGATCGGGCTCTCCGCCTCGGTGACCCGGCCGGTCAGCGCGATGGCGATCAGGGCCGGCACGAAGGTCAGCGACAGCACGAAGGCGGAGGCCAGCGCCAGGATGACGGTGAGCGCCATCGGCTGGAACATCTTGCCCTCGACCCCCGAGAAGGTCAGGAGCGGCAGATACACCAGGATGATGATCGCCTGCCCGTAGAGGGACGGCTTGATCATCTCCTCGGCGGATTCCCGCACCGTCTCCAGGCGCTCCTCCAGGGCGAGGGGGCGTCCCAGGGCATGCTGCCGCTCGGCGAGGTGGCGGAGCGCATTCTCGGTGATGATCACCGCCCCGTCGACGATCAGCCCGAAATCGAGCGCCCCGAGGCTCATCAGGTTGGCCGAGATCTTTGCCTCGACCATGCCGGTCACGGTCATCAGCATGGCGACCGGGATGACCAGGGCCGCGATCAGCGCCGCCCTTATGTTGCCGAGCAGCAGGAACAGGACGACGATCACGAGGGCCGCGCCCTCCGCGAGGTTCTTCGCGACGGTACGGATCGTCGCCTCGACGAGCTGCGTCCGGTCGAGGACCGTCTCGACCACGATGCCGGGGGGCAGGGCGCGGCGGATCTGGTCGAGGCGGGTGCCGACCGCGGACGAAACCGTCCGGCTGTTCTCGCCGATCCGCATCAGGGCGGTGCCGATGACGGTCTCCTGCCCGTTCTCGCTGGCTGAGCCGGTGCGCAGGTCGCGCCCGATCCGCACCGTGGCGATGTCGCGGATCCGCACCGGCACGCCGCCGCGGCTCGCCACCACCACGTCGGCGATCGCCGCCGGACTCTCCAGCCGGCCGGAGGCGCGCACCACGTAGCTCTCGCCATTGTCCTCCAGGTAGCGGGCGCCCTGGTCGGCATTGTTGGCCTGGAGCGCCCGGGCGACGTCCGTGAAGGACAGGTCGAGGGCGGTCAGCTTCGTCGGGTCCGGCTGGACGTGGTACTGCTTCTCGAAGCCGCCGATCCCGTCGACGCCGGCCACCCCCGGCACCGCCTTGATCTGCGGCCGGATGATCCAGTCCTCGACCGTGCGCAGGTAGGCGACCTGCTCCAGCTCCGTCCTGAGATCCTGGCCCTCCGGGGTCCGGTAGAAGCCGTCCGGCTGCCAGCCCGGCTTGCCCGCCGGCACGGTCGCGCGCGCGCCCGGCGGCGCGTAGCGGACCGACCACATGGTGATCTCGCCGAGGCCGGTGGAAATCGGCCCCATCCGGGGCTCGACCCCCGAGGGCAGGTCCTCCCGCACCTGGGCGAGGCGCTCGGCGACCTGCTGGCGGGCGAAGTAGATGTCGAGGCTCTCGGCGAAGACCGCGGTGACCTGCGAGAAGCCGTTGCGCGAGAGCGAGCGGGTGTAGTCGAGGCCCTTGATGCCGGCCAGCGCGGTCTCGACCGGGTAGGTGACCTGCCGCTCGACATCGACCGGCGACAGGGAAGGCGCCAGGGTGTTGATCTGCACCTGATTGTTGGTGATGTCGGGCACGGCGTCGATCGGCAGCCGCGTCAGCGCGCCGGCGCCGAAGCCGGAGGCCAGCAGCACGAGGAGCAGCACCAGCCAGCGCTGGCGGACCGAGAGGGCGAGGATGCGGCTGATCATGGCGCGATCCTCAATCGTCGTGGCCGGCTTCGGCCTTGCCGAGCTCGGCCTTCAGCAGGAAGGTGTTGCCGGTCGCGATCTCGGCGCCGGCCTCGAGCCCGGCCGTGACCGCGTAGGCCTCGTCGTCGGACTGGCCGAGGGTGACCGGCCGCTTCTCGAAGCCATCGGCCCTACGCACGAAGACGACGCTCCGGCCCGCGATCGTCTGGACGGATGCCTTGGGGATCCGGACCGGCACCGTGTCCCGGGCGATCTCCACCTCGGCGGTGACGAAGGTGCCGGGTCGCCACGCGAGATCCGGGTTCGGCAGGGCCACCACCACCCGGGCCGAGCGGGTCTCGGCGTTGAGGAAGGGGCTCACGAAGATCACGCGGCCCTCGGCGCGGGCGCCCGCCGCGCCGGCCCGGCCGGGGGTGACGGCGACGCGGGCGCCCTCCCGCACCTGGGCGAGGTCCAGCGTCGGCACCGACAGCTCGATCCAGACCGTCGCGAGGTCCGCCACCGTGTAGAGGTCGGCCGGATCGCCCTCCTTGCCGACCGCGGTGCCGACATCGACCTTGCGCTCGACGATCCGGCCGGCGAGGGGCGCCCGCAGGGGATAGCGGCGCAGGCTCGACTGGGTGGGCGTCGCCTCGTCGCGCTTCTGGGCGGCGGCCACCTCGGCGGCGTCGAGCCCCAAGGCCGACAGCTTCTGGCGGGCGAGGTCGACCCGCAGCCGGGTCTCCAGATAGGCGGCCCGGGCGGTCTCGAAGGCGGCCTCCGAGGCGCTGCGCGAGGCGAGCAGCTTCTGCTGGCGCTCGAAATTGATCGTCTGCAACTCGGCCTGGACCTGGGCGGTGAGGTACTCGCTCTTGGCGTCGGCGACCTCCCGGCTGTCGAGGATGGCGACGACCTCATCCTTCTGCACGGAATCGCCCAGGAGCTTGCGCATCTCCGCCACGGTGCCGACCACCCGGGCCGGGACGCGGGCGATCCGGTCGGTGTCGGGGGTGATGGTGCCGGGGACCAGCAGGTGGCGCGCCAGGGTACCGCCGCCGACCCGCGCCGTCGCGATGTCCTGGCCGGCGATCTGGTCGGGCCGCATGCGGATCACGTCCTCCGCGTGCTCGGCCGCGTGATCCGCGCCGTGCGGAGGGTCATCGTGCGCCAAGCCATCCGCGGTGGCCTTCGGACGATCCGGCGCCGCGGGGCGGTCATGGCTGTCCGGGGCGAGCCCGGCGCCGGTGAGGGCCTGCCGGAGGAGGGCGGGCAGGGCGGGAACGGCGGCGCCGAGGGCGATGCCGGCGGCCAGAAGGGCCGCGCCGAGGGCGGCGGACGGGAGGAAGCGCATGGATCGGCCATGGGAGCGGCCGGGACGGCGGGATGCCGCGCAGGGCGGTCCCGGAAAGCCCGGTCAGGTTTCGCGTGGGGCGGGCCCGGGGCCGGTTCCGGCCTCCGGGCGGACGCGCGCCGATCGGCGGCGTCAGCTCACGCGCGCGGGGGCCGCGGCAGCCGGTCGGGGTCGATGGAGCTGTGGCCTTGCGCGAGGCGGGCCCGCAGCGGACGGCCCGGCGGAGAGGGCGGTACCATCAGCGCGGCGTCCAGGCGGGCGACCAGATGGCAGCCGCAATGGACATGCGCGGCGACGCCCGGATCGACGGCGGTCGTGGCGGCCGGCGCGTCGAGGGCCGCGCCCTCGCCCGCGGTGTGATGGCCGCCCGCGTGGAAGGCGAGATCGGCCGCGAGACCGACGCCCGGGCCGGCGACCGACAGCGCCAGGACGAGCGCGAGCATGCGGACGGCGATCGCCCACCAGCCCCGCGCCCGCGCGGAACGCCTATGCCGAACCCCGAAGGTCATCGCGGGCCTTATGGGCGATGCGGGGCCGCGGGCACAAGGGGCCCGCATCGGAGCCTGTCCGACCCTGAACGGGCACCAGGGCTCTGCCCTGGACCCGCGAAAGGGCTCGCCCCGGCCCTCTCATGGTGTTGGGCCGAGCGTGTGGCGCGCGATGGGCGCCTCCGGGCCATGACGCGCGCGCCCTGTCCCGGACAGATGGAGCGCAGGGGACCCTGATCCGGGATCCAGCACAGGATGCGCCGCGCCGGCGGCCCGGGTCGATCCGGATCGACGCTGCGCGCCGTCCTGCGCTGGATCCCGGGTCGCCCCTTCCGCTGCCGCTGCACGCGCCCGGGACCAGGGTCGGTGCAGGTCGGCTCGACGCCATGCCCCGGGCCTCAATCCGACACCTGAAAGAGCCGGGGCCCGACCTTTCAAACCGAGACCCGATACAGGTTCACCTCACCACTTGTAGCTGACCTTCGCCAGCACCCGCCGGGCGTCGCCGTAGAAGCACGACACGTTCGATTGGCAGGAAGCGACGTAGCGCCGGTCGCCGATGTTCGAGGCGTTCACCTGGAAGCGCCAGTTCTCGACATCGTAATGCACCTGCGCGTCGAACAGCACGTAGTCGGGCACCCGCAGGGTGTTGCCGACGTCGGCGAACGAGCTGCCGACATAGCGCACGCCGCCGCCGAAGCCGAAGCCGCGCCACGGCCCGACCGGGATGGTGTAGTCGGCAAACAGCGACGCGAGCGTCTGCGGGATGTTGACCGGCGTCTTGCCGACCCGCGCCGGATCGGCATCCCGAATGGTGCTGAAGTCGAACTTGGTGAAGGACGCCACGAGGTTGAGCCCGTCGGCGATGTTGGCGACCAGCTGCGCCTCGAAGCCGGTGGAGCGCACTTCGCCGACCTGCGTCTGGAAGATCGTGTTCAGCGGGTTGGGGGTAAGGACGTTGTTGCGGTGGATGTCGAAGCCCGCCAGCGTCAGGAAGTAGCCCTGGCCCGGCGGCTCGAACTTGACGCCGCCCTCGACCTGATCGCCGGTATCGGGCTTGAAGGCCCGGTTGTTGATGTCCACGCCGATCTCGGGCTGGAACGAGGTCGCGTACATGATGTAGGGCGCGAGGCCGAAGTCGAAATTGTAGATCGCCGCCGCGCGATAGGTGAAGGCGCTGTCGTTGCGGCCGTTGGTGTTGGCCGGATTCAGGCGGTCGTAGACGGTGTTCTGGACGAAGTCCTGGCGGCCGCCGAGGATCAGGGTCAGCTCCGGGGTGAGCTTGATCTGGTCTTGGAAGTAGAGGCCGACCTGCTGGAACGAGTCGGCGTTGATCAGGTAGGGCGAGGCCGAGACCGCCTGCGGGCCGTAAGACGGCGCGAGGATGTTGAGGTCGGGGCCGGGGAAGCCCGAGGCCTGGTTGTCGTGGATCTGGAAGTTCCGGTACTCCACGCCCATCAGGAAGTCGTGGCGGAAGAACCCGTCCGAGAACTTGGCCTCGGCCTGGGTGTCGACGTCGAGCTGCGCGATCTTGGCGTTGTCCCGGAACAGGTAGCGGCCGAGCTGGGTCTGCAACGGGTCGGTGTAGCCGAGCTGGCCGATATAGGAATTCTGGTAGCTCTGCGTGTAGGCATAGCGGGCGTTCTGGCGGACCGCCCAGGTGTCGTCGAAGACGTGCTCGAACTCGTAGCCGATGAAGGCCTGGTCGCGCTGGTAGGTGTTGAAGCCGGCATCGCCCACGTTGAGCGAGCGCGGGATGCGCAGGCCGAGCACGGTCGGCCGCACCGTGCCGTAATAGGGCAGGAAGTTCGCCGTCACCGCCGTGTTGTCGTGCTGGAAGCTCGACAGGACCGTGAATTTGGTCGACCCGTCCGGCTTATAGGTGAAGGCCGGGGCGATGTAGTAGCTGTCGTCCGGCGCCCCCTGGACCTGCGTACCGCCGTTGCGGGCATAGCCGGTGAGCCGGGTGAACCAGTGGCCCTCCCGGTCGGCCGGGCCGCCGACGTCGAAGGCGGCGTAGCGCTGGTCGAACGAGCCGCCGCCGACCTCGACGTAGCCGAACGGATTCTCGGTCGGGCGCTTGCTGATCTGGTTGATCAGGCCGCCGGGATTGCCGGCGCCGAACAGCACGGCGGAAGGGCCGCGCAGCACCTCGATCCGCTCCAGCCCGAACGTGTCCACCCGGCTGTAGGCGAAGCCGTAGTTCAGGAGCTGCAGGCCGTTGAGATAGAGGCCGTAATCGCTGACCACGAAGCCGCGCAACTGGAAGAAGTCGAGGCGGGTATCGGCGCCGAAGGTGCCGGCGTAGGTGCCGGCGACGTATTGCGTCGCCTGCGTCAGGGTCTGGGCGTTCTGGGTGTCGAGCTGCTGGCGCCCGACCACGGTGATCGATTGCGGGGTCTCGATCAGCGGGGTGTTGGTCTTGGTGGCGGTGGCCGAGCGTCGGGCCACGTAGCCGTCGATCGGGCCGGTCGGGCTCTCCACCGCCCGCGCACCGGCGCCGGCCCGGGCCGCGACCGGGGCGCCGCCGCCCTGGCTCTCGACGCTCAGCTCCTCGAGCTGGACGCTGCCCCCGGCCGGGGGGTTGGTGCCCGCGCCGCGCCGCGGCGGCGTCGCGTCCTGCGCGAGCGCCGGGCTCGCGGCCTGGGCCAGGACGGCGAGCGAGGCGCCGGCGAGGAGGGCGCGCAGGGCGGCGCCGCGGATCTTCGGGTGGGGGTAAGCGACGCGCATGGGACCTGGCCGTGTCGGACGAAGCGGGCAGCCGACCGCGTTCGCCGGAACGGGCTCCAGCGTTGCTGACGGGCTGTTTAGAATTGTGCTAAACTACTGTTTAAATTGCGTTTTCTTACGCCTGGAGTACGCGCGGCCCTGCTTGGCCGCAAGCGGCCTTCACGCTTTGGGCGAGGTCTGTTGCTGTGGCGACACGCCTTGGTGGTGGGCTCGCGGAGAGGCGGATCGCGGCCGATCGGTCTGACGGATGGCCGCGCGTCTCCCTCCCCCGCAGGGGGCTACGACATTCACGGATCTGGCGCGGTCACCGAGGCTGACGGCAGTGCGCGACTGGCCCCCTCTCCCGTGCGGAAGAGGGAACCCGCGGCTCGTCCTGCCGGCGTAGCGCCACGCGCGATGTGTGAATCCGGTGGCGCAGAGGGGGAGGGCGCCGCGCCGAAGGACAGGCCCGGCGCCTACTTCACCCGCCCCGCGAGCCACTCGGCCAGCAGGTCCGCCACGGCGTCGCTGTTCGTCTCCAGCATCATCATGTGGCCGTTGCCGCGCAGGCCCCGGTCGGCGAGCTGGATCACGTCGGGCTTGGCGCCGGCCTGGGTCAGGAAGGCAGCCGTGCAGGCATCGTAGGCGGCGTGGAACGAGGCCTCCGCGGTCACCAGCACGGTCGGCACCTTCGCGAGGTTCGGCAAGGCCCGGGCCGGCTCGCCCTGGAGCCAGCAGCGGATGCGCCCGTCCCCCGCTTTGGAGTCCGACCCCTTGGGTTCCGACCCCTTGGCGTCCTGCACCACCACCAGATCCTCGGGCGCCTTGACGGGCGGGTCGAAGGTCAGCGGCATGCGGGTCAGCCCGTAGGCGCGGGCGCGCCCGTCACCCGCCTTCTCCCAGAACTCCTTGCCGCCGCGGAACTGCACGTCGAAGAACGGCGGTCCGCTCGGCTCGACCGCCACATGCGCCTTCACGAGGTCGGGCCGGGCATCCGAGGCCGCCCAGCCGAACAGGGCCGCCTGGCCGTGGGTCAGCAGGATCGCCGGCCCGATCTTCTCGAGGAGCGCGACCAAGGCGGGGTCGACCCATTCCTCGGTCTGCTGGCTGTTGGCGAGGAACGGCACCTGGCTGGCGAAGAACTGGTCGAAGGCGGCGTTGCCCTGCACCCCGGGTCCCCCGGGCCAGCGGGTGTGGAGCTTGGCCTGCGGGTACAGGTCGTAGACCTCCGGGGCCGTGTAGGTCCGCTCCAGGCTGCGGGTCCCGAGCCGGTCATAGGGACCGTAGACCTCCGGGTTGGTGCCCGAGCGCCCGCGCCCGACCTGATCGACCACGTAGACCTGAAATCCCTTCTCGACGAAGCGCTGGACCCAGCCCGGACGCCCGTCCGCGGTGGCGAGGTAATTCACGCCGGTCTGGGCGAGCCCGTGCACCATCACCACCGGATAGGGCTGGGTGATCCGGGCGGGGGTCCGCGACTGCACGAACATCTGGCCGACCATCACGGTCTTGTCGCCGAGCTTCTGGTAGCGGCCGCCGATGTAGAAATAGCCCGCCCGGGTCACCAGCTCGCCCTGGGCCGGACCGGAATGCGGCGCGGCGGGGGAGGGCGCCGGCCCCTGTGTCACCTTCTGCACCGGCACCTCGGCCGGCACCGTCCCCTGGGCGCGGGCCGCCCCCACGGCCAGGGCCGAAACCTGTACGGCGAGCAGCGCCACGCGGGCGCCGTTCGCGATGCCGTTTCCGGCCATGCCGTCTCTCCCGGGTGCACCCTGCTCCGCGCGGGCGCTTATTGCGGGAAACGCAACGCTCGGCCACCGCAGAAAGCTGCACACGGGCCGGTTGTATGGGTCTTAACGAGCCTGAACCCAGGCGCATGCCAGACGCGACCTTGGCGGTGCTGGCGCCGCGGCGCCCGCGCGCCCACCTTGAGACGGTGCCGGCGACGTGTTCGCCGGTCCCTCGCCCGGATCTCCCAGGGCGAGACTAGAGCCAAGGACTTCAAGCCGTGGACCCCGCAACCGCCAAGACCCTGGTCTCCGCCGCCCTGGTCGCCTCCATCGCCCTGTTCAGCCTCGTGTCGTTCCAGGCGTTCTTCGCCCAGATCGCGGCCGACCTGCGGGCCGTCCGCGTCCCGGTGCGCACCGACCGTCGGGATCCGCCGCAGGCCTGATCGAAGTCCGGGGTTCCCCAAGGGCTCGCCCTTGGGCGGGTTCTCAGGGCGGAGCCCTGAGGCATTCACCAGGGCTCCGCCCTGGACCCGCGAAAGGGCTCGCCCTTTCGAAACCCGACCTTGCCCGCGCGAGCCGGACCGGGCTCAGGCCTCGTCCTGACGGGCCCGTTCGCGCAGGATGTACTTCTGCACCTTGCCGGTGGACGTCTTCGGCAACTCGCCGAACACCACGTGGCGGGGCAGCTTGTAGGACGCGAGCCGGCCCCGGCACCATTGGATCAGCTCGTCGGCGCTGGGCGAGGCCCCGGGCTTCAGCTCCACGAAGGCGCAGGGGGTCTCGCCCCACTTGGCGTCGGGCTTGGCCACCACCGCGGCGCCCGCCACCGCCGGGTGCTTGAACAGGGCGTCCTCGACCTCGATCGACGAGATGTTCTCGCCCCCTGAGATGATGATGTCCTTCGAGCGGTCCTTGAGCTGGACGTAGCCGTCCGGGTGCTTCACCCCCAGGTCGCCGGTGCGGAACCAGCCGCCCTTGAAGGCGGCCTGCGTGGCCGCCGGATTCTTGAGGTAGCCGCGCATCACCACGTTCCCGCGCATCATCACCTCGCCGATCGTGCGCCCGTCGGCGGGCACCGGCTCCAGCGTGTCGGGATCGCGCACGTCGAGGGCCTCCAGCACGGGATAGCGCACGCCCTGGCGGGCCTTCCTGGCCGCCCGCTGGTCGGCCGCGAGCGCGTCCCAGTCGGCATGCCACGCGTTGACCACCGCCGGGCCGTAGCTCTCGGTCAGCCCGTAAAGGTGGGTCACGTCGAACCCGGCCTCCGACATGCCGGCGAGCACCGCCTCGGGGGGCGGCGCGGCCGCCGTGAAGAAGGCGACGCGCCGGCTCAGCTCCCGGCGCTCGGCATCGGGGGCGTTGATCAGCATCTGCATCACGATCGGCGCGCCGCAGAGATGCGTGACCCCGTGCTCGGCCATCAGCCGGTACATCGCGTCGGCCCGGACCTGCCGCAGGCAGACATGGGTGCCGGCCACGATCGACAGGGTCCAGGGGAAGCACCAGCCGTTGCAGTGGAACATCGGCAGGGTCCAGAGATAGACCGGGTGCTGCCCGAGGCCGCCCGTGACCACGTTGCCGAGCGCCAGCAAAGCCGCGCCGCGGTGGTGGTAGACCACGCCCTTCGGGTCGCCCGTGGTGCCCGAGGTGTAGTTCAGCGTGATCGCGTCCCACTCGTCCCCGGGCAGGGACCAATCGTGCTCGGGGTCGCCGCCGGCGAGGAACGTCTCGTAATCGGTCGCGCCGAGCCGGTCGCCGGGTCCGTCATAGACCGGGTCGTCGACATCGATCACGAACGGCTGGGTGGCCAATCCCTCCAGCGCCGCGGCGGCCGTGCGGGAAAACTCCCGGTCGGTGATCAGCACCTTGGCCTCGCCGTGCTCCAGGCAGAAGCGGATCGCGGCGGCGTCGAGGCGGGTGTTGAGGGTGTTGAGCACGGCCCCGGTCATCGGCACGCCGTAGTGGCACTCGATCATCTCGGGGGTGTTGGCGAGGAGCGCCGCCACCGTGTCGCCGCGGCCGATCCCCCGGGCGGCGAGTGCCGATGCGAGGCGGCGGGCCCGGGCATAGAGCGCCCGGTACGGCCGCCGCAGGGCGCCGTGGATCACCGCGATCTGGTCGGGGAAGACCCGCGCGGCCCGGTCCAGGTAGAGCAGGGGGGTCAGCGGCTGGTGATTGGCCGGAACGCGATCGAGATCGCGGTCGTAGATCGTATCGCGGGCCATCCCGTCCTCCCCGGCAAGTCTTTGCCGGGACAGTAGCTTGCCGGCGGCGGCGGCTCCAGTCGTGGTTTCGAAAGGACGCGCCCATTCGCGGGTCCAGGGCGGAGCCCTGGTGACCGTCTCAGGACCAAGCCCCAGGACCAAGCCCCAGGGCTCCGCCCTGAGAATCCGCCCGAGGACGGAGCCCTTTGAATCCCCGCGCTAATGCCGCGATTCGTCCTCGGGCTCCGGCAGGAAGCGGGCGAGCTCGAAGCCGATCTCGATCATCAGGTGCTCGATCCGATCGGTGAGCGCCGGCCGGTGCAGGGCGCGGGCGAGGTCGCGCAGGGCGATGACGTGCTCCGCCATCCGGTTCACCACGCGCTCGCTCTGCACGAGGTTGGCCGCCTGCTCCTCGGTCCGGTCGATGGCGATGCCGCGCCCCCGGGTGGCCCGGCCGTCCGAATCGCGCTCGATCCGGCCGCGCATCAGCAGCGTGCGGATACCCGAGCGGCTGTCCCGGGTCCGGAACTCCGCCTCCATCGAACCGCCGATCACCGCAGCCGCGTGCAGATAGCTCTCGATCCGGACGCGATCCTCGGGATGCGTGCGGTCGAGGAAGGTTTCGAGGGAGACGCCGCTGGCGGCGGCCTCCGGGTCGAGGCCGAGCAGGTCCGCGAAGGAGGCCGAGAGTTCCAGCTGCCCGGCCCAGTAATCGTGGACCCACGTGCCGACCACGCCGGAGGCGTCGAGAACGGATTGCGGGATCGGGGCTTCGGCCATGCCATCGCTCGCAGGAACATCCAGTGTCTTTAAACTTGAGGTTTTCAACCTCCGCTGCCTCCCTGTTGTCGCCCGGCCTAAGCTAAAGTATCGCCGCGCCCATGGGAAGTCTGTTAACCCATTTCAGGGCAAAAATCTTAACCTAAAGTTGATGAGGGACCGGAGGCGGCGGATTGCGCCGCGCGGATCGCCGCCAGGGCCGATCTTAACGCCCCGTTAACCATATCGGACACACCGTGCGTCAGGGCATCCCCGGGTTTCGGATCGCAGACGTATGCGAATCGGTCACCTGAGGTTGGCCCCGACGGCGCAGTGACCCGGAGTCGCACGCGCCCGGACGGACGCGCGGGGCCTTCTGGAGGACGCCCAGGATGAAAGCGATCACCTTCGTCACGCAGAAGGGCGGCAGCGGCAAGAGCACGCTGTGCATCTCCCTGGCGGTGGCCGCCCGGGAGGCGGGCCATACGGTCTGCATCCTGGAGATGGACCGGCAGGCCACGATCTCGGACTGGCTGGACCACCGCACGGTCGACGGCCCGGAGGTGGCACAGATCGACGCTACGCAGATCGACGCCGTGATGGAGCGCCTGCGCGATTCCGCCTACGATTACGTGTTCATCGATACGCCCGGCGTCGATTCCACCGGCACGCTCTCGGCGATTCGCGCGGCCGACCTCTGCATCATCCCGTGCCGGCCGACCCCCGCGGACCTGCGGGCGTTCAAGCCGACCCTGGCGGCGGTCTACCGGCTGGAGAAGAAGTTCGCCTTCGTGCTGAACCAGACCCCGCCGCGCTCCTACCGGGTCCGCGACGCCGCGGACGGGCTCGCGGTGCTCGGCATCCTGCCCGACGTCAACATCGTGGCCCGCACCGACCATCAGGACGCGATCGGCCTCGGCCAGGGCGTCACAGAGTTCAACCCCAAGGGCCAGGCCGCCGGGGAGGTCCGCCGCCTCTGGTCTTGGATCGAGCGCCGCACGCAGTCCCTGAGGACGGGCCAGCATGTCCAAGCCGCCTAAGCTCAGCCTCGCGGCGATCGTCGCCTCGGCGAGCCCGCAGGCGAAGCCCCTCGCCCGATCCGCCCCGACGCCCCGGCCGCAGGGCGCCGAGATCGTCGCGCTCACCCTCGCGCCCCCGGCGCCGAAGCCGGCGGCCACGCTCAAGCAGCGCGCCCGGCAGATGTCGGTCTATCTGGAGCCGGCGGTCTACGACCAGCTCCGCGACCTCGCCTTCGCCGAGCGGACCAAGATGCATGCCCTGATGCTGGAGGGGCTGGATCTGCTGTTCAAGCAGCGCGGCGCCCGCTCGATCGCACAGCTGACCGAGACGCAGGGCCGCTGAGGGCGGGCGGCACTGCGCCGGGCCTTTCCCCTTTTGCGGGCTCGCGGCTCCGGACATCGCCCGTGAGAACGCGCGATCGGATTCGCATGCCCGCTCCCCCTCTCCAGGGGCTACGATCTTCACATATCTCCAGCAGACATCGACACTGGCCGCAGAGCGCGACCGGCCCCTCTCCCGAGCGGGAGGGGGGCCGGTCACGTTCCGTCGAGAAACTTGATGCCGGCCCAGAGTCTTGAATCTCTCGGCTCAGGGCGGGAGCGGCGTGTCGCAGAAGCCGCTTTTCGTTGCCTTGTCAGAACCTTACCGATCCACCCTGCGATCATGCAAAACCCGCCCGGCCCCGCCGGACGCGGCGCCTGAACCCCGGCTGCGGACAGCGTTCAGGCTTCCTTTACGCAACCAATACAAGTGTGGGTGGACCCGGCCGGTGCCTCTTCGCACGGCCGGGTCCGGTCCGCTGCCGGACCCTGGTCACGCGTAGAGTTTGGTGATCCCCACGATGGTGCGCACGACGCTTCCCCGGCCTGCGCGCCTGGCCCTGCGGCTCCTGGCGGTCTCGGGCGTGGCCCTGGCCACCGCCAACTGCGCCACCCAGCCCCAGCAAAGGCTCAGCGCCGGCAACGGCGTCGATCCGAAATACGGGGTCAAAGCGAGCCCGCGCCTCTACAACGAGGGCGACGTCATCCCGAAGGGCGGCGGACGCCGCTACACCGGCAAGCCCTACGTGGTCGCCGGTCAGACCTACGTGCCCAAGGAGGATCCGCGGGGCTATGTGCGGGAGGGTCTCGCCTCCTGGTACGGCTCAGCCTTCCACGGCCGCATGACCGCCAACGGCGAGGTGTTCGACCGCCACTCGATCGCGGCCGCCCATCCGACCCTGCCGCTGCCGAGCTACGCCCGGGTGACCAATCTCGACAACGGCTACTCGATGGTGGTGCGGGTCAACGATCGCGGCCCCTACCATGCCGGGCGGGTCATGGACGTCTCCGAGGAGGCGGCCGACGCCCTGGGCTTCCACCGCAAGGGCACCGCGCATGTGCGCGTCGAGTATGTCGGCAAGGCCTCGGTCGCCGGCAGCGACGACCGCAAGCTGCTGGCGAGCCTGCGCACCGACGGGCGCCCGGCCGGCCGCTCCGCCGTGATGGTGGCCGATCTCGGCCCCGCCGCGGAGACCGAGCGCTACGAACGCGCCACCCCCGCGCCGCTCGCCTTCAAGCCCGCGCAGGACCGCGTGCAAGAACCCGTGCAAGACCGCGTGCAGGAACCCCTGCCGGAACCCGCGCAGGCGCGCGAGGAACCCGCCCCGGCGCCGCGGCCGGCACCGATCCGCGCCCCGATCGTGCTGGCCTCGGCGGCCGTGACGGTCCCGGCGGCGGTTCAGCCCACCGCCCAGCGGGTGCGGGAGTTCCACCCGATGCCGGTCGCGGCCCAGGGCGCAAGCCTGAAGGTCGCCGGTCTCAACCCGGCCGCCCTCGCCCCGCCCTCGACCGGGCATGGCGGGGCGTTGAAGCCAGCCGCCTCCGGCCGTGTTGCCGTGGCGGAGGCCGCTCACCACCCGGGTTCGGCCCCCGGCCGGGCCGGCGCCCACGAGCCCACCCGGCTCGCCCAGGGCGGGGCGGCGATGCCGGTTCCGGCCAAGCTGGCCATGGCACGCCTCGCCTCCGCGGCGCCCGCCCGGGATGTGTCTGCCAAAGGCCCGGCGGCCAGGATCATGCCGTTCAAGGTCGCGGCGGCCCCGCGCGCGTCGGCGCTGCACGCGGCCGCGCCGGCCAAGGCCGCCGTCAAGACGGCTTCCGCCCCGGTCGCTCCGGCCAAGATCACCTTCGCCAAAGCCGCCCCCGTCAAGAGCGTGGCGGCCAAGGGCGCGACAACCCAGGCGGCCGCCAAGGCGCGGCCGTCCCGCATGGCCGGGATCTACTGACCCCCGGCCACGTCCGCCCCTGAAGCGGCGGTCGACGATGCGGCATTTCGCGTTCGATCCGGCGCCGAAACCGTAATATGGTCACGCTTGTTATTGGATACGGCCGGATTGCCTCCGGCCGGGCGACGAGCGCGGGACGGAGCGGCGATGCGCAGGACCCTTCTCACCCTTCTCGCGGCCGCCTGTGCGCTGGGGGCCGGCCTCGCCGGCGCCGGCGCGCAGAGCTTCCAGACCGCGGCGCCGCACGCGATCCTGATCGACGCCGATTCCGGCTCGGTCCTGTTCGAGAAGGCCGCCGACGAGCGGTTCTCCCCGGCCAGCATGGCCAAGCTGATGACCACCGACATCGTGTTCGAGGCGCTGAAATCCGGCCGCCTCTCCATGGACACGGAGTTCACCGTCACCGAGGACGCGTGGAAGCGCGGCGGGGCCGGGGGCGGCGGCTCCTCGATGTTCGCGCAGGTCAACAGCCGCATCAAGATGGCGGACCTGCTCCGCGGGCTGATCGTCCAGTCGGGCAATGACGCGGCCATCACCATCGCGGAGAACATGGCCGGGTCCGAGGAGGCCTTCGCCGGGCTGATGAACCAGCGCGCCAAGGAGATCGGGCTGACCAACTCGACCTTCCGCAACGCCACCGGCTATTCGGCGCCCGACCAGAAGGTCACGGCCCGGGACATGGCCAAGCTCGCCCTGCACATCATCGAGACCTACCCGGATTACTACAAGATCTTCTCCGAGAAGGAGTTCACCTGGAACAAGATCCGCCAGCAGAACCGCAACCCGCTGCTCGCCCTCGATATCGGCGCGGACGGGCTCAAGACCGGTTACCTGGAGGAATCCGGCTACGCGCTGACCGGCTCGGCGGTGCAGAACGGCCAGCGGCTGGTGCTGGTGGTCTCGGGCCTCAAGACCGCCCGCGACCGGGCCTCCGAGTCGCGCAAGCTGATGGAATGGGGTTTTCGCGCGTTCGAGCCCCGGCAGGTCTTCGCGCCCGGCGAGACCGTGGCCGAGGCCTCGGTGTTCGGCGGACAAGCGGGCTCGGTGCCGCTGGTGGCCAAGAAGCCGGTGCGGGTGCTGCTGCCCCGCGGCTCCAGCGACCGGGTGAGCGCCAAGGCGATCTATACCGGGCCGCTCGTCGCCCCCGTGGAGGAGGGCCAGCGGGTCGGCGTGCTGCGCGTCCAGCGCGGCGACACGGTCGCCCTCGACCAGCCGCTCTATGCCGGCGCCGCGGTGGAGCCCGGCACGCTGCCGCAGCGGGCCATGGATGCGGCGCTGGAATTCGGCACCGGGCTCGTGCGCAAGGCCCTCGACCGGGCCGGCAAGGGGAGCGACAAGGGGGGCGACAAGGCCGTGGCCGGGGCCGCCAACCCGTCGTGACCGTGCTGCCGTGACCGTGCCACGCATCGGCGACTCCGCGGGGGCGCGGGGCGCCTTCATCAGCTTCGAGGGCGGGGAGGGGGCCGGCAAGTCGACCCAGATCGCCCGCCTCGCCGCGACCCTGCGGGCGCGCTCCGGACACGGCGTGTGCGTGACCCGCGAGCCCGGCGGCTCGCCCCGGGCGGAGGAGATCCGGACGGCGCTGCTCGGCGGGGTCGCCAAGCCCTACGGCCCCTTCGCCGAAGCCCTTCTGTTCAACGCGGCCCGGATCGACCACCTCGACCGGCTGATCCGCCCGGCGCTCGGCCGGGGCGAGACCGTCCTGTGCGACCGCTTCATCGATTCGACCCGGGCCTACCAGGGGGCGGCCGGGGGCCTCGATCCGGGTGTGCTCGACGCCCTGGAGCGGGTCGTGGTCGGCCCGACCCGGCCCGACCTGACCCTGATCCTCGACCTCGACCCCGCGGCCGGCCTCGCCCGCGCGGCCGGCCGCGGGGCCCGGACGGGGCAGGGGGCCGACCGGTTCGAGGCGGAAAACCTCGATTTCCACATCCGCCTGCGGGAGGCTTTTCGGGCGATCGCCCGGGCCGAGCCGGAGCGCTGCGCGGTGATCGATGCGAGCCGCGACCCCGATTCGGTCGAGGGGGCGATCCGCGACGCGGTGGCGGCGCGGCTGCCGGATCTGCTGCCAGGGGCGGGCGCGCGGGGCGATGCGGCGTGACCGGGCCGGACGGTTTGCGGCGCGTCCCACCTGCGCTATCTTCGGGAGTGGGACCGGCGGGGGCTACCGCCGATCCCTGGCATTCACCCGTTAAGGTGTAGCCAACTCAAGATCATGGGATGAATGGCGAGCTGGAGACGGAACCTCCACTCGCCATTTTCCGATCTTGAGAATGCCAGAGAGAGAACCATTCTCTGCACTCCCGGCCGCATCGGGCCGCGTGCGGCCGTCGCGGAGTGGGTTGGTGAGGCCCACCGTGCGAGGCCAATGCACCACCGGCCCCGAGGCGCTGGGCGCCGCCTGCCGATCTTTGTAAGCGGAGCCGGAGCGGGGTCGCCAGAGGGGCTGGAACCCGCGGGGACGAGATTTCGGGACGCGCCATGAAGCCCATCGACCGCGCCGCCGACGACGTCGAGCCCGGCGACCTGCCCGGCATCCCGCGTCCGCGCGAGACCTTGACGCTCGTCGGCCACACGGCTGCGGCGGAGTCCTTCGCGGCGTCGATCGCGGCGGGCCGCCTGCACCATGCGTGGCTGATCGCGGGCGCCCCCGGCATCGGCAAGGCGACGCTGGCCTACCGGGTCGCCCGCCGCCTGCTCGCCCATCCCGGGGGCGGGGGGCCGGCCGGGCTCGACGTGGCGCCGGACGATCCCGTCACCGGCAAGGTCGCGGGCCTGTCGCATCCGAACCTCGTGGCGTTGCGCCGCCACCGGGTGGCGGGCGCCAAGGCGCTGCCGACCAAGATCGCGGTCGACATGGTCCGCCGGGCGCTCGACCTGTTCGCGTCGACGGCCACCGATTCCGGCTGGCGGGTCTGCATCCTCGACAGCGCCGATGATCTCAACGCCAACGCCGCCAACGCCCTGCTCAAGGTGCTGGAGGAGCCCCCGCCCCGGGCCCTGTTCCTGATCCTGTCGCACCAGCCCGGCCGGCTGCTCCCGACGATCCGCTCCCGCTGCCGGGCGCTGATGCTGAGGCCTCTGGGTCCTGAGGAGGTCGCCCGGGTGGTGCGTGCCCTGCCCGAACCGTTCCCGCAGCCCGACGACCTGGCGCTCGCCCGGGCGGTGTCGTTGAGCGAGGGCTCGGTCGCCCGGGCGCTGGCGATGCTCGATCCGGTGACCGCCGGCCTCGTGGCGGAGGTGGAGACCCTGCTGGCGCGGGCGCGCAATCCCGATTGGGGCCGGGTGCTCAAGCTCGCCGAGACCCTGGCGGGGCGCGACGCGGAGGCGCGGTTCGAGGCCGCCCAGGACGCGGTGCTGCGCTTCGTCTCCTCCGAGCTCGACCGGCGCCGCGACGAGCCGCCGGTGCGCCTCGCGGCCCTGGTGGAGGTCGCCGAGCGGTTCGGCCGCGCCGCCCGGGAGGCCGCCACCTACAACCTCGACCGGCGCCCGGTGGTGCTGTCGCTGTTCGGGGATCTGGCGGAGGTGGCGTAGGGCGGTTCGTCGCGATCCCGCGCGTTTGCATCACCCCCGCGAAACTTTCCCTCCGTCGGCCCCGTAAGGGCGCGCGCTGCCCCGCGGATCGGGGCTCGGACGGAAGGACACACGATGCTCACCCTGAACACCGGCCGCCGCACGGCCAAGGCGCTCGCCCTGACCCTCGCGCTCGGCCTCGGCGCCAGCGGCGCGGCCTACGCCAAGAACCCGATGGTCGGCGGCGCGCCGATGTACGCCCAGAAGACCATCGTCGAGAACGCGGTCAACTCGAAGGATCACACCACCCTGGTCGCCGCCGTGAAGGCCGCCGGCCTCGTCGACACGCTGAACGGCCCGGGCCCGTTCACGGTGTTCGCGCCCACCAATGCGGCCTTCGCCAAGCTGCCGCCGGGCACGGTGGAGAACCTCGTGCAGCCGCAGAACAAGGCGACGTTGACGAAGATCCTGACCTATCACGTCGTCCCGGGCGTCTACACCGCCAAGGACCTGATGGCGCTGGCCAAGAAGGGCGGCGGACAGGGCGTGCTGACCACCGTCGAGGGCGAGCCGCTCGCCGTCGAGGTGCAGGGCAAGAAGGTTCTGGTGACCGACCAGAAGGGCAACACCGCCACGGTGACCATCCCGAACGTCATGCAGTCGAACGGCGTCATCCACGTCATCAACGCCGTGCTGATGCCGTAAGGCGTAAAGGCCCGCGGCCCGCGAGGGCTGCGGGCCTCCGGTCATTCGGCGATCAGTTTGCCGGTGTAGATCACCGGACCCGTGGGCTGGCCGCTGGGCGAGCCTCCCGGCGGCTCGACCGAGACGGCGATCACCCCGTCCGGCGCCGCGCTGTGGGGCAGCCGCACCTGGCTGGGGGCCCCGCCGACGAGGCCGAGGGGCTTCGGGCCTTCGGCGCCGACGTACCACAGTTCCAGGCTCCGCCCCGCGGGCGCATCGGCCCCGACCGGCCTGACCTGCGCGAGGCCGGTCCGCGTGTCGACCCGCACGATCAGCGCCGGCACCGCCCCGCCCCCCTGCACGACGGCCAGATAGCGCCCGCCCGCCGGGCTCCGGGAGGGGCCGATCGCCACGAACAGCGCGAGGCCGGCGGCGAGCAGGCCGGCTCCTGCCGCGGCGACCTGCCAGCGCCGCAACCGAAGGCGCAGCTGGCGGAGCTGGTCCCCGGCCCCAGCGGCCCCGTCGGGCAGCGCGCGCAGCAGCGCCGCGCGGACCCGCGGCGGCGGCGCCACGGGCGGCACGGCCCCCATCAGCGGCGCCAGACGCCGCTCCCAGGCGCGGATCCGGCCGGCCGTCTCGGGATCGCGGATCGCATCGCGCTCCAGGGCCGCCCGCTCCTGGGCGTCGAGCGTCCCGAGGGCGTATTCGGCCGCCCGCAACTCGGGATCGGGCGTCGGCCCCGGGCCGGGCGCGCCGCCGCCGCTCACGAGACCGCCTCCAGGCAGGTCTTGAGGCCGGCGAGCGACCGGTGCAGCCAGGTCTTGATCGTGTTGACCGGCCTGTCGAAGTGCCGGGCGAGGTCCTCCCGCGATTGCCCCTCGCAATAGGCCAGCACCACGCAGTCCCGGTGCAGGGGATCGAGCCGGCCGAGGCAGGCCAGGAGGGCGCTCCGGTCCATGAACGCCGCCGCCCCATCGTGCGGATCGATCAGCCGCGCCACCCAATCCTCGCCCGTGTCCAGGTCCGGCCCCTGATGCTCGACAACCCGCCGGACGCTGTCGATGGCGCGGTTACGCGCGATGGTGCAGAGCCAGGGCAGCGGCGGCCCGGCCTCCGGCCTGTAGGTGCCTGCAGCCTGCCAGATGCGCATGTAGACGTCCTGCAGCACGTCCTCGGCCGAGGCCCGATCGCGCTGGATACGCAGGATCAGGCCATAGAGTTTCGGGCTCGTGCGATCGTAGAGTTCGGCCAGCTGGTCCGCCTCTCCGCGGGCGATCCCCGCAAGCAGCCGCCGCAGCGTGGCGTCGTCGGCCAAGGTCGCTCCCCACGAACGTCGAGGCGCCTTCGATCGGACGCCCATCCGGATTCTGCTTTAGACCAAGCTTCGGCGTGGTGACGAGACTTTTGGTGGGGTGATCGGGCCGCGGGCTCGGATTTTCGAACTGCGATTCGATGGCTCTGCCGACGCAGAGGTGGATCGCCGCGTCTGTCGCCGTTCGGGAATCCGGCGGAGGTGGCGGAGGGCGGCGGTATCGTCTCGAGCCCGCCGTGTCATCAAGGCTTGGGGTTTCCCGAAAGCGGTCATGCACCGGCAGACCAGCAAGTCTGGCATGAGGGGGCTCTCTGCGGGTCGGCTTGAAGGGCGCGTTCAAAAAACGGACAGTCTACGTTCAGCATGATCTGGCTGGACGGCGAATATCCGGTTTTGGTAGCGCGACGCACCAAACCCGACGTTCCGGCATTCCTGCTATGGACGCCTGAAACACCCATTTTACCGACATCTGAATAGCCGACCGGGCAGCAGAGATTTACGCTGCTCAACATCAATTTCCTGCGATGGTCGAGAAAACGATCGTTTGGCGGACATAGAGGTTGAGGCTACCGGCTCTCCGCCAGAATGGACGTCCTCCGGCCCGTTCTCAGCTATCGCTCGAGGTCAAATTAAATATATTATATACAATAGGCGGGAAATCCCTTAAATCTCCGCCATCGTTGGGCGAGTTGTGGGCAAGATCGCGGATGCAACCGCTTTTCTCGACCGAGGGTCTGCATCCCAGGATCGCCTTCCGCCAATGGCGGGAGATGATAAGCGATCAGACGGTGCCGACTGAGATCCAGAACCTCGACGCTGCGCCGTTCCACGGCCGCATCGAGTTCGCCGGGATCGGATCATTGCCGATCACACGTAGCGTCCAAAGTTCTACCCGGGCCGAAGTGACACCCGAGGCGGTTCGGCGGAGCGGCGGTGATCGCCTCTACGCGGCCTTCACCCAATCCGGCCGCCACACCGTCCAGCAGAATGGGCGCGAGGCGGTCTGTCGGACCGGCGATTTCGTCGTGTTCGATCATCGCCCGGGCGTGAGCGCGATCGAGACCGGCAGCTTCCTGGTCCTCGACCTACCGCGCGAGCGCCTGGAGAATGTACTGGGCCCGTCTCACTTGTTCACTGCCCTCGCGGTCGAGGCCAACCTCGCCTCTACGACGCTCGCGAGCACCTACGTCCAGGAATTGATCCGCGTAGGAGATCGGCTCAGTCCCGACAGCGCGGCGCGCATGGCGTCGATTGGGATCGATCTGGTCGTGGCCGGTCTCGCCGAACGGATAGCGCAGGAGGTGCCCCGCTCCGTCCACGGCAACGCTACGGTCCAACGCGCCAAGGCTTACGTCGAGGCTCACTCGGGTGACGCCACCCTCGATCCACCGCAGCTCGCCGCCGCGGTCGGCGTGTCCCTGCGTCGGCTGCAGGAGCTGTTCCACGAGCGCGGCCGGCACATCTCCGACTACATCTGGGAGCGCCGGCTCGCGGCGGCCGCCCGGCGCTTGGCCGATCCTGCCTGCGCCCACCTGTCCGTCGGCATGCTGGCCTACGGCTGCGGCTTCAGCAGCCAGGCGCACTTCGCCCGCCGCTTCAAGGATCGCTACGGCACAACCCCGCGTGAGTACCGGCAGGTGCACGGACTGGGTGTGCAGCCAACCGTTTCTGCCGACACGCCATCATCCAAGGCAGCTGAGTGACCCGCACGGGTCGAGAACAGCCTTTCGCCAGCGCACTGCGCCCCATTCCGTAAGCCGACGGTATGCAAGCAGCTGGCCGCTCGCAGCCGGCAAAGTCCGTTTGTGGGATATCGTCAAAGCCATCTGAACGACCGGGATGGGCTCTGGCCCCCCACGCCTTGACAATGTTCCTATTTTGTGCTCATTAGCCGCCACCTGTCCGCGGCGCTTCGGGAGCGATCCCGGGGCGTCCCTCGGGGGCCCGCCCGGTGGCTGACCGGGCGGGTCTGCGGATGGGGCGGTGCCCGCGTCGGTGGC